>NZ_AVPT01000016.1 GCF_000768335.1 Lysobacter arseniciresistens ZS79
TGTTTTTTACATGAATCCCTGCCGACCCTCTATCCGTGTCTCGATACGGTGAACAGAACTGCTCGATGGGCACCCAATGTTCTTCCTGGCCAGGATGAACATACGCTTGGCAGTCATCTACAAGAAGAACAAGCGGCCATTGCACGCGCGGGATGACGCGAAGGTCCTTGGCAGGGCCACTCCAGTCAACATACTCCAGATCAGCGAACCAGGCTGGAACAAAACATTCATTGAGAAGCCCGCGAGCGATGTGTCGGAACAGAGGCTCGCGAACGGTCGTGAATATCACAATTCGGGGAAATAGCGCACGACATTCCGTGAGGAAGTCGGTCAAGCCGGGACGGGGAATTTGACTGACTGCGTTCGAAATCAAAGTCCCTTCCAGATCCAATGCAAGCACCGGGTGGGGGCTGCTCTGCGCGACTTCCGCTGATCGGTTCATCATGGTGTCTGCTCCGGATCGGTGCTGGGGTCCGCTCACTGCATGACGCATCGGTGGGGCCTACTCGGGCCACCCCAGCCGGATGTCATACGTCAGAGGGCCTTGAGAACAGCTAGCGGCCCACTCCGGGTAGGAAGCCGGATCCACTAAGTGAGGCCCCATCCTTGTCGGATATGAGGCGTCAGACATTCCCCCGAGCTGCTCGATTGTCGGAAAGTGCCTAGCGATCGACACAGCCCGCCGGCGCAGAGCGACCGGAAGCGACCGGTCACGAGCCACTTCGATAAGAAAGCCCCCCGCCCAGACGAGGGCTCGGGTACGTTCATCCGGCATCGTCATTCCGTTCTCCTTGAGCTCCGACTCATCAGGTCCGAAGTGAGCTTGCAGTTCCGCGGTCTCACGCAGCGAGATCGGAGTTGCTCTAGGAGCGAAAAACGCATCGAACGAGCGCGCAAGGCTAGGCTAGTCCGCGGGGGCAGTCACCCCGTTTTCGAAGGCGACTTGGCGCTTCTTGTTCGAGCGGGCGCTGTTCTAGAGGCTTTACGCGGCGTGGCCTTCGCTCGCTTCATCGCTGATTCCAGCGCTGCCGGCAGGTCCCGGAGGTGTACAAGCTGTGCTTCCAGCGCCTCGGCCTTGGCTCGCTGGGCTGCTGCGTCACGTCTTGCGTCGGTCGCCTCGGCGTGGAGCTTATCCAGCTGTTGTCGATGGTCAGCCTGCGAGGCAGCTCTCTCCCGAAGCTCTACGGCGAGTTGTCGTTTTAACTCCCGAGCCTCCTGTCGCGCCCCATCCACCTCCCGATGTGCGCGATCTTCCACTGCCTGGACATGACGGGTGAGGCTATCCCGCTCGGACGACATCTGTTCGTGGAGTGTCTGGGCCCGAACTTCCGCGGTGCGTCGCTCGTCTTCGGCACTGCGTGCCCTCGCGACGGCTGCTTCCAGTTGTCCTTTCAGTGTCTCGATCTGGACTTCCAGCTGGCCGACCTGCCGCTCCAGCTCGGACGCCCGTGCGATCGACACGTTGCGCGCTTGCAAGGCGTCAGCCCGCTGCGAACGCAGGGAGACCGCTTCTTCCGCGAAGGTATCCCGCTCCTGCTGCAGCGTCGCGCGATCTGCTTCCAAGACCTCACGCTGAGCAGCGAGCGCGGCCTCAGCTGCGATTTGCGCATGCTCGAGCGATAGCGCCCACCACCTGCCCGCCAACGCCGCAACTGCTTCAGGCGCGGCCGGAAGGTCCAGACGCAGTTCATGATCTTGGAGGCGCGATCCCAAGGCTTTCCACCACGTGTCCAGCCAACGGACTACGGTGTTCGGAGACCCTGTGCCCAAGTGCGCACGGATGCGTTCCACAGTGGGACGTTCACCCGAAGCGACGAGCGCGTCAGCCGCGGAATGAACGTCTTTTTCGCTGATCCCTCGAGCCATTCCCGGGTCTCCTTCTGACCGCCCTGCCCTGCAGTTGACGTACTGGCGATAAGTGATGATTATCACTAGTACACGCGCTGTTTCATAACTTACATTACATAGTATGAAACGAAATACCACACTTCCGGCCAACGCAGCTACGACCACCAGCCTGGTCCTGCCAGAACAATTGGCCCAGAACGCCGCCAATGCGGTACGCGAGCTGCTGGCCGAAGCTGCTGCCGAAAACACCACCCGCAGCTACGCGACGGCCCTGCGCTACTGGGCTGGCTGGCACCAGGGCCGCTACGGGGTCGAATTGACGCTACCCGTCAGCGAAGCCGTGGTGATTCAGTTCCTTGTCGATCACATCCAGCGCAAGCACAAGACCGGCCTGGTCAGCGAGCTGCCGCCGGCGCTGGATCAAGCACTGGTGGAAGCTGGTCTCAAGGCCAAGATCGGCGCGCTCAAGCTGTCTACCGTGACCCAGCGCGTAGCCGTGCTCTCCACGGCCCATAAGCTCAAGCGCCTAGACAACCCTTGTGAGTTGCCTAGCGTCAGGTTGCTGCTCAGTCGGGCCCGCCGTGCTGCGGTCAAGCGCGGCGAGCGAGCAACTAAGAAGACTGCGATCACCCGCGCTGAGCTCGAAGCCATGTTGGCGACCTGCGACGACAGCCTAGAAGGCCTCCGTGACCGCGCCCTACTCTGCTTTGGATTCGCCAGTGGCGGACGCCGCCGCAGCGAGATCGCTGCGGCCGACATGCGCGATCTGCGCAAGGCGGGTGAAGGCAGCTACATCTACCGTCTGGAATACTCAAAGACGCAGCAGGCGGGAGTAACGGCGGACTCAACACCTGACAAGCCGATCCTGGGGCGCAGCGCCGAGGCGTTGGCGGCGTGGCTCGAGGCCGCAGGAATCGAGGACGGGGCGATCTTTCGGCGGATCTGGAAGAACCGGGTCGGCCCTGCCCTCCTCCCGGGCTCAGTAGCGACCATTGTGAAGCGCCGGGCTCGGCTAGCGGGTCTTGAGGGGGACTTTGGGGCGCACAGTCTGAGATCGGGGTTCGTGACCGAGGCCGGCAAACAGGGGGTTCCGCTGCCATCGGTGATGGCGATGACCGAGCATCGTTCCGTGGCGAGCGTGATTGGGTACTTTCAAGCAGGTGCCGTAGAGGACAATCCGGCTGGCCGTCTTCTTAAATAGCGCCATCGGGAACCTATGGGTCTCGGACCGCTGTCATCCAGCTCGCAAACCAAACTCGGGGCACAACAACCCTCTTCAATAATCCATGGAAGACCATGAGCAAAGACGGAAGCGTTCACATTCAAGGACATTATGCACTCCAGCCGGATAGTCCCATCGCGCTGAAATCAGCCCTCTCCGTGCGCTACGAAAAGCATGATCCAACCTCACTCGACGTTGAGATATTGTTTCTCGGAGACGAAACTGAACGTAAAGAAGCTTACTCTGCAACCAGAGCCATCGATGTCAACCTGCTGAAGCTTCACCCAATGAATAAGGGGGAGGACTCCATTAACCTGCTTGGGATCGCAGGATGGCAGTCAAGCCTGACGAGCATGACGCTGGAGGTCAGCGCCATTGAAGTAGGCATCGATCGCGAAGCTGCGAACCGCCCTATCCAGGTTCACTTCTCAGTTGGGCTCCAGCCGAGCGGCATCCTCAAAAGCTACGGCTCGGTTGAGTTTCACTACAACGGAGACATCACTACCAAACGCGGTGAAGAAGGGGCGATCTTAGTGGAAACAAGTCTCGGGCAGATTGAGGCGATGGCTTCCTATGATTACCTAGATGGCGCTGCATTCGGAGACAAAGTTGTGCATCGGGTCGAGCGAGCTCGACTGTCCGGCATGGTCGAAATCCGAGCTGGTGAAACGCTGAGGTCACTGCACGACCGTCTGCAGGAAGAAATCCTCACGATTTGTGCCGCGCTCTCGCTCTGCTATAGGCAACCTGTTGACGCGTACGAGATCGAGTACCTTTTGCGGGAGTCTGAGAGCGACCGATTTGAGCGCGCGATCTATAGGCGAAAGTGGCACAAGAGTCGGGCGAGGCATAAGGATAACGAGCTTATCCACTCCACCAATCTTCAGAATGGCGGACTCTCGAAACTCGTCCAGGCGTTAAGAACGCATCCTGAGTCCAAGTCGCTTGATCGAGGAATAGGGTTTCTCACGCATTCCTACGTTAGCTTTTTGGAAACAGGATACTTCATGGCCTTTTCTGCGATGGAAACTATTGTCAATGCCGTTTCCAAGGATTCGCAAGGCGCGCCAATAAGCTCCTCCGCCTGGAAGAAGGTTCAGAAGTCATTACGAGCGACATTTGTCGAACTCACGAAGCAAGGGCTCATTTCCTCCGAAGCCGCCAAGCAAATGAGTGACAAGATTCCCGAGATTCGCCGGGCGTCGCTTGCATCCAGAATCGATATGGCAGTCAAGTTGTACTCGGTCAAAACATCAGATCTGTGGACAGCCGAAGGCTTTGTTGAGGGGATGAAGAGAGCAAGTGAGTTCAGAAATGGACTGTTCCATGCCGCCGATACTTCCGATGGCGGCCTCATGAGCGTTGACCTGACAAGGATCAGGACATTCACTGAGAGACTCCTTCTTTCCGCACTTTCCTGGCCTGAAGAGCGCAGATGGGTGTGGAGGGACGATAGTCTTCACCGGATCATTCAGCCTGCGGACCCGAGCATCGGAAGCGAGGAGTCTTCGTAAGCCGATTGCGGGCTGCGATCGATAGGCTCAAGGACGATAGTCAGCGCGTCTTCTGTGTAGAGGGGGCTACATGGCAAGCATTTATTCGGAGTATCACCGCTTCCTGGCGTACTTGGCGCAGCGGCCCGTTCACGATGATGTGCGCCGGCTTGCACACCTAGTGCTCGATCATTTGCAGCCACTGGCCGAAGTCGGTGCTGTCCGCCGCGGGCGATCCACGCGCCTGGCGCCATTGGCCATCAGGCATCTGTCGCAGATGCCTGTCGCCTACGACGGGGATGCGCTCGGCCCCGAGAACCGGCCTGTGCTCGGGAGACTGCACCAACTCGAAGTCGGTCCGTTTCGCGGTTTCATGCGACAGGAGACGTTCGACCTCAGCCATGACATCACCCTGGTCTACGGTGCCAACGGCACCGGAAAGAGCAGCTTCTGCGAGGCCTTGGAAATGGCTATGCTCGGCTCAATCAGCGAAGCACAGGTCAAGCGGGTCGACCAGCGGACTTACTGCAACAACGTGCGCTTGCGCCGCCACTCCGCTCCGATATTGTCGTCCAAAGCCGCTGATGAGGTGTTGGTCGTCGAGCCCGACGAAGCCGAGTACCGCTTCTGCTTCATCGAGAAGAACCGCCTAGACGACTTCGCCCGCATCGCCGCGCGGACACCGGGCGATCAGCGTCAACTCATCGCCACCCTGTTCGGCGTTGACCAATTCAGCGAGTTCGTGCGCGGCTTCAATCCATCGCTCGATCAGGATCTGATGCTTGCCGGCGTGCAGGCGGCGCATCTGGCGCAGCGTCGCCTTCAGCTGGCGAACTCCGAGCAGACGATCGCAGTCCACCCACAGAAGATCGCAGCGGTCGAGGAGCAAGAGCGAGCACTGGCGCAGCTTATATCGCCTGGCGCGACATACCAGGCCTGCGTGGACTGGCTGCTCGGTACGCCGCAGCAACAGGGTCGGCTGCCGTATGTCCAGGCACAGCTGGACGCTAACCCGCCCGCTCTTCACGAAGTGACCCAAGCCCGACTACAGACGTTGCTGGCGGAGGCCTACCGCGTCCAGGGACAGTGGCAGGAGTCCTCCGCGCAACTAGCCGCCCGCGCCGGCGAGGTGTCGTATGCGAAGCTCTACGAGGCAGTGCTGGGCCTGGCCGACGGAGCGACTGCTTGTCCCGCCTGTGGAACCGGACTGGCCGCTGTGACGCAGAACCCGTTCGACAGGGCGCGCACGGGCCTGGACGAGCTCGCGCAACTGGCTGCACTCCAACAGCAGGAGAACGGGCTTCGGACGCAGTTGAGCGAGGCGGTCCGAGAGTTGTGGGACGAGATGCGCCGCGTGCTGGCGGCGGCTGCAATCGCCTGTCCTGCCGAACTGCAGGCCGCTGAGCTGCCGCTCCTCCATCCCACCGCAGCGGGCAACTGGCTCGGCGAGTGGGTCGATGGGGACCGGCGCGCATGGCACGCCGTTCTGCGTATCGCCGAGACCATCGAAGGTTTCGATGCGCTGGCTCGTGACGTGCATGCGACGCGCGGCGAGTTGGCTCAGGAGCGGAATCGACTGCAGCAGCACCAGCTGGAAATTGAACGGTTGCGGACCATGCGCGCTACGGCTGATCAGGACCTGACTGCCGCCCATCAGATGGTGGCTCAGTTCGACGATGCGAACCACGACCTGATCAAAGCCGTCGCGGCCGAAGTGCCGGAGGTGGCCCACCATCAGCGAATCAAGGCGGCCTACGACGGTTTTCTGCCCGAGATCCAAGCCTACCTGGCCGCTCTGCCGGGTGTACTGCTGCAGGGGCTGGGCGAACAGGCCCGTCATTTGTACAACGCGTTTAACCGGGCCGATCCAGCGGGCGATCTTCTGCACTCACTGTGGCTGCCGGTCGCAGAGAACGGCAAGATCGAGGTAGAGTTCGCCGCCGAGCCAGGCGTGCGCTACGACGCTCTGATCGTCTTCAGCGAAGGGCACATCAAGTGCCTAGGTCTGGCGATTTTGCTCGCCAAGAACATCGAGCAGGGCTGTCCAGTCGTCATCTTCGATGACGTTGTCAACGCGATCGACGACGACCATCGTGATGGTATCTGGCGCACATTCTTCGAGGACGGTTTGCTCGACGACAAGCAAATCATCCTCACCTCGCACGCCGAGGAATTCCTGCACCGTATCCAGCAGGAGTTGGGCGTGCGGCGCGCCGCAGCCATCAAACGCTACAAGTTCCTCCCGCATCAGGGAGAGCACGAACTGCGCGTCGACAGCGACCCGCCGACGAAGAACTACGTTCTGCTGGCCCAACAGGCATTGGCGGCCGACGAGAAGCGCGAGGCACTGCGCCAAGCCCGACCGGCACTGGAGAGCTTGACTGACCGCCTTTGGACTTGGCTGGGCCGGCGGGCGGATGGTCGGATCGACATCAAGCTGGGTGGGCCCCGGTCGCCATGGGAGTTGAACAACAAGTGCAGCAAATTGCGATCGGCGGTCAATCGAATCGCGGCACAGTATGTCGGTGCGCCCGAGGCGGTCGCCGCGCTCGATGCCTTGCTCAATATCAGTGGCGCTAGCATCGAGTGGTCTTACCTCAACAGCGGCGTGCACGACGCCCAGCGTGACCATGAGTTTGACCGCGCCACTGTGCGCACAATAGTCGAAGCAATCACCGCACTTGACGACGCACTAGAAATGCTGCAGAACCGCTGAGCAGGCGCCTCCAAAAATGTAAGCAGAGGGCCGGAAGTACATCTTCCATACCCTCGATAGATCCATCTAATCAGATAACTCTGACGCTCCGTTGCACAAGCCCGGGTCCACAGAGGCGACCTCCATAGAGTCTAGTAAGCTTTGAATGCAATCGCGTCGGCCAAATTCGGACCGTTATTGGAACCCACAACGCGGCCGTAGCCTGACGCGTTGCAACGCTGCGACGCACAGCGAGTGCTTACAAAAAAAACTAATGTGGGCACAGGAATGCCAACAATATTCCATCCACACCCGGCCGCCGCTCAAATCGTTCGTCCTAAGCGCTTCAAGATCTTTCCCCATTCAGCCTCGTCGTAGCCGGTATCGCTCTTGGCGACGTTAAGAAGCTTGTCCCGAATCTCGGCCTCAATAGGGCAAGTTTGATGGACTAATTTGAGGCGTCCTACGTCTATGACGCTGTAACTTTCGTCAGGTTTGTACTCCACACGGTTCGGATACTTAAGAGCGACGTGCCCGCGTGGTGTCATCTCTTCCACAAGCCATCTCAAACTGAGGGCTTCGGACTCAGAGCGTCCCAATTTATTCAGCTCGCTTAGGAACTGCCGCGAGAATCTCTCAGTCTCGCCATGCAGTTGCATGTATGCGTAGAGTGCCCCTTGAATGTACGGCGTGCGCCAGTCAGGGAGGGTGCAAATCTCCTCTGGCTCTGCATGTAAGTCGCAGGAGTAGAGCGTGGGCGTCCCGGTCCTTCCGTCGAGCACCTCGGAGGCGACAATAATCATCAGCGCCTGGATTTCGGATCCAAGATGAACTCCAGGGCGAAACGTGCCGATGTTCGAGGTGGCGGAACCGTGCCATAGCTTAATCATTGACACCACCATTAAGCATGTGGAGAGAAATTCTGTGGTTGTCAGGCTCCACGGGGACTCGTTCTTATCGACGACTAGGATCTAGACCCTTAATCGCCGCGTCTAGCTCATGAAGGCGCCTAGCTTCGTACTCAACAACCAGTTGCACGCACTTCCCTGGCGTTGGATAGCGAGCGAACAGTCTGGCTGCCCAGCCATTTGCCTGAGCCGATGCCTCGGTCACGCGGCCGTCAAAGTGCCGCCCGAACGCGAGGATAGGCACCTTACACAGGGTGGCAATGGTTGACGTGTGCTGGTAGACGAACCTGTCCGGGAAGAGGCGGTCAAAGTGATCGCCAACGTCTCGAGGGGCCATCTTGCTAGGCAGTTCATCTCTTACTGGTTCGTACGTAAAGCGAAGGACCTGATAGGGGCGTTGGTCCACTTTAAATGCGTTGATAGCGAGCGCAATGACGATTTCATTCGTCTCTTCAATCTGCACTATAGGCCGCATAAGGCCGACGTGACGTCCATTGAGAGCTTGGACACGAAAGTAGTCTATATCTAGGAGCACGCGTGAGGCGATCGCCTTAAGGGGGCTCTTACCTGACAATGCCGTCGTGGCGGTGTCCCAGTCTCGTCTCGAAACCTCAATCGAAGCGGCATCAACATGCGCCGACAAGTCGATGACGTTTCCACTCATAGAGTCGCTTCCTGGCTACTGGGTCAATTTTGCGCTCACAAGTCCACCGTACTCGCTGCGCGACAATAGCATTGTACTCTTGAAGTTGCCATTTTCTTTATCCTCATCGTATTTCAGTGCGCTACGGGTAGCCGACCACAGCTTAGGTGGGCAAGCGAGTCAAGTGGTTGTAAAGCTATGCCTGTTAAGGGCACTGACCAACTGGCGCCACAACTGGTATGGCGCGAATTGCGAGGCCGGATGTACAGCTACAAATAGCTTAGCTGAGCAACATTGCTGTGTTTGCTTCACGGGCTCGGGGATTCTTGATGCACCATTCAGTGCACGACATTTCTACCGTTCTACGAGAACCGCCACTCGGGGGAGTTGTCTGGTCTGCTGTGTGGAGGATATTGCTCACGCCAGATCGAGGACCGCATACGCCGAAAGCGGACATCCGCCCTACCCTCGATAAATCCATCTAATCCTCTTGTTCGCATCCTAGTCCGCTTTGCTGCCGCACCCTTCGATCGCACAATTTTTGCAGGGCAAACCAGCCGGAAGGGTAGTGGGCCAACTCTGATCAAATCCGGATACCCACGCCGCGCAATTTCACCGCGCCCTACTCGCTGCAACCCGATCTGCGAACCTGAGCATACAAAAGTACTCAAGGCTCCCACCACCATCCGGAACTATACACGTCTTTTAGGTCGTTCGCCGGAGCTTCATTCCACGTGCGGGCTTCCCACATTAGTTCACGCTGTACGCCTCCGTACTTCGCATCATCAAGGACGATGTCAAAAACGTCCTTCGTCATGATTGTCTGATGACGGTCTCGCACATTTGCCAATTTGGCTGCAATGTTAGGCGCTCTGCCTATCCAAACCAAGTCGTTGTGCGAGCGAATTCCGGAACGCACGACAAGCACTTCGCTCCTATCAATGCCGACCCCATGATTGATTTCGAAACCCCCTGCAGCTAACGCCGGGTACTTCGCGTGGAAAACCGGCCGGAGCAGCTTCTTAACAAGCCAGTTGATCTTCAATCCACAAGTCGCCGCATTGGTGTGCCTCGGGCCTTCAATGAAGACTCCCATGACCCGATCGCCATCGAAACTCCGGATATGCCCACTATGGGCGCGAATGAGCCGACAGCAGCCACCCAGAAAGGCTTTTACGATCTTCGCAGCCACGCGACTATCGAAACTCATTGCGAGCTTTGTCGATTCGGCCAAGTCTGCGTAGAGCATCACCGCCTCAAGCTTCACGCCACCTCCGGCAAGAGCGACCGTGTCTGTGGTGGGAACTACAGTGCCGTCCCGAATGCCCCAGGCTTCATCGACAATTGCATTGGTATTGCGGCGCAGTTCATCCAACAGCGCCATTTCAAGCCCCCTTGACTGGCGGAAATGCCAGAAGCGCCACGGCCCATGGAACGACCGATGCGAGTAGCCAACGGTAGGCAATTTTCAGCGACTGGAATTTGTTGCTCAAGATGCAGGAGTTTCGCCACGCTTGATGTAGGAGAGCACGGCTGAGCTCGGCCTCGGTTTGCTTTCCAAATCGCTCCACATAATCGGCAGGATGGAGCTTGGCGATCTCCCCGAAATACACGAGGGACCCGACACCTCCGTCGGTGTCTGGAAAGGAGCCCCGATAGAGACATCTCAAGCTCATGGCCGTCAGGGCGAGATAGATCAAAGCTATCACCACCTGTTGGCTTGTGAACTGCCCCACCGCTGGCGCCCGAGCAAATGCAACGCCAAGCATCGCGACGTTCAATCCAAGTAGTGCGGCAAGTAGCGCATCAACGCGTGGAAAGAAGCCGAGAACTAGCCCCAACTGATACTGCGCCGCCTGCACTTGTTCTTGAGTTGCCCTTTCGCCTTGATTCATCGCCTCCCCCAGCGGATCTCTAGACTCATTGATGCTACAGGGCGGTCCAGGGACCGGACCGGATGCTCCCCGGTAGTGCTCGCGCTTGGGATGCGCCCACCGCCTTCCCGGCTATCCAGATGATGACATTCTTGAGATCCTCAAGATGCCAGCGCGACCGATACCGAAGATGCTCCCCGGGTCGCAAGCGGCCCTTCCCTACCCCCGATAAACATCCCTAACCGCCCTGCTGCGGGGCGGTCGCTTTCACCGCAGAGCCGGCATTAGGCAGAACGCGCTCGGGAGAAGCGGTCGTCTTCAGACAAGGGGCCAGTTGAGCAAGCCAGACGCGCGCCTCGTCGAGATCGAGGTTGGAGCTCGCGTAAGCCTCACGCAGCAGCTTGGGCGAAAGCAGTTCATCCCATTTCTGTCTCGCCAAGTTGCCGGCGTTAGCCAGTAATTCATCGGTTGTTGGGGCGACGGCCCCACCCCTTTCTAGAGCATCCCGAGCGACTGGAGCAGCCGCGTCGAGATTTCCTGAAGCTGCTTCTCATCAACGACGCCATTACCCAGGAACAGGTCGCCAATGAGACGGCTTGGAGCCAGACCAAGACCACGCCCCACGCGTTCACATTTCAGCTGGTCTGGGGCGGGGCCGGGATGCTCGCGCGGGCCTTGGTCAACGCACACGAGCAGCCCAGCACTGCGTCGCCAGCTTCGACCTCAACTTACCACGTGTGACCCTGCTGCCCCCGCTCAACGCGCACTTGGCATAGCCGACTTGCAACAGGTGCGATAGGGCGTTCGGCGGTTTGCCGCCCAACGCTTCCTGGCTGCTGACCAGCAGCCGCCTACTCTAGCGACTGCACCCGGACGGCTCGGTCTACCGGGAGCCGATAACGGTCTCCGTGATCGGAGCTGCACGCCAAGACTCATCCCGCGTTGGGCTCCGCGTAGGGCGGCTCTGCGTGAACGTACACAGCGGTGACCTAAGTTACTGCCAACCCGCAGTCATCTGATCGCCTACACCAAATAAAATGATCAGGGCCGCCAGCGGATGTGGACACCGTCACCAGACGAGCTGGACGGCTGCGCCAAACAAACTGGTCAGTGCGGCAAGCAGCGATCAGTCTCGTGGCAGCCTTTGAGTGGTGGCGAGTCCCCACTGCGGAACTCCAGGCAAGATGGAGATGGTCAGCAATGGAGAGGTTTCGTGAATTCACTTGATCCGCTGCAGACACGGATCCGCGCCGTACTGTTCGATGTGTACGGAACGCTAGTGCATATCCAGAATCCTAAGAGCCCCTATCGGCAGCTGCTCAAGGTCGCGCTAGAACGACAGCCCATTAGCAAGGAGCAAAGCGCTCGCGACATCATGTGTCGGGCACTTGGGCTTACCGAGGCTGCCGGGTTCTACGGGGTGGAGCTATCGGAGATTCAACAGTGTCGGTTGGAGCTGGACCTGGACGAAGAGATCCGCAGCCTTAGGCTGTACCCCGAGGTTCCCGAGGTGTTACGCACCCTGCGTGCACGCGGGTACCGCGTTGGGCTTTGCTCCAATCTCGCCTTGCCGTACGTGCTGCCTGTCGTTCATCTACTCGAAGGAATGTTCGATGCTGCGATCTGGAGTTGCGAGGTCGGTGCGATAAAGCCGGATCCAGAGATATATGCCATGGCCACCCTGCGCCTGGGCTTCGAGCCGGCCGCGGTGCTGATGGTCGGGGACAACTATCAAGCCGATGTCGAGGGGCCACGCTTGGCAGGATTGCACGCCCTCCACCTTGATCGGCGAAACGGCGGCGGCGATCTCGGTTCGTTGGAGGGTCTGTTGGACCGCTTGACTTGAGGTCAGCTCCGTCAAACAGACTCGTCACCGCGGCGCTTTTCACGCTCGTGCGGGCACGCGATGCCGGAGTCGATCGGCCGCGCCTCCGCTTCTGAGCGCGAGCGGTCAATGGGGTATAGCGGTCGCGCACAGGGAGCCTACGTCGGTATTTGGGCGAACATGCGCTGAGCCTAAGCTGTGTCCCTCGGCGGGAATACGCCTTCGCGGTCATGTCGAGGCAATGAGATCGAGGCCAAGGCCGCGATCGCGACGAGTCCGGCGGACACCGCCAGGCAGGCAGCTAATCCAAAGCGCTGGAAAACCCAGCCCGACAACACCGTGCCCAGCAGCCGGCCCATGGCGTTGGCCATGTAGTAGAAGCCGACATCGAGCGAGACGCCGTCCTCGGCGGCGTAGCTGACAATGAGATAGCTGTGCAGCGAGGAGTTGATCGCGAACAGCACACCGAACACGGTCAGTCCCGCGATCAGCACCAGTTGCGGCGAATGCCCCTGGATCAACAGCATGGCCATCGCGGCGGGCACCAGCGCGAGCACGCTCGCCCAACCCAGCGCGGAGCGGCCATCGGGCACCTTGCCGCTTCGGCGGCCAGTCACGTACGGCGCCAGCGACTGCACCACGCCATAGCCGATCACCCAAGCCGCGAGAAAGCCGCCGACCTGCCAGAAATCCCAACCCAAGGACGTAGCCAGGAACACCGGCAGAGCGACCACGAACCAGACATCGCGGGCGCCGAACAGGAACATGCGCGCGGCCGACAGCTGGTTGATCGCGCGGCTCTTGGAGAAGATGTCGCGGAACTTCGGCTTGGCTTTCGCCTTGCCCAGGTCGCGCTTGAGCAGCACCAGGCTCAGCAGCCATACCACCGCCAGACCGGCTGCCATGATCGCGATCGCCGGCGCGAAGCCGACGGCGGTAAGCAGCGCACCGCCCAGGAAGAAGCCCACGCCCTTGAGCGCGTTTTTCGAGCCGGTCAGCGCAGCGACCCAGCGGTACAGTGCCCCTTGTTGATCGTTGGGCACCAGCAGCTTGATGCTGCTCTTGGCGCTCATCTTGTTGAGGTCCTTGGCGATGCCCGACAGTGCCTGCGCGGCCATTACCCACGGCACCAGCAGCCATGCGGTCGGCACCAGCAGCATCGACAAGGCCAGCACCTGCAGGGCCAGGCCGATGTTCATGGTGCGGTTGAGCCCGACGTGCGCACCGAGCCAGCCGCCAACGAGATTGGTGATCACCCCGAAGATCTCGTAGAACAGGAACAGCATCGCTACCTGCAGCGGACTGTAGCCAAGCTGGTGGAAATGCAGCACCACCAGCATGCGCAAGGCGCCGTCGGTCAGGGTGAATGCCCAGTAGTTGCCGGTGATCAGCAGGTACTGGCGCACATCCGGGGAGAGGCGCGCGAGCATGGTCACCGATCCGCGCCGCCGACCAATCGCACCAGTTCGGCGGTGCGGTTCACGTAGCCCCACTCGTTGTCGTACCAGGCGTAGATCTTGACCTGGGTACCGTTGACGACGAGCGTGGACAGCGCGTCAATGGTGCTGGAGCGCGGGTCCGTCTGATAGTCAATCGAGACCAGCGGCCGCGTTTCAAAACCGAGGATGCCGGCCAGTTCGCCTTCCGCGGCCGCCTTCAGCATTGCGTTCACTTCCTCGACGGTGGTCGGGCGTTCGACCTCGAACACGCAGTCGGTCAGCGAGGCGTTCGTCAGCGGCACGCGCACCGCGTGGCCATCGAGCCGTCCCTTCAGCTCGGGGAAGATCTCCGCGATCGCAGTGGCCGAACCGGTGGAGGTTGGGATCAAGCTCGCCCCGCACGAGCGCGCCCGGCGCAGATCCTTGTGCGGCGCGTCGACGATGGTCTGGGTATTGGTCAGGCTGTGGATCGTGGTCAGGCTGCCGTGGCGGATACCGAGGCCCTCATGAATCACCTTGACCACCGGCGCCAGGCAATTGGTCGTGCACGAGGCGGCCGAGACGATGCGGTGCTTGCTCGGATCGAACCGATCCTGGTTGACGCCCATGACGATGTCGAGCGTCCCGGCCGCCTTGATCGGCGCGGTCACCACCACGCGCTTCACGCCCTGGTCGAGATATGGCTGCAGCACGTCCGGCTTGCGGAACTTGCCCGAGGCTTCGATCACCACGTCGCAGCTGGACCAATCGGTGGCGGCCAGCTCCTTATTGTGCGTCAACGGAATGCGTCGGCCCTCGATCACGAGCGCATCGCCCTCGGCTTCAATCGTCCGGTCCCAGCGGCCGTGCACCGAGTCGAAGTTCAGCAGGTGCGCGAGGGTAGCCGGCTCGCCGGCCGGGTCATTGATCTGGACGAACTCGATGTCCGGCTCATTCCACGCGGCGCGCAGGGTGAGACGACCCATGCGGCCGAAGCCGTTGATGCCAACGCGAATGGTCATGTGCTCGATCTCCCAAAAGGTGTGGTGTGCGGTGGCGTTACGTAGCGGAAGGGGTTTGGTCGATCTGCTCCACCCGGGTCTTCATCGACAAGCGATCCCAGGCTTCGGGGCGTAACGCCAGCAGCAGGGAAATACGCTGCTGCAGCATCTGCAGCGCGAGGCTGAAAGCCTTGCGGATCTGCTCGGACGTGCCGGTCGCGGCGGCCGGATCCGGGATGCTCCAATGAGCGGTGACCGGGTGTCCGGGCCAGGTCGGGCAGGTCTCGCCAGCCGCGCGATCGCAGACGGTGATGATCAGGTCCATTTCAGGGGCGCCGGCGCCGGCGAACTCATCCCAGCTCTTGCTGCGAAGGTTTGCGGTCGCCAGCCCAGCGTTTTCGAGCACCTGCAGCGTCAGGGGGTGTGCCTGACCTTCCGGATGGCTGCCAGCGCTGAACGCCTGCAGCCGCTCACGCCCCAAGGCGTTGGCCAGCGCTTCGGCCATCAGGCTGCGGGCGGAGTTGCCGGTGCAGATGAACAACACGTTGTAGCGGTCTTTCATGATCGACGCCTCACGGGTTTAGCAGTTGGGGCTTCAGCCGCGTACCAGCCCTTGCTGGCGTTGATGAGATGACTCGCTCATCGTCGTCGGCCTCGACCACGCGGTCTCAGGGGCAAGGGAGTGGATTGGTAGATGGCTCGCGCTTCTGTCCAAGCTGCTCGATGCAGCTCTTTGCTGCCACGCTGTCCAAAGTCTCAAGAGGCAGGGCCAGCAGTTGGGAGATGCGCTGTTGCAGCGTCTTAAGCGCGGCCGTGAACGCTTCCTGGATTTGCTCAGGCGTGCCGTCCACCCTCGCGGGGTCGGGAATGCTCCAGTGCACACGTACCGGGTGCCCCGGCCACGTGGGACAGGCCTCACCCGCGGCCTGGTCGCAGACGGTAATGATCAAGTCCATCTTCCGGGCGCTGGAATGGGCGAATTCTTCCCAGCTCTTGCTGCGCAGATTCGTGGTCGGCAACCCCGCGCGCTCAAGCACCTGTGCCGTTACCGGATGCACCTGGCCCGCCGGGTGGCTGCCGGCGCTAAAGGCACGCAGGCGCTCTACCGCCATGGCGTTGACTAGCGCTTCACCCATGAGACTGCGAGCGGAATTGGCTGTGCATAGGAACAACACGTAGTAACGGTTCTTCATGACGAACGCCTCAGGTCAGAGCGGAGCAAACGACCTGTCGTGCGGCTGGGAAATCGCAGCGGTCGCGCCATCACGCAAGACTCAGCCGTATCACCAACGCCGCCAGGGTTACGAGCAGCACCGGGAGCGTCAGCACGACACCAACCCTGAAGTAATAGCCCCAAGTGATCTTGATGTTCTTGCGTGCCAGCACGTGCAACCACAGCAACGTGGCCAGACTCCCGATCGGGGTGAATTTCGGACCCAGATCGCTACCGATGACGTTGGCGTAGATCATCGCCTCGCGCACCGCGCCGTCGGCCTGACTGGCGTCGATGGACAGCGCGCCAACCAGCACCGTGGGCATGTTGTTCATGACCGATGACAGGAATGCTGTCAGCAGGCCGGTCCCGAGTGTCGCTCCCCAGAGGCCGTAGCCGGCAAAAACGTCCAGCAATTTCGCCAGATGGTCGGTCAGGCCCTCGTTGCGCAGGCCATAGACCACCAGGTACATGCCGAGCGAGAACACCACGATCTGCCACGGCGCTTCCCGGATGACCTTGCGGGTTGAGATCACGTGCCCGTTCGCCGCCACCCCAAGGAGCACCAGCGCGCCGGCGCCGGCCACCGCGCTGATGGGGACGCCAATCCTCTCCAGCCCGAAGAATCCCACCAGCAGGAGCGCCAACACCGCCCAGCCTGCGTTGAAGGTGGTGCGGTCGACGATCGCCGAGCGCGGGTCCTTCAACTGGGTCACGTCGTAATTGCCGGGAATGTCGCGGCGGAAGAACCACATCAGCACGATCAGCGTCGCGGCAACGGAGACGAGGTTGACCGGCACCATGACCGAGGCGTATTCGGCAAAGCCGATGTCGAAGTAGTCCGCCGAGACGATGTTGACCAGGTTGGATACGACCAGCGGCAGGCTGGCGGTGTCGGCGATGAACCCGGCCGCCATCACGAACGCCAGCGTCGCCGCTGGAGTGAACCTGAGCGCCAGCAGCATGGCGATCACGATCGGCGTCAGGATCAGCGCGGCGCCATCGTTGGCGAACAGCGCCGCAACGGCTGCCCCGAGCAGTACGAGGTAGACAAACAGCCTGCGCCCGCTGCCCTTGCCCCAGCGCGCCACGTGCAGTGCCGCCCACTCGAAGAACCCGGCTTCATCCAGCACCAGGCTGATGATGATCACCGCGACGAAGGTGAAGGTGGCGTTCCAGACGAAGCCCCAGACCGTGGGAATCTGCCCCAACTCCACGACGCCGGTCAGCAATGCCAATGCGGCACCCAGCATGGCGCTCCACCCGACCCCGAGGCCTTTGGGCTGCCAGATGACCAGGACGATGGTTGCGATGAAGATCAGCAGCGCAAGCAGCATGGTTCAGACCTTGCTCGCTTTCTTCGCACGCTTGGGGGCGGGGCGGGAGACAGGAAGACAGCGACTCTGGTCGCCCCCGCAGCAGTTGTGCGTCAGGAACTCAATGAGGTCATTCATGGCGTCGAAATCGGCGCGATAGCAGATGTGGCGGCCGCGGGGCTCGCTTTGGATCAGGCCGGCGGCGGTGAGTTCCTTGAGGTGAAACGACAAGGTCGCCCCGGGCAGCGACAGCACGTCGGCAATCTCGCCGGGCATGCGCCCCTCCGGGCCGGCCTCAACCAGCAGGCGAAAGACGGAAAGCCGCGTGGGTTGCCCCAAGGCGGCCAAGGCGGTGGTTGCGTTCTTGAGTTCCATGTTTCTAGAATAATGGAATGAAAGCGAACGAAGCAACCGCAATGACAACACCCGAGCTGGCCAACCTGGCTCCAGCGGCCGTGGACATCCCCGCCCACGACAAGCTCGGCGCGGACGGCGCCACGCACCCGCCGCGGATCCTGATCCTGTACGGCTCGCTGCGCCCACAGTCCTACAGCCGCAAGCTCGCGCTGGAAGCCGAGCGCCTGCTGCGCCACTTCGGCGCCGAAACCCGGGTGTTCGACCCGCGCGAGCTACCGATGGTGGACAGCGTGGGTGCGGACCACCCCAAGGTGCAGCAGCTGCACGAGTGGTCGCAGTGGTCCGAAGGTCAGGTCTGGGTCAGCCCGGAGCGCCACGGCACGTTGACGGCGGTGTTCAAGAACCAGATCGACTGGCTGCCACTGGAGCAGGCCGGCGTACGCCCCACCCAGGGCAGGACCCTGGCAGTTATGCAGGTGTGCGGCGGCTCGCAGTCGTTCAACGTGGTCAACGCGTTGCGTCAGCTCGGCCGCTGGATGCGCATGGTCACCATCCCCAACCAGTCCTCGGTGCCGAAGGCGTGGCAGGAGTTCGACGACGACGGGCGGATGAAGCCGTCGCCGTACTACGACCGGGTGGTCGACGTGATGGAGGAACTGGTCAAGTTCACCCTGCTGGTGCGCGATCGCAGCGAGTATCTGACCAGCCGCTACAGCGAGCGCAAGGGCGATCTGGCCGCAGCCACGCTGGCGGACGCCTCCGGGGCGGTCACCGCCCCTTCGGTTACGGCGATCGCGCCGGCAGCGGCATCGCCGGCGAGCACACCGGGTAGCGACGTCGCTCGGCCTGCCCGAGCCGCCTGCTGTGGGACCACTTCCACCTGCAACTGAGGAACCGACCGTGAACGCCACGATCTATCACAACCCGAACTGCGGCACCTCGCGCAACACGCTGGCGCTGATCCGCCATGCCGGCATCGAGCCCACGATCATCGAGTACCTGCGGGATCCGCCCACATGCGAGCGCCTGATCGAGCTGATCGCGGCCGCGGGCCTGAGCGTGCGCGATGCCCTGCGGCAGAAAGGCACGCCATACGACGAGCTTGGGCTCAACGATCCGGCCTTGTCGGACGAGAAACTGCTGGATGCCATGTTGGCCAAGCCGATCCTGATCAACCGGCCCTAATCGAGTAGCCCCGTTTTGGCTCCGCCTAGCCGTAAGCCGGCCCGCAGGGGCGGCATCGGCGCTTCGCTCAGATTCGGGAGCGTCTCCTCCCTTGAAGCCATGCGCAGGTCTCGGAGCGATGGTTGACATTGCCACAGTGGGAATCCTTACCGTGCGAGTTCCAGAAGTACCAGGAGACTCGCATGCAATTCCGCGTTCCCCAGATGAGCTGCGGTGGATGCCTGAGCACCGTGACCGCGGCGCTGCTGGCCGTAGACTCGACTGCCCGGATCGAAGCTGATCTTTCGTCCAAGCGGGTGAGCGTTGAATCTGATGTCGGCCGGGACCGCCTCGATGCCGCTCTTCGGAGCGCTGGGTACCCACCCGCCGACACCGACAACGCCGAGGACTAGAACTGATGAGTAAGCCCAAGCTGTGGATTGGCGCGGCGACTGCCATAGCCGTCACCGGCGCACTCGCGGCGGCGCTTGCGTGGCCAACTCCTGATGGTCCGGCCTCGCAGCAAGAGTCGAGCAACGCCATCGATGCCCTGCCTCTGCTGGTGGTGAGCAAGAGCCCCACCTGTGGATGCTGTGGTTCATGGGTGGAACACATGAAGAAGACGGGCTTCCCTGTGGAGGTCCATGACACCGAGAATGTCCACGCGGTCAAGGAACGGGTTGGTGTGCCTTTCGGAAAGGGTTCCTGCCATACCGCGGAGGTCGCCGGCTATTTCGTCGAGGGCCATGTGCCCGCTGAAGATGTGATTCGGCTTCTCGCGTCCAAGCCCGCAGCGAAGGGCCTGACCGTGCCGGGCATGCCGGCCGGTTCACCCGGAATGGAGATGCCGGATGGAAGCGTGCAGCGGTATACCGTTGAGCTGGTGGGCGCCGACGGCACCACAACGGCGTTCTCGGTACACGGCGGCTGAGAAGAGGAGCGTGTCAGTCCGGCAGTGGACTGACGCACCCAACACACGGATCGGCGGTTCGGGTTCGAGGCCTGATGGCCAAGCCTGACGAGGAGGATGCATGCACCACCACGAGCACCAACATCAACCGGCGCTTTCCGGGACGACCGTAGACCCGGTCTGCGGGATGTCCGTCGACCCCTCCAGTACTCCCCACCACGCGGAACATCAGGGACACACGTACCACTTCTGTTCGGCCGGCTGCCGCGCGAAATTCGTCGCCGCCCCCGCCAAGTACCTGTCGCCGCAAGCGGCTGCCGTGGACGCGGCGCCTGCTCTTGCAGGAGCGATGTACACCTGCCCGATGCATCCGCAGATCCGCCAGGACCACCCCGGGACGTGCCCCATCTGCGGCATGGCGCTGGAGCCGGAGATGCCGAGTCTGGAGGATGAGGAGAACCCCGAACTGGTCGACTTCTCCCGGCGCTTCTGGTGGACGCTGCCGCTGACTCTGATCGTGCTGGTACTGGCGATGTTCGGCCACTACTTCGACGCGTGGATAGCCACCGAAGTGCGGACGTGGGTCGAGCTGGTCCTGACGGTTCCCATCGTTCTGTGGGCGGGCTGGCCCTTCTTTGTGCGCTGCGTCCAGTCCGTACGCAATCGCAGCCCCAACATGTGGACGCTGATCGGGATCGGCGTCGGTGCTGCATTCGGCTACAGCGTGGTGGCCACGCTCGCGCCGGGTCTGTTCCCCGACTCGTTCCGGGAGCACGGCCGCGTGGGTGTCTACTTCGAGGCGGCGGCGGTCATCATCTCGCTGACGTTGCTGGGCCAGATGCTGGAACTGCGCGCGCGCTCCAGGACCTCGGCGGCGATCAAGGCGCTGCTCGGGCTGGCGCCGAAGACCGCGCGCCGATTGCGCGATGACGGCACCGAGGAGGACATCGAGCTCAGCCATGTCCACGTCGGTGACCGTTTGCGGGTGCGCCCCGGTGAAAAGGTCCCGGTGGATGGCACGGTGCTGGAGGGGCGTTCCAATGTCGACGAGTCCATGCTCACCGGCGAGCCAGTCCCAGTCGAGAAGGCCAATGGCGCCTCGGTGATCGGTGCAACGCTCAACGGCAACGGCAGCCTGGTCATCCGCGCGGAGAAGATCGGCTCGGAAACGGTGCTCTCACAGATCGTCCAGCTGGTCGCGCAGGCGCAGCGCTCGCGCGCGCCGATGCAGCGCATGGCCGACAAGGTCGCGTTCTGGTTCGTGCTGGCGGTGCTGGGCATCGCGGTGGCGACCTTCCTGGTGTGGGGGCTGTTGGGCCCCGAACCGTCCTGGACATACGCCGTACTCAATGCCGTGTCGGTGCTTATCATTGCCTGTCCGTGTGCGCTCGGGCTGGCCACCCCGATGTCGATCATGGTCGCCACCGGGCGCGCCGCCAGTGCAGGCGTGTTGTTTCGCGACGCCGAGGCAATCGAGAACTTCCGCCGGATCGACACCCTCATCGTCGACAAGACCGGTACGTTGACCGAAGGTCGCCCCGCTTTCAGGCAGGCGGTGGGCATAAACGGGTTCATCGAGGAAGAGGTGCTCAGGCTCGCGGCCAGTCTGGACCAGGGTAGCGAACACCCGCTCGCGGACGCGATCGTCGCGGAAGCCCGGCGCCGCGGCCTGCAACTGGAAACGCCGGACAGCTTCGAGTCCTCGACCGGCATCGGTGTGCGCGGCGAGGCTGCAGGCCACCGTCTCGCGATCGGCAATACCGAGCTGATGACGGAGCTCCGGGTCGACCCGGCACCGTTGCGTGAGGACGCGGAGCAACTGCGCCGCGACGGCGCCAGCGTGATGTTCCTTGCAGTCGACGGGACACTTGCCGGTCTTATTGCGGTTGCCGATCCGATCAAGGACTCGACTGCCGATGCCATCGCCACCTTGCACGAGGCCGGCCTGCGCATCGTCATGGCCACCGGCGACGGGGTCACGACGGCCAATGCGGTGGCGCGACAGCTGGGGATCGATGAAGTCCACGGCGAGGTGCGTCCGAAGGACAAGGTCGATCTCGTCAACCGACTCAAGGCTGACGGCCACAAGGTGGCGATGGCCGGAGACGGCATCAACGACGCACCAGCCTTGGCGGGTGCCGATATCGGCATCGCCATGGGCACCGGCACCGATGTGGCGATGTCGAGTGCCCAGGTCACGCTGGTCAAGGGTGACCTTCGTGGGATTGCGCGGGCGCGGACAATCTCCAGCGCCACCGTGGGCAACATGAAGCAGAACCTGGCGTTCGCCTTCCTCTACAACGCGCTGGGCGTGCCAATTGCTGCCGGCGTGCTGTACCCCGCGACCGGGCTGCTGTTGAGCCCCATGATTGCCGCCCTGGCGATGAGCCTGAGTTCGGTCTCGGTCGTCGCCAATGCCTTGCGGCTGGGCGGGACGGGGTTCGGGTCTAGGTCCGCTGGCAAGTGACCCCTATGATCCAGATCAATCCAGCACTTCCTCAAAAGTCGTAGAATCGCCTCAGTCATGAACGCCTTCCGTCGCCGCACGCGCTTCCGTCTATCGCTTCTCGCGATAGTGGCGCTGCTGTGGTCGCAACTGGCGTTTGCGGCACACCCGGGATGCGTGGAAGCCCTGGACGCTGTGTTGGCGACTACGTCCGTGGTCGAAACGGCGGCACAGGCCTGTGAACACGACGCCCCTCCCGAGCAGGATCCGGTCTGCCACGCGCACTGCAACCAGGGTGAGTCGAGCAGCGATACCGCCCGGGTGCCGCCAGTGCCGCCACTGCTTGGATTGCCAGCGGTCCCCGAGCTGGTCCTGAGTGCCAACCATGCAGCCGCCATGGATGCGGGCGCTGTCGAGCGTCCGCTTCCCGTCGTCAAACGACGACCCACCGCCCATCCGGCGGAGCTCCTGCTGATTTGATGCCCAACCACCACCACGCCGTGCCCACGGGTGCGGCGCGGTGGTGCGTGTGGCTGCGCCGAACGTGCGCGGCATGTCCCCTCTGTTCACAGATTCGGTGCTTGGCGCCGGTCTATTCGGGCATTCGACATGGCATTGAAGACGCTTCTGCGGCGGGGCTGTGCCCCGTCTGTTCCATCCCCCACGCCAGCTTCTCGGTCCCCTGGATTGATCGCGGCATTGCTTGTGCTCTGCGCTTTGGCTGCGCCCGCCATGGCGCAGTCGGTGCCCGGCGAAGACGTGGCCTCCGTCCACGCCTGGCTGCGTGATAACAACCCCGAGTTGCGCGCACTACAGGCGGAAACCGAGGCCGCGCGGGCCCGGATCCAACCCGCCGGTGCCCTGCCCGATCCCAGCGCCTCGATCAGCTTCCGCAACCTCGATCCGGATCGCCCCTGGCAGCTTCCGGGCGACGGCGGCGAGGTCGACTACTCGCTTCGCCAGCGCGTGCCGCTCTGGGGCAAGCGTGGGCTGGCCCGCACCATTGCCCGGCAGAGTGCCGAGGCAGTCGCCCTGGACCGGGACGCGGTTCTTCGTGAGCTGATCGCCGAGGCGGAGACGGCCTATGTGCGCTATTGGCACGCCGACCAGGCCATCGCGGTGCTGGACCGCCGCCTCGACTTGCTGCGGCAGGTCGAAGAGATGGCCGGGGTCCGCTACGCGTTGGGCATGGCGGCCCAGCAGGACTCCATTCGCGCCCAGGTCGAGCAGACCGTCATGCAGCGCGAGCGCATCCAACGCCTGGCCGAAAAGCGTGAAGCGATGGCTGCGCTCAATGGCTTGCTTGGCCGTCCCGCCGATGCCCCGCTCGCGCCTCCCGCTCAGCGGCCGGTCCTGGCCATCCGTTCCGGTGACCTGGGCGACGCGTTAAACGTCCTCGACAGCAGCGCCCATCCAGCTGTCCTGGCGCAACAGGCGCGTGCACAGGCGGCGCGGACCAACGTCGAGTTGCAGCGCCGCAACCGTTACCCCGACGTGACCTTCGGCGTCGGCGCCATGCAGCGCGAAGACGGGCTGGAAAGCATGGAGGTGATGCTGGAGGTGGAAATTCCCTTCCAGCAGACGGCCCGACGCGAACGGGAGCGGGAGTCGCGGCTGCTCGAGCAGGCTGCACTCGCGCGCATGGATGCGACACGCCAGGCGCTAGCCAGCCAAGTCACCACAGCCTGGGCGCAATGGCGCAGTGCGCAAGACCGCCGTGAGATCACCGAACAGACGCTGCTACCGCAGGCGGATGCCGCCTTCCAGTCCGCACTCGCCAGCTACCAGGTCGGCGAAGTGGACTTCGGCACCCTGCTGGAAGCGCTCAACCAATGGCAAGGCGCCGACCTGGATCGTGTGGATGCCCTGCGTGACGAACTGCTGGCCGCCGCCGCCGTGCGCGCCATCGAAGGAGAGACACCATGACCCGCAACCAGACTGTGTCGCTGGCAATCGCCGCCGTGCTCGCGGCACTTGCCGCCGGCTGGATGGTCGGCCGCGCCGGCCACGATGAAGCCGCCCCGGCGGCGGCAGATGCGCCGACCGCCGAGCGCAGGGTGCTGTATTACCGCAACCCGATGGGCCTGCCGGACACCTCGCCAGTACCGAAAAAGGACCCGATGGGGATGGATTACATCCCCGTCTATGCGAGTGACGAACCTGTCTCGGACGCCGGAACAGTCGCGCTCTCGCCCGGCAAGATCCAGACGTTGGGCGTGCGGACCGAGCCGGTCCGGCGTTCGCAGCTGGCAAGCCTCGTGCGTGCCAGCGGAACCGTGGAGATCGACGAAACCCGGCAGTATGCGATTGCGCCGCGCTTTGAGGGCTGGGTCGAACACCTGTACGCGAATCAGACCGGGATGCAGGTCAGCGCCGGCCAACCATTGATGGCGGTGTACAGCCCCCAACTTGCTGCGGCCCGACAGGAGTTCCGACTGGCCGACGCGGCCGCACGCCGGCTCGCACAATCCGATCCCGCCAGCGCCGCATCGATGGAGCGCCTGCGGGAGGCAGCACGCACACGCCTGCAGAACTGGGAGATCAGTGGCGCACAACTTGGGGGCCAAGGCGGCAGCGACAACATGGTCCTGACCTCCCCCGCCAATGCGGTAGTCATCGAAAAGCCCATCATCCAGGGCGCCCGGTTCCAGCCGGGCGAGACAATCCTGCGACTGGCCGACCTGTCGACCGTCTGGATCATGGCCAAGGTGCCAGCGATGCAGGCGGCCGACATCGCCGTTGGCCAGCCGGCGCGGTTCGAGACCGAGACCCTGCCCGGTCAGAGCTTCGCAGGAGAAGTGACCTTCGTGCAGCCGGTGGTGGACGCTGCCTCGCGTACGGTCGATGTTCGAGTTGCCCTGCCCAACCCGACCGGCGACCTTCGCCCCAACCTGTTCGGCACAGTCCTGCTGGAGCAGCCGTCGCGGCAACCGGTGCTGAGCGTCCCTCGATCGGCCGTGCTGGACAGCGGCGCCCGCCAGACTGTGCTGGTCCAGACCGGACCGGGGCGCTTTGCGCCGCGCGAGGTGACCATCGGGCGCCGTGCGGGTGACCGGATCGAGATCCTTGATGGCGTCGCCGAGGGCGAAGAGGTGGTGGTATCCGCCAACTTCCTCATCGATGCCGAGAGCAACCTCAAGGCGGCGCTGGAAGGATTTGGAGCGGCATCCGAAGAAACCGGCGCTACTGGCCCGTCCGCGCCGTCGGAGGCCCCGCATGCCAGCCATGAAACGCGATCCGCCGATCCGCATGCCGGCCATTCCCCGGTACCGGTAACACCGCCCGTTGCAGACGATGGCGGAGCAAGCCCGCACGAGGGCCACTGACATGCTCGGTCGAATCATCGAGTGGTCTGTCCACAATGTCTTTCTCGTCCTGGTGATGGCGCTGGCAGTGCTCGCCGGTGGCGTATACGCAATCATCAACACGCCCCTGGACGCGCAGCCCGACCTGTCAGACGTTCAGGTCATCGTGTTCACGGAGGTGCCGGGCCAAGCCCCACAGGTGGTGGAGGACCAGGTCACCTACCCGCTCACCAGCGCGCTGTTGACGGTGCCCGAGTCCAAGGTGGTCCGCGGCTTCTCGTTCTTCGGAGCCTCGTTTGTTTACGTGATCTTCGAGGACGGCACGGATCTGTACTGGGCGCGATCGCGGGTCCTGGAGAACCTCAGCGTCGCCTCGAAGAACCTGCCGGATGGTGTCACGCCGACGCTGGGGCCCGATGCCACCGGCGTTGGCTGGGTCTACCAGTACGTGCTCAAAAGTGGGAAGCATTCGCTCGACGAGCTGCGCGCGATGCAGGACTGGTACGTGCGCTATCAGCTGACGACGGCACCCGGCGTGGCCGAAGTCGCCAGCGTCGGCGGCTTTGTCCGACAGTACTCGGTCACCGTGGACCCGGTTCGCCTGCGAGAGTTCGGAATTCCGCTCTCACGGGTTTCCCAGGTCATCGCGGAAAGCAACCGCGACGTGGGCGGCCGCGTGATCGAGATGGCCGAAACGGAGTACATGGTGCGCGGACGTGGCTATCTGCGTGGCATCGCCGACATCGAGGACTTGGTGCTACGCGCCGACGGCGGCGCGCCAGTGCTGATCGGTGACATCGCCCGGGTAGAGCTAGTGCCCGAGGAACGGCGCGGCCTGGCCGACCTTGATGGCCAAGGCGACGTGGTCGCCGGCATCGCGGTAGCCCGTTACGGAGAGAACGCGCTGTCGGTCATCGGTGGACTCAAGGAGAAGATCGCAGAGATCGCCGGTGGCCTACCCGAGGGCGTGAGCATCCAGGCCGTCTACGATCGGTCGGACCTGATCGAGCGGGCCATCAAGACGCTGCGCAACACGCTGCTGGAGGAGAGTCTCATCGTCGCCTTGGTGTGCCTGGTGTTCCTGTTCCACGCACGCAGCGCGCTGGTGGCGATCGTGATGCTGCCGATCGGCGTGCTGATCGCCGTCATCGCCATGCGTTTGCTGGGCATGAACTCCAACATCATGAGCCTGGGCGGCATCGCGATTGCGATCGGCGCGATGGTGGACGCGGCGATCGTGATGATCGAGAACGCGCACAAACACATCGAGCGCGATGACGGTACCCGCAGCCGCGCACAGCTGATCATCGACGCCTGCCGTGAGGTTGGACCGGCGCTGTTCTTCAGCTTGATGATCATCACCGTCTCGTTCCTGCCGGTGTTCGCGCTGGAGGCGCAGGAGGGCCGGATGTTCCAGCCGCTCGCCTTCACCAAGACATTCGCCATGGCCGGCGCAGCGCTGTTGTCGATCACCCTGGTGCCCGTGCTCATGCTGCTGTTCGTGCGCGGCAAGATCGTGCCCGAACAAAAGAATCCGGTGAACCGGTTCCTGATCGCCGCCTACCGTCCGATCATCAACGTGGTGCTGCGGCACAAGCTCGCAACGATCGCCTTGGCGTTGGTCGCGCTGCTGGCCACCATGTGGCCGGCATCCAGGCTGGGCAGCGAGTTCATGCCTACGCTCAACGAGGGCACCTTGTTGTACATGCCAGCGTCACTGCCCGGCATGTCGGTGACCAAGGCTTCGGAGCTGTTGCAGCAGCAGGATCGCATTATCAAGACCTTCCCAGAGGTCGAGTCGGTGTTTGGAAAGGCGGGGCGCGCCCTGACCGCCACTGATCCCGCGCCGCTGGAGATGTTCGAGACGGTGATCAACCTCAAGCCCGAGGACCAGTGGCGCGAGGGCATGACCACCGACAAGCTGATCGCGGAGATGGACGCGGCGCTGAAGTTCCCCGGCGTCGCCAACTCCTGGACCATGCCGATCAAGGCTCGCACCGACATGCTCGCCACCGGCATCCGCACGCCGGTGGGCATCAAGGTCTTTGGTAGCAACCTCGCCGAGTTAGAGAAGGTCGCGCTGGAGATCGAGGCCGCGGTACGCACGGTGCCAGGCACCACCAGCGCCTTCGCCGAGCGCCTTACCGGCGGCTTCTACCTGGATATCGCCCCCGATCTGGCCCGGCTCGCCCAGTACGGCGTCACCGTCGGCGAGGTCCAGGACATCGTGTCCGCCGCACTCGGCGGCAAGCGGGTGACCACCCTGCTGGACGGGCGTGAGCGCTTCGGGGTCATAGTGCGCTACCCGCGTGACCTGCGGGACGACCCCCACCGGATTGCCACTCAGGTGCTAGTCCCCACCCCGGGGGGTGCCCAGGTACCGTTGGGCGAGGTGGCCGCCGTGCAAGTCCGCAAGGGCGCGCCCAGCATTCGCACCGAGAACGCGATGCTGGCCGCCTACATCTACGTGGACACGCGCGAAAGCGACATCGGCAGCTTCGTGGAGCAGGCACAAGAAGCGGTGGCACGGGATGTCACCTTCCCGCCCGGGTACTACGCGAGCTGGAGCGGCCAGTTCGAATACATGCAACGGGCCGCGGCGAAGATGAAGGTGGTGATCCCGGTAACCCTGGCGATCATCTTCCTGCTGCTGTACCTCAACTTCCGGCGGGTGACCGAATCGCTGATCGTGATGCTATCGGTGCCGTTCGCACTGGTGGGGGGTGTCTGGCTGATGTGGTTGCTCGACTACAACGTCAGCGTCGCGGTCGCGGTCGGGTTCATCGCCTTGGCGGGCGTGGCTGCGGAAACGGGCGTGGTGATGTTGATCTACCTCGACCACGCGCTGGAGGCCCGGGCGCGACGCCGGCAGGCGGAGGGTGGCACGCTCACCGACCGCGACCTGCAGGAAGCAATTATCGAGGGTGCGGTGGAACGCGTGCGGCCGAAGATGATGACCGTGGTAGCGATCATGGCCGGCCTGCTGCCGATCATGTGGAGCACTGGCACCGGTTCGGAAGTCATGCGCCGCATCGCCGCCCCGATGGTGGGTGGAATGGTGTCGTCGACCGTGCTGACACTGGCCGTCATCCCTGCGATCTACGCACTGATCAAGCGCCACCAGCTGGTGTCCCGTCGCCACTGAAGCCGTTGTCGGTCCTCGACTGAGGATCACCGAGCGGCTGCCATTCACTCCCAACATGAGAGGAACACCCGTATGAAACTGCTCGCTCCCCTGCTGACTGTTGCACTCCTGGCCGCCTGCTCACAGGACGCCAACAACGCTGAGCCCGCGACCGCACTGGCCGGGGCACCTGACGCGCAATCGATGGACATGTCCGAGGCCGAGCACCAGGCCATGGGCATGGGCCGCACCACGGATGAGGCCACCGGCACGTCGGCCTCGGCGACCGGCACTGTGGAATCCGTCGATGCGGAAGCCGGGAAGATCGTGATTGCACACGGTACGGTCGACGCGCTGGGCTGGCCTGCCATGACCATGGGCTTCTCGGCAACGCCCGAGCAGATCCAGGCCGTACAGCCCGGCCAGAGGGTCGATTTCGAGTTCCTGTCACAGGGCTCGAAGAACACCGTCACGGGCATCACGCCCGCGCATTGATGTAGAAAGTCCGATCGATTCGGATGCCCCTCACCGAGTGAGTGGCTGGAAGCGCACTGTGAAACGACAATTCCGGTTGTCGCTGATCAGCGACGCACGTCATTCACCTCAGCGGCTTTCAAGTTCCTGGATCAACACTTTCATTTCTTCGATCTCCCGACGCTGCGAGTCGATAATCTCGTCGGCCAGTTCTCTCGTCCGCGGGTCCGTGATCTGTGCACGCTCGCTCGTCAGGATTGCGATGGAGTGGTGCGGAATCATCGCCTTCATCCAGGAAACATCGTCCACGGTCGTCTGGCTGCGCGCGAGAAAAAGCGCTCCTGCAAACACCACGACGGAGGCACAGTAAATGGCGAGATTGATCTTGCGGTCCTTGTACATGTGTCGCATGTAAACGAGCATCACTACGGCCATGGTCGCACCCATGACCAGCGCCATGTACGCGCGGGTTTCGCTCCAAAAAACGTGGTTCAACTGATAGGCGGTGAGATACATCAGTCCGAACATGATCACCGTCGCCGTAGCGATCATCGCGGCGAATCGAGCGTAGGAACCTTCCATTGTTTTCTCCTGGCAGTGGTAGCGGGCGTGTGCAGTGTTGATGACGGTATTGACGCTGCTGGTTCTGCCAGCGCTTACCGCATGATCCATCGCAACAATAATGCTGCGAATAGCACTTCGGAATCCGCTCGGGTATCGCCTACCGCGTGGCGGGAACTGCCCGTTTGACGGGCAGCCCCCGTGGCCACGGCGTGCTCAGGCGGCCATGCGCTGGCAGCTGTCAGCACAGCGGCGGCAGATGTCGACGCAGCGCTGCATCTCGGCGTCGTCGCCCATGCTGGCGCAGGACTCCGCGCACCGGCGACAAACCTCCGCGCAGGCTCCGCAGATGACGGAATGCACCTGCGACCCGCGCAGCATCGCGTCGGCACTGGTGGCGCAGATATCCGCGCACACCGCCATCAAAGCGATGTGCTGTGGATCGGCGTGTTTGCCGCCCTTGGTGAGGCAGTAGTTGATGGTCTCCAGGCAAATGGCATGACACTGCTGGCAGTTGTCGATGCACTCGTTTATGGCTGGATCGCGGTGTTCAGCGGAATGGTGAGTCATTGGAGTTACCTCTTTTGATCTGCAGGCGATCATCGGCGCGCCTGCTTCACCGCCCCATTCCCCCTACCTTGGATTCAATGTGGCGCCTTTGGCTCAAGCACCCCGCTTCGGGCGCGAAGACCAGTGGATGTGGACGATGCGCCAGCCCTCTGGCGAGTCCGCCAGCACCATGGTCTCGGTGCTCAACAGCGTCACCGGTTTGCCGTCCTTGCTCGCATGCAGCTCGCTCTCGCTCGCGACCCAGGCCGTGTTTCCGTCGACGCGCGCCTTGCGGCGCATCAGCGCGCTGTGCACGCCCGACAGGAACTTGGCGTCGGACTTGGCGTGATGGCCCAGGTACTCATCTCGGCTACGCTCGGCACCGCCGGCCTCAAGGATGATCACGTCCGGCGCCAACATTGACTCGACGGCGGCGAAGTCGCCGGCAGCCAGTGCCTTGCCGAAGGCCTCGACCACGGCCACGGGTGCCTGCGTAGCGGCCGGCACATCGATGGCCGCGACCTCGGCGGTCGCGGCGTGATGGGCGTGCTCGGAAGCGCTGGACGCGTCCTGCGCATTTGCGACAGGCAGGGTCAGGCCAAACAGCAGTGCGGTGGCGAGCGTCGGGATTGCGTTCTTCATATGTTGTTCCTGTTGAGGTCAGTGCTGGTGGTCGTGGCCGTCGTGCGATTCGGGCGCGGCGGATTCGGTTGAGGGCGTGGCCGATCCCGGGGATGCGTCTTCGTGGCCGCCGTCGGTGCGCGCAGCCGGTGCCGGATGTGATTCAACCGTTCCGTCCGCATGACGGTGGGTCACAGTGGCGGGCTCAGCTGGACTCGGAGTGCCGTGGTGGTCCGCCGTACCTACAGGATGAGCGTGGCCATCTGCGGGTAAACCCGCCTGCGCGTCTGCCTCGCTGTCGGCGCCTGCTTCGTGGTGATCGGGCGTAACGCCTTCCGCATGGGCGTGGCCACCCGTCTCGCCGCCGCCATGGTCATGGCCGTCGCTGCTCGCCACCAGCGCCTGGTACCGCGCGGCATCCATCTTCGGCAGTTTCTGCAGGAAGGCAGCCATGTTCCAGATGTACTCCTCGCCCATGCTTTCGCCCCACGCGGGCATACCGCTGGCCTTGATGCCGTGCTTGATGGCCCAGAACGCGACCGAAGCTTCGACAGTGGTTTTCGAAAGGTTGGGGGGTGACGGGTTCAAGCCCCGGCTCAACTCGGTCTCGCCCATGCCAGGGGCGAGATGGCATCCCGTGCACATGGCGTCGTAGTTGCCGGCTCCTTGCCGGATGCGCTCCATCTCTCCCAGGTCACCCGGGGGCTGCAGGTCGCGCGCGCGAACCGCAATGGAACGCTCGCGCACGGTCTCCAGAAACGCGTGCACTGGCTGCGTGTGCTGGTCGTCGGCGCCCACGTTGTAGATGCCCGACCAGGCAAAGCCGGCGGTCAACGCGGCAACCAGCAGAAAAACGGCAGCGCTGCCGATAATCCAGGATTTCGCTTTCATGAATGGTGCTCCCCCTGTCAGAACCAGATGCGCACACCCGCAACCACGCGGGTGTCGTCGATGTCATCGCCTTCGGCACGCCAAAGATCGGCCGTGCCGCCGTAGGCGCGCTCGTGCACCACGCCGATGTATGGCGCGAATTGCCGCGTGAACTCGTAGCGCAGGCGCACGCCTGCCTCGACGGTGCTCAGGCCTGAGCCGATGCCCCGGCGCGAGTCGTCCTCTCCCCAGACTTCCGCCTCCGCGAGCCATTGCGCGATCAACCGGTTGGTCAGAAGCATCTCGTACTCGGCTTCCACGCCAATGCCGGTTTGACCACCCTGACCCACGTAAGCGGTGGCGCTGACTTCGAACTTGTACGGCGCCACGCCCATCACCCCGACCGCCGCGAAGGTCTGTGAGGGGTCTTCCCCGAAATCGTGACGGATGCCGATCACCGCATCCCACCAGCGCGCTATCGCGCGGCCGTAGAACACCTCGACATCGCCGGACTCGACACTACCGTCGATCGCTTCGCCTTCGCTGCGAACCCACAGCCGGTTGAGGTCGGTGCCGACCCACCCGAGCGTCTCCCATGCCAGGGCATCTCCGTCATCGGCGTCCCAGGTTTCGAGCCGGTCCAACAGAAAATAGGAGTGGATGCTTTTATCGTGCACGGCATGACCGGCGACGTCCGGAAAGGCGGCCGCGCGGTCGCTCCGAGTCACTGGAGGGATCGGTTCAAGCGGCGCGGCTGTTGAGGGCAGGTCGTGCCCCATTGCCGCATGATCCATCTCTTGCATCCCGGAGTGGTCCATTCCGTCCATGGAGGAGTGATCCATCCCCTGCATCGACCCATGGTCCATGTCCGAGTGGTCCATGCCGGTGTGGCCTGCAGGCTCCTCCCTCGCTTCTTCCGCTGCAGTGTCCTGCCGATCCGGCACCGCATGCGCGGAGTGGTCGACCGGCGCACTTGCCGGGGTCGCGGGCATGGCGTGCCCCATGGCGGCGTGATCCGCCTCGGAAGCCGGCTGATCAGGTTCCGCCGGGTCTGGGATCGGCATGACGTGGCCCGCATGCGGATCGTCGGAGACAGGTTCGGCCGCGGTGGCGGGCGTGTGGTCGGAGTGATCGTTGTCCTGCGCCAGCGTCGGCGCCGAAGCGGTGGCCAGCGCGAGTGCCAACGCCAGTGCGTGCAGATGCGGAGTGTTGGAAGTCATGTTGTTCACTCCTCCACCCGCACTTCGCGGAACATGCCCGCTTCCATGTGGTACAGCAGGTGGCAGTGGTAAGCCCAGCGGCCGAGGGCATCGGCGCGTACGCGATAGGCGCGCTTGCTACCGGGCGGCATGTCGATGGTGTGCTTGCGCACCATGAAGTTGCCCTGCTCGTCTTCCAGATCACTCCACATCCCGTGCAGGTGGATCGGGTGGGTCATCATGGTGTCGTTGACCAGCACGATCCGCATGCGCTCGCCGTAGTTGAGACGCAACGGCTCGGCATCGGAGAACTTCTCGCCGTCGAACGACCAGGCGAAACGTTCCATGTGGCCGGTCAGGTGCAGCTCGACAGTGCGACCGGGCTCACGTCCGTCGGGGTCGCTGAACGTGCTGCGCAGGTCAGCGTAGGTCAGCACGCGGCGGCCGTTGTCCCGCAGGCCGATGCCTGGGTCGTCGAGCTTGGGCACCGGGTTCATGGTCTGCATGTCGACCAGCGGGTTGTCCTCGCTGGCAGGATGCTGCTGCATGCCGGCCGCCCCATGGTCCATCGTCGCCATCGGCCCGGGAGCCATCGAGGATGTACCGTGCTGGCTGTGATCCATGCCGGCGTGGCCGGCCGCAGAAGCAGGAACGGAGTGCTGCATGCCTGCCATCGCACCGCCGGACATCGCCGACATGTCGTGGCCGCCGTGCCCCATCATTCCGTGGCCCATGTCGTCCATCGTCAGGAGCGGCTTCGGGTCAACCCGCGGTACGGGCGCGCGCAATCCTTCACGGGTGGCGAGGGTGCCGGCCACGAAGCCGGTGCGGCCCAGATCCTGGGCGAAGATGGTGAAGGCGTCCTGGCCCGAAGGCTCGACAATCACGTCGAAGGTCTCGGCGGTGGCGATGCGGAACTCGTCGACGCTCACCGGGTGCACGTACTGGCCGTCTGCGGCGACGACCGTCATCTTCAACCCAGGGATGCGCACGTCGAAATGGGTCATCGACGAGCCGTTGATGAAACGCAGTCGTACCTTCTCGCCGGAGCGGAACAGTCCCGTCCAGTTACCCAGCGACGTCGTGCCGTTCATCAGGAACGTGTAGGTGTTGCCGTTGACGTCCGACAGATCGGTCGGCGTCATCCGCATCTCGCCCCACATCTTGCGGTTCTGGATCGTCGCCGCCAGGCCGTGGTCCTGCACATCGTCGAAGAAGTCCCCGACGGTCTGCTTGGCGAAGTTGTCGTAGTCCGACATCTTCTTCAGTCGGGCGAACAGCGCGGTCGGGTCCAGATCGGTCCAGTCGGTGAGAAGGACCACGTAGTCGCGGTCATAGTGGAACGGCTCGGGTGCCAACGGGTCGATGATCAATGCGCCGTAAAGCCCCGCCTGTTCCTGGAACGCGGAATGGCTGTGGTACCAGTAGGTACCGCCTTGCCGGACATCGAACCGGTAGTGGTAGGTCTCGCCGCGGTCGATGCCGTCGAAGCTGAGGCCTGGCACGCCGTCCATGTTGGCCGGCAACAGGATGCCGTGCCAATGGATCGAGGTGGAGTGTCCATGGATCGAGTTGGGCGGCAGCCGGTTGCTGACGAACAGGTCGACGGTCGTGCCCTCCCTCCAGCGCAGGATCGGTGCCGGAACGGTGCCGTTGACCGTGATCGCCGGGCGGGTGAGCCCGGTGAAGTTCATCGGCGTCTCGCCGATGTTCAGATCGAACCGGGTACCCGTGAGCACATTGGGGTTGCCGGGTCCGTTGAGGGCGGGTTGGCCGGCACCCCAACCGCGGTTCGGCCAAAGACCCAAACCCGCTACGGCACCGCCTGCGGCGAGTCCCTGGATGAAACGGCGGCGCGACGCCAGAACCGGCGGCACGGGAACGTGAGGCGAGGAAGACATGGTGACTCCAGATCGACAGATTGACCCCGGCACACAGGCAACGGGATGGCCGTCACGCGCGCGCGACGGTCGGCGGGCTCAAAGGCCCTGCGGTCAATCAGGCAATCGGAGGTCGGATGGGATGAGGTAGAGCCGGTTGGGCGTGGGCCAACGAGAGTCGGCGCACGCTGGTCGCGTGGAGGAACGCTGCGTCGGCTACGACCGGCATCGTCAGTGTTACCACCAGGTGTTGGACGCAGGCGCAGACACACTGCCCGGCGTCGCAACAGTCGGGCTCACCTGATCCATTCGCCGCCGGTGTGCCCGGAGCGGGACTCGAGTCGTGACCGTGGTGTGCCATCCCGGCATTCGTGACGTCGGCTCCGGTGTGGCAAGGCGCCGACGTGCCGTCGTGGTTGACAGTCGCCGTGCGGGCATCGCCGGATTTCGCGTGCGAGCCATGCAACTCCATCGTCGTCGACGCAGCCGCATACCCTGCGCCGTTCAAGACGAGGGTCAGGCTGAGCAGGACACGTAGCAGGATGGCGGGCAAGATGCGCATGCGGCGGCTACTTTAGCCCGGACTCTGGGGTGTTGGGTAAAGCAGGCGTGAAGCGCTCGACCCGCCGTTGACGCACAGCTGTACGGCCATTCGCGGCTCTGCGGTTCTCGCGCCCCCTCCTACGCCGTACCTGACCGCCAACTGCCAGATTGCGCCAGTGTGCAGAGGTCGATCTACTGCCACGCATGCCAACTTTGCACACCGACTGGCGCCTTGCGTGCGGAACGTCCCTCCCTACCCCCGATAACGGCCCCTTTTCGCCAGTTCAGACCAGCGGGTGACACCCTTGCTCCGTCAACTCGTCGATGGCGGGCAAGTCGACACCGATCTGCCCGCGGGCCAACGTGACCTCATGTTCTCCAACCAATCGGAAGCTGCAGCAGGCATGTGGGCGAGGACTCGACTCCATCCACTCCGTCCCCAGTCCCTCACTGGTAGAAAGTTCTCCATATAAGCGCCGCGAATAGCCTGCGCCGCAATCAGAACGCACGATCGCCTAAGCGGTGCAGACGTACTTCTGCAGAACACCCGGATATCAGGAGAACCGCCGGAGCACACCTTCCGTACAGGTCCAAAGCAGACGTTAACGCAACCGTTCCAGGCGTCCTGAGGTAGGCCAAGCACAACTAGCGGGTCTTCATATTTGGCGGTCCAGCTACTAGCTAGACAGCACAGGACATCCTCCCATACTTCCCTATCCATATAGCCGTCCGGATAGCCGATAATTTCCGCCAGCTTAGACGGACCAGTGCCGCCCGCCCACGCACTCAATTGCGAAAACGCAAGTGCTCGCATCAACTGTTCATCGACGCTGCTCCACGCTGCAGCCACAGAGTCTCTTACTTGCTCCGGACGCAGCAGCAACTTGGCATGCCGTTTCCGCTCCGAAGCAGGCAGGTCAGACCACTGCCACCCCACAGCTGGAACTTCTATGAGTGGAAGTTCATGAAAAGCGCAGACGGTGTTGGTTGCATAGGTCCACAGCTTGGACCGAGACTGTCTCGACGCCTTGCCGTGCTCCGCGAGACAGGCCACGCAAGCATGAATCCTACACGCGGGCGCGAGATGCCACGGCCCTAAAGGCTTGCCAAGCTCGGATAATATATCTTTTGGTATATATGTTACTTTAGATACGACATCGACCCAGTCTGGGTGCTCAGGAAAGTCAGGGTCCTCCATTAGAGCGACTGCGACAGAGGTACTGAATCTAATTATCGAAGCAGAAAATTGCGGTATCGTTGTATGGCGATGATGCCGCCAAGCCGCCAGATAAGAAGATAGACACTCCAGAGGCTCGGGGTCGCGGAGAGGTTTATGCAACGACCGATCAAGCCCTGTCATTGGTAGCCTCGTATTTCTCTGCAAGGATCCTCGTCATTACCTTTTCGAGGATACCTCTATCAATTGATTCCTCGCCACAAAGAATTGCTTCCCGTGCTGCTTCTCTAATTACCGTAACGATGGTCGCTGGATGCCCTCCACACTTGGACACCAGCTGAACCAGAATTTCCTTATCTGCAAGATTGGAGGGCTTGAGTAGAGGCAATCTAGACTCGAGCGTTGCGACAAAGTCGCGAGTGCTTTGCGATACTTTCCACTTACCCATCGGATGACATCTAAACCGATGTTTAAGCTGATCATCGGCTGCGACGCAGACGCGTGCTGACTGCGTTCCCGCGCTCAATATACTCAGCGGAATATTCACCATGTCTCGCAAAGTAACCATGCACTCTTCCATACCCTTTCGAGCAAGAAGCAGGTTATGCAACTCATCAATTACCAAGACGCGGGTGTTCGCGACCTTCAGTGCCATGACCATCTGATCATATAGAACATCTTTTCGATCGTATTGCGAAAACGGGTAGTCCAATGCGCGAAGCACTCTAATGAAGAATGGTCGCATATCGGTCGCACTAGGAAGATCTACGGAAACCACAGGCATTTCAGCAGACGCCTCGGGGGCGGCAAACCTCCGCACAACTTCGTTCAGTATCATGCTTTTGCCGCAGCCAGACTCTCCAAAGATGAGCATGCATTTTGGGCGCCTTGACGGATTCTGCTGAACCATCCAAGCCACTTCCGAGATAAGGAACTCCGAATAGCCATAAGGCACATACTGATCAGCAAGAGCGTAGGCAATCCTTTTCTCCGCTCGACCGGCTGCGACCCCTTCGATCCTCTCATCGAGATGTGCCCAATTCATACCGGCCCCTCGCTCCATATTCGTGGAGGTGTCGATAACTGCTCATCCAACTCAGAAGAGATCTCCCATGATCCCTCGGGTGCCTTGGGTGTTCTTAGTGCTTGTGATTCCGCACTCACAAGGCGCTGCGACTGTTCGACCATTTCCTTCCGCCGCGCTGCGCGCGTCGCTGCTTGAGAGTACGCTCGAGCTCGCCGATTTTCCTGAACTAGCGCGACTCTCTGCTGAGTTGAGAAAAGCGACGGATTATTATCGTTCCTTGCCTTGCGAACGGCTTCGAGTTCAGCCTTTGACACCCTCTCCTTTCCTGGCTCTGTGTACCTTACCTCTATATACTCCGTACCCGCACCAACATCAATATACGCCTTTCCCAAGGCCCGCGGGTCATAGTAGACCATCCTCTTTACCCCCGGCTGTACATAAACCCTCGCCTCCGAACTAAAATAAGTTTCGTTGAACAGGCGCACCCCATCATGGTTGATAACTCTCTGTTCACTCGGCAGAAAGGAAATGAAAAACTCGGTCGGATTGTTAACGATTGCGCGAGGCTCGGAGGCCTCGGCCTGGGCTGAACGCCAGGCCTGCAGGGGAGATATTCCGAGGGTAGAATGCCGTGTGAGGTGATAGCGCATCAGTATCTGGCGGGTTAGCCAAGCTTCTGCCTCCGCAAGAGTCATGTGGGCGGACTCTCGTCTGTCTCGTTCCCCGCGCAACTTTTTTGGATCACTCCCACTCGCCCCTGGCTCTTGCGAACACCAGGTTTGGACGGTACCGATGAACCGCTCAATAATTCCGCCATCTTCCTTCTTATTTCTATAATAAACTTCTATTCCCCATTTTCTACACGCAGCTTCAAATTTCGGTGATTTGAATTCCGCAGCCTTGTCGACCCGCAACCGCTTCATGAGGCCGTAGAACGGCCAATCCAAGGCGCTTAAACCTCTTTCGCTCAGCCAGATATTTTTAGGAAGTACCGCGTGGGTTAGAGACAAAGCGACCGTAAGCGCGCTTGGAGGCTCAAACCCCAAATTGAAACCAAGCACCACTCGACTGAACGTATCAACGACAGCCGTCAAGTAGGCTCGCCCGATACAAACGCGTTCTTGGGTGCTCACAACAAATATGTCGAGCGGGGAGTGGTCTACCTCGACATCCTGGAGGGGTGCAACCACGGGAATCTTGCCGGGCATGGGAGTTACCCGTTCGCGCGCTCGCCGAATGCCGTGTTTTCGCCGGAGAGTGAGTTCAGGGCCTATAGTTGCAATACGTTGGCGCACCGTCCTTTGACAGGGCGCAGGCAGCCCAAGCTGCACACAGTCGGCCTCTGTTTCCTCGAAGATAGTTTTTATGGTAAGCGGGAGCTTTGCCCTAACCGCGAGTTTGATCTGCCTTTCGAGTATCTGCTCAACTTCGCTATGGAGAAACTTTGCGCCCGGTTGCCGCCCGCGACGGTGGCGGATGAGCGTGGTGAAGTGCGGAGCTCGACGAAGCCTTTCAAGGGCCGAAAATACCTGGGTTCGTTGTACTCCCAAAGCTTTGGACAGGTCCGGGAGCTCTGCCTTAGGTAGTTGACGGTCAATGTACTGACTCAGCAACGCGAAGTGACGCATCGCTCGGGCGATCTCTAGATCGGAGACTTTGTTCAGGTCGCCATGGAACGCATGCGGCCCCGGGGCGACCCCCTCCGGCGCGATACGTACTACGTCGCCCGACCTCACATCGCGCGCGGATAACGTTCCAAACTCGTCAACGCCTTCTATCGAGTACACATGGTCGTCGAGCTCAATGAGCGAACCGATCGCATACGAAGTTACAGGCGGTGTCAGACTATCGGCCGCCATAGAAGTAGCCCCGCTATCCGTGGCTGTGTGCTAAGCATACCCCCGCCACCGGACGCGCCAAGCACCTAAATTCCGGATTACTCGATCGATTCGAAATTGCTTCGATGTTTATTCGTCGCACGGCACTAGCTATATCGTAAGTTGTTGATTACACAGGACAAAAATCCAGTCCGGAAGTTAAGCGCGCTTCGAGACACGCTTCGTATACCGCATCGCCCAAGGCCTCAAGCTGCTTCAGGGTCAGCCGGGCCTCGCCGGACTCGGCCTTGGCACGGCGGGACTTGGCGGCTTCGCACTTGCGGGCGTCGCGCCGGCCGCTGATCGCGACGCCGCCGCCGGTCGCGCGACGGTGGCGTTCAGCGAGCTTGCGAAGATAGGCGGAGTTAGCGCGCTCGCGGGCTTTGCGTGCCTGGAGGTCCGCCGGTGTCGTCGCCATCGGTTCAACATTCCACGACTTCCCGACGGTCTGCCCGGCGCCGCACTCGAACGACTGGTAGGTGACCACGCCCGCAGCATCGACACATTTGTGGATGGTCTGCGCCCCTGCCGGTGCGGCGGCCAACAGCAGCGCTGCGATCAGTTCCTTCTTCATGACTCTCCTGCCTCCCGTATCCGGCCCCAAGGCTGCCCGCGAGGCCGGGCTGGGGACATCGGAAAAGCACGCCGGTAGCCATCAGGAAAGTCCGGCTTCGCGCGTGGGTGATGCGCCGCCGGCGTTTACGGCGGTAGGCAGCCGTTCTAGGCTCGGATCCGGAACGCTCGCAGGAACGCCCATGAAACTCCCGCTGATCGCCGTCGTCGGCTGCCTGGCCACCGTCACCGCCACCGCGGCCCACGCCCAGACCCCGCCGGGCGACGTCGCCGCGCTGCACGACATCGCCGTCGCACCCTCCCCGGCCCGCATCGAAGCCGACATCCGCACCCTCGTCGGCTTCGGCACCCGCCACACGCTGTCGGAGACGGAATCCGACACCCGCGGCATCGGCGCCGCGCGGCGCTGGATCAAGGCGGAGTTCGAACGCATCTCCAAGGACTGCGGCGGCTGCCTGGAAGTGCTGACCGTCAGCGACACCGTGTCCGGCCAGACCCGCATCCCGGAACCGGTCGAGGTGGTCAGCGTGATCGCGATCCAGCGCGGCAAGGCCGACCCGGACCGCGTGGTGATGATGAGCGGCGACATCGACTCGCGCGTCTCCGACGTCATGGACTTCACCTCCGACTCGCCGGGTGCCAACGACAACGCCTCGGGCATCGCCGGCACGCTGGAGGCCGCGCGTGTGCTGTCCAGACACGACTTCAACGGCACCATCGTCTACGCCGCGCTCGCCGGCGAGGAGCAGGGCCTGTTCGGCGGCAAGATCCTCGCCGATTACGCACGGAAGCACGATTGGCGGATCGAGGCGGTGCTCAACAACGACATGATCGGCAACATCGCCGGCATCAACGGAGTGGTCGACAACACCACCGCGCGGGTGTTCTCCGAGGGCACCCGCGTCAACGAGACGCCCGAGGAAGCCCGTGCCCGGCGCTTCACCGGCGGCGAGGTCGACTCGCCCTCGCGCAACCTCGCCCGCTACATCGACCGCATGGCCGACCTGTACGTGCCCAACCTCGACGTGATGATGGTCTACCGGCTCGACCGTTTCGGCCGCGGCGGCCACCACCGCCCGTTCAACGACATCGGCGCGCCGGCCGTGCGCGTCATGGAGACCAACGAACACTACGACCGCCAGCACCAGGACCTGCGCACTGAAGGTGGCGTGGTCTACGGCGACACGATCGACGGCGTCGACTTCGCCTACGCGGCCAAGCTGACCGCGCTCAATGCCGTCAGCCTCGCCGGCATGGCGTGGGCGCCGCCGCCGCCGGCCGGGGTCGAGATCGAGGGTGCGGTCAGCCCCGACACCACGCTGCGCTGGACGCGCCCGCCGGCCGCGCAGGCACCGGGGCTGGCCGGCTACCGCATCCACTGGCGCCTGACCACCGAACCGCAATGGACCCACAGCCGCTACGTCGGCAACGTCGACGGGTACACGCTGGAGAACGTCGTCATCGACAACTACTTCTTCGGCGTGTCCGCGGTGGGCAGCAACGGCGCCGAGAGCCCGGTGGTATTTCCGGGTGCAGCGGGCAGTTTCGGCGGGTATTCCGCAGCGCGCTGATCAGAACGAAATCGGTACCCGCGCGGTCAGCGTCATGTCGGGCGTGTCGCGGGTGACGCCGACACCGAGCGCCACGTTGAGGGTGTAGCGGTCGCTGAAGCGGTAGGACGCGCCCAGCAGCAGCGTGCCGAGGGTGATACGCACGGCGCCGGGGGCGTCGGCGCCGTTCTGCTGGGTCTTGCCGATGAAACTCGTGTCGTAGCCGATGCTGATCGAGGCTTTCTCGTTGAGCGCGAGGCCCATGCCGAAGTTGAAGCCCCAGATGTCGCCGGCCTCGACTTGGGGGCGTGCCCGGATAAGGGTGAAATTGGGTCACAGCGGCTCTGCATCCGTATGACACCTCAGAAAAATCGCGTTCGCGGCTCGCGGTTGGTCTTGCTCACCATCGTTCGTTAAGCTCAAAGCCACCCTCTCTGACGGTTGGTGGTTATGGCGAACCTCGAGCGCACCGCATACCCGCGGTTTCCTCGTGTGATAACGACACGCGACCTGCTCCGGCATTACACCCCCGATGTGGACGAAGTGGAATGGGCTTCGGGCTTCGCCCGCAGCGATACGGGCCGTTTGGGTCTGATCGTGCTGCTCAAGACGTTTCAGCAGCTGCATTACTTTCCCGCATTGGAGAACGTGCCGGCTGAGATCATCAGTCATATTCGGACGGTGTTGAATCTGAAGCCAGCCACGGTGGCTGACTATCGGGGCTCCAAGACCCTCTATCGGCATTTCGCTGCCGTTCGTACATACGTCGACGTTCAACGCTACTACGGCAAGGAAGCGCAGCGCATCGCGGTGCGTGCCGCGTATGAAGCATCCGAAGTGATGGATCAGCGCGTTGACGTCATCAACGCTTCGATCGAGGAACTGATCTTTCGCCGGTACGAGCTGCCGGCGTTCTCCACCCTAGATCGGATCGCCGAAGCCGCTGCCGTGACAGCGCAAGAGCGTCTGTATGAGAGCATCAGCGCAGGCCTGACGAGCGAACGCCGGGAATTTCTGGACAGTCTATTGTCCACCGACTTCGCCCAGCGGCAGTCCGCTTTCCAGGCGATCAAGGCAATCCCAAAACGGGCAACCAAGAAGCACCTTGAAGCCGTTCTCGATCAGTTGGCTTGGCTGAAGACACTAGGCGACGTGGATGATTCACTCCGTGGCGCTCCCGTGAACAAGATCCGGCACCTCGCGCACCAAGCGGCTCTGCTCGACGCGGATGACCTCAAGCGCACAGCCCCTAGCCGGCGATATGCTCTGATGCTCGCACTGATTCATCGCATGCGGGTCCGTGCACGCGACGATCTTGCTGAAATGTTCATTCGTCGCGTGAGCACGCTGCACAAGCGCGCCAAAGAGGAACTCACCGCGATTCAGATGCACCAACGCGCGATGGCCGAACAGCTCGTCGCCAAACTGGACGACGTCCTGGCGATCCTCGTGGAGGAAAAGGAAGATCCACCCGCAGGCCGCCGCATTCGGGCCTTACTGGCGCCGGACGGCAGTTTGGAACGTTTGCGCGATGACTGCGCGGCGATTCGTCTATCAGGCGGAAGCAATCACCTGCCACTGCTCTGGCGATTCTTCGCCAGCCATCGTGCGGCGCTGATGCGACTTGCGCGCACGCTTGATTTCGTCTCGGCAACGCAGAACCAATCACTCATGGACGCGTTGGCCGTCGTGCTGGCAAACGAAGGTCGCAAGGCCGAGTGGGTTTCCAACTCTGTGGATCTCCGATTTTGCTCGGAACGGTGGCGCAAGCTTATCGTTCGTCCCGACGACGACGGCCCGCCAGTCAATCGCCGTTATCTCGAAATGTGCGTTTTCTCGCACTTGGCCAGCGAGCTCAAGTCCGGCGATACCTGCGTGGTGGGATCGGAGGCTTTCGCCGACGTCCGAGAGCACTTGCTGCCATGGGCCGAGTGCGAAGCGCGCCTCGCGGATTTTTGCGCCAAGGTCGATATCCCACCCTCAGCGGCGGCTTGCGTCAGCGAGCTGAAACAACGGTTGACCGACACCGCTGCACGCATCGATGCCGCGTTCCCCGATCTCAAGGGGGATGTGGCAATCGGTGACGACGGCGGGCCGGTGTTGCGCCGCGTCCAGGCGCGGGATATCCCCGCGTCGGCGATTGCCCTGCAGAGTGCTCTTGGCCGCGAACTCCCGACACGCAACCTCCTGGATATCCTGGCCAACATCGAGCACTGGACGCACTTTACGCGGCACTTTGGCCCGATTTCGGGACACGAACCGAAGATCAAGCAAGCCACCGAACGTTACTTGCAAACGATCTTCGCCATGGGATGCAACTTGGGGCCAAACCAGGCGGCGCGCCATTTCGTCGGCGAGGTCAGCCCGCATATGATTTCGCGTGCCAACCGCCGGCACGTCACGGTCGAGAAGCTCGAGGCCGCTACCCGTGAACTGGCTGAGCTCTATCTACGCCTTGATCTTCCGCGGGTTTGGGGTGACGGCAAGAGCGTGGCGGCCGATGGCACACAATACGACTTCTACGATCAGAACCTTTTGGCGGGCTATCACTTCCGGTACCGCAAGATGGGTGCCGTGGCCTACCGACATGTCGCGAATAACTACATCGCCACATTTCGGCACTTTATCCCGCCCGGTATCTGGGAGGCCGTCTATGTCATCGAAGGCCTGATGCAGGCCAAGCTTTCGATCGAACCTGACACCGTGTATTCGGACACGCAGGGCCAGTCGGCTACGGTGTTTGCGTTCACGTACCTGCTCGGTATCAACCTGCTGCCCCGGATTCGCAACTGGAAGGACCTCGATTTTTTCCGCGCCGACAAGCAGACAAGATATGCGCATATCGATTCGCTCTTTCATGGCGCGATCGACTGGACGTTGATCGAGACCCACTGGAAGGACCTCCTGCAGATCGCCATCTCGATCCAGGCGGGCAAAATCGCATCCCCGATGCTCCTGCGCCGGCTGGGCGCGAGCAGTCAACGCAACCGCCTTTTTCTTGCGGCTCAGGAACTGGGGCGCGCCCACCGAACCGTCTTTCTGTTGAACTGGATCGGCAGTTCGCCCTTACGTCAAGAGGTGACGGCTGAGACAAACAAGATCGAGTCGTACAACGGCTTCGCGAAGTTCTTTTCGTTCGGCGGCGACGTGATCGCTGAGAATGATCCGGATGAGCAACAGAAGCGTCTTCGCTATAACGATTTGATTGCTTCGGCCGTGATCTTGCAAAACACAGTGGACATGATGCGTGCACTTCAGAAGCTCGCTGATGATGGTGTCGCGGTGTCGGGACACGATGTTGCCTTTTTCTCGCCCTATCTGACCGGCGGCGTCAAGCGTTTTGGTGACTATCGCCTTGACCTGAAGCGACCCCCAGAGCCGTGGATTCGTGATCGTCTGTTCAAAGATGCCGCGAAAGCCGCTCGTGCGACGACGATAGCAACGGAGCAAGGTGATGACCCAACGAACGAATAGAACGGGGCTGGCCGACGCCACCCCGCCCCTCGGTGGCGTCGACGCGATAGGACTCCAACAATTGCGTACGACCTTTGACACGACGCAGCTGCTGCGTGCGGTCGATGATCTCGACACCATTTGCGCGCTCGTCGCCGATCCGGACGAATTACGCACCGATCTTCTACGACTGCATGGGATGGCGCACGCCCTGATCAACGGGGGAGCCATATCGACAACGAGCGTCGATGAAACGATCGCCGAGTTGGCGGTGGACATCGAGGCCGAACTGGATGACATGAGCGCGTTGCTCTTGGCCATCCGGCAACGAATTCGGCCGCTTCTGGCGTTGATACGTGATGATGGCTAATGGGTGGCGCAGGCCACCTCTCCCGCCAGGGATTTTTCGCAGCGGGCCGTGACCTTTGCCGCGTGCTGCACGAGATGCGGGATGGCCATCGCGTCGATGACGAACATCGCATGAACCGTTGAAAAAGTTGTGTCGGATGGCTGCGTCATGACGAATCGCCGCCGGACTGGAGAGGTGGTGCAGAGCCGGGCGCCGGAAGCACAAGGGACGACGTGATCTGCGGCGACAGGCTCGCCTCGATCCGATGGCGCGCGAACGGGTCCGCGCCATCGAGGTATCGCATCGCCGATTTCACGTCTTTCCAGCCGACGTATTCCATCAAGGTCTTGATGTCCCAGCCGTTTGCATCCGCCCACGCGGCGAAGCCACGTCGCAGCGAGTGTCCGCTGTAGTCGTCCGGTGATGGCAGACCGGCTTGGGCGAAGGCACGCCGCAGCAACCGAATGAGGCTGTTGGCGTGCAGCGGCTCGGTATGAATTCCAGCCCAGCGGTCGATCCGCCGGAACAGCGGCCCTTCGGTGAGCGCGGCCAACGCGATCCAGTCTCCGGTGGCCGCGACGGGGCAGCAGCGCGACAATGCAGGTACGTTGAATGATCGGCCCTCGTTTTGCCGGTCGCCTTTGCTGCGCGGCAGGAAACAGGTCATGCCTTGACCGGGAATGATGCGGACATGCTCCACTTGCAAGCGGAGCAATTCGTCGCCGCGGAATCCGCGCCAAAAACCGAGCGACACGAGCGCGCGGTCGCGCAGATGCCGCAATTGTCCCGCATAGTCGCCCCGGCTCTGCGCGATGCCTGCCGCGCCTTCGAGCCACGTCAGCACTTGGGCGAGATGGCCCAATAGCAGAGGTTCGGCGCGCTTCTCGATCGTGGGGTGCAGCATCTGGATGCCCTTGAGTACCTTGCGCACGACTGGCGCCCGGGTTGGATCGGCAAAGCCGTGCTCGACGTGCCATTGGGCCAAAGCGGCCAAGCGCTGCTTGAGCGTATTGGTAGCGAGCCGACCGGCATGGTCGGCCAGATAGTGGGCGATGCTGTCCGCTGTCGCCGGCAGGTGGCCGCCCCATTCGACCTCGAAGTGGCGCATCGCGGACTGGTAGCTGCGACGGGTGTTCTCGCGGGTGGCGGCATCAAGGTAGCGGTCGAGTGTCGTCATGCGCGCTTCGGGTCTTTCTACTTGGTGTTCTGACGCGCATCGCAGGAGGCGATCAAGCTCAGCCCGCCCTTGCGTTTGATATCGGCCTGATTTCGATCCGGTTGCGGTGCAATATCCGTCATGTCGTCGGGTCGCCGGCCACTTCGATATGCATCATCAGTCCGCCGCCGCCGTCGGTCTCCGTGTTGTTGTTGGTGGTGTGGTGCGAGATGTGGCAATGGATCATCCACTTGCCGGGCTTGAGTGCTTTCCAGATGACGTCGTAACGCTGGCCGGGGCCGATGTTGATCGTGTCGGCCCTGAAGCGGGCGGCCGGCGCCAGGGTTTCGCCGTCGCGTGCAACGACCTCGAATGGCCCGCCGTGGATATGCATCGGGTGGATGAAGCCGCTGTTGGAACCGATGAAACGTACTTTTACCGTCTCGCCCACTTTCATGTGGATGGTGTCGGTCGATGGGTATGCGCGGCCGTTGATGGTGAAGTAGTTGGGCATGCCGCCTTCCATCGGCATCGCCGGATAGGTGATGCCCTCGCGCATCAGCCATTCCTGCAACTGGATCGTGTACTCGTGGTCGGCTGCGAGCGTGGAGTCGGCGATGCGCGGCTCGATCAGCATCGCGCCGTAAAGTCCCAGCGCCTGCTGCCGATCGACGTGGTCGTGGGAGTGATAGAAATACGTGCCCGACTGGACCACGGTGAACTCGTACCGGTAAATGTCGCCGTTCTCGATCGGTTCTTGAGTGACATGCGCCGGACCGTCCATCACATTGGGCAGGATCAGCCCATGCCAGTGCACAGTAGTCGTTTCGGGCAGCCGGTTGGTCACGTTGATTCGCACCCGATCGCCTTCGCGAAAGCGCAACGTCGGGCCTGGCACCTGGCCATTGAAGGCATAAGCGTTGACGTGGATGTTTGGCAGTATCTGCCAGCGGATCACCGATGTCTCCAGATCGAACACCTTGACGCCATTTTCCAGGCGCGGCTGGAGCTCCCGGCCGCCGCGGACTTTCAGTCCATACGTTTGCGTGACATCGCGCGGATCGACCGCAGCCATGTCGAGCATTGCCGCGGCCGGCGTGTCGTTGTCCATGATCATCCCCGGCGGCATGATCGCGCCGCCCACATCGTGCGCGCTCAAGGTGAGGTTGTAGAACGCTGCCGGAAACGTCATGCCCAGCAGAAGCATCAGCGCGGTGAAGGTGGTGACGGCGAACAGTTGCGGCCGGGTGACATCCGACTTCATCGCGTCACCTGGCGTATTGCCTGATCCGCCGTGGGAGGCGTGACTATCTTCGCCGGCCTGTTTGGCTGGCGCCTTGGAGGCCATGCGCGAGCCGGCGCTCTTGCCCATCGCCGAGTGATCCATTCCGGGCATCGGCGCTGTCTCTGCGCTGTCACCGCCCGTCGAGCCGGGACTGGGCTGCGCTCCGCGCTTTCCAGCGTTCGCCCCCGCTTTTGTGGACGGGGCTTTCGTGGCATTTCCTTCTTCATTTTCCTTCCGCTCGGTCATCAACCCATGCTTCATGCCACGCGCCACCATCCAGACATTAACGGGATAGGCGACCGCAAAGCCGGCGATCACGCCGATCGACATCACCATCCAGAACAGCGGTTCGCCCGGCCACATGGCGCGCATGTCGCGGCCCATCATCAACGCAACCATGACCGGTGCCATGCCCGCCATCATGCAGTTCATCGAGATCAGCTCGGGCAGGAAGCTGCGGCGCACATTCTGCAGATACGTGCCGCCCATCATCCGACGCATGAACAACGCCTGGAAAATCAGCAGGCCGAACAGGAAACCAGCCACGTATTCGATGATCAGGTCCTGCCACATCGGCAGGCCGATGAGCGCAACGATCACCGCGGCCACGATGATGCCGGTAGCGTCGCCCGCGACGCAGTGGACGGTGGAACCGACGCCCTGTTTCCACAGCGGTCTGATGAATGCCTCGTGTTCCCCGGGCCGCGGTTCCTTGTCAGCCATGACATACAACAGCAGTCCTATCGGACCCATGTACAGCGTGACCAGCACGAACCCCCACTTCATCACCGCAGGCTCCGGGTTGCCAGTGAACTGGTCCCATGCGACGTAGGCAGCGGACAGCACGGCCAATACAAGCCAGACGTGCACGAAAATATCGAAAGGCTGAATCAGCATGCCGTTGTCCTTTGAATTGCCGTTGATGCCGCGCGGCTAGTGGCGATGTCCGTGCCCATCACCGTGTTCTTTATCGCTCCCGCCTACCTCATCGCATGCAGGCCGCGACTGGACGAACACGCCATCGCTATAGACCAGCTCGCCGCCGAGCCAACCTTGCAAGGCCGCGAGGGCCACCGTCAACATCGCCGCGTCGAGATACAGCATCGGTACGCTGCGATCACCGTCGAAAAGCATCCAACGCCAGAACGCCAGAGCCAGTATCGCCACCAGCAGGGCGAAGCCGACGAGTCTATGCCGGTGCACCCGATGGTGGACCTCCTCGCTCAAGCCGGTTCTGTGCGCCCGGTACATGTCGAATAGCCCGGCCGCGACCGCGGCCAGCGCACTGATTGCAGCGCCGAGCAACGTCCACCAGCCGGTGCTGCCCAGCGATTCGATGCGAGTGACGTAGGCCGCGCCATCGGCCGACACAGAGAACACCAGCAACGCGATCGGGAAGTGGACCAGCATGGGATGGATGGGCTTCATGACGGACCGTCCCGGTGGCTACAGTTCCAATCACTGTACCGCCCAGTTTCAACAAATGCAGCCAACACGATCTTCTTTGGAGAAGATCATGTGGTCCGTTCGAATCATGGTCCGGAGCGATCGGAAAACGAGGATGTGCCGGCATACCTCCGATGACCAGCCATCAACGCGAATCGCCTGCGTCCTCTCGCGTGCTGACCGGCACGACACGCCAGACAACATTGCCGACATCGTCGGCGACCAGCAGGGCGCCGGTCTTGTCGACCACCACGCCGACCGGACGCCCGAAGGCATGCCCGTCCTCACCGACGAATCCGGTCAATACATCCTCAGGTGCACCTGCAGGTCTTCCATTGGAGAAAGGCACGAACACCACCTTGTAACCGCTGGGCGGTCGCCGGTTCCATGAGCCGTGCATGCCGACGAAGGCGCCACCGCGATACCGCGGCGCCAACAGCGACGCATCGTAGAAAGTCAACCCCAACGGAGCCACGTGCGAGCCGAGCGCATAGTCCGGCACGATGGCCCGTGCCACGAGGTCGGGCTGTTGCGGCTGGACTTCCTGATCGACATGCGGGCCGTAGTAACTGTAGGGCCAGCCGTAGAAACCGCCTTCGCGTACCGACGTCAGATAATCCGGCACCAAGTCGCTGCCGAGTTCGTCGCGCTCGTTGACTACCGTCCACAGCGCACCTGTCAGCGGGTGCCAGGCGATGCCGACCGGATTGCGTAGCCCGGAGGCGAACACCCGCTTCGTTCGTGCCGCAGGGTCGATCTCAAGGATCGCGGCGCGGTCCACTTCCACCGCCATCCCGTTGTCGGCCGCGTTGCTGTTGGACCCGACACCGACATACAGCCGGGAATCATCGCGGCTGGCGAGCAGGCTCTTGGTCCAGTGATGGTTGAACCGGCCGCGGCCGGGCAGTTCGATCACCTCTTCGGGCACGGCCGCAATGGCGATGTCCCCTGCGCGGTACGGAACCTTGACCAGGGCATCGGCATTGGCGACGTACAGGGTATCGCCGACCAGCGCCATGCCGAACGGCGAACTCAAGTCTTGCAGGAACACGCTGCTGGTTTCGGCTACCCCGTCACCATCGGCATCGCGCAGCAGCGTAATGCGGTTGGCGCTGGGGACCCCGGCACCGGCACGCTTCATGACCTGCTTCATCACGGCGCCTTTCAGACCGGTGACGCCGCTCTTGCCGGGACCATTGGTTTCCGCCACCAGCACATCGCCGTTGGGCAGCACGTACAGCCAGCGCGGGTAATCCAGGCCGCCGGCGAACCGGGTGACCGTGAATCCCGGCGCCGGTGTCGGCATTGCGCCGCTCGGCCAGCCTTCGGCCGGGGCGATGTCCACGGTCGGAATCAGGGTACGGTTCGGAAGCGGCAAGGTCGGGTTGGGCCCGATGCCGGCGATGGTTGCCAGCTTTGCGGATTCCAGACACCCCGCCAGGCCGAGCAGCACCGGGATGATCAATGCGGTTATTCGACCGGGTGAGGAACGAAACGTTTCCACGGAATTGTTCTTCACGGAATCCTCCACCAGTCTTCCCGGCCGCGCGTAAGGCTGAGCGGGATCGTGTGATTGGTGTGTGGAGGGCCTGACACTTGGACTGGAGACCAGCTTTCGGCTAGTCCTTCGGGCCTCAATGGCCTGTGAGGTCCAACGCCTTATGAATTGTCGGCCGCTAAGCAGGGCCGGATTGGCCTGCCGGAACCTTTAACATTCACGGCCAAAGAAAAGGCTATCCTTAGTCGATGACCGCTTTCTCCATCCTGCTGAGGCTGTTGCTGAGCATCACCCTGATCCTCAATGGATCCGGGGCAGCGATGGCGCATGCCGGCATGACCATGGCGCACGCCCAACATGGGGCAGAGGCCGCGAGCACCCATGATCAACCAGCCAGGGTGCACATTCAGGCTTCAGCGGCCCCGGATTGCCATCACATGCGGGCCATGCCCCCGGCGAAGGCCGACGCTCCATTGGCTTTGACCTCGGCCTCCGATACGACAGATGGTTCGACGAACTGCTGCCAGTCCGCCGATTGCCGCAGCGGCTGCACCCAGCATTGCGCTGCCGCCATCGCCATCGCAGCCATCCAGGATGCCCTCATCCCCCGTACCGGCCTCCTGCGCCCGATACAGACCGGCCATGTTGCGCCGGCTCTGCCGCACCTGATCCGACCTCCGATCGGCTAAGCCTCTCCAGCGCCTTGTCAGGCGCATGTTCCATGTTCCTGTCCGCCGCGATGTATGCTCTCGTGCGTCGGCCGTAGGCCATGGACTTTTCGGCTCGGGTTCTCGCCCGACGCCATCTGGATGCTGAATTGGAGTCTTTGATGTCAACCGAATCTTCCGGCTTTGGGGCGGGTTTGTCGCGCCGTCGCTTCGTCCAGGGACTGGCGGTCGGCGGTGCCGTCGCCGGCCTGGGCTTGTGGTCCAAGCCGTCCTGGGCACTCAAATCGCCCGGCCAAACCGAGGTGCTCTCGGGCACCGACTTTCGCCTGACCATCGGCGAGACGCCGATGAACTTCACCGGCAACACGCGCACGGCGATCACCGTCAACGGATCGATCCCGGCGCCGATCCTGCGCTGGCGCGAAGGTGACACCGTCAATCTGTATGTCTCCAACGCACTGCCGCCGAATTCGATCCATGGCCACGACACCTCGATCCACTGGCACGGCATCCTGCTGCCGCCGAACATGGACGGCGTGCCTGGCATCAGTTTCGACGGCATCCGCCGCGGCGAGACGTACCACTACCGCTTCGACGTGCGCCAGGGCGGCACCTACTGGTATCACAGCCATTCCGCTTTCCAGGAGCAGGCCGGCCTCTACGGCTCGATCATCATCGACCCGCTCGAGCCCGAGCCGTTCTCTTATGACCGCGACTACGTGGTGATGCTGTCGGACTGGACCGACCTGGATCCGGCCGCGCTGTTTGCGCGACTGAAGAAGATGTCGGGCTACGACAACTATTACAAGCGCACGGTAGGCGACTTCTTCCGCGATGTCCGGACCGACGGCCTCGACGCCACCATCGAGGACCGCAAGGCATGGGGCAGGATGCGCATGACGCCGACTGACATGTCGGACGTCAACGCCCACACCTATACCTACCTGATGAACGGCACCTCGGCGTTGGGCAACTGGACCGGGCTGTTCCGTTCCGGCGAAAAGGTGCGGCTGCGCTTCATCAACGGCTCGGCGATGACGTACTTCGACGTGCGCATCCCCGGTCTGAAGATGACCGTGGTCGCCGCCGACGGCCAGTACGTGCATCCGGTGACGGTCGACGAGTTCCGCATCGCAGTGGCCGAGACCTTCGATGTGATCGTCGAACCCTCCGGCCAGGACGCTTTCACCATTTTCGCCCAGGACATGGGTCGCACCGGCTACGTCAACGGCACGCTGGCCGTGCGCGAGGGCTTGCGCGCGCCGGTGCCCGCGGTCGATCCGCGCCCGATCATGACTATGGCCGACATGGGCCACGGCGGAATGGGCGGGGGCCACGATATGTCGTCGATGTCGGGCGCGTCGATGGCCGGGATGGACCACGGTGCCACGACTGCGAAACCCGCTGCGCAGGACATGAGCGGCATGGACCACAGCGGCCATGACATGTCAGCGATGCAGGGTGGTGCGTCGATGGCCGGCATGGATCACGGTGCCGGCGGCATGCAAGCGCATCCGGCCGGCGAAGCCGGCAACCCGCTCGTCGACATGCAGACGATGACGCCGGTGCCCAAGCTCAACGATCCGGGTATGGGCCTGATGGACAATGGCCGCAAGGTGCTGAGCTACGCGATGCTCAAGAGCGCCTTCGCCGACCCGGACGGCCGCGACCCCAGCCGCGATATCGAACTGCACCTGACCGGGCACATGGAGAAGTTCGCCTGGTCCTTCGATGGACGGAAGATGTCGGACGCCGAACCGATCCGGCTCAACTACGGCGAGCGCATGCGCATCGTGCTGGTCAACGACACGATGATGACCCACCCGATCCACTTGCACGGCATGTGGAGCGACCTCGAGGACGAGCAAGGCAACTTCCTCGTGCGCAAGCACACCATCGACATGCCGCCGGGCAGCAAGCGCAGCTACCGCGTGCGCGCCGACGCGCTGGGCAGCTGGGCCTACCACTGCCATCTGCTCTACCACATGGAAGCCGGAATGATGCGGCAAGTGACGGTGGAGGAATGAGCGCCATGACCTTGCCGCTCTCGACATTGCGCTTGGCAACGATTGCGTTCGCGATCGGTCTGGCGCTGGGATCCGCGCCCGTTTCCGCCCAGGAGATGGACCACTCCAAGATGCAGATGCCGCCGGCGGCCACGCCGCCGCCCGTCAGGAAACCGGCGGTCAAAAAACCCGCGACCAGGAAGCCGGCGGCCAAACCTGCGACGGCGGCGAAGAAGCAGGTGGCCGACCCGCACGCCGGCCACGCCATGCCGGCGCCGGCAGCCGTCACCACGCCAGAGCCCACCGCCGTGGACCATGCGGCGATGGGCCATGACATGCCGATGCCGCAGGAGCCCGCGCAGCCGATGGACCATGCGGCGATGGGCCACGAAGGCATGATCATGGCTCCGACCGAACCGATCACGCCGATTCCGGCGCTGACCGAGGCCGATCGCATCGCTGCGGTGCCGCCGCCGGGCGGACACGCCGTGCACGACAATGCGATCCAGAGCTTCGTGCTGATCGACCGGCTGGAGACTTGGGACGCCGATTCCGGCACCGGCCTTGAGTGGAAAGGGCTGGGATGGGTCGGTACCGACCTCAACCGGCTGTGGGTGCGCAGCGAAGGCGAGCGCGTCGATGGCACCAACGAATCGGCCGATGTCGAAGTGCTGTACGGCCGCAGCTTCGCGCCGTGGTGGGACGTGGTGGCCGGCGTCCGTCAGGACTTCGATCCCGGCTCGTCGCAGACGTTTGCCGCGATCGGCGTGCAGGGCCTGGCGCCGTACAAGTTCGAGGTCGAAGCCACCGCTTACATCGGCCAGTCCGGCCAGACCGGGGCGCGCCTGGAAGCCGAGTACGACACGCTGCTGACCAACCGGCTGATCCTGCAGTGGCAGGTCGAGGCCGAGCTCTACGGCCAGGACGACGCCCGCCGCGGCATCGGCTCGGGCCTGAGCACGGCCGAGGCTGGCCTGCGCCTGCGCTACGAGATCCGCCGCGAGTTCGCGCCTTACATCGGCGTGGCCTGGGAGCGCGCATACGGCGGCACCGCGGACTTTCGCCGTGGCGAGGGCGATGACATCGACGATACCCGTCTCGTGGCGGGCCTGCGCATCTGGTTCTAGGAGATACATCCCATGAGAAAGCACACCCAACACGTCATCACCGTCGCGATCGTCCTGGGCGTCATCGCGATCGGCGCCGCCGCCTTTGCCTGGTCGGGCCTTTACAACATCGCCGCCGACGACCAGCACACCCGCCCGGTCTACGCGATGCTCACGACCTTTCGTGAACGCTCGATCGCCGCGCGAGTCAAGGACCTGCAGCTCCCCGACGTGACCGACCCGGCGCGCATCCGCCAAGGCGCTGGCAACTACAACGCCATGTGCACCGGATGCCACCTTGCACCGGGCATGGAGGAGACGGAACTGAGCAAGGGCCTGTATCCGGCGCCGCCGAACCTGACACAACACGAAGTCGATGCCACGGTCGCGTTCTGGGTCATCAAGCACGGCGTCAAGATGTCGGGCATGCCGGCTTGGGGCAAGAGCATGAGCGATGAGTACATCTGGAACATGGCCGCGTTCCTGCAGCAGTTGCCCGATCTCGACGAAGAGCAGTACAAGGCGCTCGTCGCCACCAGCGGCGGGCACTCGCATGGCGGTGGCGAAACCCAGCCGCATGAGGAGCCCGCAGGTGTGCCGGACGATCACAGTGACATGCCGATGGAAGGCATGCCCATGGACGGGTCCGAGCCGCACGTCGACCCGCCGGGAACTCCACCCCACGACGATGGCGATGCGAGTGGCGCAGGCATGAAGATGGACGAGGCCAAACCACACCCGCATGCCCCAGGCACGCCGGCGCATGACGACCAGGCGGCATCGGCTCCGAAAGCCGCCACCGCCAAGCCGGTCGTTCATCGCCATGCCGACGGCACCGTCGAGTCGCATCCGGTGCCGCCGTCCCCGCAGACCGATGACGGTCATGACCACCAGCATTGATCTTTTCAGGTGCTCAACCCGGGTGCCTTGTGGAGAACTGACATGACCACTCGAGACACCGTGCCGGCGGTGCTGGTCCACGCGTTGGCTACGTCACTGACGGCCTGTGCGCGCACGCCAAAACCGCCCGCACAGGATGTTGCGGCCACGACCGCGGCGTTGCCGCGGATGGTGGTGCACAAGAGCCCCAGTTGCGTGTGCTGCGCCAAGTGGGTCAAGCACCTGCGTGAGGCAGGCTTCAGCGTCGATATCCGCAACGAGGGCAAACTCGAGCCGGTAAAGACCCGCTTGGGCGTGCCCGCCGCACAGCATTCCTGCCACACCGCGCAGGTCCGCGGCTATTTCGTGGAGGGTCATGTGCCGGTCGAGGACATCAAACGGTTGCTGGTCGAGAAACCTTATGCCAGGGGACTTGCACTGGCTGGCATGCCGATGGGTTCGCCGGGCATGGAGAGTCCATCCGGTCGCATCGAACCCTTCACCGTGTCGCTGGTCGGCCATGATGGATCTACCACGCCCTTCGCGCAGCACGGACGGTAGTTCGCAGACGCTATCACTCACTTGGGGGCGCACACGGACGCGCGGGGAATGTCCGTATCCATCCATCGCAAAGGAGATTGACCATGACCCACCATGCCATCCACCGCGACAGCCAGATGCAGGCTTGCATCGACGCCTGCACCGAGTGCCACGCTGTATGCCTGGAAACGATGAACTATTGCCTGTCCCAGGGCGGCCAGCACGCCGCTCCCGAGCACATCGCCCTGCTGTCGGCCTGCGCCGATATCTGTGCGACCAGCGCCGACGCCATGCTGACCGGCGCGAGCGTGTCCCCCGTGATCTGCGGTACCTGCGCCGAGGTCTGCCGCAAATGCGCACAATCGTGCGAACGCATGGGTGACGACGCCCAGATGAAACATTGCGCCGAGGTATGCATGCGCTGCGCCGAGAGCTGCGCGACGATGGTCGCGTAACGTTGTAACCGACTGTCCTGTTGGCCGCGGTCGACAGGACGGTCCTTCAAGGAAACCGCCATGTATCCACCCGCCAATGAAGCTGCCGCGCGTACGACCATCAACGTCGCCCGTGGGCTCGTGCTGCTCGCTGCGCTGGCCCTTCTGGGCGCATGGTTGAGCGAGCTTCGCACTGACAGGCGCTGTTCGGTCTAAGCCAGCAGCATTTGTTCAACGATGCGACGGTGCTCGCACTGCTCAGCATCGCCGTGTTCATCGATGCGTGGTTTCACCTGCGCTTGCCGGGCCGACGCCCCTCCCTGGATAAGTCCCGCTGAACAGATGGTTGCCGCAGACAAGACATGAGCAGGGCTTTCCTATCCCGTTCAGCGGTATGGACGGACCATTACTGTGCAACGCAAACCCGCACATGAATCCCGTCAGCATTCGATCATAGATCAGCATTTCCCCATTCGCGTTCGATCCCATGAGCCGGATTGAACGTCTGCATCCCAGGCTCGATCAATCCCTCAAAGGAGTTTTTCGTATGAAGATGTTTCGATCCGCACTCGCCCTGTCCCTGATGTTCGCCGCTGGCACGGCACTGGCCGCCGGTCACGACCCGCAGACCACCAAACCGGCGTCGAACACCGCGCAGCAGGTGCCTGTGGACCACAGCAAGATGAAGATGGACGGCGCGATGCCCATGGACCACGGCAAGATGGCCGATGCCGAGTTCGTCAAGTTCGACCAGAACAAGGACGGCAAGATTTCCAAGTCCGAGGTTCCAGCCAAGCACGCAATGACGGCTCACTTCGGCATGCTCGACGCCGACAAGGACGGTAGCCTGAGCCAGGCCGAATTCGCCAAACATCACGAGATGTAAGCGGAGCGACATCAGGAGGGCGGCGATCAGCCGCCCTTTTTGATGTGTGGAAGTCTTGTTGCGGTATCCAATCTGTCGGTCACACGCGGGAGCGCCATGGGCGGTACGCAACTGGATTGCCTGATCATCGGTGCCGGCCCGGCCGGGCTGACCGCCGCGTTGTACCTGGCGCGCTATCGCCGCCGGATCGCGGTCGTCGATGCCGGCAACAGCCGCGCCGCATTGATTCCCGCCACGCACAATTACCCGGGCTTTCCCGATGGCATCCCCGGCAGGGATCTGCTGGTACGCCTTCAGGCCCAGGCCGCCCACTACGACGTGCAGGTGCGACCGGATACCGTGGACGAACTTCGCCAGGACCAGGACGGCGGATTCACCGCCGCCATCGGGCCGGAGGGTGTTCGAGCGACGATGGTGTTGCTGGCCACAGGGGTGGTGGACCGCCAACCCGACAACGCTGCGCTGACCGACCTGCGTATCGCCACTCTGGCGGGCGTCGTTCGCTGGTGCCCGATCTGCGATGGCTTTGAGGTCCTGGATCAGGAAGTCGGGGTAATCGCCCCGGCGGATTCTGGTGTCGAGCACGCGCTGTTCTTGCGCACTTATGCGCGCCGGCTCACATTGATCGTGTCGCCAGGCGGCGCGCCCCTAACGGCGGCAGACAGAACCCGCCTGCAGGCAGTCGGCATCCGGGTGGTGGAGACGCCCATCGCGCAAATCCGGCTGACCGCCGCCCATCAGATCGTCGTCGGCTTCGAGGACGGAGTCGAATCGAGGTTCGAGGCGTTGTACCCGATGCTGGGCTGCACCGCGCAATCGAAGCTGGCCACCCGGCTGGGAGCGCGCTGCGATGACAAGGGCGAGTTGCTCGTGGATGACCACCAGCGCACCACAGTGCCGGGACTGTACGCCGCCGGGGACCTGGTCGAGGGTCGGCAGGGATTCGTGTAAAAAACA
>NZ_AVPT01000017.1 GCF_000768335.1 Lysobacter arseniciresistens ZS79
GGTGCGGGCGGGGCCGGCGGCGGCTCCGGGGCGGCCGGCGGCGGAGGCGGTGGCGGCATGTGCCCCGCCGGCGACACCACCAGCACCGGCTGCGATGCCGGCTGCGCGGCCCAGGCGCCGTAGCCGGTGGCGAGGCCAAGCGCAACGACGGCGAGGATGCCGCCGAGCCGGCGCGAACGGGTTGGAGCGGGTTGCCTGAGCATCGCGATTCTCTCCTTGAGCGGGTGGCCGTAGCCCCAGTGACAGCCCAGCGGCAGCGGCTGGGCCGCCAACTGGGCCTTGAACATCGCCTCGCCGTAGGCGCGGCGTGCATGCGGGTGTCGCGCGACCACGCGCTGGTCGCAGGCCAGCTCCTGGTCGTGACGGAAGTGGCGCGCGGCCAGGTGCACCAGCGGGTTGAACCAGAACACGCTGCGCAGCGCGAGCACGGCCGCGTTGGCCTGCAGGTCGCCGTGGCGGACGTGGCAGCGTTCGTGCGCGAGCATCAGCCGGCGCTGCTCGTCGCTGTAGGCGCGGTCGAAGTCGACCGGCACCACGATCCTCGGCGGGAACAGGCCGACCGTCGCCGGCAGTCCGCCGCGTCCCGCCGCCTGCAGCAGGCCGTCGCCACGCGGCTGGAGCCGGCCGAGCGCGCGGCGGAAGCGCCGCTGCCGCCGGGCGAAGGCGAGCGCCATCACCACCGTTCCGGAAAGCCAGACCACCAGCCACGCCGGCGCGCCACCGCCGCCATCGACCGCCCCCGCCGCCAGCGCCTGCGGCACCGCGTTGCCGATCGCCAGCACCATCGACACGCCGGGCGACGTGGCGGGGGCGGCCGGCAGCAGCACCGCGACCATCGAGACGGGCACCAGCCACCACGCGCCATAACCCGCGGCAGCCCCGAACCGGCGGCGCAACGGCGCCCGCAACAACAGCACCAGCACGATCGCGACGCCGCTGGCGACCGCCAGCTCGACCAGCACCCGCAGCAACTCAGCGGCTTCCATCGTCGATCTCCTCGAGCAGGCGACGCAGCTCGGCGATATCGCGCTCGCTGAGCTTGCGGTGCTGGCTGAAGTGCGCGACCAGCGGAGCGACCCGGCCGCCGAACAGCCGCTCGACCAGGCTTTCGCTTTCGTCGAGCACCCAGTCCTCGCGGCGCAGCACCGGCGAGTAGAGGTAGCGCCGGCCGTCCTTCTCGGCCGCGATAGCGCCCTTCTTCAGCAAACGGTTGAGCAGGGTCTTGATGGTCGGCTCCTGCCAGTCGCGGGTCCCGGCGAGCGCCGCGACCACGTCTTCCGCTGCCAACGGCTGGCGTTCCCACAGAACGTCCATCACGACGGACTCGGCTTCACTGATCTGCATTTCGTTTACACCTGTAACCGATATGCGGAAATTACACATGTAATTTCCCGTGTCAAGTGATGTCCCGGCACGCGGTCTCAAGCCCGCCGCGGCCAGGCCGATACCGGGAACACCTCCCTTCGACCCGGCCCGATGCAGCCGCCCCACGCTCCCGCGCCCCCGCCTCCGGGCCTCGACGGCGAAACGGCCGGGCACCGGGTATTGCTGGTCGAGAACTCCCGCTCCTACGCGCAGATGCTCGCCGCCGAGCTGCGCGAGCGTCTGCAGCTGGAGGTGGTCGCGGTGTCGTCGCTGGCCGCCGCGCGCGAGGCGCTGCAGCACGGCCCACCGTTCTTCCTCGCCCTGACCGGGCTGGTCCTGCCCGACGCCGACCCCGCCCGCATCGCACGGCTGCTGGTCGACCACGGCCTGCCGATCGTGGTGGTCACCGGGGTCTACGACGACGCCACCCGCCAGCAGATGGCCGCGCTGCCGATCATCGACTACGTGCTGAAGGAGGCGCCGGACACCATCGACTACCTCGTCTGGCTGGTGCGCCGCCTCCACAGCAACCGCGGGATCGCCGCGCTGGTGGTCGAGCCGGCCGGTCCGGCGCGGGCCGAGACCAGCGCGCTGCTGGCGCTGTACGGGTTCCGCGTGTGCGAGCGCGACACCGGCGCCGCCGGGCTGCAGGCACTGTCGGCCGACCCGGCCATGCGGCTGGTGGTGGTCGACCACGACCTGGCCGACATGGACGGCGTCGAGTTCACCCGCCGCGCGCGCCAGGGCCGGCCGCGCGACATCCTGTCGATCGTCGGCGCCTCCAGCGGCGGCGGCGCCCCGCGCATCGCCCGCTTCCTCAAGCACGGCGCCAACGACTTCATCGCCAAGCCCTACTCGCGCGAGGAGTTCATGTGCCGGATCTCGCAGAACGTCGACAACCTCGAACTGATCGGCACCCTGCAGGACCTCGCCACCCGCGACTACCTGACCGGGCTGGCCAACCGCCGCCACTTCTTCGACGCCGGCCGCCGGGCGCTGGCCACGCAGCGTGGGCCGGTGTCGCTGGCGATGCTCGATATCGACCACTTCAAGCACATCAACGATACCCACGGCCACGAAGCCGGGGACGCCGCGCTGGTGGCGGTGGCCGCGGCGATCGCCGCCCACGCCCGGCCCGGCGACGTGGTCGCGCGCTTTGGCGGCGAGGAGTTCTGCGTGCTGGCCGGCGGGCTCGACGGTGACGCCGCGGTCGGGTTCTTCGAGCGGCTGCGCGAGTCGATCGCGGCGCTGCGGATTCCGTTCAGGCAGCAGTCGCTGTCACTGACCGTGAGCATCGGCGTCTGCCACCGGCACGACACCGACCTGTATGCCCTGCTGGCCGACGCCGACCGCCTGCTGTACCTGGCCAAGGCGGCGGGCCGCAACCGGATAGGCACCGATGTGCGGGTTCTGGCGTGACGGCGCGGCGTGCACGCGCGCGGCACGCGCGAACGGTATCGTGGACTTTCGCGGCCTCCGGCCAGCGCCAGCGCGGCCGCACCACCCCATGGCCCGCGTATTTCCCTGAACCGGTTCCACTGGAACACCTGACCTGTCGATGATGCTGCAGGAGCTGAAAATCGGAACGGGCCAGCTGTCGGCGGGCATGTACGTCTGCCGGCTGGACCGGCCGTGGACCGGCGCGCCGTTCCCGCTGCAGGGCTTCCTGGTGCAGCCGGGCACGCAGCTGGACTGGCTGCGCGAACACTGCCACTGGGTCTGGATCGACGTCCGTCGCGGCACCGCGCCAGCCGGGCGCCCGGCGGTGGCTGCCGCGGCGGCCATGGACACCGGCGACCGGCTGATCGGCAGCGTCGTGCACGTCGACACCGTGCCGTTTGCCGAGGAACTGCCCGCCGCGCACCAGGCCCATGACAACGCCGCGCGCCTGGCCGCGCGGATCCTCGCCGACGTGCAGGCCGGCCACAAGCTGGCCGCCAGCGAGGTGCGGACCGCGGCCGAGCCGGTGGTCCACAGCGTGCTGCGCAACGCCGACGCGCTGTTCTGGGTGAACGCGCTGCAGCGCCACGACAGTTACGCCTACGGGCACGCGATCAACTGCTGCGTGCTGGCCGCCGCGTTCGGCCGCCACCTCGGCCTGCCGGAGGACCTGCTGGTCGACCTGGCCAGCGGTGGGCTGCTGCTCGACGTCGGCAAGACCCAGCTGCCGCACGCGTTGCTGGCCGACCCCGGCCCGCTCGACGAGGCGGCAATGGAGCAGGTGCGCACCCACGTCGAGCTCGGCCAGGCCATCCTCGCCGACAGCGACGAACCCCACGCGGCCACGGTGGTGCAGATGCTGCGCACCCACCACGAGCGCTGGGACGGTTCGGGCTACCCGGATGGGCTGATGGCCCGCGCGATCCCGCTGGCGGGCCGGATGGCCGCGATCATCGACAGTTTCGACGCGATGACCAGCCTGCGCGCGCACGCCCCCGCACAGGCGCGGCACGAAGCCCTGCAGGAGCTCTACCGCAACCGCGGCCGGCTCTACCACGGCGAGCTTGTCGAACAGTTCACCGGCTGCCTCGGGGTATACCCGACCGGTTCGCTGGTGGAGTTGAGCACCGGCGAGGTCGCCGTGGTGATGACCCAGAATCCGAGCCGCCGCCTGCGCCCGCTGGTGATGCTGCTGACCGGTGCCGACAAGGTCCCGCGCGACGTGTTCAGCCCGCTGGACCTGATGCTGCAGCCCGAGGGCGAGCCGGTGTCGAAGCAGGTCAACATCGTCCGCCCGCTGCCGGTGGGTGCCCACGGCCTCGACCCAGCCGAGCTGTTCCTGTGACGCGCGCCGGACTGTTGCAGCGGGTGTCCTCGCTGCTCGCAACGCAGCCGTCCGGCGACGGCGTGCTTGGCGTGATGCTGGTCCGCCTGCAGCGCCTGCCCGAGATCCGCATCGCCCATGGCTACGCGGCCGGCGAGGCGCTTGCCGCGGCGACCGCGCAGTCGATCGGCCAGACCCTGCGCCCCGGCGACGAGGTCCACGTACTGGACGACGCCGAGCTGGCGGTGCTGCTGCCGCACCTGCGCGACGGCAACCACGCGCTGCTGGCCGGGCTGCGGGTGCTGCGCATCCTCGATGCGCCGGTGGTCTTCGGCGAGCGTGCCGTGCCGGTCTCGGCGGCGGTCGGCCTGGCGGTCGGCCCGGACCAGGGCGAGGACCCGGAAACCCTGCTGCGCCGCGCCGGCATCGCGGCCGGGCAGGCGCGCCGCGGCAGCGAGCGCTGCGTGCTGTACCGCGCCGGCAGCGACGCCACCGGCGTGCCCTACGAACTGCTGCGCGCGGCCCTCGCCGGCAACCGGCTCGAAGTCCACCTGCAGCCGATCCTCGACCTCGCCCGGCGCCGCTGGGTCGGCATCGAGTCGCTGGCACGCTGGCGCGACCCCGAGGGAGGACTGGTGCCGCCGCTGGAGTTCATCCCGCTCGCCGAGGACACCGGGCTGGTCGCCGACCTGACCCGCTGGAGCCTCAACACCAGCCTGCGCCACGCGGCCCGTGCCCGGCGCGCGGTGGCGGACCTCGGGGTGTCGGTCAACCTGTCGCCACGGGTGTTCGGCCAGCGCGATTTCGTCGCCCAGGTGCTGTCGTCGCTCGACGTCTGGGACCTGCCGGCCTCGGCGCTCACGCTGGAGGTCACCGAGACCGCGCTGATGGAGGACCCGGCCACCGGCTTCGCCCTGCTGGAGCGGTTGCGCGCGGAGGACATCGGCATCTCGATCGACGACTTCGGTTCGGGCTATTCCTCGCTGGCCTACCTCAAGCACCTGCCGGCGACAGAACTGAAGATCGACCGCGCGTTCGTGACCGACCTGTGCCGCGACCGGCGCTCGGAGCAGCTGGTCCACTCGATCATCGACCTCGGCCACGACCTCGGCATGGAAATCGTGGCCGAGGGCGTGGAGGACGCCGACACGCTTGAACGGCTGGCGCGGCTGGGCTGCGACCGTGCCCAGGGCATGCATATCGAACGGCCGCAGCCGGCCGGGACGCTGATCGACCTGCTCGCCCGCGAAGCGGCCTGAGCCCGTCCGGTCGCCGCGCGGCACGTCACCGCGCGACCGACCGCGGCGGCCGCGTCACAGCGCGCGCGCCACCTCGACCACGCGCTCGACGGTGAAGCCGAAGTGTGGGAACAGCTTGCCGGCCGGGGCGCTGGCGCCGAAGCTGTCGATGCCGATCACCGCACCGTCCAGACCCACGTACTTGCGCCAGAAGTCGGACACGCCGGCCTCGATCGCGACGCGCCTGCGGCAGGCCTTCGGCAGCACCGACTCGCGATAGGCGGCGTCCTGGCGGTCGAACACGTCGGTCGACGGCATCGACACGACGCGCACCCCGTCGCCCAGCTGCGCGGCCGCCTGCATCGCCAGGCCGACCTCGGAGCCGGTCGCGATCAGGATGACCTCCGGCGTGCCAGCCGAGTCCTTCAGCACGTAGCCGCCGCGCGCGATGTCGGCGACCTGCGCGTCGCTGCGCGGCTGGTGGTCGAGGTTCTGGCGCGAGAACACCAGGCAGCTCGGGCCGTCGGCACGCTGGATCGCGGCACGCCACGACACCGCCGACTCGACCGCGTCGCACGGGCGCCAGACGTCGTTGTGCGGGATGTAGCGCAGGCTCGCCATGTGCTCGACCGGCTGGTGGGTCGGGCCGTCCTCGCCCAGGCCGATCGAATCGTGGGTGTAGACGTGGATCGCGTGCGCGCCCATCAGCGCGCTCATGCGCACGGCGTTGCGGGCGTAGTCGCTGAACACCAGGAAGGTCGCGTCGTACGGGATGAAGCCGCCGTGCAGGTTCAGGCCGTTGCTGATCGCGGTCATCGCGAACTCGCGAACGCCGTAATAGATGTAGTTGGCGTCCGGGTCGCTGCTGTTGGCCGACTTGCTGCCGCTCCACAGGGTGAGGTTGGAGTGCGCGAGGTCGGCCGAGCCGCCGATCAGCTCGGGCAGGCGCGGCGCGAAGGCCTCGATCGCCATCTGCGAGGCCTTGCGCGAGGCGACCACCGGGCCATCGGCCTGCAGCTTGGCGATGTACGCGTCGGCCGCGGCGAGGAAGCCTTCCGGCAGTTCGGCGTGGCTGCGGCGGGTCAGTTCGGCGGCCAGCTCGGGGAAGCGCTGCGCGTACCTGTCGAACGCCTGGTTCCACTGCGCCTCGCGCACGGTGCCGGCATCGCCGACGCGCCAGCCGTCGTAGACCGCCTGCGGGATCACGAACGGCTCGTGCTCCCAGCACAGGCCGGTGCGGCAGGCGGCGATCTCTTCCAGCCCAAGCGGCGCGCCGTGGCTGGATTCCTTGCCGGCCTTGTTCGGCGAGCCGTAGCCGATGGTGGTGCGGCAGCAGACCAGGGTCGGTTTGTCGGTGCAGGCCAGCGCCTGATCAATCGCGGCCTTGATCGAATCGGCATCGTGGCCGTCGACGCCGCGCACCACGTTCCAGCCGTAGGCCTCGAAGCGCGCCGGAGTGTCGTCGGTGAACCAGCCGGCGGTGTCGCCGTCGATGCTGATGTGGTTGTCGTCCCAGAACGCGACCAGCTTGTGCAGGCCCCAGGTCCCGGCCAGCGAGGCGGCCTCGTGCGAGATGCCTTCCATCAGGCAGCCGTCGCCCATGAACACCCAGGTGCGGTGGTCGACGATCTCATGCTCGGGGCGGTTGAAGCGCTGCGCCAGCAGCTTCTCGGCCAGCGCCATGCCGACCGCGTTGGCGAAACCCTGGCCGAGCGGGCCGGTGGTGGTCTCCACGCCCGGGGTCATGAAGTTCTCCGGGTGGCCCGGGGTCTTCGACTCGAGCTGGCGGAAGTTCTTCAGGTCGTCGATCGACAGCTCGTAGCCGGCCAGGTGCAGCAGCGCGTACTGCAGCATCGAGCCGTGTCCGTTGGACAGCACGAAGCGGTCGCGGTTGAACCAGGTCGGGTTGGCCGGGTTGTGGCTCAGGTAGTCGTTCCAGAGCACCTCGGCGATGTCGGCCATGCCCATCGGCATGCCCGGGTGGCCGGAGTTGGCCGCCTGCACGGCATCGATGGCGAGGAAGCGGACGGCGTTGGCGAGGTCGCGACGGGAGGGACTGGGCATGGTCGGCTGGCGGCGAAGCGGTGGAGCCGTCCATTGTCCCATCCCCTGCCGACCGTGTCGCGCCGGGGCGGCCGGGCGGTCGCCCGAACCGCGCTCAGTCGGCCAGCAGTTCCGGCGGCGGGTCGATCTCGCCGCGCGACACCACCGCCGCCGCGGCGAGGTCGCCGGTCACGTTCAGCGTGGTCCGGCACATGTCGAGGAAGCGGTCGACGCCGAGGATCAGGCCGATGCCCTCCGGCGGTACCCCGACCATGCCGCAGATCAGCGCCACCACCGGCAGCGAGCCGGCCGGTACGCCGGCGGTGCCGATGCCGCCGAGGATGCACACGAACATCACCGTGACCTGCTGGCCCAGGCTCAGGTCGACCCCGAAGAACTGCGCCAGGAACAGCACCGTCACGCCCTCGAACAGCGCGGTGCCATTCTGGTTGGCGGTGGCGCCGACGGTCAGCACGAAGCGCGAGACCTTGCGCGGCAGGCCCAGTTGCTCGTCGGCCACGCGCAGGGCGGTCGGCAGGGTGGCGTTGGACGATGCGGTCGAGAACGCCATCACCATCGCTTCCTGGATGCCCTTGAAAAACTTCGCCGGCGAATAGCCACCGGCGAACCTGAGCGCGGCCGAATAGACCACGAACATGTGGATCGCCAGCGCCAGCACCACCACGCCGACGTAGGCGCCCAGCCGCGCCAGCAGGTCCCAGCCGAACAGCGCGGCGAGGTTGAACATGAAGCAGAACACCGCGTACGGCGCAAGCCGGATGACCAGCCCGATCAGCGTCATCGACACCTCGAACAGCCCCTCGATGCCGCGCTGCAGGGTCTCGGTGGCGGCGCTGCGGGTCAGCACCAGGCCGACGCCGATCATCAGCGCGAAGAACATCACCGCCAGGATCGCGTTGTCGGCCGCGGCCGCGACCACGTTGTCGGGCACGATCGACAGCAGCATGTTGATGCCCTGCGGCTGGTCGGCGCTGGAGCCGACGATCGCGGCGGCGCGGTCGGAGCCCTCGGCCAGCATCTGCGCGGCGGCGGCGCGGTCGACGCCAGCGCCGGGCTCCAGCCAGTTGACCAGCAGCAGGCCGATCAGCACCGCGATGCCGGACACCACCACGGTGTACGCCAGCGTGCGCCAGCCGACCCGGCCGAGCGACCGCACGTCGCCCATCTCGGCGATGCCGACCACCAGCGCCGAGAACAGCAGCGGGATCACCAGCATGAAGATCAGCCGCAGGAACAGCGTGCCGGCCGGCTGGGTCACGTAGCTGGTCAGCCACTGCACCCACGGCGCGTCGGCGCCGGACACGTAATGGGCGATGAGCCCGACCAGCAGGCCGGCGCCAAAGCCGATCGCCATCTTCCAGTGCAGCGGCAAGGCCCGCTTGCCAGCGCCGGTGTTCGCTTCGGTCATGTTCGCGCGGTTCCCCTCGACAATCGGGCGAGCTTAACAAACCGCGACGGGCCCACTTCCGACCCGCCGCGGCCGGCAAACCATGAACAGGTGGGACTCAGTCGCGCGGGTACAGCGGCGGCAGGACTCCGGTTTCGGCGGCGACCGGCCGCACCCAGCGCGGGCCCTTCGCGAAGGCCTCGCGCAGCAGTGCGCGCGCGGCCACGCCGTCGCCACCGCCCCAGCGCGCCTGTTCCATCGCGTCGACCGCCGCGCGCTGGGCGGGGTCGGCAAGGCGGGCGCGCAGTTCGTCGATGTCCTTCGCCGGCGGACGGGCGAGCGCGCGCAGGCGGTCGGCGACGTCGCCGAGGTCGCCGGTGTCGAGTGCCTGCCGCAGGGCCCGCAGGTCGGCGGCTGGCGGGCGGACGGTGGCCGGGGCGGCGGCGGTCTTCGACGTGCCGGCGGCGGGCGTGCGCTGCACTGCCCAGACCAGGGTGAACAGCCACAACGCCGCGAACAGCAGCGTCGCCAGCACCCAGCCGCGATGCGGAGCGACGCTCGCGCGGGCGGCGTCGATCGACGAGGCGGCCGGCGTGGATGCCGCCGCGGGGCCGCCGGCGGCCGCCGGATCGGGCGTGGAGGCGGCCGGGGCGGCGCTTCCGCCGATGTCCCAGTCCAGCGCCGGCAGCCGCGCGGTGCGGGCCGAGCCGGAACCGACGTCCCACCAGTCCATCGAAAGCCCGGCCATGGTCGCCGCGCCGCCGCGCGTGGGCACCAGCGAGAAGCGCCGGGTCAGGGTGACGCGCGGGCGCCCGTCGACGAAGCGCTCGTCGGCCTGCACCGGCTCGGCGAAGACCTGCACGCCGTCGATCGCCGGCAGTTCCAGCTCCGGCATCTGCGCGGCGCTGGCGCCGTCGGCCACGGCCTCGACCACCAGCGTCGCGGCGTTGCCGACGCTCAGGTCCTTCGGGACCGACTGGTAGCGCAGCTGCAGGTCGTGCAGCGGCAGCCAGGGCTGCGGCGCGCCGGCGGGCACCGGGCGAATGTCGAGGACGCGCGTGGCCGCCCGTGCATTCAACTCGCCGCTGCGGCCGAGGAAGTCGTCGAAGAAGCCGACCGTGCCGCGGCCCTGGAACACCGCGCCGGGGATCTCCAGCCTGCCGCTGCGCTCGGGAATCAGCAGGTAACGGCGCTCGATCACGGTGTAGCGGCGGCCGTCGATCTCGCGGGTGTACTGGGCGTCGTCGCCGACCTGGCGCAGGGTGGCGCCGTCGGGCTGCGGCTGGTCGAGCTGGCCCGACACCAGCGGCACCGCCGAGTACAGCCGCACCACCCAGCCGACCGCCTGCTGCAGGTAGGGGTCGCGGTCGTCGGCCGTGCTTTCGAGGAACACGTCGTCGCCGGCGCGGGCCGGCACCGCGGCGCTGGCCGGCGTCACCACCAGCGACAGCGGCGAGGTGGTGGCGCCCCCGACGCGCAGCGCGGGAATGGTGATGACGCCGTCGCTGCGCGGCTTCAGCGCGACCGCGTGCAGGGTGCGGGTGCTCATGCCGCCGCTGCCGAGCGAGACCTGCCGGCTGCTGCTGCGCCCGCTGATGTCGAACTCGTGCCGCAGCGGGCCGTAGTCCGGGGTGGCGGACTGGTCGGTCTCGATGTTGAGGGTCACCGTCTCGCCGAAGGCGATGCGGTCGCGGTCGAGCCAGGCGCGGGTCTGCGCGGTCGCCATGCCGGTGGCCAGGCACAGCAGCAACAGCACCAGTGCCTGCAACCGGTGGCGGAAGCCGTGGGTGGGGGTGTCTGCACGCGTCATCGGGGTTCCCAGCCTTGTTCCATCTGCCGGCGCTGGTGTTCGAGCCGGAACTTCTCGCGCAGCAGGCCGCCCGGGTCGTCAGGGATGCGCCGCAGCCAGGCCTCGTTGGCGAGCCGGCGCTCGCGCTGCTCGGGGGTTTCGGTGGCCTCGGCCGGGGCGGTGGCCTCGTCCGCCGGCGGCATACCGGCGTCCTGCAGCGCCTGCCGCATGCGCTCGCGCTGGGCCTTGTCGGCGGCGGCCTGGGCTTCGGGGTCGGGTTGGGGACGGGCGCCGTCGCCGGACTCGGGCGGCTGCTTCGCCCCGTCGCTCTCCGGTGGTTGCTCGCCGCGGTTTTCGCTATCCCGGTTCTGACTGCCACCGTTGTCCGACGGCTGGCCGTCGCCGGACTGGCCCTGCCCGTCCTGCGGTTGCTGTTCGCCGTCCTGCCGGTCCTGCTCGCCGCCCTTCGGCGGCTGCCGCTTCATCGCGGCCTCGACCGCTTTCCGGTTGGCGATCGCGTCCTCCATGCCGGGCGCCTGCCGCAGCGCCTCGTCGTAGGCCTCGATCGCCTGCGGGAAGCGGCCGGCCTTGGCCAGCGCGTTGCCGCGGTTGTAGTCGGCGTCGGCGCCGTCGACCTGCGCGTAGATCTCCGCCGCGCGGGCGAAGTCGCCGCCGCGGTAGGCCTCGGCGGCGCGCTGCATCCGCTGGTGCGCGACCTGGTCGGGCCGGCGCCAGAGCTCGGCCGCCTGCGACTGGCCGGGCAGCCACAGCACCACCAGCAGCACCGCCACCGGCGCACCACGGCGGAACGCGAGCAGCGCCAGCAGTATCAGCGGCGGCAGCAGCCAGAAGCCGCCGTCCTGCCAGCTGCGCCCGCTGTCGCCGGCGTCCTGCGCGGCGGCGTCCAGTGCGGGATCGAGCACGCCGAGTGCGTCGAGGTCGCCACCGTCGGTGGTGATGCCGGCGTAGTGCCCGCCGCCCGCGGCCGCCAGCCGACGCAGCGACGCCGCGTCCAGCCGCACGGTCGCAAAGTCGCCGGAGGCGCGCTTGTACGGCGCACCGGCAACGCTGCCGACCCCCAGCGCCGATACGGTGTAGCCCCGCGCCGCCGCGTTGGCCGCGGCATCGACCGCTGCGGCGTCGGCGTGGTCGGTGATCAACAGGATCTCGCCACGGTCGAAGCCGGCCTGTCGCAGCAGGTCGGTCGACCACGCGATCGCACGGTCGGCGCGCTGGCCGTCGACCGGCATCACCCGTGGGTGCAGTGCGTCGAGGAACAGCGCGACATTGGCCGCGTCCGGCGTCAGCGGCGCGACGGTGAAGGCGTCGCCGGCAAACGCGACCAGCCCGACCTGGCCACCGTCGCGCTGCGCCAGCAGCGTCGCCAGCTTGGCCCGGGCCTGCGCGAGCCGGTTCGGCGGCACGTCGCCGGCCAGCATGGTGTCCGACAGGTCGAGCGCGACCACCAGCGGCGAATGGCTCTGCCACAGTGGCTGCTCGACCTGCCGCCAGCTCGGGCCGGCCAGTGCCAGCACCGCCAACGTCCAGCCGAGCGCGGCGAGCACCGGCGCGCCCCACCCGGCCCGGCCGACGCCCTTGTCGATCAGTGCCGGCAGCAGGTGCGGGTCGACCACCTCGCGCCAGACGCTGGCGCGACGCCGGCGCGCCCGCCACCACGCGGCCAGCAGCGGCAGCGCGAGCAGCGCCCACAGCCAGTGCGGGCGGAGGAAGTGCAACGCGTCGAGGCTGGCGATCATGCGCGCCTCCGCCGTGCCCAGGCGAATGCCAGCAGCGCCAGCGCGAGCGCGCCGCCGAGCGGCCAGGCGTAGCGTTCGATCCGCGGCCGGACCGCCTCGCCGGGGCGCTCGACCGGTTCCAGCCGGTCGATCTCGGCGTAGATGCCGGCCAGCTCGGCGGTGTCGCGCGCGCGGAAGAACCGGCCGCCGGTCGCTTCGGCGATCCCGCGCAGGGTGTCCTCGTCGATCTCGTCGCCGGCACCCGGCATCGGCAGCTGGAAGCCGAACAGCGACAGCGAGCCCTCGCCGCCGAACGCGATGGTGTGGACGCGGACGCCGGCATCGGCGGCCAGTTCGGCGGCCTTCAACGGGTCGAGCAGGCCGGCGGTGTTGACGCCGTCGGTCAGCAGCACGAGCACGCGCGGCTGGTCGGGGTCGGTCGCGGAGCCGTCGGCGCCACCGCGCAGGCGCTTGACCGCCAGCCCGATGGCGTCGCCGATCGCGGTCTCCTGCCCGGCCAGCCCGACCACGCTGTCGACCAGCTGCTGGCGGACCGTCTCGCGGTCGAGCGTGAGCGGGGTCAGCACGTAGGCGCGGCGGCCGAACACCAGCAGGCCGACGCGGTCGCCGGCGCGGCGGTCGAGGAAGTCGGCGAGCACCGCCTTGGCGGCGGTCAGCCGGTCGACCGGGCGGCCGCCGAGCTGCATGTCCGGCTCGCTCATGCTGCCGGACAGATCGAGCGCCAGCATCAGCTCGCGCCCGGCCTGTGGCGGCTGCACCGCCTCGCCGAGTATTTGCGGCCGCGCCGCGGCGACGCACAGCAGTACCCAGGCACACCAGGCCAGCCACGGCGCATGACCACCACGGGTGGCGACCGCCGTGCCGCCCTGCACCCGGGCCAGCCGCGCACCGAACGGCACCGCCAGCGCCGCGCCGGTACCGCGCCGCGGCGGCAGCAGCCAGCGCGCGAGCCACGGCAACGGCAGCGCCAGCAGCAACGCCGGCCACGCGAAGCCGTCGATGCCCGGCAGCAGCGACACCAGCGGGTCGATCCAGCCGGCGCCGTTCATTCCGCGCCCATCCAGCGCAGGAACACCGCGCGCGCCAACGGCCGCAGCGCCGCGACCGCGGCCGGGTCGACCTCGCGACGGTAGCCGCCGTCCAGCAACAGCCGGCCGGCGCCGCGGCTGAAGGCGTCGACCGGTGCGCCGCGACGGCGCGCGGCGGCGCCGGTATCGAGCAGGGCCAGCCACTCGTCGCCCTGCAGGCGGTCGGCAGCGGGATCGCGCCGGCGCGCGGCGCGGCGCAGCAGTTCCGAGATCGCCGCGACTTCCGCCGCCGGGTCGGGCGCCGCATCGACCGCCCGGTCGAACACCGAGGCGATCCGCGTGCGGCGCCGGCGCCGATGCAGCGCCCACGCCGTCCAGCCCGCGAGCGCCAGCAGCACCACCGCCGCGACCAGCCACCATCCCGGCGCCGGCGGCCACCACGGCGGCGCCGGCGACGCGTGGATGTCGCGCAGGACGAGGTCGACGGCCGCCATCAGGCCACCATCGGCCGCGGCCGGCCCAGCAGCGGCAGCCACGATTCACTGGGCGCGTCGGTCGACAGCGCCTGCGCACGGACTCCGCGCGAGGGCAGCAGATCCAGCGCGGCGCGCACCGGCGCGGCGAATTCGGCGTCCCAGCGCTGCCGCGGCGCGCGTCCGGCAAGGTCGATCTCGACCCGCTGGCCGCCGCTGCGGAAGGGCAGCATCGCCGCGGGTGGGTCGAGCTCGAGCGGGTCGGTCATCAGCAGGACGACGACCTCGTGGTGCTGGGCCAGCACCGGCCAGCTGCGCGCGGGCTGCGCGGCGACGCTGTGGGGGTCGGCCAGCACGACCAGCCGCGAACCGGGACGCAGCAACCGGCGCGCGTGATCGAGCGCGACGCCGAGGCCGTTGTCGTCCGGCGGTGGCGCGGTGTACCAGCGCGCGAGTGCGTCGAGCACCCGCAGCGCGCCGTGTTGGCCGCCGGCGGGCGCGACCGGCGGTTCGCGCCCGCTGCCGCGCAGGGCGGCGATGCGGTCGCCGTCGCGCGCCGCGGCCCAGGCGGCGATCGCGCCGGCCCGCGCCGCCTGCACCGACTTGAAGCGGGTGCGCGTGCCGAAATACAGCGGCGCCGCGGTGTCGGCAACAATCAGGGTCAGGCGTTCGCGCTCGGCCTGGTAGAGCTTGGTGTGGGCGCGGCCGCTGCGCGCGGTCAGCCGCCAGTCGATGTGGCGGGCGTCGTCGCCGGCGATGTACTCGCGCGACTCGGCGTACTCCATGCCGCGCCCGCGCAGCGGCGACAGCGCGTGCCCGGCCGGGCCGTGGCGGCCGTGCCGTGCCGGCCGGCGACCGCCGGCGAGCGGACGCAGGGCGACCAGTTCGGCCAGCGTCGGGGTGATGCCGTCGCTCACGCCGCGGGGTCGCCCGGGTAGTGACCGCGGGTCACGGCAGCGGCACCCGGGCCAACAGTTCGTCGACCAGGCGGCCACCGTCCCAGCCCTCGGCGGTCGCTTCGTAGCTGGGCAGGATGCGGTGGCGCAGCACGTCGGGCGCGATCGCACGGATGTCGTCGGGGGTCACGTAATCGCGTCCGGCCAGCCAGGCGTGCGCGCGCGCGCAGCGCTCCAGCGCGATCGAGCCACGCGGACTGGCGCCCCAGGCGATCCGCTGCCCGAGTGATTCGTCATAACGCGAGGCGTCGCGCGATGCCAGCACCAGTTCGACCAGGTAGCGCTCGACCGCCGGCGCCATGTGCAGCTCCAGCACCGCGGCACGCGCCTCGAACACGTCGGACTGGCTCAGCCGACGCGTCGGCGGCGCCGCTGGACGCAGGGCGTCGCGGGCGCGCTCGCGGGCCAGCCGCAGGATCCCGGTCTCGGCGCCGGCGTCGGGGTAGCCGATCCGCACGTGCATCAGGAACCGGTCGAGCTGCGCTTCGGGCAGCGGGAACGTGCCCTCCTGCTCGATCGGGTTCTGCGTCGCCATCACCAGGAACAGCGGCGGCAGCGGATAGGTCGCGCGGCCGACCGTGACCTGGCGCTCGCCCATCGCCTCGAGCAGCGCCGACTGCACCTTGGCCGGCGCGCGGTTGATCTCGTCGGCCAGCAGGATCGGATGGAAGATCGGCCCGGCCTGGAACTCGAAGCGCCCGTCCTGCGGCCGCCAGACCTCGGTGCCGGTCAGGTCGGCCGGCAGCAGGTCGGGGGTGAACTGGACGCGGGCGAAATCGGCCTCCAGCCGCGACGCCAGCGCGCGGATGGCACTGGTCTTGGCCAACCCGGGGGCGCCCTCGACCAGCAGGTGGCCGTCGGCCAGCAAGGCGATCAGCAGCCGCTCGATCAGCGCCGACTGGCCGACGATCTCGCCGGCGAGTTCGTCGCGCAGGGCGCGGAAGGCGTCGTACAGGCGGGCGTGGCCGGGCGCCGTGGCGTCGCTTCGGGGCGCGCTCGGGGCCGGCATCGCGCTGTCGTCCATGGAGAACCTCGGGTGGGGAGTGGCCCGAGTTTGACCCAACTGGGTGGCCGGGGTTCAGCCAGGCGCCGCCCGGGGTTCAGCTTTCGCGACGACCGGCACGCCCCCCGGTGCCCCGCCACCAACGAAAACGGGGCCCGAAGGCCCCGTCGTGTTTCGATCCCGCGTCGTGCTCAGCGATGGTTGCGCTGCGCGACCTCGAGCACCTTCGGGGTCACGAAGATCAGCAGCTCGGCCTTCTCCTTCGAGCGGCCCTTCTTCTTGAACAGGTTGCCGAGGAACGGGATATCGCCCAGGAACGGCACCTTGCTGACGTCGTCGCGCTCGCGGAACTCGTAGACGCCGCCGACCACCACGGTCTGGCCGTCCTCGACCAGCACCGCGGTGTTGACCGAGCGGGTGCTGATCTGCGGCACGTCGCCGATGGAGGTGTCGATGAAGCCCTCGATCTCGTCCTTCTTGACGTTGAGGTTGAGGAACACGCGGCCGTCGTTGGTGATGGTCGGGGTGACGCGCATCTCCAGCAGCACTTCCTTGAACTGCACGCTCGGGGTGGCGACGCCGCCGGCCTGCGCCGGCTGGATGGTCACGTAGCCGACTTCCTGGCCCTGGCGGATGACCGCCTCGCGCTGGTTGCTGGTGACGATGCGCGGGTTGGAGATCACCTCGCCGCGGCCCTGCGTCTGCATCGCCGACAGTTCGACGTCCAGCAGGTAACCGGCGTTGAGGATCGACAGCGCCACCGCACCGGCCGGGTTGGTGACCGCGAGGTCGGTCATCAGGCCGCGGGTGATCTGGGTGGTGTCGTTGAGGTTGAGGCGGTTGGGCTCGAGATCGCCGCTGAAGGCGACGTTGTCCTTGGTGCCGCTGATGCCGAACCGCGAACCCAGCTCGCGCATGAAGCTCTCGGTCGCCACCACCACGCGCGCCTCGATCACCACCTGGTCGACCGGACGGTCGATGACGGAGATCAGCTCCTTCATCTCGGCGACCTTCTTCGGCGTGTCGCTGATCATCAGGGTATTGGTGCGCTCGTCCGCGACCAAGCGGCCGCGCGGCGACAGGAAGCCGGTGTCGACGCTGCCGCTCTGGCCCTGGCCGCCGCCGGAACCGCCGACGCCCTTGGCTTCGGTCAGCGCCTTATAGATCTGCGCGGCGTTGTGGTAGTTGATCTGGATGTACTCGGTGACGAGTTCGACCCGGTTGGCCAGCGCGATGCGGGCGTCTTCCTTGTCCTGCTCGTACTGGGCGATCTCCGCCTGCGGGGCGATCCAGACCACGTTGCCGCTGCGGCGCTTGTCCAGCCCCTTGGCCTGCAGGACGATGTCCAGCGCCTGGTCCCACGGCACGTTGACCAGCCGCAGGGTGACGTTGCCGGTAACGGTGTCGGAGGCGACGATGTTGAGGCCCGATTCCTCGGCGATCAGCTGCAGCACGGTGCGCACCGGCACGTCCTGGAAGTTGAACGTGACCGGACGGCCGGCATAGCTGCGGCTTTCGCTGGTGGTCGAGATGGTCTGGCCCATCGCCGCGTTGCCGGTGCTGCCGGTCTTGGCGACCGCGGCCGGGGCGCGCGGCACGATCTCGACGATGTACTCGTTGCCGGTCTGGTAGGCCATCGACTCGAACGCGCCCTCGGTGTTCAGCACCAAGGTGGTGCCGCCGCCGGCGCTGCGCGCGTCGATCTGCTCCACCGGGGTGGCGAAGTCGGAGACGTTGATCGGCTTCTGCAGCGAGGCCGGAATCGAAGCGTTGGCCACGTCGATGACCACGCGCGAGCCCTGGGTCTGCAGGTCGGGCGCGGCGCCCTCGCCGGTGAAGCGCAGGATCAGCCGGCCGGCGCCGCCGTCACCGCGCTTGAAGTCGATGTCCGAGACCGCGATGGTGCCGGGCAGCTGCTTGGCCGGGTCGGCGTTGGTCGCCGGGGCCAGCTGGCTGATGAAGGTCGGCGTGAAGGTGCCGCCGGCCGACTCGGGCGCCGCCGCATGCACGCCGCTGAAAGCGGCGACCGCCCCCAGCAGCAGGCCGTAACCGGCGGTGCGCGCAAGCGCCCGGGACAGGGGGCGCCGGGCAGGCCGCGCGCGGGTGGCTTTGAAAACGGTCATCGTGCAATCCCCCAATCCTTATTGATCTTCCAACGCGACGGTTGCCGGCCGCTCCAGCCAGCCCCCCGCCCCGTCCGGAACCAGTTCAACCAACTCGATGCGATCTTCGAACACGCCGGTCACCCGGCCGTCGCTCTGCCCCATGTAGGCGCCCGGCTGGACCCGGTAGGTCACCTTGTCCGGGGCCATCACCAGCGCCACGATACCGTTGCCGCGGCCCAGCGTGCCGACCATGTCGAGGCTGTCGAGCGGGAACTGCTCCAGCGTCTGCTTGCGGCGGTCGGAATCCGGGCGCGGACCGCTGCCGTTGCTACGGTCGGTAAAGGCGTTGCTGAACGGGTCACGCAGGCCCTGGGCCGCGTACTCGAACGTTTCGAACTGCTGCATCACCGGCAGCGGATCCAGTGGCGGCGCCGGCCGCGCCTTGACCTCGGCGACCCAGGCCTCGAGGTTGGGCGCATCGCCCGGCGTGCTGGTCACGCCGCGGGCGCAACCGGCCACCAGCAGCGCGACCGAGATGGCCAGGGCCAGGCGGGGCATCGATGCACCGCCGCGAACGGTCAGCTCACGCATCTCAGTTGCCCTCCCCGGCGGCCGCGGCCGTGGTCTCGGCGATTTCCTCTTCGTCGAGGTAGCGATATGTCTTCACGGTGCCTGCCAGCTCCAGCGGTGCGTTGGCGGTGATGCCGACGCCCTTGGCATCGCCGCGCGGCTTCAGGGAGATGTCGTGCATCGTCATGATCACGACGCGCGGCAGCGAGGCCACGCCGCTGACGAACGCGCCGAACTGGTGGTAGGTGCCCACCATGCGCAGCGCGATGGGCTTCTCGGCGTAGAACTCCTTGGGCTGCTCCGGACCGGGCTGGAACAGCTCGTTGCTGATGCCGGTGGCCAGCGCGGTCTGCGAGATGTCGACGATCAGGTCGGGCATCTCGGTCTTGCTCGGCAGCTGCCGCAGCATCTGCTGCAGCTGCTGCTCCATCTGCGCCAGCTGCTGCTTGAGCGGCTCCAGGTTGGACGCGCGGCCCTGCTTCTTCTCGAACTCGGCGCGCAGCTCGGACTCGGTGGTCTCCAGGCTGGCGAGCTGGTCGCGCTGGTCGCGCACGAACACCCACCAGGCCAGGCCGACGATCAGCAGGCCGACGATCACGCACAGGCCGACCTTGGCCTGCTGCGGCCAGCCGCCGATGTTGTTGAAGTCCAGTTCCTTGAGATTGATTTTCTTCTGGCTCACGACGCGGCCTCCTCGGACGCGGGAACTTCGGCGGCGTCTTCGCTCGCCGGCACGGCGCCCTCGGCCGCGTCACCCTCGGCTGCTTCGGTCCCGCCCGGGGCGGCCTCGACCGTGACCGGGGCGGCGGCGGCCTCTTCCGACGGCATCGCGGCGACCTCGCCCGGCACCGCGCCGGTGGTCTCGGCGACCGGGGTGGCCTCCGACTCGACCGGCAGCGGATCGGGGATGCCGTCGCCGTCCTCGTCCTTCGGCGCGTTCGGGTTGGCCAGCTTGACCTGCAGCTTGAACTCGTACGGCAGGCCCTTGTCGGTGCCGCGCGCCTCGATGATCGCCAGCTCCGGGTTGGTCATCCAGCCCGAGCCTTCGAGGTTGCGCATGTAGGTACTGACCCGTGCGTTGGACTGCGAGCGGCCCTCGAGCGTCAGGGTTTCGCTGTCCTGCTTGATCGAGGTCAGCATCACGCCGTCGGGAATCGTGCGCACCAGCGAGTCGAACAGATGCACCATCTGCGAGCGGTTGGCCTGCAGCTTCTCGATGACTTCCTTGCGGGCCAGCAGTTTGGCCTTCTTCTTGTCGAGCTCGTCGATCTCGGCGATCTGCTTGTCGACCTCGGTGATGCGGGCCTTGAGGAAATCGTTGCGCTCGTTCTGGCCGTCGATCTGGGCGTTGTAGAAGCCGACGATGAGGAACGACAGCACCACGGCCGCCAGCGCCGACAGCGCCAGCATGACCATCGCTTCCTTCTGGCGTTGCTTGCGGCGCTCGGCGCGCCACGGAAGGAGGTTGATCCGTGCCATCAGTCGAAGCTCCTCAGCGCCAGGCCGCACGCGATCATCAGTGCGGGCGCGTCCTGTGCCAGTGCGTGCGCCTGCACGCGCGGCCCCAGGGTCATGTGGGCCAGCGGGTTGGCGACCAGGGTCGGGACGCCCAACTGCTCCTCGATCATCCCGGCGATGCCGGGGATGGCGGCGCAGCCGCCGGCGATCACGATCTGGTCGACGCGGTTGTATTCGCTGCCGGCGTAGAAGAACTGCAGCAGGCGGCTGATCTGCTGGACCATCGCCTCCTTGAACGGCTCAAGCACCTCGGTCTCGTAGGTGTCCGGCAGGCCGCCCTGGCGCTTGGCCAGGCCGGCTTCCTCGTAGCTGAGGCTGTAGCGGCGCATGACCTCGTCGGTCAGCTGCTTGCCGCCGAACACCTGCTCGCGGCTGTAGAGGCTGCGGCCGTTGCGCAGCACGTTGAGGGTGGTCATGGTCGCGCCCGAGTCGATCAGCGCCACCAGGCCGTCCTTCGGCGCGCTGAGCTGGTCGGCAACCAGCGCGAACGCGTTCTCGATCGCGAACGCCTCGACGTCCATCACCTTCGGCGTCAGCCCGCCCATCTCAAGCGCGGACGCGCGGACCTCGACGTTCTCGGCGCGCGAGGCGGCCAGCAGGACCTGCACCGACTCGTTGCTGCCGGGCACCGGGCCGAGCACCTCGAAGTCGAGGTTCACTTCCTCGATCGGGTACGGCACGTAGTTGACCGCCTCCAGCTCGACCTGGGCCTCCAGGTCGTCGCCCTCGAGGTCGGCCGACATCGGGATCACCTTGGTGATCACCGAGGAACCGGCGACCGCGGCGGCGGCGTGCCGCGCCCGCGTGCCGGAGCGCGCCACCGCGCGCTTGATCGCCTCGCCGACCGCGACCGGCTCGACGATGCTCTTCTCGACCACCGCGTTGGGCGGCAGCGGCTCGACCGCGTAGTGCTCGACGCGGTAGCGGTTGCCCGCCCGCGAGATCTGCAGGAGCTTGACCGCAGTCGAACTGATGTCCACGCCGACGAGCGCCGGCTGGCTTTTGGTAATGACACCCACTTGTTATCTCCCCTTGCCACCAGGCGCTCGCGCGCTCTTTCCGTGGCCGCGTCCTAGATAACGGACTTTTTACGACCCCGCAACCATTCCATCCACTAATTGCCCACCAGTGCTCCTTTCTGCCACTGGAGGTCGAAAGGGCGGCTCCCCGGCCGGTGTCTTTCCCGGGCTCCTCTATACTCCACAACCCTATCCACCCGCAATCCGGACCCGCTCGATGTCCCTTCCCCGTCGCCTGCTGCGCTGGGCACTCCTGGCCGCGGCCGGCTTGGCCGTCGCGTGCGTGATCGCCCTCGGCGTCGTCTATTACCTGATCGCCCCCCAGCTGCCCGACGTGGAGACCCTGCACGACGTCGAGTTGCAGGAGCCCATGTACGTGTACGCGCGCGACGGGCGCCTGATGGCGGTGTTCGGCGAGGTCCGGCGCTACCCGGCCGAGATCGACGCGGTGCCGGAACGGCTCAAGCAGGCCTTCATCGCGATCGAGGACAACCGCTTCTACGAGCACCGCGGCGTCGACTACGTCGGCGTGGCGCGCGCGGTGTGGCTGCTGCTGACCACCGACGACGAGCGCGTCCCGGGTGGCTCGACCATCACCCAGCAGGTCGCCCGGCAGTTCTTCCTGAGCACCGAGTACAGCTACACCCGCAAGATCGCCGAGATGATGCTGGCCTGGCGGATGGAGCGCGAGCTCAGCAAGGACGAGATCTTCGAGCTCTATCTCAACCGCAGCTTCTTCGGAAACCGCGCCTACGGCGTCACCGCCGCGGCCGAGTTCTACTACGGCAAGGACCTGGCCGAGCTGTCGCTGGACGAGATGGCCTCGCTCGCCGGCATCCCGAAGTTCCCGTCCAGCGGCAACCCGGTCAGCAACCCCGAGCGCGCGCGCATCCGTCGCGATTACATCCTCGAGCGCATGGCGGACCTGGATTTCATCAGCGACGCGGAGAAGTCGGCCGCGCAGCGGGTGCCGATGCACGCGACCCCGCACGAGCCGCCGATCCAGCTCTACGCCCCGTACGTGGCCGAGATGGTGCGCCAGGAGATGATCGACCGCTTCGGCGCCGAGGCGATGACCAAGGGCTACCACGTCGTCACCACGATCGACCCGGAGATGCAGCGCGCGGCCAACCAGGCGGTGCGCGACGGCCTGGCCACCTATGACAGCCGCCACGGCTGGCACGGCGTGGAGCAGCACTTCGACCTGGCCGAGGGCGAGGACGCCGAAACCGCCAAGGCCCGACTGCGCGGCATCGCCACCCAGACCGACATGCTGCCGGCGCTGGTGCTGGCCACCGGCGACGGCAGTGCGACGGTGGTGCTGCGCAGCGGGCGCGAGGTCACCCTTGGCCGTGACCAGGGCTGGAACGGCCGCAACCCGGCCAGCCTGGTCAAGCGCGGCGACGTGGTCCGGGTGCACCGGGTCGACACCGGGGAGGACGCCGGCGACGAGGGCGCCACCACCGCCGCCGGCGAGCCCGCCGCGCCACGCTACGAGCTGACCCAGATCCCGCGCGCGCAGTCGGCGCTGGTATCGATGGAGGCCGACACCGGCGCGCTGCGTGCGCTGACCGGCGGTTTCAGCTTCGCCGGCAGCAAGTTCAACCGTGCCACCCAGGCCAAGCGCCAGCCGGGCTCGAGCTTCAAGCCGTTCCTGTACGCCGCGTCGTTCGAGCGCGGCTTCAACCCGGCCTCGGTCGTGCTCGACGCGCCGGTGGTCTTCCGCGACCGCGCCGGCAACACCTGGCGGCCGCAGAACGACGACGCCAGGTTCCTCGGCCCGATGCGCCTGCGCGAGGCGCTGGTGCGCTCGCGCAACCTGGTGTCGGTGCGGCTGCTGGACGCGATCGGCGTCGACTACGCACGCAAGTACATCAGCCACTTCGGTTTCGACGAGGACAGCCTGCCGCCGAACCTGTCGATGTCACTGGGCACGGCGTCGCTGACCCCGCTGTCGATCGCGCGCGGCTACGCCGTGTTCGCCAACGGCGGCTTCCGGGTCACGCCGTGGCTGATCAAGGAGGTCAAGGACCGCGACGGCGCGGTGATCTTCGAGGAGAACCCGCTCACCGCCTGCCCGTACTGCGGCGGCGGCGCGCGCACGGCGACGGCCGCGGCGTCCGGCGGCGGCACCGTGATCGGCGGCTTCAACCTCGGGCCGGCGACCGCAGCGGCCGAGCCGGCGGCTGTCGAACCGGAGGCGCCGGCGGAGCCGGAGACACCACCGGCCGACATGAAGGTCGCCCCGCGCGCGATCGACGGCCGCATCGCGTACCAGATCGAGTCGATGCTGCGCGACGTGGTCCAGCGCGGCACCGGCACCAAGGCCAAGGTGCTCGGCCGCGAGGACGTCGGCGGCAAGACCGGCTCGACCAACGACCATCGCGACGCGTGGTTCTCCGGCCTGGGCGGGGGTCTGGTGACCACGGTCTGGGTCGGCCGCGACAACTTCGAGTCGCTGGGCCGCGGCGAGTACGGCGGCAAGGCCGCGCTGCCGGTCTGGATCGACTACATGCGCGTCGCGCTGGAAGGCCGCCCGGTCAAGGAGAACCTGCCGCCGGCCGGCATGGTCGAGGTCGGCGTGGCGGCCAACGGCAGCCTGCTGCCCAACGCCAGCGGCGGCATCACCGAGTGGGTCAAGACCGAGGACCTGGAGCGCATGCAGGCCTACGCCGAGTACGACAGCTACGGCCCCGACGCCAGCCAGGCCGAGGAGACGTTCGACATCTTCTGACCGTGCTAGCGTGGTCGCGCCGGCCGCGTGGCCGGCCGCGGCCCGCGATCGCGGTGCCGCCGCACCGGTGGAGGTCGCGATGCCACGCCACAAGCACGCTACACCCGGCAAGGCGACGACCGCCGGCCACCATGCGCGGCACGCCGAGACCCGCATCCGCGAGCGCCGCGGGCGGGTCGCCGGCGAGGCCGCCCGGCTGATCGCCGAGGGCGGCCTGCGCGACTACCACCAGGCCAAGCTGAAGGCCGCGCAGCGGCTGGGGATTTCCGACGACGCCTCGCTTCCGCGCAACCGCGAGATCGAGGACGCGCTGCGCGAATACCAGCGACTGTTCCGCCCCGACCATGCCGACGGCCTGCGCCGCCGCCGCGACGCCGCGTTGCGTGCGCTGGAGTTCTTCGAGCCGTTCGACCCGCGGCTGGTCGGCCCCGTGCTGGGAGGCACCGCCGATGCGCGCAGCCCGGTCGCCCTGCTCCTGCACAGCGACGACGCCGACGCGGTGCCGCGCTTCCTCGACCAGCACGGCATCCCGGCCGAGGCCAGCGGCCGCCGGTTGCGACTGGACCGGGTGCGCAGCGGGGACTTCCCGGTATGGCTGTTCAGCGCCGAGGACCTGACGTTCGACCTGACCGTGCTGCCGCGCATACTGCTGCGGCAGGCGCCGCTGTCGGCGGTCGACGAGCGGCCGATGCAGCGGGCGAACGCCGCGCAACTGCGGCGGCTGCTGGCCGAGGAAGAGATCACCGGGTACGAGGGCGCGCCGCCGGCCTGACGACGCGTATCTGCGGCCCGGAAAACGGAAACGCCCCGCGATTGCGGGGCGTCCACGTACTCGACCGACCGGGGCGTTCGAGCCACCGGGCGGCCCGGGATCAGCGCGCGTCGAAGCCGACGTAGTCGCGCTTGTCCGCGCCGGTGTAGACCTGCCGCGGACGGCCGATCTTGTTCTCCGGATCGTTCTGCTGCTCCAGCCAGTGCGCGACCCAGCCGGCGGTGCGGGCGATCGCGAACATCACGGTGAACATCTCGACCGGGATGCCGAGCGCCTTGTAGATGATGCCGCTGTAGAAGTCGACGTTCGGGTAGAGCTTGCGCTGCACGAAGTAGTCGTCCTTCAGCGCCGCCTCCTCGAGCTTCATCGCGACCTCGAGCAGCGGGTCGTTGACGCCGAGCTGGCCCAGCACCTCGTGGGTCATCTTGCGCACCAGCGCCGCGCGCGGGTCGTAGTTCTTGTAGACGCGGTGGCCGAAGCCCATCAGGCGGAAGCCCGACTCCTTGTCCTTGGCCCGGTCGATCGCCGACTTCACGTTCTCCGGCCGGCCGATCTCGTTGAGCATCTTCAGCACGGCCTCGTTGGCACCACCGTGCGCCGGCCCCCACAGCGCGGCGACGCCCGAGGCGACGCACACGTACGGGTTGGCGCCGGTCGAACCGACCAGACGGACGGTCGAGGTCGAGGCGTTCTGCTCGTGGTCGGCGTGCAGGATGAACAGCAGGTCCATCGCCTTGGCCGCGACCGGGTTGAGCTCCAGCGGCTCGCTCGGCACCTCGTACAGCATGTGCAGGAAGCGCGTGGTGTAGTCGAGGTTGTTGCGCGGGTAGCGCAGCGGCCAGCCGATCGAGTGGCGGTAGCACGCGGCGGCGATCGTCGGCACCTTGGCGATCAGGCGGATCGCGGCCAGGCGGCGCTGTTCCGGATCGTCGAGGTCGAGGTCGTTGTGGTAGAAGCTCGCCATCGAGCCGAGCATGCCGACCAGCATCGCCATCGGATGCGCGTCGTGGCGGAAGCCGCCGAGGAAGCCCTTGAAGGCCTCGTGCATCATCGTGTGGTGGGTGACGTCGTGCTCGAAGCCGGCAAACTGCGCCTTGTCGGGCAACTCGCCGTTGATCAGCAGGTAGGCGACCTCGAGGAAGCTGGACTTCTCGGCCAGCTGCTCGATCGGGTAGCCGCGGTACAGCAGCGTGCCCTCGTCGCCGTCGATGTAGGTGATCGCCGACTTGCAGCTGGCGGTGGCGGTGAAGCCCGGGTCATAGGTGAAATGACCGGTGCCCTTGGGCAGCTTGCCGATGTCGATGCACGGTGCCCCGATGGTGGGGCGCTGGACCGGCAGTTCGACACTGCTGTCACCGACGGAAAGGGTCGCGTGGGCGCTGGAAGATGTTTCGGACACGAAGCACTCCTCATGTCTGCACACCCGCGAGCCGGTCGCGGGCGGAGGGGGTGGACAAGGTCGCGGGTCGTGCCGCGATCCGCGAATTATCGCACAGTGCCGTACCGCACGGTCCGCCCGGGGACCCGCAACAATGCGTTGCGCGCACGGCGGCAGAAACGACGACGGCCGCCATGGGCGACCGTCGAGGCAACAGCGTTGGAGCGGCGCTTACTTGGCGTAGCGCTTGCGGAACTTGTCCACGCGACCGCCGGTATCCATGATCTTGTGCTTGCCCGTGTAGAACGGGTGCGAGGCCGACGAGATGTCGATCTTGATCAGGGGGTACTCGTTGCCGTCCTCCCACTTCACCGACTCCTTGCTGCCAAGGGTCGAGCGGGTCAGGAACTGGAAGTCCGTGGTCACGTCCTGGAACACGACTTCGCGGTACTCGGGATGGATGCCGGCTTTCATTGGCACTCACCAATTATGCGGAGGGAAGCGCGGCAGTATAGCGGCCTCCCGGGGGCCGGCGCAAGCCCGGTCGGCGACGTCCTAGACGGCCGCCAGCGCCGCCTCGATCAGGGCCTCGAACCGGCGCTGGTCGTAGCGCAGCAGGATGGCGGCGTTGTCCGGCGCACCGCCGCGGCGCTGCCAGTCGACGATGGTCGCGCCGCGGCTGTGGTGGCCGGCCAGTTCGACCGCGAGCGGGCGCTCGGCCACTTCCAGCGCCCCGTCCGGTTCCAGCGCGAACGCCATCGCCAGCGCATCGGCCGAGTGCCAGCGGTCGCCACGACTGTCGCCGGCCCATTGCCGGGTCTTGCGCGAAATCAGCTCGTAGAACGTCGCCCGCGCGCTGCCGCAGGCCAGCCAGCGCTCGACCTCGCGGTGCGGGAAGCCGTGCTCCAGCACCGCCTCCCAATCGGCCAGGTCGGCCCGCGGGAACGCGTCGAACACGATGTGGGCGGCCTCCGGATCGAAGCCGATGTTGAACTCGGCGACCGCGCTGGTATTGCCGCGGCCGGTCACCGCGCCGCCCATCACCACCAGCCGGCCGACCCGCGACGGCAGGGTCGGGTCCAGCCGCAGGGCGAGCGCGAGGTTGGTCAGCGGGCCCAGCGCGACCAGCAGCAGGCGGCCGGCGTGCTCGTGCGAAAGCCGCAGGATCGCCAGCGCGGCGTGCTCGGCCTCGGCCTTGCGGGCGGCCGGGACGTAGCCGACGTCGCCGAAGCCGTCGCGGCCGTGGACGTAGCCGGCGTCCTCGGCCAGGTGCAGCAGCGGCGTCGCGCAGCCGGCGAACACCGGCACGTCGACGCCGGCCACCTCGCACAGCTTCAGCGCATTGGCGACGGTGTGCTGCAGGCCGACGTTGCCGGCGGCGACGGTCAACCCGACCACGGCGTGGCGGGGGTCGTTGAACGCCATCAGCAGAGCGAGGGCGTCGTCGACGCCGGGGTCGGTGTCGATCAGCAGCGGGATCCGGGTGGATTCGGTCATGCCGCGATTATGCCCCGGGGTGCGGCGTGGCGACGCGGGCGAGTCAGGCGCCGGCGTAGCGCACGGCGCCGCCGACCCAGCGCGCGACGATCGCGTCGGCGATGCCGGGCGAGCCGTCGAGCAGTTGGCCGGCGATGTCGTGCACCTGGGGCAGCAGGTCGGCGTCGCGGGCGAGGTCGGCGAGGCGGAAGCCGGCCAGGCCGGTCTGGCGCGTGCCGAGCAGTTCGCCGGGGCCGCGCAGCTCCAGGTCCTTCTCGGCTATGACGAAGCCGTCGCTGGTCTCACGCATGGTCTCCAGCCGCTGCCGCGCCAGTTGCGACAGCGGCGAGCGATACAGCAGCACGCAACTGGACGCGGCGCTGCCCCGCCCCACCCGGCCGCGCAACTGGTGCAGCTGCGCCAGCCCGAGCCGCTCGGCGTTCTCGATGATCATCAGCGAGGCGTTGGGAACATCCACGCCGACCTCGATCACCGTGGTCGCGACCAGCAGGTCTATATCGCCGGCCTTGAACGCGGCCATGGTCGCCTGCTTGTCGGCCGGCTTCATGCGGCCGTGCACGAGCCCGACCCGCACTTCCGGGAGTTGCGTCGACAGCGCCTCGTACGTGCTCTGCGCCGCCTGCGCCTCGACCTTCATCGCCGCGCCGGGGCCGTCGTCGTCGGGCTCGTCGATCAGGGTGCAGACCCAGTACGCCTGCCGGCCCTCGGCGCAGGCCGAGCGGATGCGCTCGACCAGCTCGGGCCGGCGGCCGTCGCCCAGCGCGACGGTCTGCACCGGGGTCCGGCCCGGCGGCAGTTCGTCGATCGCGGAGACGTCCAAGTCGGCGTAGGCCGACATCGCCAGCGTGCGCGGGATCGGGGTCGCGGTCATCACCAGCTGGTGCGGCACCACCGCCGACGCGCCGACCTCGCCACCCGCGCCCTTGTCGCGCAGGGCCAGCCGCTGGTGCACGCCGAAGCGGTGCTGCTCGTCGACGATGGCCAGCGCGAGGTCGTGGAAAGCCACGCCGTCCTGCATCAGCGCGTGGGTGCCGACGACCACCTGCGCCTCGCCGCTGGCGACCGCCTGCAGCACCTTCGCGCGGGCACGCCCGGTCACCTTGCCGGCCAGCCACGCGACCTGCAGGCCGAGTGGTTCGAGCCAGCCGCGCAGGTTGGCCAGGTGCTGTTCGGCGAGCAGTTCGGTGGGTGCCATCAGCGCGGCCTGCCGGCCGTCGGCGACCGCCAGCATCGCCACCAGCGCGGCGACCACGGTCTTGCCGCTGCCGACGTCGCCCTGCACCAGCCGCAGCATCGGCGAGGGCCGGGCGAGGTCGGCGAGGATCTCGTCGAACACGCGCTGCTGTGCGCCGGTCAACTCGAACGGCAGCGCGTCGCGCAGGCGTGCGGCGAGCGTGGTGTCGCGCAGCGCCGGCGCGGCGTGCGCCTGCTGGGCGATGCGCTGGCGGCGCAGGCTCAGGTGGTGGGCGAGCAGTTCCTCCAGCACCAGTCGGCGCTGGGCCGGGTGGCGGCCCTCCAGCAGCAGCGCGACGTCGGCGTCGCCCGGCGGCCGGTGCACCGTCAACAGCGCCTCGCGCAACGGCGGCAGGTGCAGCGAGGCGAGCAGCGACGGCGGCAGCAGCTCGAGTGTGCCGTCGTCGGGCAGGCGGTCGAGCGCGAGTCCGATCAGCCGGCGCAGCGATGCCGGACCGATGCCCTCGATGACCGGGTAGACCGGATCGAGCCGGTCGCCGAGGCCGTCATCGACCGCGTCGTCGAGGACGCGGTAGCTCGGATGGACGATCTCCAGGCCGTTCTGGCCCGGGCGCGGCGTGCCGTAGCAGCGCACCCGCGCGCCGACCCGGAACTGGTTGACCTGCGCCGAACGGAAGTGGAAGAACCGCAGCACGAGGGTGGCGCGGGAATCGTCACCGATCGCGACGCGCAGCAGCGGCCGGTAGCGGAAGCCGCGCTCGACCGCCTCGACCCGCCCCTCGACCTGCGCGGCGACGCCGGGCTGCAGCGCGCGGATCGGGGTCAGGCGGGTGCGGTCCTCGTATTGCCGCGGCAGCTGCAGCCACAGGTCCTGCAGCCGGACGAGACCGCGCGCGGCGAGTTTTTCGGCGACCTTCGGGCCGCACCCGGCCAGCGTCGTCAGCGCCGCGTCGCCGGCCGCGGCGAGCGCCGGCGCTGGCGCGGGCACTCGCCGGGTGGCGCGTCTAGCCAACGACCATGATCGCGTCGACCTCGAACGCGGCGCCCTTCGGCAGGGCGGACACCTCGATGGTCGAGCGCGCCGGGTACGGGGCGTCGAAGTACTCGGCCATCACCGCGTTGACCTTGGCGAAGTCGCCCAGGTCGGTGAGGTACAGGCCGAGCCGGGCGACGTCGCCGAGCGAGCCGCCGGCCGCGGCGCAGACCGCCTTGAGGTTGTCGAACGCGCGACGCGCCTGCGCCTCGACGTCGCCGCCGACGATCTCGCCGGTGGCCGGGTCGAGCGGAATCTGGCCGGACAGGAACACGGTCTGGCCCATGCGGATGGCCTGGGAGTACGGGCCGATGGCGGCGGGCGCCTGGTCGGTCTGGATCGGGGTGCGTGCCATGTCGGCTCCTGCGCGGTCGTGAAGCCGCATTGTAGGAGTGGCGCCCGGGCGCGGCCACGTCCCGGCCGGTCAGATCCGCTGCACGCCCATGACCACGCCGAGCCGGCGCACCTTGCGGATCACGTTGGCGAGGTGGCGGCGGTCGCCGACCTCGATCGAGAAACGCAGCACGGCGATGTGGGTGTCGCGCTCGAGGTACTCGACCCGGTCGATGTTCGACTCGGCCTCGGCGATCGCGGCGGCCACCGAGGCGAGCGCGCCGGGCCGGTTGTCCACCTCGATCCGCAACGCCGCGCTGAAGTCGCCGCTGACTTTGCGGTCCCAGCCGATCGCGACCCAGCGCTCCGGAGACTTGCGGTAGTCGGCGACGTTGGGGCAATCCATCCGGTGCACCACCAGCCCCTTGCCGGCGGTGTGGTAGCCCATGATCTCGTCGCCCGGCACCGGCAGGCAGCAGTTGGCGAAGGTGATCACGCCGCGCTCGGCGCCGGTGATCAGGATCCGGTCCTTGCTCAGCGGCACCGGCTCGGCGCGGCGCTGGCCACCGCGCGCGCCTGCCTCTCGGGAAAGCTGCAGCGCGACCTGGCTCGGCATCCGGTTGCCCAGCGCGATGTCGGCCAGCAACGCCTCCAGCCGCGGGTAGCGGTGTTCCTGCAGGTAGGCCTCGACGCGCTCGGCCGGCACCCGTTCAAGCGAGGTGTCGAGTGCCTCCAGCGCGCGGTCCAGCATGCGGTGGCCGAGCTGCACCGCATCCTCGTGCTCGATGTGCTTGAGCTGCTGGCGGATCGACGTGCGCGCCTTGCCGGACACCACGAACTCCAGCCACTGCGGCTTGGGCATCGACGAGCGCGCGGTGATGATCTCGACCCGCTGGCCGTTGGCCAGGCGCGTGCGCAGCGGCACCAGCTTGCCGTCCACGCGCGCGGCGACGGCCTGGTTGCCCACATCGGTGTGCACCGCGTAGGCGAAGTCGAGCGCGGTGGCGTTGCGCGGCAGCGACAGGATGTCGCCCTTCGGGCTGAACAGGTAGACCTCGTCCGGGAACAGGTCGACCTTGACGTTCTCCAGGAACTCCAGCGACGAGCCGGTCGCGTGCTGGGTCTCGACCAGCCCGCTGATCCAGTTGTGGGCGCGGCTCTGGGCGCTGTTGGGACCCTCGCTGCCGTCCTTGTACGACCAGTGCGCGGCGATGCCGCGCTCGGCGATCAGGTCCATCTCCTCGGTGCGCAGTTGCACTTCCACCGGCGAACCGTAGGGCCCGAACAGCACGGTGTGCAGCGACTGGTAGCCATTCGCCTTCGGAATCGCGATGAAGTCGCGGAAGCGCGCGTCCAGCGGTTTGTAGGTCGCGTGCACCACCCCCAGCGCGTGGTAGCAGTCGGCCACCGTGCGCAGCACGATGCGGAAGCCGAACACGTCCATCACCTGGGCGAAGCTTTTGTGCTCGGCGCGCATCTTGGTGTAGATGCTCCACGGCGACTTGACCCGGCTGATCAGCCGATGCGGCAGTTTCTCCTTGGCCAGCCGCTGGGCCAGGTTGGCTTCGATCTGCACCAGCGCCTCGCGCCGCACCACCGGCTGGGTGCGGATACGCTTCTCCAGCACCGTGTGGCGCCACGGGTACAGCGCGCGGAAGCCGAGGTCCTGCAACTCGGCCTTGATCAGGTTCATGCCCAGCCGCTGGGCGATCGGCGCGTAGATCTCCAGCGTCTCGCGGGCGATGCGTGCGCGCGACTCCGGGTTCTTGGCGCCGAGCGTGCGCATGTTGTGCAGGCGGTCGGCGAGCTTGATCAGGATCACCCGCAGGTCGCGCGACATCGCCAGCAGCATCTTGCGGAAGCTCTCGGCGGCGGCTTCCTGGCGGTCGCGGAAATGCAGCTTGTCGAGCTTGGTGACGCCGTCGACCAGGTCGGCCACGGTGTCGCCGAACTCGGCGGCGATACATGCGCGGGTCAGCGGGGTGTCCTCGATGGTGTCGTGCAGGATCGCCGCGACCAGGGTCTCGGCGTCCAGCTTCTGCTCGGCCAGCACCCCGGCGACGGCGACCGGGTGGGTGATGTAGGGCTCGCCGGACTTGCGGGTCTGGCCGGCGTGGGCCGCCGCGCCGATGGTCCACGCGCGGCGCACCATCGCCAGTTGCGGCGCGGTCAGGTAGGAGGCCGCCTGCTCCATCTCCCGCACGTAGTCCGGCACCGCCGCGTCATCGATGGGCGGCACGTCGAAACGGCTACAGGCGGGCTCTGCAGGAGTCATGCTGGCAATCTACGCGCGCGGCGCGGCGCGGTGCAATGTCGACGGAAACGGGTGGTCGCGGGCAATCGACGGAGCCCCGGCGGCAGGGTCCCCAAAAGCAGGAGCCCCGCTCGTGGCGGGGCTCCGTGGTACCGCTGGCGACGGGTTCAGTCGTCGCCTTTGGACAGGTCGTCGTCGGCGACCACCTCGGCGGCGGCCCACTCCAGCGCCTCGCGCTCCTTGCGCTCGCGCTCGGCCTTCTCGACCGCGTCGACGTAATCGGTGTCGATCTTGCGGGCGGCAATCTCGCGCAGCGCCAGAACGGTCGGCTTGTCGTTGGATTCGCTGTTGTCCAGCTGCGGCTCGACGCCGTTGGCCAGCTGGCGGGCGCGCTTGGCGGCCATCATGACGAGTTCGAAACGGTTGTCGACCACCTGCAGGCAGTCTTCTACGGTGATGCGGGCCATGGGGCTCCCGGCGGCCTGGCGGCCGTCAATGCGGATACAAAGGGGACGGGAGTGTAGCCGAAGCGCCTGCCATGAGCAAGCATCGCCTTTCCAATCAAAGACTTAAGCGGATTCCCCGGCCAGCAACTGGCTGATCAGCCGGCCGTGGCGGGCCACCTGGGCCTCGCGGCGCAGGCGGCTGGCGGTGAAGATCGCGCACATCTCGTCGACCGCGGTGTCGAAGTGCTCGTTGACGATGACGTAGTCGAACTCGCCGTAGTGCGACATCTCCTCGCGCGCGGCGGCGATGCGCCGGGCGATCACCGCTTCGCTGTCCTGCCCGCGCGCGCGCATGCGCTGCTCCAGCGCGTCGCGCGACGGCGGCAGGATGAACACGCTCACCGCACCCGGCACCTTGGCCCGGACCTGGCGGGCGCCCTGCCAGTCGATCTCCAGCAGCACGTCGTTGCCGGCCGCCAGTTGCGGTTCCACCGACTGCCTCGCGGTGCCCTTCCAGTCGCCGTGGACGCGGGCGTGCTCGAAGAAGTCGCCGGCTTCGACCATGCGCTCGAATTCCGCCGCCTCGACGAAGTGGTAGTGCTCGGCGTGGCGCTCGCCCGGGCGCGGCGCGCGCGAGGTGAAGGAGATCGACAGCCGGATGTTGGGGTCGCGCGCGAGCACCGCGTTGACGATGCTCGACTTCCCGGCCCCGGACGGCGCGGCGACGATGTAGAGGGTTCCGCGCATGGTCATTCGATGTTCTGCACCTGTTCGCGGACCTGGTCGATCAGGACCTTGAGTTCGACCGCGGCGGCCGAGCTGCGCGCATCGACCGACTTGGAGCCCAGCGTGTTGGCCTCGCGGTTGAACTCCTGCAGCAGGAAGTCGAGCCGGCGGCCGACCGCCTCGCGCAGCTTCAGCACGCGGCGGGCCTCGGTGACGTGCGAGTCGAGCCGGTCGAGCTCCTCGTCGACGTCGAGCTTCTGCAGCCAGATGACCAGCTCCTGTTCCAGCCGCCCGGGGTCGGCCGGCTGGGCGAGGTCGGCCAGTCGCGCCTCGAGTTTGGTGCGCTGGCCGGCGCGGATCCGCGGGATCAGCTCGCGCACCTCGGCGGCGATGCGGGCGATGCCGTCGACGCGCTCGTTGATCGCCGCGGCGAGCTTGGCGCCCTCGCGCTCGCGGGCGGCGACGAACTCGTCGAGCACCTCGTCCAGCAGCGCCAGCGCCTCGGCCTTGAGCGCATCCGAATCGGTTGCCGGCGCCTGCAGCACGCCGGGGAACTGCAGCAGCTGGGTGAACTCGGTATGCAGGCCGGGAAAGCGCGCGTCGAGGTCGATCGCCAGCTCGCTGAGCTCGCGCAGGCGGCCGAGGTTGGCGTGCAGCCCGCCCTCGCCTTCCGGCGCGCGCAGGCGCAGCGTCAGGTCGAGCTTGCCGCGGGCGATGCGCGCGGCGATGCGCTCGCGCAGCACCGGCTCCAGCGCGCGCAGGTCGTCGTGCAGGCGCACGCCGATCTCGAGGAAGCGGTGGTTCACCGAACGCAGCTCGCAGCCGAGCGTGCCCCATGGCGTGGCGCGTTCGCCACTGGCGAAGGCGGTCATGCTGCGGATCATCGTGAATCCCAAGGCCGACAAGGGGCGAATGGTAAACTCGCGCGCCCCCAAGACGGTAATCGGCGCCATGACAGACGGCAGCAACGCGTTCACGCGACCCAGCGGCCGCGCGCCGGACCAGCTGCGCGAAGTGCGCATCGAGCGCGGCTTCACCCGCCACGCGGAAGGCTCGGTGCTGGTCAGTTTCGGCGGGACCCGCGTGCTGTGCACCGCCAGCGTCGAGAACCGGGTGCCGGCGTTCCTGCGCGGCAAGGGCGAAGGCTGGGTCACCGCCGAGTACGGCATGTTGCCGCGCGCCACCCACACCCGCAGCGACCGTGAGGCCGCGCGCGGCAAGCAGGGTGGCCGCACGCTGGAGATCCAGCGACTGATCGGCCGTTCGCTGCGCGCGTGCGTCGATCGCAAGCTTCTCGGCGAGCGCACCATCACGCTCGATTGCGACGTGCTGCAGGCGGATGGCGGTACCCGCACCGCGGCGATCACGGGCGCCTACGTGGCGCTGGTCGATGCGATCAACGGGCTGGTCGCCTCGCGCGCGATCAAGCTGCCCGGCGGCGGCCGCTCGCCGGTGTTCGGCGCGGTCGCGGCGGTGTCGGTCGGCATCTACCGCGGCGTGCCGGTGCTCGACCTCGACTACGCCGAGGACTGCGACTGCGACACCGACATGAACGTCGTGATGAACGACGGCGGCGGCTTCATCGAACTGCAGGGCACCGCCGAGGGGCACGCGTTCCGCCGCGACGAGCTCGCCGCGATGACCGCGCTGGCCGAAGCCGGCATCGCCCGGCTGGTCGAGAAGCAGCGCGAGGCGCTGGCCGGGTGAGCACGCCGGGCCTGCGGCGGATCGTCGTCGCCAGCGGCAACGCCGGCAAGCTGGCCGAGTTCAACCGCCTGCTCGGCGAGGCCGGTTTCGAGTTCGTCGCCCAGGGCGAGCTCGGCGTCGAGGACATTCCCGAGACCGGCCTGACTTTCGTCGAGAACGCCCTGCTCAAGGCCCGCCACGCTGCCCGCGTGACCGGACTGCCAGCGCTGGCCGACGACTCCGGCCTGTGCGTCGATGCACTCGACGGCGCCCCCGGCCTGTACTCCGCGCGCTACGCCGGCGAACCGAGCGACGCCGCGCGCAACATCGACAAGCTGCTGACCACGCTCGCCGTAGTCCCCGACGAACAACGCGGCGCGCACTTCCATTGCACCCTCGCCCTGCTCCGCCACCCCGACGACCCGCGGCCGTTGATCGCCCAGGGCGAATGGCACGGCCGCATCCTCACCGCCCCGCGCGGCACCGGCGGCTTCGGCTACGACCCGCTGTTCCTCGATCCCGACAGCGGGCGGACGGCAGCGGAACTCGATCCCGCCACGAAGAATCGCGTCAGCCATCGCGGACAGGCGTTGGCGATCCTTCAAGAGCAGCTTGCGCGTCACTGAGTTGGCTTGCGCCGAAGCGACCGGGAACACGGCTGAGAGATCGCGAGGGCGCCTGCCGGGTAGCCCGCACAGTCGCTCCCCGATACTCGCTTGGTGTGCGGGCTACCCGGCAGGCGCTGTGACGGGACGTTGGAGCTTGTTGCGAAAAGCAGGCTGGATGCGCGGCTCGGGATCGGATCGCGGCTGAAGCCGCTCCTGCAACGGTGTGGCCCGATCAATCGTCGCCCCTACTTCTGCCGTCGTCGCGGCCGTCGAAGCATCCGAACGCCGCACGACCTCGACGGCCGGCGGACAACTTCCAGAAAGGACGAAACGATCCGCGTGGTGTGGGTGGCGGGGGAGTTGCGGAGAGCAGGCCATGGATGGCCTGCGGCCCCGAGTCAGGGCAGGACGCCCTGACCGAGGAGGCGGAGACAACTCCCCCGCCGCCCGCGCCACGCAGCGCGCACCCTCCGAAGTTGCTCTCGGCTCTTGGCTGCAAGGTGGGACAATAACCACGTGAGCCAGCCCCTGACCCCGCCCCCCCTCTCCCTGTACGTCCACATCCCGTGGTGCGTGCGCAAATGCCCCTACTGCGACTTCAACTCGCACGAAGGCCGCGGCGAACTCCCCTTCGCCGCCTACGTCGACGCCCTCCTCGCCGACCTCGACCACGACCTCCCGCTCGTCTGGGGCCGTACCGTCCAGACCGTCTTCTTCGGCGGCGGCACCCCCAGCCTGATGCCGCCCGACTTCATCGACCGCTTCCTGCAGGGCGCCAGCAGCCGCCTGCGCTTCGCCCCCGCCTGCGAGATCACCCTCGAAACCAACCCCGGCACCGCCGAACACGGCCGCTTCGACGGCTACCGCAACGCCGGCGTCAACCGCCTCAGCTTCGGCATCCAGAGCTTCGACGACGGCTGCCTGCAACGCCTCGGCCGCATCCACGACAGCCGCGAGGCCGAGACCGCGGTCAAGCTCGCCCGGGACGCCGGCTTCGACAACTTCAACCTCGACCTGATGTACGCCCTGCCCGGCCAGGACCTGGCGATGGCCGCACACGACCTCGAGCGCGCGTTCGCCCTGCAGCCCACGCACATCAGCCACTACCAGCTGACGCTGGAACCCAACACCGTGTTCGCCGCGCGGCCGCCGGCCGGCATTCCCGACGACGACCTCGGCTGGGACATGCAGGAGCACTGCCAGGCGATGCTGGCCGGCGCCGGTTACGCCCAGTACGAGGTCAGTGCGTACGCCCGGCCGGACCGCCAGTGCGCGCACAACCTCAACTACTGGACCTACGGCGACTACCTCGGCATCGGTGCCGGCGCGCACGGCAAGCTCACCCTCGGCCACGACGGCTCGATCCTGCGCCGCTGGAAGCACAAGCACCCGACCCGCTACCTTGCCGACGCGGGCACCCCCGCCGGCATCGGCGGCGACGAACAGGTCGAACCGGCACGCCGGCCGTTCGAGTTCATGCTCAACGCGCTGCGGCTGGTCGACGGTTTCGCGCTGGCGCTGTTCGAGAAGCGCACCGGCCTGCCGGCCGCAGCCATCCAGCCGCAACTGGACGAAGCGGTGTCGCGCGGCTGGCTGCGCATCGACGCCGGCCACGTCCGGCCGACCGCACTCGGGCGGCGCTTCGCCAACGACGTCATCGGGCTGTTCCTCGCGGACTAGCCTGCCGGTCCGCCCGCCGGAGCATGCCCCGGCCAGGCCACCGCAAAAAGGCCTAAAGTCCGCGACGCAACCGCCGTTAATGCCTGCGGCCACCCGCGCATTCACACCGGCACGGGTAGGCTCGAACCGGCCCCGCCACCGCGGCGGGCCACCATCGACAGGACGGAGCCGACCGCATGCCCGATCGCCAGCCGCCGAGCCCATCGCCGTCGCAACCGGCCCTGCCGCCGCGGGTGCACGGCATCGTGCAGCGGCTGCTGGCCGCGCTGTCGAGCGACTTCCGGCGTGAACTGGACCGCCTGCTGGTAGCGGTCGAGCTGGACCTCGCGAAGCAGGCCGAGCAGACCCGTGACCCCACGACCCGGGCGCAGCGCATGGCCGCGGTGCGCACCCTGCAACACAACGGCGCGCGGTTCGCACCGCTCGTGCTGCAGCGGCTGGAAGCGGCGCTGCTGGGCCTGCGGGAACAGCGGATCAGCAACGAGATCCTGCCGCCGACCACCCGCCTGGAAGGCCTGCGGCTGGTCGACGACGACGAGATCGACGAGGACGCCGAGTTGCAGGCGATCGCCGAGCGGATGGAACGCCGCAGCCGGCTGCCGTTGCTGCTGCTGGGCCAGCGTTTCGGCGTGCTGGCCGGCGCGCCCGCGTTCGACGCCGCCGACCTGCCGGTCGGGCCGCACGCCACCGTCGCCCGGCTGGCCGCCGCGGGCACCGATGCGGGCATCGACCTGGACACCCGGCTGCTGCTGTACCGCACGTTCGAGCGCCAGCTGGGGCCGGACTACGAGGCCATCGTCGAGTCGATGAACGCCCTGCTCGCGCGCGAGCGGGTGCTGCCGGGGCTGACCTACGTGCCGTTGCGCCGGCCACGCCGTGCAGTGCTTTCCGGCGACGCCACGGTACCCGAGGAGCCCGCCCGACCGCCTGCAAGCCCCCCCGCGGCCGGCACCCCGCCGACAGGCGCCACGCCATCCGGGGCCGCGCAAACCGGCACCGGCGGCGGATACACCGGCTGGTCCGGCAGCGACACCGGGCGCGACGACCCCGCCGCGCGGGCCGGCTCGGAAGAAACCGTGGCGCTGCTGCGCCGCCTGCTGGCCGGCCGCGAAGCACTGCCGCCCGGCATACAGCCAATCCCTCGCGAAGCGACCACGGTCGCGCTGTCCACGTCCGAGGTCGAGGCCGCGCTTGCCGCGCTGCAGGCGCGCAGCGTCGGTTCGGCCAACCCGCCGGGCGTGGCCGCGATCCGCCAGGCCCTGCTGGCGCAGAGCCGGCTGCAGCGTGGCCATGCCGCGGCGTTGTCGCCCGAGGACAACCAGACCTTCGAGCTGGCCGACATGTTCCACCGCGAGGTGCGCCGCCAGCTGCGCCCCGACAGCCCCAGCCGGGCCATGGTCGACCGCCTGCAGATCCCGCTGCTGCGCGTGGCGCTGACCGATCCCGACCTGTTCGTCGACCCGCAGCACCCGGCGCGGCGGCTGCTCAACGCGGTGGCCGAGGCCGGAGCGCGCTGGCTTGGCCCCGAGGAGATCGACCCCGACCTGCTGGCGCAGCTGCAGCACGCGGTCGAGCGCGTCGCCCAGCGCGGTGGCGACGATGCATCGGTGTTCGTCGCCGTCGACCAGTCGCTGCAGCAGCATTTCCGCAAGGCGGCCCAGCGCGCGGAGATCAGCGAGCGGCGCCAGGTCGAGGCCGGGCGCGGCCGCGAGAAACTGCTGCTGGCGCGGCACCGGGCCAAGGCGGTGGTGGACGACGCGATGCGCGACCGCGCGGTGCCCCGGTTCGTGCGCAACGTGCTTGAACACGCCTGGGTCGACGCGCTGACGCTGGCGCTGCTGCGCCACGGCGACGACTCGCCGGAATGGCGCGAGCGCTGCAGCGATACCGTCCGTATCGCCACCAGCGCCGCAGCCGGCGCCACCGGCGAACCGCTCGACCCGGAGACCGCTCGGCGCGTCGCAGTTGCGCTGGTGATGGTCGGCCACGACCGCGCCGAGGCCGACGCGATCGCCGCCGTGCTCGCCGGCACGTCGGGCGACGAGGGGTCGGAGGACGCATCGCGCACCGAGCTGGCAATGAAGATCCACGCCCGCACCCGGCTCGGCCGGGACACCTCGGTGCCCGCGCGCGACGACGCACCGCTGTCGCCCGGCGAGCGCGCGTGGGAGGAGCGCCTGCGCGCCCTGCCGCCGGGCACGTGGATCGAGTTCGACACCGCCGCACCGGACGGCATCGTGCGACGCCGGCTGGCGTGGTCCAGCCCGCGCACCGGCGATGTGCTGTTCGTGAACCAGCGCGGGCAACGCGTCGAGGACGGAGTACCCGCCGACATCGCCGCGCTCGCGCGCCTGATGGCCGCCGGCACCGCGCGCGTGGTGCCGGCCGAACGCGGCCGGCTGGTCGATGCCGCCTGGCACGCCGCGCTGGCGGCGCTGCGCGGGCCGGCACCCGCCAGTTCGACGCAGGACGCGCCCACCCACGACGGAGAGGCAGGATGAGTCGACAGGAATACCGCCGCGCCGACCGTTACGACGTGCCGGACACCGTGCAGGTGGTCGACACGATGACCGACCTCGTGGTCGGCCGGCTCGGCAACATTTCCGAGACCGGCATGCTGCTGATCGCCTGTGCGCCGCTGGTCGACGACGCGCTGTACCAGTTCCGGCTGGAGATCGGCGACGCGCGCGGCGAGGCGATCGAACTCGGCGCACACCTGCTGTGGCAGGACCAGGCCAGCGCCGCCGGCCAGGCGTGGATGGGCTTCCGCTTCATCAAGGTGCTCGACGAACACGCCCGGCCGCTGCGCGACTGGCTGCAGTCGCTGGCCGCACGCGTCCAGCCGGGTCGGTAGCGGGCACCCGCCGCCGGCCGCTCAGCCGCGCCGGCGGTGCAGCGGGACCGGTTCGGGCCGGTGCAGGTCGAATCCCTGCGCATAGTCGACCCCGATCGCCGCCAGCGCGTCGAGCACCTCGACGCTCGACACCCACTCGGCGATCACCACCATCCCGCGCTGGTGGCCGATGTCGTTGACCGCGCGGACGATCGCGTGGCTCATCGGGTCGGTCAACAGGTCACGGATGAAGCTGCCGTCGATCTTGATGATGTCCACCGGCAGGTTCTTGAGGTAGCCGAACGAGGACATGCCGGCGCCGAAGTCGTCGAGCGCGAGCTTGCAGCCGGCATCGCGCAGCCGGCCGAGGAAGCGCCCGACCTGCGACAGGTTGCGCACCGCCACCGTCTCGGTGATCTCGAAGCACACCCGCTGCGGGTCGACCCCGTGTGCGTGCAGCAGTTCGAGGATACGGTCGACCAGCGACTCGTCCTCGATGCTCGCGCCCGACAGGTTGATCGTCGCCAGCCCGAGGCCGGCGCCACTGGGGTGCAGCTGGTCGAAGTGCGACAGCGCGGTCTCGATCACCCAGCGGTCGATCATCGGCATCAGGCCGTAGCGCTCGGCCGCCGGCAGGAACGCGCCGGGCGGCACCAGCCGGCCCTGCTGGTCGCGGAAGCGCAGCAGCAGCTCGATATACGGCCGGCCGCGGTCGCCCGAGACCGGCCGCACCTCCTGGTACATCAGCAGCAGCCGGCCCTCGGCCACCGCCCAGCGCAGGCGGTTGGCCCACTCCATCTCGCCGTGACGGCGCGCGGTCTCGTCGTCGCTGGCCGAGTAGAAGTGCACGCGGTTGCGGCCGCCCTCCTTGGCCATGTAGCAGGCGGTGTCGGCCTGCGCGAGCACGTCCTTGAAGGCCAGCCCCGGCTGGTCCAGCACCACGCCGCCGATGCTGACGGTGATGGTGTAGGTGCGCTGCTCCCAGACGAACACGTAGCCGTCGATGCGCTCACGCAGGCGCTCGGCCAGGTCGCGCGCCTGGCCGGCCTCGCGCAGGCCCGGCACCAGCACGCCGAACTCGTCGCCGCCCAGCCGCGCCAGCAGCACGCCCTCGCCGTCGAACTGCTCGCGCATGGCCGTCGCCAGCTGGATCAGCAACTGGTCGCCGGCGATGTGGCCGGAGGTGTCGTTGATCAGCTTGAACTGGTCGAGGTCCATGTACAGCAGCGCCGCCGGCATGCCGCCGGAGGACAGCGCGACCAGCACGCGTTCGACCCGGCGCTCGAACTCGCGGCGGTTGTACAGCTCGGTCAACGCGTCGTGGCTGGCCTGGTAGCCGAGCAGCTCGGTGAGCTGGCGCTGCTCGGAGGTGTCGGTGGCGACCATCAGCAGCATGTCCTCGCCGCCGACGTCGACCCGGGCGGTCGAAACACTGGCCCAGAAGCGGTCGCCGGTGGCGTTGGACAACACCGCTTCCGACGGCGTGCCGTTGGCCAGCTCGCCGGCCTGCATGCGCAGCCCCAGCCGGTGGTCATCGAACAGGGCGGCCAGCGTCAGTTCGCCGCTCGCCTCGCCGAGCCGGAGCCGCGCCGCCTGGTTGGCGTAGGTGATGCGGCCGTCGCCACCGCGCGCCAGCAGCACCAGCGCCGGCAGCAGCTCGTTGAGCACGCGGAAGCGCTCCTCGCTCTCGCGGTAGCGCCGGCTCATCCGCCAGCCCTGCTCCAGCGCGCGCCGCCGCGAGGTCAGCACCGACCACACCAGCAGGGCGAACAGCGCGCTCGCCACCAGCCCCGGCCACAGGATCGACTGGGACCAGTCGGCCACCGCCAGCGGCTGCCGCATCGCGTGGACCTGCACCCGCCACTCGCGCCCGCCGAACAGCACGGTGCGGGTCACGTGGTCGCCGGCGTCGCCGTGCGCGAGCGGGTGGGAGTCGAACAGCGGCCGCGCGGTGCCGCCGGTGACATCGGCGACCGAGGCGTGGAAGGCCGCGTCGGCGATCTCCTCGGGCAGCGAGTCGCCGATCAGCCGACGCACATTGAACGAGATGGCGACCGAGCCGCGCGCGCGTTCGCGGCGCTCGGCCACCGATGCCGGCGGCGGGCCCGGATGGAAGATCGGCAGGCGCAGCGTCACGCCTTCCGCGGGCGTGCCGCTGGCCTCCTGCTGGAGCAGCCGGAACGGCGCCGACAGCACCGGCCGGTCGCTGTCGCGCGCGGCCAGCAGGGCGGCGAGGTTGGGCGGCTGGCTGGCGACGTCGAGGCCGAGCACGCGCTCGTTGCCCTCCCGCGGGGCCACCAGCCGGGTGACGTAGCGGCCGTCGGCGTCGCGCTCGGCGTAGGCCACCGCCTGCAGGCTGTCCAGGCGGTCGCGCGGGTGGAGGTTCTGGTACAGGTGGGTGAATTCGCGCGGCTCCACCTCCGAGGAGGCCAGGAACAGCGATTGCACCGAGCGCGCCAGCAGCTCGCAGGTGCGCAGCCCCTCGCCGACGGTGCCGGCGAGTGCGTCGGCCACCGCCTCCAGGTCGGCCCGCTGGCCGGCGTCGACCCGGCGCTGCTGCGCCTGCGCCAGCCAGACCGACAGCGCCACGCCCAGCCCCAGCGCGACCAGCGACCACACCCACGCCGCGATGCCCAACGGGGCAACGTCTCTCGCCACGTTCGCGGGCTGCGGGTGTGGTGGGAATCCGTCAGAATCGTGGCTCTCCCGCAAGAGAACTCCCATGACAGACCAAGAGATGTCGAAGTTATACACGCACCACGTCGAGGAACTGCAACGGCGCAGCGCCCGGGCGCTGGAGCGCGGCGGCCTCGATCACCTGGTGGTCCCCAGCGGGTCGATCCACTACCAGGTGTTCGACGACCGCGACTACCCGTACGCGGTCAACCCGCAGTTCAAGGCATGGGCGCCGCTGGTGCAGAACCCCGGCAGCTGGCTGGTATACACGCCCGGCGGGAAGCCGAAGCTCGTCTACCTGCAGCCGTTCGACTACTGGCACGTGGTGCCGCAGGCGCCGTCGGGCTACTGGGTCGAGCATTTCGACGTGGTGGTGATCCGCGAGCCGGGCGAGGCGCTGGCGCACCTGCCGGCCGACCCGTCGCGCTGCGCGATCCTCGGCGAGCCGCAGAGCACGCTGGACGACGGCTCGGGCCGCGCGTTCGTGCCCAACAACCCGGCGGCGGTGGTGAACTACCTGGAGTTCCACCGCGCGGTCAAGACGCCGTACGAGATCGAAATGATGCGGGCGGCGACCGCCCACGGCGTGCGCGCCCACCGCGCCGCCGAGCGTGCCTTCCGCGCCGGCGCCAGCGAGTTCGGCATCCACCTCGCCTACTGCCAGGCCGCGCGGCAGGACGCCAACGACCTGCCCTACGGCAACATCGTCGCGCTCAACGAGCACGGTGCGGTGCTGCACTACACCAACCGCGACCGCGTGCCGCCGCGGGAGATCCGCAGCTTCCTGATCGACGCCGGCGCCAGCCACCTCGGCTACGCCTGCGACATCACCCGCACCTACGCGTACGACACCGCCGGCGAGTTCCAGTCGATGATCGACGCGGTCGACGCCGCCGAGCAGCGCCTGTGCGACCAGGTCCGCGCCGGCACCGACTACCGCCGGATCCACCTCGACGCCCACCTGGAGATGGCGACGGTGCTGCGCGACTTCCGCATCGTCGACATGTCGCCCGAGTCGATGGTCGAGACCGGCGTCAGCGCGAAGTTCTTCCCGCACGGCATCGGCCACTACATCGGCCTGCAGGTGCACGACGTCGGCGGCTTCCTCGAGAGCGACACCGGCGGCACCATCGACAAACCCGACGGCCACCCCTACCTGCGCCTGACCCGCACGCTGGAACCCGGCGCGGTGGTGACGATCGAGCCGGGCATCTACTTCGCCGACCTGCTGCTGCAGGAACTGCGCGACAGCGAGCACGCCGGCTCGGTCGACTGGGACCGGGTGGACGCGCTGCGACCCTACGGCGGCATCCGGATCGAGGACGACGTGGTCTGCACCGACGGCGATCCGGTCAACCTGACCCGCGAAGGATTCGCCGCGCTGGACTGAGCCGGGTCGCGCCGGTCAGCCGCCCGCGGCGTCCGCCATGAACGCCTCGATCTCGTCGGCGCTGCGGGCCAGCGTGTCGGTCAGCACCTTGTGGCCGTCCTTCGTCACCAGCACGTCGTCCTCGGTGCGGATGCCGATGCCGCGCCACTTGGCCGCCACCGAGGTGTCGTCGGGGCGGATGTAGAGGCCGGGTTCGATGGTGAACACCATGCCCGGTTCGAGCAGGCGCGATTCGCCGTCGAGCCGGTAGTCGCCGACGTCGTGCACGTCGATGCCGATCCAGTGGCCGGTCTTGTGCGGGTAGAAGCGGCGGTAGCTGCGGTCGGCGAGGTGCTTCTCCAGCTTGCCTCGCAGCAGGCCGAGCCTGAGCAGGCCCTCGGTCAGCGTCTCCACCGCGGCCAGGTGGCCGGCCTCGTACGGCACGCCGGGCCGGGCCTGCGCCATCGCCGCGGCGTGGGCGTCGCCGACCAGGTCGTGCAGGATCCGCTGCTCGTTGCCGAAGCGGCCGTTGGCCGGGAACGTGCGGGTGATGTCCGCCGCGTAGCCGCCGTACTCCGCACCGGCGTCGATCAGCACCAGGTCGCCGTCACGCACCGGGCCGTTGTTGGCGACGTAGTGCAGCACGCAGCCGTTGCCGCCGGCGCCGACGATGCTGCCGTAGGCCGGCACCGCGTTGCAGGCGCGGAACACGCGCTCCAGTTCGGCCTGCAGCTCGTACTCGTGCATGCCCGGGCGCACCGCGCGCATCGCCGCCTGGTGCGCGGCGACACTGATGTCGGCGGCGCGCTGCATGAAGCGCAGTTCGTCGCGGTCCTTGAACAGCCGCAGCTCGTCGAGCAGGTGGCCGAGTTCGAGGAACTCGTGCGGCGGCTTGTTGCCCATCTTCATCATCGCCCGCACGCGGTTGACCCAGCCGATCAGCTTGAGGTCGAACTCGGCATCGCGGCCGAAGTGGTAGTACACCCGGGAGCGGCCCTCCAGCAGGCCCGGCAGGATGTCGTCGAGGTCGGTGAACGGGTAGGCGTCGTCGACCCCGAAGGCCTCGACCGCGCCGTCCGGGCCGACCCGCGGGCCGTCCCAGGCCTCGCGCTCGGGGTCGCGCTCGCGGCAGAACAGCACGGTCTCGCCATGTTTGCGGCCCGGCACCAGCACCAGCACCGCCTCCGGCTCGGGAAATCCGGTCAGGTACAGCAGGTCGGAATCCTGCCGATAAGGGTAGTGGGTGTCGCGGCTGCGGATCCGCTCGGGCGCGGCCGGCAGGATCAGGATCGCGTCGTCGCTGGCGATGCGCATCAGCTGCCGGCGTCGGCGCGCGTAGGCCCGTGCGGGCATGGTCAGGGGGGCGTGCATGTCAGTTGAGGCTTTGGCGGTGGCGCGCGGCGAGCACGCAGTCGCCGTGCAGCAGCAGGGTGGCGACCCGGACGAACTCCTCGATCTCCGCCAGCGCGGCCTCGTCCTCCTCGTCGCCGTCCTCCTGCGCCTCGGCGCGGGCAAGCCGGGCCAGGTCGCCCAGCGCCTCGGTGCTTTCCTCCGACAGCTTCGGCCTGGCGCCCGCGGCCAGCCCGAAGCCGCCGAGGAAGCCGCGGCACCAGTCGAACAGAGCGCCGCTGCGCTGCACCAGCGGCGCGTCGGCACCCGGCAGCATCAGGGCGAAGTCGAAGCTGCGGTCCTCCAGCTGGGCGACGCTGGCGGTACGCAGGCGGTCGAGCGGGCTGCCTTCGGCCGGCGCGGCAAGGGTGTCGTCGACCAGCACCTTCGCCGGCCACTCGCGCACCGGCGCACCGCCACCGGCGAGCCAGCCGCACAGGCTTCCGTGCAGTTCCGGCGCGGAGCTGGCAAGCGCCAGGCGGCGGATTTCGGCATCGACTTCGGACAGGTCCGGCAGGCTGTTCTGCGACACGGGTGCTCACCGCGGTTGTGGGCGCCCAAGTCTAGCAACGGTGCCGTCGCGGCCGCCTCGCCGCGATTGGCAGGCGCGGGCGCGGCTGCCTACACTGCGGGCTGCCACGCCAACCGACGCGGTGCCGTGCCCCCATCGCTTCCGCCCGAACCGCGCTCGCGCCGCCGAGCGGCCACCCTGCTCGCCTGCCTGCTCGGGCTGGGCGCGCTGGCGTCGGTGCAGGCCGCTACCCGCGACTACTACTTCACCCCGATCGGCAGCGAGCAGGGGCTGGCGCAGAACTCGATCACCGCGCTGGCGCAGGACGCCCAGGGGTTCGTCTGGGTCGGCACCCAGGGCGGCCTGCACCGCTACGACGGCGACCGCTACGTCGCCTACCGCAACGACCCGGGGGACCCGGCCAGCCTGCCGGAGAGCTTCGTCACCGCGCTGGCGGCCGACCCTGATGCCAACGCCCTGTGGGTCGGTCTCTATTCGCAGTACCTGGCCCGGATCGACCTCGACAGCGGCCGGATCACGCACTTCCCGCCCGAAGGCGACCCCGACGACACCACCGCCGCACGCCAGGTCGCCGCGGTGCTGCCGCACGACGGCGTGGTATGGGTCGGCACCCTTGGCGGGCTGGAGCGGTTCGACCCCGCCACCGGCGAGCGCCGGTCGGTCCTCGCGCTCGGTCCCGAGCTGCTGCGCCGCGCGCCGTACCAGCAACTGCTGGTCGACCGCGCCGGCATGCTCTGGTACGCGACCGCGGCCGGGGTGTTCCGCATCGGCCCCGACCGCAAGGCCGAGCGCGTCGGCGGGCGCGACGCCGCCGCCAGCCTGCTGCTGGACCACGACGGCGCGGTCTGGGTCGGGCGCCGCGACGGCCTGTTCCGCGTCTCCGGCGATACGCTGGAGAAAGCCTGGCCGCTGCAGCCCGACGCCAGCGCCGACGGCAACAGCAACGTCCGCGCAGTGGTGCAGGTGCCCGACGGCAGCCTGTGGCTGTCGGTCTACGGCTCGGGGCTGGTGCGGTTCGAGCCGGGCACGGGCCGCAGCCGCCGGGTCCATGGCTCGGCGCTCCCGGCCAGCCTGTCCGACGACGTCATCGGCAGCCTGCTGGTGGACCGCGGCGGCATGCTTTGGGTCGGCGGCCAGTCGCGCGGCGCGGCCGTCGCCGACCCGGCCGGTGCGCGCTTCAGCTACGTGGTCGACCTCGAAACCGACGAAGGCCGCAAGCACCCCGGCAACGACAGCGTCCGCGCGATCCAGCAGGACATCCACGGCACCCTCTGGGTCGGCACCGACGAGGGCCGGCTGCTGCGCTACCACGGCCCCGGGCCCGGGTTCGAGGACTGGACCGCGCGGATGCCGGGGCCGTCGAACCGCCGCGTCATGGGCATCGCCGACGCCGGCCACGGCCGGCTGTGGCTGGCGACCACCGCCGGCCTGCTGCGCCTGACCCCGGCGACCGGCACGTTCGAGACGATCCCGCTGGGCAGCTTCACCCACGCCAACCTGCGCGCGCTGCTGGTCGACCACGAGGGCAACCTGTGGCTCGCGACCTACGGCGACGGCGCGTTGCTGTACCAGCGCGAAAGCCAGCGGGTGATCCATTACGGCCACGACCGTGGCGACCCGCGCAAGCTGGTCCACCCGAGCGTCCACGCGCTGCTGGAAGACCGCAAGGGCCGTATCTGGTTCGGCACCAGCGGCGGCCTCGACCTGCTCGACCCGGCCACCGGCCGCCTGCGGCATTTCCGCCACGACCCGCGCCGACCCGAGTCGTTGCCCGGCAACATGGTGCGCGCACTCCACCAGGACGCCGACGGCAACGTCTGGGTCGGCACCCATGCCGGGCTGGCGCAGGTGGTGGAAGCGGCCCCGGGCGCGATCGGCTTCAGCCAGCCGCTGACCGAGACGCTCGACCGCCGCCTGCCGCCGGTGGTGTTCTCGATCGCCAGCGACGGCACCGGCCGCGACCTGCGGCTGTGGCTGGGCACCGACGTCGGCATCGTCCGGTTCGACACCGCGCTGGCCCACGCGCACCGCTACGGCCTCGGCGACGGCCTGCAGGACCTGGAGTTCAACGGCGGCGCGGTCGCCACCCTCGCCGACGGCCGCATCGCGATGGGCGGCGTGCGCGGGCTCAACCTGTTCCACCCGCGCGGCATGCGCAGCGCCGCCTACGCACCGCCGTTGCGGCTGCTCGCGGCCCGGGTCGGCGCCGATGCCCCGGACGAGAACGCGGTCATGTGGCAGGCCAGCCGGCTCGACGTGCCCGACGGCGCCGACATCCTGCGCCTGCGCATCGGCGCGCTCGACTTCGCCCCCGCCGCGTCCACCCGCTACCGCTACCGGATGGAGGGCTTCGACAAGGGCTGGATCGATAACGGCACCCAGTCCGACATCACCTACACCCGCCTGCCGCCGGGCCGCTACACCTTCCGCGCGCAGGCGACCGACCGCGACGGCAACTGGAGCCCGGTCGAGTTGCAGGTGCCGGTTCACGTCGCCCCGCCGCTGTGGCGCCATCCGCTGGCGATCACCGCCGCGGTGCTGTCGCTGCTGGCACTGGCCGCCGTGCTGGGATGGCGCTGGCACCGCCGGCGCCGTCAGGAGCAGGGCTGGTTCCAGCAGATCCGCGAGCGCGAGGAACGCCTGCGCCTGGCGCTGTGGGCGTCGGGCGAGCAGTTCTGGGACTACGACCTGGGCAACCGCGAGGTGCACCGCACGCGCGTGGTGGAGTCCTACGGCGACCGCCCCGAAACCGCCATCCACAACCACGTCAGCGGCAACCAGGCCATCCACCCCGAGGACTTCCCGCTGGTGCGCGAGGCGATGCTGCGGCACCTGCGCGGCGAGGTCGCGCTGTTCACCTCCGAGCACCGCACCCGCGACGCCGAAGGCCAGGCGTGGCGTTGGGTCCGCGCCCGCGGCCGCGTGGTCGAGCGCGACGCCGACGGCCGCGCGGTCCGCGTCGCCGGTACCGCCCGCGACACCACCGACAGCCGCAGCGCCGAACGCGAGCGGCGCATCTCCAGCGAGGTCTTGCGCTCGATGGCCGAGGCGGTCGCGGTGTTCGACCGCGATTTCAGCTTCATCTCGATCAACCCCGCCTTCACCCGCATGACCGGCTACAGCGACGTCGAGGTGTTCGGACGCTCCACGTCGCTGCTCGACAGCAGCCGCCACGACCCGCGCTTCTACCACCACATGCGCGACGAGCTGCAGCGCGACGGCCGCTGGTCCGGCGAGATGTGGCAGCAGCGCAAGGACGGCGGCGAGTTCCTGTGCTGGCTGCAGGCCAGTTCCGTCGCCGATGCCGACGGTGCGCACGACCACTACGTCGCGGTGCTCGGCGACATCACCGACCAGAAGCGCGCCGAGCAGGAACTGCGCTACCTGGCCAACTACGACACCCTGACCAACCTGCCCAACCGCGCCCTGCTGGCCGAGCGGCTGGGCCGCGCGGTGGTGCGCGCACGCACCGCCGGCAGCCGCATCGCGGTGCTGTTCCTCGACCTGGACCGCTTCAAGGACATCAACGACTCGTTCGGCCACGCCACCGGCGACCGCATCCTGCGCGCGGCCGCGCAGCGCCTGCAGCAGATCGTCGGCAGCGGCCACACCGTCGCGCGCCTGAGCGGCGACGAGTTCACCGTGGTGCTGGAGAACCTCGACAGCGCCGACCACGCCGAGCGGGTCGCGCGCGCGTTGATCGAAGCGTTCCAGACGCCGCTCGACATCGACGGGGGCCACGACCTGGTGGTCTCGCCGTCGATCGGCATCAGCCTGTTCCCGGACCACGCCGAAACCCCGGCCGACCTGCTCAAGCACGCCGACACCGCGATGTACCAGGCCAAGGCGATCGGCCGCCGCGCCTTCATGCGCTACGCCGACAGCATGGACGTGGAGGTGCGCGAGCGCTCGACCATCTCCGCCGCGCTGCGCAAGGTGCTCGACCGCGACGAACTCGCGCTCGCGTTCCAGCCGCGGCTGTCGCTGTCGCAGGACCGCATCGTCTCGGTCGAGGCGCTGCTGCGCTGGCACAGCCCCGAGCACGGCACGATCCCGCCGGCCCGGTTCATCCCGGTCGCCGAGGAGACCGGGATGATCCTCGAGATCGGCGAGTGGGCCTTGCGCGAGGCCTGCGGCACGCTGGCGCAGTGGCGCGCGGCGGGGCTGGAGCTCGGCATCTCGGTCAACGTGTCCTCGCTGCAACTGCTGCGCGGCGACCTGCCGTCGCTGGTGGCGCGCGTGCTGGCCGACACCGGGCTGCCGCCGGGCCTGCTCGAGCTGGAACTCACCGAAACCGTCATCATGGCCAACGCCGGCGAGACCGCGGCGACGCTGCAGGCCCTGCGCGCGATCGGCGTGAAGCTGGCGATCGACGACTTCGGCACCGGCTACTCGTCGTTGTCCTACCTCAAGCGCCTGCCGATCAACACGCTCAAGATCGACAAGGATTTCGTCGACGACCTCTGCCACGACCCCGACGATGCCGCGATCACCAGCACCATCATCACGATGGGCCACTCGCTGGGGCTGACCGTCGTCGCCGAGGGGGTCGAGGACACCGGCCAGCTGGGGTTCCTGCGGCGCCACGGCTGCGACGAGATCCAGGGCTACTGGCTGGCCCGGCCGCTGCCGCCGGAGCAGTGCCTGGAGCTGCTGCGGCAACGGCTGCGCAGCACCGCGCCCGCGGTGTGAACGCCCCGCCCGCGCCCGTCTTGACCGGCCGGGCGCGCCTGCTATCGTGCCGGGATGGACCGGGCCGAACTGCTTTCCCAACTGCAGGCGCTCGTCGAGCGCATCGACGGGCTGGCCGAGCGCAGCCGCCGGTTGCAGGAAGAGAACCGCAGCCTGCGCCAGCAGCAGGAGGCGCTGGCCGGCGAACGCGCGGCCCTGCTCGCCAAGAACGAGCAGGCGCGCACCCGGGTCGAGGCGATGATCGCCCGGCTGAAGTCGCTGGAACAGCACACATGAGCAACAGCACGCCGGTCAGCATCCGCCTGCTCGACCGCGAATACACCGTCGGTTGCGAGCCCGACGAACGCGACAGCCTGCTGGCCGCGGCCAAGCTGCTGGACACCCGCATGCGCGAGATCCGCGGCAACAACCGGATGGCGGCGCTGGACCGCGTCGCCGTGCTGGCGGCGCTCAACTTCGCCCACGAGCTGCAGCAGATGCGCAGCGAGGACGAGGGCCGCACACGCGAGCTGGCGCGCAGCCTCGGCGACCTGCAGCGCAAGCTGGACGTCCTGTTCGACGAGCCGCCGCGCTAGCAGCGCATCCGCTGAACCCCGCCCGTGCGAGGCCGACGAACGGACCTTGCCGGCACCGCCGACAGGCTATAATCCCGCCACGTCCTCTGCTGTGGACGACGGCGCGCGCAAACATTCGCCTTGTCCCTTAATCGCGACCGCGGGGGCGCAGCGGAAGCCCGGAGTGCAAGTCCGCCCTGGTAGCGGGAAGCCCGACGGCCTCCAAGCGTCCCCACTTGAACCCCGGGTTCAAGGTCGTTTCGCGCGCATCGCCATCGGCGGAGGACTTTTCTTTTTTTCGTTCAGGCGCCCACCGCGCCCCGACGGCCCCCGCGGCCGACCAGTCAACTGGACCCGGACCGGACCTGCTGGATGCCTGCCGAACGCGCCGACCTGCTGCGCCCGTTGCGTACGCAACTTCGCCAACGCCGCCGCGCGCTGGTTGCCGCCGAGCGCATCGACGCGGCGCAGCGGCTGGCCCGCCACCTGCTAAACCTCGAGTTCGCCCCCGATGACGGCCCCGTCGCCGGCTACTGGGCGATGGATGGCGAGATTGCACTGCACGCCTGGCAGCTCGGCCTGCCCCCGGGGTGCCGCTACTGCCTGCCGGTTTTGTCCGGGGACCGCCTCGTGTTCGCGCCGTGGCGCCCCGGCGATCCGCTCCGGCCCAACCGTTTCGGCATCCCGGAACCGGTCGTAGCACCAGACGCACTGCTCGAGGCCGACGCGATGCGCATGGTCGTCATGCCGCTGGTCGGCTTCGACGACCGCGGCCAGCGGCTCGGCATGGGAGGCGGCTGGTACGATCGCACGTTCGCCGCCCGGCGCGGCGTTGCCCCGCCGCCATGGCTGGTCGGCGTCGGCTTCGAGCTGCAGCGCGTGCCGCTACCCCCGCCGGCGCCCTGGGACGTACCGCTCGATGCCGCCTGCACCGAGGCCGGGGTCCATGACTTCCGCAAGGTCGAACGATGAGCAAACGCCGCCGCTACTGGCTGATGAAGTCCGAACCCGATGCGTTCTCGATCGACGACCTCGAGCGCGTCGGCACCGAGCCGTGGAACGGCGTGCGCAACTACCAGGCGCGCAACTTCATGCGCGACGGCATGCAGGTGGGTGACGGCGTGCTGTTCTACCACTCCAACACCAAGCCGCCGGGCATCGTCGGCACCGCGACCGTCGCCAGCCACGCCTATCCGGACGAGACCCAGTTCGACCCCTCGTCGCACTACCACGACCCGAAAGCCACCCGCGAGGAGCCACGCTGGTTCCTCGTCGACGTCGCGTTCGAGCGCAAGCTGTCGCGGATCATCACGCTGGACGAGATCAAGTCGCACGCCGACGAGCTCGGCGACGAGTTCGCCCTGATCCGGCGCGGCAACCGGCTGTCGGTGTTTCCGGTGTCGGCCGCCCACTACAAGTTCCTGCTCTCCCTCGAGTAACCCACATGTCCGAAGCCAAGCGCCAGGCCGCCCTCAAGGCCATCGAGTACGTCGAATCCGACAGCATCATCGGCGTCGGGACCGGCTCCACGGTCGCCTATTTCATCGAGGCGCTCGGCGACATGCGCGAGCGCATCCGCGGCGCGGTGTCCAGTTCGGAGCAGAGCACCGAGCGCCTGCGCGCGGTCGGTATCGAGGTGTTCGACCTCAACAGCACCGGCACGCTGTCGCTGTACGTCGACGGCGCCGACGAGTGCGACCCGCATAAACGTCTGATCAAGGGCGGCGGCGCCGCGCTGACACGCGAGAAGATCATCGCCGAGGCCAGCACGCGGTTTGTCTGCATTGTCGATCCGAGCAAGCAGGTCGACGTGCTCGGGCGCTTCCCGCTGCCGGTGGAGGTGATCCCGATGGCCCGCAGCCTGGTCGCCCGCGAGATCCTCGCGATGACGCGGGCCCAGCCCGTGTGGCGCCAGGATGCGGCGGGCCGCGGCATTGTCACCGACAACGGCAACGCGATCCTCGACATCCACGGGCTGGCCATCACCGACCCGGTCGCGCTGGAGCAGGCGATCAATCAAATTCCAGGCGTCGTGAGCGTCGGCCTGTTCGCCCGCCGCCCGGCCGATGTCGTCATCGTCGGCGGTGAAACGCCACAGGTGTTGTAAGGGACTGGTTGATTCCCGCTGACTCGGCCACGCGACATCGCGCTGGTGGACGACCACCGCGTATTGCACGGCGTGACCGCGGTGACCCCACGCGACCCGGCGGCGGCGGCGTATCGCGACGTACTGGTGCTGACCTACCGGCGCCGGCCTTTGGCCTGACACGCCGCGCACATTCCGGCCCCGCATGCCCCCGGCGCCGCAA
>NZ_AVPT01000018.1 GCF_000768335.1 Lysobacter arseniciresistens ZS79
GGGTGGGTCAGTTTTGCGTCGGCGCTAACATTACGATGCCACCGGGGCCGCCGATGGCTACCGTAAACGCCGAGGTCGCAGCCGTCGGCCACGTGTGCTGGCTGAAGGTAGCGCGCTTTATCAATACGTCCACGACCGGCTGGTCTTCCTGCGCTGGTCGCCGCAGCAGATTGCGGCCAGACTGCGCCACATGCCCGAGTCGCTGCGCCCCGGCCTGGTCAGCCACGAGACGATCTACGCCACCATCTACGCTCAGCCCCGCGGCGGGCTGAAGCAGGCGTTGGTGGAGGCCCTGCGCCAAGGCAAACCCGCGCGCGGTCGCCGGCGCACCATGGCCACCGCGAAGAGCTTCGTGCCCGACGAGCTGCGGATCCAACACCGTCCGGAAGACATCGAACACCGCCTGTTCCCGGGGCACTGGGAAGGCGATCTGATCAAGGGCGCCTTCAACCGTTCGGCGGTCGGCGTGCTGGTCGAACGCAAGACCCGGTTCGTGGTGTTGTGTCGCATGGACGGCTGCACGGCGGCCGATGCCTTGGAGGGCTTCACGCGGCAGATGAAGAAGCTGCCGGCGTTCTTGCGCGAAAGCCTGACCTACGACCGCGGCAGTGAGCTGGCCTGTTTCCAGGAACTGAGCCGACGGCTGAAGATGGACATCTGGTTCTGCGATCCGCATGCGCCTTGGCAGCGCGGCAGCAACGAGAACACCAATGGCTTGCTGCGCCAGTTCCTGCCCAAAGGTACCGACCTGTCGCTGGCCAGCCAAACCCTGCTGAACGATATCGCCCGCCTGCTCAACGGCCGTCCGAGGAAGACGCTGGGGTGGAAGACACCAGAGGAAGCCATGGCCGAAGAGATGGCGAAGTTTTCACCAGAGTGTTGCGCTTGATTCTTGAGACCAAGCTTATCCCATAGCACCTCCGACTGACGCGAGCGTGTGCGATGTGTACGCAACTGCCCGTTCGGGGGAGGAGCCGAGCCAAGTAACGTTTTGGAGCCGCCCTTGGCGCAAACCTCGTAGTGGCCCGCCGTCGACTCGAGATAAGGCATCGAACGACTGAGCGCTACCGCTTGGGAACTGGCGAGCCCGTCGGGTCGACGCCCACCTGTGAGGCGCATACCAGACCCCTGTCTCGCAAGGCCAAACGAGCAGGCAAGACTCGACAAGCTCCGCTGATCCAGCACCTTTCATTCGAGTGCTCCGAAGAGGCGAATGGGACGGTGACTAAAAAAATACATGAAAATTACATCCACGCCATCCCACTATCCAAGCACGTCGGGTAAGAGGCAGTTAGTTACTCTCTGGATTCAAGGTCCAAAATATCCAGTTCAATATATTCCAAACCAAACGAGAGCTCTCTCGAGTCCAGCGAATAACCAAGATTCTTCGGAGAGATCGCATCGGGCGTGACTAGAACCAATTTAAAGCCACCTTTAGACACCCACTCGGACTTGACGGGGAAGCTGATAACCGAATTGGTCTCCGGATATCTCGTAGTCACTTCAGTCACGAGCTCTCCTGCGACGAATACTTGAATTCTTTGCGTCGGATGCTTGGGAGACGTGTACACACGCCCAACAAGACGCATCACATAGGCGGCAGGATCTCCCTGGGACTCTAAACCGCCAAAGGTAAGAACTCCCGAACCTCCATCCAACCAGACCCCCCACTGCTCCGGCTTACTCCAGCCCTTACCGAGATACCGCGTCCCTTCGCCATCTACCGCGGTCGACAACTTGCCGATGGTTGCGTACGACGATGTCGGCTGGCCATCAAATCCGGCGAACGCAACCCCAAGATCGATCTCGGCATCACAGTGATGCACGATCGAAAAGTTATCGAAGACAATCTCGGCACAGTTCGCTCCCAAGCTAGCGGCGTCGGCAAAGAACTTAGACCGCGCATCAAGTTCAGCTTTGGACTGCATATTAAAAAGCATAGCCTCGTTCGCTGTTAGAATCTGATCGCCCACATAACCATAGGCGGTCGGAACGTACTGCGACCGGTACCAAGGAATGGTTCCCTTGCTGGCGAATGTCAAACGCGGGCCCACCCATACATCCGCATACACGCCAGTGATTCCGTTATCTGCCAATTTCTCGGCCAGCCCATCTAATGGTCTGTAAAGCCCACTAGAAAAGCCATTCGCGTGATCTCGGATATACGTATAATTCGAAAACAAGTTGAATGCGACCCAGATAAGCAGGTATACGGGCAGAAAGATTCTGCTACCCCTTAGGCCCTGCATGGTCAGCACAACAAGAGGGACGTACAGAAGAAGCAGGCGCCTAGGCTCTTCCTGAAAATTACCCCATGTCGATATTACATTGGCAGCAACAACCGCTAGTGCTACCCCTACTAACGCGAGATCCAAGCCCACCCTTCGATTTGTCAAGAAATTTATCACCGCACGGACTGCAGCCCGGATGGCTGGGAACACAAATATAAAGTACAGGCACCATGCCACAGGCGGCGATAACACCCAGTCGTCCTGCCACTGTCGCTTCAAGCCGAGGAGCCTGGGTACGCCCCCAACTAGGATCTCGCGAAGCCGCCCGGCCTTTCCTAAATCCACGCCCCCCGGAACTTCCCCATGACTCAACACTTGGAACGTATTGAACCCAAAAATGAAGTTAAGGTAGACTAACGGCATGGCACCAATTAAGAGGCCCATGAGAACGATAACGCTGGATTTTGGAACGTTGCGTATGGAATATGCCGCATCCTGCCAAAGGATATACCCGACCAGAACTATTCCCCAGACCAACGAGAGGGGTTGGGACCAGGTCGCCACGCCAATTACAAGTGCGATGATTAGCTTGTGGAGATCAGAAAGCGGCCGACCTTCCGGGGTTCTGCTGCATAGCCACAAGCATAAGACTAAGGCGAAAATTCCTTCTATAAACCCGCCTCGGTTTTTCATTCCCCAAATTTGAATAACCGGCGGCCCCACAACCAAGAGCACACCGGGCATCATCCATAAGTATCTGTTATCCTCGGAGAGCAGCCTCTTACATAGCAGACATAGGAGGATGATAGTAGTCAGGAAAAATACAATGTTTGGGAATTTAACGCCAAGGGGGGTAAATCCAAACAATTCAAAGCTGGCCGCGGAAGTAATTGCCGAGGTCCCGTAAAGCCGAGTCGCTGCAATATCCGTTAATACATCGCTGCCCGCCACTAAAGTGATCGGAGCCAACGGTAGCTCTTCGGTATTATATGTGCTCTCAGCAGTTTTGAGATAGATTACTTTCCAAACGAGAGCGACGAGCACTAAAGCAACTATTGACAGAACAGTTCGTCGGGAATTCAGGCTCGCCATTCTAATCACCTGTAGATCCTTTAATAAGCAAAGATAATTCACAGCGCTTTTAAACTAGCGCCATGGCTCCGACTCTGGGAGCGGGCGATCCTAATCCACTACAGTTAACATCCACTCCAGCGTATCGCGCAGAGGCATGGCGCTCCATGGCCCGAGCAGACCTCTCAGTTGCGCGTTGTCTCCACACAACGTCCGCACCTCGTTGGGGCGCACGAACTGGGGATTTACTTCGATCTCGAGCGTGTGTCCTGTCAGCTGTTCGCAGAGGCTCACCACCTCGCGCAGGGAGTGCGCCCTCCCCGAGCTGACGTTGAACGTTCCTCCAATCGCTGAAGGCGCCTCGATGAGCCGTCTGTACAACTGAGCGACGGTGCGGACATCGCTGAAATCCCGCCATACATCCAGGTTGCCAAGTTCCATAGTCCTTGCCCGGCGACGGAAATGATCGACAATTTTCGGTAGTAGAAAGTGGCCGGCCTGCCCGACGCCCGTGTAATTGAAGGGCCTAGTAATGACCAATGGAATCCGATCTGACCACAGCCTGGCCATGTACTCCATCGCGAGCTTGCTCACCGCATAGTCGTTCGCGGGATTTGGCGGCGTGTCCTCGTCGATGATACCCGGAGAGGCATTGCCGTAGACGTTTGCACTGCTAGCCAGAAGTACGCAGTCAGGATCTTTGCCCGACGCCGCAATCGCCTCGAGCAGATTGCGGGTGCCGATGAGATTGACCCGGTAGAAGTCGTCCGCCCTGCCATGCCCTACAAAAGCGAGGGCCGCAAGGTGGATCACCACATCGGGCTGCTCCTGTTGAAAGAGCAGGCGCAGTCCTTCGACATCATTGAGGTCGACCTGAAAATATCCGGGGCCGTCCACAACTGTTGTTCCGGTTCCCAATACTTCGTAACCGTGCCGCTTCAGTTCGGCCGCCATGTAGCGGCCGGTGAAGCCTTTGATGCCCGTGATGAGGGCGCGCCTGCCCATCGCCGCCATCAGAAGGAAGCGCCTGCTTCGTTTCGGCGGAGATCGGCTTTCACCATCATCGAGCACAGTTCCTCAAGCGTCGTCTTCGGCTCCCAACCTAGCACCTGCTTTGCCTTCTCCGGGTTCCCGATGAGGAGATCGACCTCCGCGGGCCGGTAGTAGCGCGGATTGATCCGAACCAGCTCGCGGCCACTCGAGGCATCGAGACCCCGCTCGCCCTCGCCCTCGCCCTTCCAAATGACTTCGATCCCTGCCGACTTGAACGCCATTGCGACGAAATCCCGCACAGTCACGGTGCGATTGGTCGCGAGTACAAACGTGTCCGGCTCGTCGGCCTGCAGCATGCGCCACATACCATCGACGTACTCCTTGGCATAGCCCCAGTCCCGCTTTGCGTCGAGGTTGCCGAGTTCCAGCACGTCCTGCTTGCCCAGCTTGATCTTCGCCACCGAGTCGGTGATCTTGCGCGTCACGAACTCACGGCCACGCAGTGGGGACTCGTGATTGAAGAGGATGCCGCTGGATCCGAAGATATCGTAGGACTCGCGGTAGTTGACGGTCATCCAGTGCGCATAGAGCTTGGCGACACCGTAGGGACTGCGCGGATAGAAGGGAGTGTCCTCCCTCTGGGGCACCGCCTGTACCTTGCCAAACATCTCCGAGGTTGATGCTTGGTAGAAACGGATCTTCGTGTCCACCTGGCGAATTGCCTCAAGCAGGTGCACGGCGCCTAGGCCGGTGATCTGGGCGGTCGTAGCGGGCTGGTCGAACGAGACGCCGACAAAGCTCTGGGCTGCAAGGTTGTAGACCTCCGTCGCCTGTGTCGTCTCAAGGAGGCGCAAGCTCGACCCGAGGTCGGTCAGGTCGTATTCGACAAGATGAAGGTTGGGGTGGCGCTCGATGCCCAGCTCCTCGATACGCCAGAAGTTGACCGAGCTGGTCCGCCGGTAGGTGCCATACACCCGGTACCCCTTGTCGAGCAGCAACTCCGCCAGGTAGGCCCCGTCCTGTCCGGAGATCCCGGTGATCACTGCAGTCTTCATCAAATAGCTCCTTATAAAAATTTTCGGCTCGCGTATGTCAAGTGGACATACATAAAGCGGGCATTATGGCCCAGCCGATGTGGAAAGGTCGGCTTTGAGCCTCTGTTGCGTGGCAGGCCCTCTTGCCAGCTCCCGGTGGATCTCGACGTGAGCGATCTCCATCCATGCCCTCTGGTCCAGGCCGACGCGCAGTTCAAGGTCACGTACATCGTGGAACAACTCGAACTCCATACGCGCGAGCACGCAGTCGGCGCCATCTTCCAAGTGCGAAAGCTCAAGCCCCATCCGGGCATGGATGCTGGTTCCGGCTTCGCTGCACACGTCCATCCACCCAGACCCCGCGCCGCGCCCATGCAGCGCCATCGAATATCGGCCTGCCGGCATCGTCACGTAAGGGCCATACAGGAGTACGCCCGGCTCCCCGGTGCTGGCCATCCGCCCTCTGGCCAACTGCCCGACCTGCGACTGGAACCTGTAGTCATAGGCACCAAAGCGGTGCGTAGGGCCCGGTAGCCAACTGTGCACCCAGCGCCGGCCGCGAACGACCTCGACCAACTGTTGTGTCGCCTCCGCCCATGTCTTCCACCCCATACCGGTTGACTGGGGGGCTTTGCCGGCGACGTGTAGCTCGATCCATCGTCCCAGCGACACCGCCAGGTCGTCTGGAACATAGCCGCTGAAGTAGTGGGCGTTCTCACCCGCAATTTCGCGGAACACCGGCAGGTCACGCACGATCAGAGGGATCCCTTGGTGTGCGGCCTCGATCAGGGGCAAGCCAAAGCCTTCGCCCTCTGACGCCATGACAAGCGCGGACGCACGCGCATACGAGGACACCAGAAGGTCGTCGTCGGCGTTTTCGAACCAGAACAGCTTCTCGTTGCGCTGCGGGTGCTGCCGCAGCCGCGCCAGTAGTTCGTCGACCATCCATCCTGGCCTGCCGACTATCAGCAGATTGATCTCTTGACCATCTGCCCATAGCTGTTCGAATGCTTCCAACACCTGCGCATGTCCCTTGCGCGGCTCGATCGTACCGACCATGAGGAAGGTCGGCCTTTCGCCGAGCGCACTCAATTCGGGACTTGCAACACTGGTCTTCCGACTCGCCGGACCCGAAGCGCCGACGTCTGCGCCGAGGTGGAACCAGCCGACGTGGAGCGGGCGCAACCGATTGGGGCGGAATTGGTGCAGCCAGGCCTCGAACTCGTCAGCCACCGATCGGGAAATGCAGGCCACACCGTCCGCGACTTCCGCCACCGCCTCATACCAGGAGCGGAAGATGGGCAGCAAGTTGGCGTCGAAGCACTCGGGCCTAAGCAGCGGCAACAGGTCGTACACCACGAAGTACTGCCTGACGCCAATCGCGCGCAGGCGCCGAAAAACATCCACATGTGGGGGGACGAGATGCGCGGCCAAATCCAACCCCACATACACATCGCTTGGGCTGAACTCTACGGCTTCATCCCCAGGGAGCTGTTCATCCGGGAAGTATCTACGCTGGCAATAGGATCGGGCGTACCGAACAACGCCGTCATCGCCTAGCATCACCGGCTCAATCCGCACCCCCTCGGGCGGAACATCCATAAGCTCGTCGAGCACGTGTCGAACGACCCGCTGAATGCCGGTGCCCGCGTCATGCAACCCGAGAATCGAAATGTCAACGAGCCAGCGGTCACCGGCGCTTCCTCTTCCCAAACTTGCCGCGATCGCTGCAGCTATACAGCCCAGCTCTCCTTCTGTCGCCTGGTCCGCCAAGGGGTCTCCCAACACTGCGGATATCACCGAATCCACGTTGTCGCGCCAACCATCGCAGCCTTTCGCTCCAGCATCACCGATGGAAATCACCTGTGCTTGTCCCATCAGATCAAGCGCGCTCGGCGGGACCAGCTCGGAAAGCACGCTCGAATCCAGACCATTGCCGAGGGCCCGTTTCAATGCGGCATATCCTCCTTGGCGCAGAACCAATTCAATTACCAATTTTCGGTCGCGCCTCGCCAAGTGCTCAAGTGCGTTCCCGAGAGTCGAATCAAGCACGACGATGTCAGCGGCCTCCACGGCGCTCGCTTCAAGGACTTTCGCCCCGTATCCATCGTCTGACACCTCAGCCACGATCCGGTCAAACTTGTGACGATGCTTCCCAAGCGAAGCGATGGGGTAATTAGCGGCAATCCCTGTGCAATCGGAATCGGCAAACACTTTCACGCGCGGGAGGCGGCGAGGCGAGTCGGAGCGGGGAGCGGGGAGCAGCGCAGTTCTCCGTCTGCGCTGACGAGCGGACTCGCGTCGTGGGGCGCCCCGGGCAATCGAAACGCGATCAAGCGCCAATTCGATCCCATCGAACGCACGGTTCGCAGACTCGACCCACGAGAATTTGAGGCTTTGAAGCTCCGCGTGCTCAAGGAATCGCCGGCGGAAACCAGTATCCGTCAAAGCCACCTGCATCTTGTGAGCGATCGAATCCACGTCACGCGGGTCAAACAACGCGTCGTCGAAGCCAATGACCTCAGGCAAGCTCGATGTCGCGGAGCCGATGACCACGGCACCACTCGACATCGCTTCCAAGGCTGGAAGACCAAACCCTTCCTGTAGAGACGGAAACGCATACAACGCACAGAGATTGTAGAGTTTGACCAAGTCGCTATCGGGTACGAAGCCCGTAAACACGACATCCTCGACAGAAAGCCCGACTTCATCCACGACCCGCTCAAGCGCGGATCTCTCCGGCGTGGGGGCCCCTCCTACGATGGCCAACTGGTGACTATTCCTTGTTTCCGGAGGCAACTTCGCGAACGCCCGAATGAGGGCGGCAATGTTCTTCCGCGAATCAAAGCCTCCTGCGTACATGACGTAGTTTCGGCGAAGCCCATACTTGGCAGCGAGCGCAGACCGGAAATATTCCGCACCCTCCAGCGGGGCAAAAATTTCATCAGCTGCGCCCGATATATCCGTCAACCTGTCTTCAGGGACACCTAGAAGTTCCCTAGCCTCGTCACAAGAGAATCTTGAGATACCCAGCAACTGATCCGCACGTTGAAGATGGCCAACCTTCTCCATGTACCAATCCCGGATACGCTTGTCGGCGAGGTAGACATCTTCGTGCGCCAAGGGAATCAGATCGTACAGCGTGGTGACCGTTCGATAAGGATCACGTCCAGAAATCGAACTGACAACATTGTCGGCCACTCCCTCGAAGAGGCTGGCGACGTGCACGATATCCGGCTGAAGGGCCTTAAGCGCGTGTGACCTCAGAACCTCCGACGCGCGACTGCGGAATCGATTAGCCGGATCGACGGCACCAGTGGGCGCCAGTCCATGCCAGAGGACGATCTGCTCGGGTGGGATAATCCCGGAAAACTGGGCGCGGATGTACTCGACGGACTCAACCATCGCAGAATTCAGCAGGACTGAAATCCGGTGTCCTCGCGACGAGGTTGTCATTGCCTTCGCAAGCGCGAGCGAATACCGCCCGATGCCCCGGCGCCCGCTCTCCGGCGACTGACACGCCTGGAGGTCAAGTACTATGTGCAAGCTAGCCCCTCCCCTTTCTTGTAATTGCTTGGCGCCTTAATATTTCCATCCGCTCGCGCACGCGGCTCGCTTGCCAGCCCAAATCAAGTGACGCATTGGTTTGCCCAACGGCCCCTTCCTTTGGCACGCCGTTTCCGAACAAAAAGAGTCGCGTGTGATGCGCAATTGCTGAATCCCGCCCGACAATTCCCGCTGCGAACTCCGGTACGCCGGGCCACATTGCGATAGCGCGAAGCGCCGGACGCATGAACCGGGCGGGCCCTCGGGCCATTAGATATCCTGCGCGCTTGGTGAAGCGCGCTGCGGAGATGGAAAGTCGTCTGACCGCACGTCCAGGCGCGGTTATCCGCCAGGACGTGCTACCAAGAATGGAACGCAGCTCGGTATCCAAGCGCAAGATCTCCTGCGATCTAGCTGCGAGCTCAACCAGCACGCGCGTCATCTCCGCCTGTCGGGTGGAGGACTCCAGTTCTTTACGGCGCAGCTCGCTGCGGGCTGAATCCAGCTCGTGGGCCGCCACTTGGAGTCTCTCATCCATGTCACCAAGTTCGTCCCGCGCGCTCTCGAGAGCACGTCCTTGGTCAACCAAGACCGCCTCGCGGCGCTCGTTCTCTTGGCGTAGGAAATCGATAGTCGATTGCAGCTGCACACGCTCGCACCGTTCCCGCTCACCCGCGTTCTCGATGAGTTGGCGGTAATGCACCAGGGCTCCCTCACGACGCTCGTTCTCTTCGCGAAGGTACTCAATAGTCGCCTGCAGTTGTGATCGCTCGCCCGATTCACGTCGCCCCGCCTGCTCGAGAAGTAGCCGATGGTCCGCCAGCGCTGCCTCTCGTAGTTCATTCTCGTGTCGAAGATGGTCGATTAAGTCATGGAGCCGTTGGCGTTCCGCCAGCTCGCGCGCGCCGGAGGCTTCAATGCCTTGGCGAAGCTCAATCAATGCCGCTTCCCGTCGCTCGTTCTCTTGCCGAAGGTACTGGACGCTCGTCTGCAAGCGCTCTCGCTCAGCACCAAAGTTGGACCCTACAGTTTCAAGGGCTTGACGGTGCTGAACCAGCGCCGCCTCGCGACGTTCATTCTCCTGCCGGAGATACTCGATGGTCGCCTGCAGGTGCTTTCGCTCAGCATCAAGCGCTGACTCGACGCTCGTAAGAGACTGACGCTGCTCGACGAGCGCTGCTTCACGGCGTTCGTTCTCCTGCTGAAGGTACGCGACAGTCGCTTCAAGTCGCTCACGCTCAGCCGATTCCCGCTGTCTCTTCTCATCAAGGAGCGTACGAAGTTCCTGAAGAGCGGTCTCGCGTCGCTCGTTCTCGCTGGTCAGGTACTCGATCGTCTGCTGGAGCCGATTGGGGTCAAGCGAATCGCGCCCTTCTAAGTCATGGAAGCGCTTCCTCAGATCCGCTAGCGCTGCTTCTCTGCGTTCATTCTCATCTTGAAGGTAACCCGCTGTTGAACGCCATTGGTCGCACTCAACCACGGCGCTCTTAGCATGCTCGAGGTCGCGTCGCAGGTGGAGAATATCCGAGCGTATGAAGTCATCAAATACGTTGGGCGGACGAAGAAAGGCGGCGTCGAGAGAGGCTTTCTCATCAGCCACGTAGAATCGGTTCAGACCATCGTCGTAAACAAAGTGATAGCCACGCCCGGTTAGAAGCGGCTCCCAAGCCTCATAACTAGACTTCTCGGAGAGCGGCTCCGTTGCTTCGACCAGTACGATCCATGGACGCAGCTTCTTCAATGAAAGGCCGCGCAACACGCTCAACTCCGCACCTTCGCAGTCTACTTTGAGAAAATGCACGACATCGACCGCCGCTTCCTCGCAGATTCTATCCAAGGTGTCGCAGGGCACTATCTGTTCAGTGACCTGGAATCCTGCGTCAGCATGTCTCTCTGCAAAATCACTCACGGTGGTCGAGAGCCCCGTAGAGTCCACGTTAAAGAACCGCAGGCTCCCTTCAACGTCGGAAGCAGCGACCATCAGGTTGAGGTCGTGGGGTCGCTCGTCCTCCAGCTTGCTGAACCACTGTTCCGACGGTTCAATGTTGATTCCCCGCCAACCAACATCGTAGAAGGCCTTGGTTACCGAATACTCGGTCGGATCCTGCGCACCTACGTCGATATAGAAACCCTTCGACACGTCGCGTAATGCCCTTGCGAGCATTACGTCCTCAAAGTTCTGCGCGTATGAAACGAATGTCACGGCCGCGCGATCTCGATCTCTGGTGCCATCCATGAGCTACCGATGAAGACTGGCAGGTTGCTGTTATGCACGTTGAAGACCAGCGCCAAATCACGCCACTCATAATTATTCTGGAGATGCGTGTCCGCGCTGACCAGCGCAGTTGAGATCGAGTAACTACCGGGCCCGAGATTCATGGCGAACTCGATCTTGAACTGAAGCAACTCACCGGCCGCCACATCTAGCTGGGCCTGACCTGTGTGATGCGTATTCGTGCCGAAAACGACTTGCCCCAGGCGGTCTTTCAGCATATAGCCAAGAACCAATCTTGGAATAGATGACAGAGCCCTTACCTCCACAAGGAGGCAGGCTTTCTGGCCTACCCCCATGAACTCAACCTCGGTCCCCGAAACATCAAGGAGCGAAATACGCTCTACTACCGCCTCACCGGTACCCGAGATCGTCTGAACTCGACCATCAGAACGGCGGTTGGTGCGAACAGTCACGCTCTCCTTCTCGGCGATGATCGCGTTGTAGAAGTCCATGACCGCTTGTGGTTCGCCGTCTTTAACCAACACGCCCTGTTCCAGCAGGATCGCCCTGCTGCAGAGCGCCTGCACTGCACCACGGTCATGGGAGACTATCAGTAACGAAGTCCCGTCCTTCTGAAATTGGCGGATCCGCTCAAAGCATTTGTGCTGAAAGTATGCATCACCAACAGACAAGGCTTCGTCCACGATCAAGATATCCGGACGGAAGGCTGTTGCAACGCTGAATGCCACACGCATCTGCATGCCGCTCGAATAGGTCCTCATGGACTGTTCGAAGTACTCTCCAATCTCGGCAAAGTCCTCGATCTCATCAATTCGGGAATGAATCTCCTGGGCGGAAAATCCCATGAGACCGGCAGCATGATATACATTCTGGCGGCCCGTCATGTCCGGATTGAACCCCATCCCGAGTTCAAGAATTGCGGCCACGCGGCCACTCAGTTCAATCGATCCCTCGGTAGCACGCAGCACACCGGTGATCAGCTTCAGGAGCGTGCTCTTGCCGGCGCCGTTCTGACCAACAATCCCGATCGCCTCACCGCACCCCATCGCAAACGACACGCCACGCAGGACCCAACTCTCGTTTTTCGGCGTAAACCGAACACCGGCCCACGAGGCGAATCGATGCCATTCACTCTCGTAATCCCGATAAGCCTTCCCTAGATTTTCAACTCTCAACAGATCAACTTGTTCTTTCACAGGACATCCACCATGTCTGGCGCGGCGCGGCGGAAAAGCACAAGTGAGAACGCCAGCAAGATCATTGAGGCCAGCACTATAACCACCAGACTTTGCACGTCCGGCGATGCCTGCTGGAACAGCACCGCTTGGTATCCGCTGACGATGTAATACATCGGATTCCAAAGCAAATATTTCTGAAGCGACCCCGGGACGATGCCCACCATGTACACGACAGGTGTAAGCCAAAACCACAGTTGGAGCACAACACCCGCCGCTTGACCGACATCCCGCACAAATACGTTGATGACACCGAGGGCAATTCCGAGGCCCATTCCCAAGCATATGGTCGCCAACATTAGAAACGGCAGCCAGATGATACTGGTTGATGGCCAGTGTCCGATGAGAGCAAAAATGAGCAAGGTCGCGAAGAGGAGTAACAAATTGTTCAACAACGCGGAACCCAGCGTCACTACCGGCAAGCATATTCTAGGGAAAAGAATTTTCTTCATAATTGACGCATTTTCGACGAACATTGCCATGGACCGCAGCACGAGCTCACTAAACAACGCCCAAGCAACCATGCCAGCCATCAGGTAAATAGCATACGAATAAGCGCTGGTGCTCCCAGGAAGCCGAGCCGATAGCACCTGTGACAGCACCAACGCGTAGATGGCGCTCTGAGCCAAGGGCTGGAGAATCATCCAAAGCGAACCCAGCTTGCTGCGCGAGAAGCGAGTGTAAATCTCGGTCCTGATCGACGAAAAAATGAAGTTGCGATATGCCCAAAGGGCAGAGAACATGTTCTTCACGAGTTCAGCCTTACGTCGGATGTTCTGCCCGGCTCGTCTGTGAGTGACTGCAGACGATCCATCGTTATTTCCTCCAATCGGTTTTTGATCAATGCTGCGGCGTTGTTGCTGGAAAGGAGGCGCCTTACATCGCGCGATGCTTGATTGCCAATTCTGCGAGCGGCCCGGGGGTCATCCGCGAGCCGCTTCATTAGTCCCGCAGCATGATGGATATCTGGCTCGGCCCATCTCTGCCCTTGGTGATGTGCATAATCCCCAGATTGGATTTCAACAAGTTTGAACCTGACAGGACAACTGTTCTCTGGCGTCATGAAATCCATGTTTCCAGACCATCCGGTCGCAATCACTGGCTTCCCAAACCACATGCACTCCGCCAGCGCCATACCGAATCCTTCCGCCCTGTGCAACGAGACGAAGCAATCCGCGCATTGCTGGAGGGCGTGGACGTGACGGTTCTCTATAATATCGTCACGAATGACGATTCGCGGATCGCCGGCAGCGGCCTCACGAAGCGTGTTCATTTCATCGGGAAATCTATGGCCGTTGATAGATTTAAGTAACAATTGGACGTCTGACTCACCGGTCGCAAACGCCAAGCGAAAGGCGTGGATGACGCCAGCTGGATTCTTCCGCTCAAGATATGAATTGAAGTCGAACATACTGAGAAAAACAAACGCGCTTTCTCTGATGCCAAAGTCTTTACGCTTCAAATCGCTGGCCAACAAGCTATCAACCGGCAGGGGCACACGGAAGACCGGTTTATCCGTCACTCTTCGGATTGCATTCTCGAGGTGGACGCTGGCAACCATAATCTCGTCAACTACGTCCAGGGCGGACGTCCACTCCAACGGAAAGCGCTCTCCTTCCCAGAACCAAACGCCTATGGTGTAGGACTTGTTTGCCGCATTGCACATATGCGTCTCCATGGCCCTCTCCAGATAGTCGGGGTTCACGAAGACAAGATTGATACCGTGCTGGTCGCCTCTCCCGATCAGTCCATCTAGACTTTTATCCTTCATGTCGTGGGGAACCCCCAGCCCGTCAGCTATGTCGCACAACCACACTCGACACCCGGATGCCAAAAGAGCACTCGTGTATCGGCGGGCGCTCTCTGCAAGTCCGAAGCGGCCGCGAAGAAACGCATATACGTTCACGCCCAGAGACAGGCCCGGCGCCTCGGAGATCGACGACTGGCCTTCCTGGTCGCCAGCTCCCTGCATATGCCAGCGGGGAGACTTCCGAAATTCCATGGAGCGAGCTTCCGTCCGCGACATTGTCGCCGACAGTCGCTTCCGGACCGCAGCCGGCAACAAGCGGTAGGCAGCCATCAGGCACACATTTGCACGCATCCGTGAAAGCAGCTTCAGCAAGGCTGACATTCTCACGGGGCTACTAACGCTGCTCACAACAGGAGTCAGCACGTGTCTGCGCTGATCCATAGCAAGCGCTCACGCGAGGCCTTGCTCCAAACTGGTAAGGAGGTCTGCTTCATCCTCCACCCCCACGCTCAACCGCACCAGCGCATCCGACAACCCCAGCTCCGCCCGCCGCTCCGCCGGCACCGACGCATGCGTCATGATCGCCGGATGGTTCACCAGACTCTCCACGCCGCCGAGTGACTCGGCCAGCGCGAACAGTTCGGTCCGTTCGCAGAACCGCGTCGCCGCTTCAAGGCCGCCCTTGAGCACGATGGAGACCATGCCGCCGAACCCGTCCATCTGGCGCTTCGCCAACTCATGCTGCGGGTGCGACTTGAGGCCGGGATAGATCACTTTCTCGATGGCCGGGTGCGTCTCCAGCCGTTCGGCCAGCGCCTGCGCGTTCTCGCAATGCGCCTTCATGCGCAGGTGCAGGGTTTTCAGGCCGCGCAGGGCGAGGAAGCTGTCGAACGGCCCCTGCACGCCGCCCACCGAGTTCTGCAGGAAAGCCATCTGCTCGGCCAGCTCCGCGTCGTCGCCGACCACCACCATGCCGCCGACCATGTCCGAGTGACCATTGAGGTACTTGGTCGCCGAGTGCATGACGATGTGGGCGCCGTGCTCGATCGGACGCTGCAGGATCGGCGAGGAGAAGGTGTTGTCGACCACCACGATCAGGCCGCGTTTGCGGGCGATCGCGGCGATCTGCGCGATGTCGACCAGTTTCAGCAGCGGATTGGTCGGCGTCTCGATCCAGACCATCTTCGTTTCGGGCCGGATCGCCGCTTCGAACGCCGCGGCGTCGCTGAGGTCGATCCAGCTGAAGTCGAGCCCCGCGGTGCGGCGGCGGACACGTTCGAACAGGCGGTAGGTGCCGCCGTAGACGTCGTCCATCGCGATCACGTGGCTGCCGCTGTCGAGCAGCTCCAGGATCGTCGAGGTCGCCGCCATGCCGGACGCAAACGCATAGCCGCGGGTGCCGCCTTCAAGCGCGGCGACGCCGCGCTCGTAGGCGAAGCGGGTCGGATTGTGGCTGCGGGTGTACTCGAAGCCCTGGTGCACGCCCGGGCTCGACTGGACATAGGTCGAGGTCTGGTAGATCGGCGTCATCACCGCGCCGGTGCTGGGGTCGGGCTGCTGGCCGGCGTGGATGGCGAGGGTGCCGAGGCCGTGTTTTCGGTCCGGCGTGCCGTTGTCTTGTGGGGTCATTCTTGCACTCCGTTACCGCGGCGAGGCGACCGCGGAGTTTAGCAGGCAGTGTGTGGGCGATCGTGAGGATGACGCAGGTTGGCGGGGTTCGGATCGCGACTCACGTCGCTCCTGCAGACGCCCGCGCCTACTCCACCCGCCGCCGCAGGTAATTCAGCAGGTCGATCCGCGTGATCAGCCCGAGGAACCGCTCGCCCTCGCTGATGATCGCCACGTGCCCGCGGTCGAACACCGGCAACAACGACTCGATCGGCTGGCCGACGTCGATCTTGTCGAGCTTGCTGACCATCGCGGTCGAGACCGGGTCGCGGAACCGGGCTTCGTCGCCGTACACGTGCAGCAGCAGGTCGGACTCGTCGACGATGCCGACCAGGCGGTCGCCGTCCATCACCGGCAGCTGGCTGACGTCGTACAGCTTCATGCGCTGGTAGGCGGTCACCAGCAGGTCCTTCGGGCCGACCACGACGGTGTCGCGCTGCGAGAACGGCCGCAGGATCAGGTCGCGCAGGTCGCCGTGCTGCTCGCGCTCGATGAAGCCGTTGTCGAGCATCCAGTAGTCGTTGTACATCTTCGACAGGTACTTGTTGCCGGTGTCGCAGACCAGCACCAGCACCTTCTTCGGTTCGGTCTGCTCACGGCAGTAGCGCAGCGCGGCGGCCAGCTGGGTGCCGGTGGACGAGCCACCGAGGATGCCCTCCTTCTCCAGCAGCAGCCGCGCGGTCAGGAAGCTCTCCTTGTCGGAGATCGCGTAGGCCTTCCTGACCCGGGTGAAGTCGGAGATCGGCGGCAGGAAGTCCTCGCCGATGCCCTCGACCATCCAGCTGGCGGACTTCTCGACGATCTCGCCGCGGTTGATGTAGTCCTCCAGGATCGAGCCGACCGGGTCGGCCAGGATCAGCTCGGTGTGCGGGGAGGCTTCGGCGAAGTGGCGCGACAGGCCGGTCATGGTGCCGGAGCTGCCGCAGCCGAACACGATCGCGTCCAGCCCGCCGACCTCGGCCATCTGGGCGAGGATCTCCGGGCCGGTGCCGTGCTCGTGCGCGGCGGGGTTGTCGGGGTTGCCGAACTGGTTGATGAAGTACGCGCCCGGGGTCTCGCGGGCGAGCCGCTCGGCGAGGTCCTGGTAGTAGTCCGGGTGGCCCTTGGCGACGTCGGAGCGGGTCAGCACCACCTGCGCGCCCATCGCCTTGAGGTTGAAGATCTTCTCCCGGCTCATCTTGTCCGGGACCACGAGGATCAGCTTGTAGCCCTTCTGCTGGGCCACCAGCGCCAGGCCCAGGCCGGTGTTGCCGGCGGTGCCTTCGACCAGGGTGTCGCCGGGCTTGATGTCGCCGCGCTTCTCGGCGGCCTCGATCATCGACAGGCCGATGCGGTCCTTGATCGAGCCGCCGGGGTTCTGCGATTCGAGCTTGAAGTACAGCTCGCAGGGGCCGGTGTCGAGGTGCTGGGCCTTCACGACCGGCGTGTTGCCGATCAGGTCGAGGACGGAGGGGGCGATGGGCATTCGGACGGACGGGCTGGCGCCGGCAAACCGCGGCAGTCCCGGGATTCTACGGGATGGAACGGGCGCGCCGCGTCCGCATGGGCGGGCGGTGGCGGCCGACGAGGAGGCCACCACCGCCCGCGGCGGACCTCAGTGGTGCTGCGTGTCGTACATACGGACCAGGCGATCTTTCGCGGCCAGCTTTTCGCGCTTCATCCGGGCCAGGGTGGTGTCATCGATCGGCAGCACCCCGAGTTCGGCGTCCATCACCTTCTTGTCGAGCTTCTTGTGGTGCTGGTAGAGCTGCCTGAACTCGGGGTTGGCCTTGATCAGTGCGTCGATTTCCGGCTGCGATTGTTCTTCGAACATGAAAGCCTCCTTCGGCACGAATGCAAACGCCCCGGCCGGACGGCCGAGGCGTTGCGTGGGGTTCTTTGCGGTGCAGGGCCGGCTGCGCGGCGGATCGGTCCGGTTCCGGCCCCCGGCAATCCGGCCACCGGTTCGGTAGCGCGGTCCTGCCCGGAAGGGTCTGGCGGAACGGGTGTCTGCATGTCGGCCTGGCTCATCGCCAGACGGAAAATCGTCCGTCTGGGTATCCGACCGTACTCCTCGTTCGCGGGGACGACAAGGGCTTTGGAGGGGGATTGTGAGCTCCGCCGCATTCATCCTGCGCCGGGCCGCGGCACGAAGCCAACCGGTTGATGAATAACGATTTTTTAAGCGATCGGCTCAGTCGTCGCCGGAGGCTTCCTCGGCCTGCCGCAGCAGTTCGGCCTCCTGCCGCGCCAGTTCGGCCTCGCGCGCACGCGCGGCCTTGAGGCGGGCGGCCTCGGCGCCGGCGACGTTCTGCAGGGTCGACTCGATGTCCTGCATCGCCTCGGCGCTGCTGCTGGCCTGCGCGCGCAGGCGGGCGGCCTCCTCGGCCTGGATCCGGGCCTGGATGCGCAGCCGCTCGGCCTCGGCGCGGGCCTCGGCGGCGTCGCGGCGGCTGGCCTCGACGATCAGCTCGCTGCGGGTGCGCTCGAGCCGGTCGATCCGGCGCTGCATCGCTTCGGTGCGGGCGGCGACCTCGGCGATCCGGACGCGGCGCTCGGCCACGTAGCGGGCGACGTCCTTCTGGCTGCCGCGGGCGTTGGCCAGCGCATCGAGCGCCTGCCGGGCCTGGAGCCGCTCATAGGCGGCGGCGCTGGCGGTGTCGGGGTCGGCGTCCAGCGCGGCCAGCTGCTGCGACATCTGCATCACCGCGGCATCGCCGTCCTGCGCGTGCGCCGGCGCGAGCACCAGCGCGGCCGCCAGCAGGGCGGCGCCGAGCAGCGTCGCGGACGGTTCGTGGATGCGGTTCATCGGGCACCTCCCAGACGGCGCTGCAGTTGTTCGACTTCGGCCTCGCGCTGGGCCAGTTCGGCCTCGGCCAGCGCCTGCCGGCTGAGCGCGTGGGCAAGGTCGGCGTCGGCGTGGGCGGCGGCGGCGAGGCGGCGGGCGTCGTCGTGGCGGCCGTCGGCCATCGCGGCCTGCGCGCGGGCGAGGCCGTCGCGGGCCAGCTCGACCTCGGCGCTGGCGTACTGGTCGGCATCGGCGCCGGTGGCGCGGACGACCGCCTGCTCGGCGGCGTTGAGCTCGGCGGTCGGCGGCGGCAGGGTGGCGCAGGCGGCGAGCGCGCAAGCGAGAACTGCGCCCACAAGCAGATAACGGAATTGTGCGAAGCTGGCGTACATGGGGAGTCCCGGATGGCGGTCTGTCGCCCGGGCATTGTGATCAGGCCGGCGCCGCGCTTGCAACGGGCGCGCGCCGCAAACGAGAGGTGGATGCATGGACATCGGCTATTTCCTGAAGCTGATGACGGAAAAGAACGCGTCGGACATGTTCCTGTCCACCGGCGCACCGGTCTACATCAAGATCGAGGGCAAGCTGCATCCGCTGGGCAACACCGGCCTGCCGCCGGGCATGGTCAAGAAGATCGCCTACTCGCTGATGGACGAGGGCCAGGTCCCGCAGTTCGAACGCGAGCTGGAGCTGAACATGGCCTACGCGCTGCCCGAGGCCGGGCGCTTCCGCGTCAACGTGTTCAAGCAGCGTGGCGAGGTTGGCATGGTGATCCGCGCGATCCGCAGCGTGATCCCGTCGATCGAGGAGCTGCAGCTGCCGCAGGTGCTCAAGAACATCATCATGGAACCGCGCGGGCTGGTGCTGATCGTCGGTTCCACCGGCTCGGGCAAGTCGACCACGCTGGCGTCGATGATCGACTACCGCAACTCCAACATGTCCGGCCACATCCTCACCATCGAGGACCCGATCGAATACCTGCACCGGCACAAGCGCTCGCTGGTGAACCAGCGCGAGGTCGGCCTCGATACCCACGCCTTCCACAACGCGCTGAAGAACGCGATGCGCGAGGCGCCGGACGTGATCCTGATCGGCGAGATCCTCGACCAGACCACGATGGAGGCCGCGATCGCGTTCGCCGAGACCGGCCACCTGTGCCTGGCCACCCTGCACTCCAACAATGCCGACCAGACGCTCGAGCGCATCCTCAACTTCTTCCCCGAGGCCGCGCACAAGAACGTGCTGATGAACCTCGCGCTGAACCTCAAGGCGGTGATCAGCCAGCGCCTGGTGATCGGCACCGACGGCCGCCGCCTGCCGGCATCGGAGGTGCTGATCAACACCCCGCACATCCGCGACCTGATGCGGCGCGGCCAGGTGCACGAGATCAAGCACGCGATGGAGGAGTCGCTGGAGGAAGGCGTCGAGACCTTCGACCAGTGCCTGTTCCGGCTGGCGAAGGAAGGCCGGATCGAGGTCGAGGAAGCGCTGCGCGCGGCCGACTCGCGCGAGGGCCTGGCGCTCAAGTTCCGGCTGTCGGAAGGCGCCGGGGCCGAGCACGACCCCTACGCCGACGTGTTCACGCCGCAGTAACGGGCCCGTCCGGGGACGACGCGCCTCAGTTCGGCTGCGGCGCGTCCGGCTGCTTCTCGGGACGCGCGACGTCGAATGCCGGCAGCGCGAGGCAGGCCCGCTCGATCCGCTCGATCGTCGGGTACGGCGACAGGTCGACGCCGAAGCGGCGCGCGTTGTAGACCTGCGGCACCAGGCAGCAGTCGGCCAGGCCCGGGGTGTTGCCCTCGCAGAACTCGCCGGTGGACGGGTGGTCGGTCAGCATCGCCTCCACCGCGGCGAAACCGTCGGTGATCCAGTGCCGCACCCATTCGTCGCGCTCGGGCTGCGGCACGTTCCATTCGCGGTCGAAGTACTGCAGCACGCGCAGGTTGTTGAGCGGGTGGATGTCGCAGGCCACCGCAAGCGCGATCGCGCGGCTGCGCTGGCGGTCGCGGCTGGTGGCCGGCAGCAGCGCCGGCTCGGGCCAGGTCTCGTCGAGGTATTCGAGGATCGCGACCGACTGCCGCAGGATGCGGTCGCCGTGCTTGAGCACCGGCACCAGCTCCTGCGGGTTGAGCTCGCGGAAGCCGTCGGTGTGTTGCTCGCCGCCGTCCCGGACCAGGTGCACTGGCAGCGTCTCGTAGGCCAGCCCCTTGAGGTTGAGGCCGATCCGCACGCGGTAGGCGGCGCTGGAGCGCCAGTACGAATACAGCTGCAAATGGTCCGCCATCCGCGACCTTCCTTCTGTCATGTGCGCCCCCCCCGCGCAACGGTAATACGGTGCCGTCGCCGCCGGACGGCCGTCCGACGGCGCGGCATGGCCGCCGGTCAGCTGTCGTGGCGCTCGATGCGCTGCTCGATCGCGCCGAAGATGCTGTTGCCGTCGCGGTCGAGCATCTCGATCCGGACGACATCGCCGAAGCTCATGAACGGCGTCGACGGCTTGCCGTCGCGCAGGGTCTCGACCGTGCGCTGTTCGGCGAAGCAGGACGCGCCCAGCCCGGTGTCCTCGTTGGCGATGGTGCCGGAACCGACGATCGCGCCAGCCGACAGCGGCCGCGTCTTCGCCGCGTGCGCGACCAGCTGGGCGAAGTTGAACTGCATGTCGACGCCGGCTTCCGGCGCGCCGAACCACTTGCCGTTGACATGGGTCAGCATCGGCAGGTGCAGCTTGCTGTCGCGCCACGCGTCGCCGAGCTCGTCCGGGGTCACGAACACCGGGCTCAGGGCCGAGCGCGGCTTGGACTGCAGGAAGCCGAAACCCTTGGCCAGCTCGCCCGGGATCAGGTTGCGCAGCGAGACGTCGTTGACCAGCCCGACCAGCTGGATGTGGCCGGCGGCCTGCTCGGGCGTGACCGCCATCGGCACGTCGTCGGTGACCACCACCAGTTCGGCCTCCAGATCGATGCCGTACTCCTCGCTCGGCACGCGGACCGGATCGCGCGGGCCGTAGAAGCCGGCGCTGACCGCCTGGTACATCAGCGGGTCGGTGTAGAAGCTCTCGGGAACCTCGGCGCCACGGGCGCGGCGGACGCGCTCGACGTGCGGCAGGTAGGCGCTGCCGTCGACGAACTCGTAGGCGCGCGGCAGCGGCGCGGCCAACGCGGCGGGGTCGAGATCGAAGGCGCCCTCGGCCTCGCCCGCGGCGAGCTTCTCCGACAGCGCGACCAGCCGCGGCGCGGTGTTGCTCCAGTCCTCCAGCGCGCGCTGCAGGGTGTCGGCGATGCCGGTCGCGCGCACCGCGCGGCCGAGGTCGCGGGAAACGACCACCAGGGTGCCGTCGCGGCCGCCTTCCTTGAGGGAACCAAGCTTCATCGGTGCAGTCCTTCCGTTACTGGGCGCGTGGCGCGCGATGGTTTCAATTGTAACGGCTTGCCGCGCGCAGGCCAGCGGCACCGGCGGCGCGCTCCGGAAGCGCCGGCGGACGGGCAACAAAAAACCCGCCTTGCGGCGGGTTCTTTGCGGATCTGGCAGCCCCGGATGGATTCGAACCACCGAATGCCTGAGTCAGAGTCAGGTGCCTTACCGCTTGGCGACGGGGCTGTGGAACTGGTGTCGGAGCGTATTTTAGCGCTTCGAGAACTGGGTTGCACGACGTGCCTTGTGCAGGCCGACCTTCTTGCGCTCGACCTCGCGGGCGTCGCGGGTCACGAAGCCGGCCTTGCGCAGCTCGGACTTCAGCGACTCGTCATACTCGACCAGCGCGCGGGCGATGCCCAGGCGGATGGCACCGGCCTGGCCGGTGGTGCCGCCGCCGGCAACGGTGACGTTGACGTCGAACTTGTCGGTCGACTGGGTCAGCTCGAGCGGCTGGCGCACGATCATGCGCGCGGTCTCGCGGCCGAAGAACTCGTCGATCGAACGCTGGTTGATGGTGATCTTGCCATCGCCCTTGCGCAGGTAGACGCGGGCGGTGGAGGACTTGCGGCGGCCGGTGCCGTAATTCTGCTGGATTGCCATGTCGGTACCTTAGATGTCGAGCGGCTGCGGCTGCTGGGCGGCGTGCGGGTGCTCGGCGTCGGCGTAGACCTTGAGCTTGCGGTACATCGCGCGGCCGAGCGGATTCTTCGGCAGCATGCCCTTGACCGCGATCTCGATGACGCGCTCCGGGTGGCGCTCCAGCGCCTGACCCAGGGTCTCGGTCTTCAGGTTGCCGATGTAGCCGGTGAAGCGGTGGTACTTCTTGTCCGCCAGCTTGTTGCCGGTGACGGCGATCTTCTCGGCGTTGATCACCACCAGGTAATCGCCGGTGTCGACGTGCGGGGTGTAGACCGGCTTGTGCTTGCCGCGCAGGCGGTGCGCGAGTTCGGCGGCGAGGCGGCCGAGGGTCTTGCCGGTGGCGTCGACGAGATACCAGTCACGCTGGACGGTCTCGTTCTTGGCGGTGAATGTCTTCATGACGGGTCTTCTATGGGTACCTGGTCGGGCTGATTGCGGCGGCGTCCGTCGAGGGACGCGGCCGGAACTTCGCCGCGCGTTGGATCGCCCGCGATACGACTGCGGAACGAAAGAGGCGGAATGATAGCGGCACTCGCGGAACATCGCAAGCCACCGGACCGCCCATGCTAGCATCGCCGCATGCCCCCTGCTATGCCCGCGCCCGACGCCCGTCCGGACCCGGCCGCTGCGGCGGTGGTGGCGCTGGCCGACCGCTGCGTGCAATGCGGGCTGTGCCTGCCGGTGTGCCCGACCTATACCCGCGGGCGGCTCGAGGCCGAGTCCCCGCGCGGCCGCATCGCGCTGGCGCGGGCCTGGGCGCTGCAGGCGATCGAGCCCACGGCCATCGGCGACCGCCACCTCGACCAGTGCCTGGGCTGCCGCAGCTGCGAGGCGGTCTGCCCCGCGGGGGTCGAGTACGGCGCGCTGCTGCAACTGGCGCGTACCCGGCGGCGCACGCGGCGCGGCGCGTCCCTGCGGCAACGGCTGACCGAATGGTTCACCGCGCGACCACAACTACTCAGCCGCGCCTTCGGCCTGTACCGACTGCTCCACCCGGCCCTGCCCGCCCGGTTGCGGCCGTTGCCGCGGCCGCCGCGAGTCATGGGCCAGCCGGCGACCGGGAACCAGGGCGCCACCACCGCGACGCTGTTCATCGGCTGCGTCGCCGGCGCCTACGAAGGTCCGGTGCGCGACGCGCTCGCGCGGCTGTGCACCGCCGCCGGCGTCGAGCTGCGGACACCCGCCGGCCAGGGCTGCTGCGGCGCCATCCACGCCCACGGCGGCAATGCTGGCGAAGCGGCCCGGCTCGGCCGGCGCAACCGCGAGGCGTTCGCCGGCAGCGACACCGTGCTGACGCTCGCCAGCGGCTGCCACGAAGCGGTCGCCGCCGCGGTCGGCGCGTCCGCCCTCGACGCGTTCGGGTTCCTCGACCGCCACCGCGACCGCCTGCGCTTCGCCGAGCGGCGCGAGCGGGTCGCGCTGCACCTGCCCTGCACCCAGCGCAACGTGGTGAAGTCGGTGCCGGCGCTGCGGCGGCTGCTGGCGTCGGTGCCGGGATTGGAGGTGGTCGAACTGGACGCCGGATTCGGCTGCTGCGGCGCTGCCGGCACCGCGATGCTGGTCGATCCGGAGGGTGCCGCGGAGTATCGCCAGCCATTGCTGGAGCAGTTCGCCGCCAGCGGTGCGACTCTCCTGCTCAGCGCCAACATCGGCTGCCGGCTGCACCTGGCCAACGGCACCGCCGCGCCGGTCCAGCACCCGCTGGAACTGCTGGCCGCGGCGGTTCGCTAGACTGGCGCCATGACCGCCACCGCACGCCATCTCGGCCCGCTCGACCGCTTCCTCGACCAGACCCAGCGCGCGCTCGAAACCGTGCTGGGCGCGCCGGTTGCCGAGCGCCCCAACCCCGCCGCCGGCGAGCCCGACATCGTCATGGCCGACGAGGAGCGCCGCCATTCGGCCGGGCTGATGCGGATCAACCACGTCGGCGAGGTCTGCGCACAGGCGCTGTACACCGGCCAGGCCGCCGTCGCCCGCGACGAGGCCACCCGCGCCCACCTGCTCGCCGCCGCGCAGGAGGAGACCGACCACCTCGCCTGGTGCGCCGACCGCCTGCGCGAGCTCGACAGCCGCCCGAGCCTGCTCAACGCGCTGTGGTACGGCGGCAGCTACGCGATCGGCGTGGCCGCCGGCCTGCGCGGCGACGGCTGGAACCTGGGTTTCGTGGTCGAGACCGAGCGCCAGGTCGAGGCCCACATCGACGAGCACCTGGCCTCGCTGCCGGCCGACGACCACCGCAGCCGCGCGATCCTGCGGGTGATGAAGGCCGACGAGGCGCGCCACGCCGACAACGCCGAGGCGGCCGGCGCGCGGGTGCTGCCATTCCCGATCCCGCGGGTGATGGCGGCCGCGTCGAAGCTGATGAAGACCGTCGCCTACCGGATCTGACCCGGGCGGAACCGCACACGAAAAAGGCCGGCGACATGCCGGCCTTTTCGCATCCACCGCGCACGCGGTCAGTCGACCAGGTTGCGCCCGTGGTACAGCTCCTCGATCTCGCGCTTGAGCCGCGCCTCGATCTTCATCCGCTCCTTGAACGACAGGTTGCGCGCCTTCTCCTCGAACAGGTAGCGGTCGAGGTCGAACTCCTTCAGGTGCATCTTGGTGTGGTAGATGTTTTCCTGGTAGACGTTCACGTCGAGCATCTCGTAGCGCGACTTGATGTTCTTGGCCAGGTAGTCCTGGATCGAGTTGATCTTGTGGTCGATGTAGTGCTTCTTGCCCTTGATGTCGCGGGTGAAGCCGCGCACGCGGTAGTCCATCACCACGATGTCGGACTCCAGCGACTCGATCAGGTAGTTCAGCGCCTTCAGCGGCGAGATCACGCCGCAGGTGGCCACGTCGATGTCGGCGCGGAAGGTCGCGATGCCGTTGTCCGGGTGGGTCTCCGGATACGTGTGCACGGTGATGTGCGACTTGTCCATGTGCGCGACCACCGCGTCGGAGATCACGCCCTTGGCGTCCTTCTTGTCGATCACCGGCTCCTCGGAAATGAGGATGGTGACCGACGCGCCCTGCGGGTCGTAGTCCTGGCGCGCGATGTTGAGGATGTTGGCGCCGATGATGTCCGCCACGTCCGTCAGTATCTGGGTCAGGCGGTCGGCGTTGTAGGCCTCGTCGATGTACTCGATGTACCGTCGCCGCTCGTCCTCGGACGCGGCGAAGCAGACATCGTAGATGTTGAACGAGAGTGCCTTGGTGAGGTTGTTGAAACCCTGCAACCTCAGGCGCGGCAACGGCTTGACCACGGCGTTTTCCGGTTGGATGAGCAAGGGGGCGATTATGGGGCAATCGACCGTGATGGGAAAATGCGCCCGCCCGGCGATTGTCCCGCAAGGGCAGGATTTGCCTCGCGGCGCCAGTTGGACCTAAGCTCGCTGATCATTCAGGTTTCACTCACATGTCCGCCAATCCGGTAGCCCCCTTGACTGCACTGAGCCGAACCAACAGCCCCCTGATGCCAGACGGGGCGGTGATCGAACGCTTCCTGGCCCACTGCCACCGCCGCCGCTACCCCTCGCGCACCGATGTGTTCCGCCCCGGCGACCCGGCCAGCACGCTGTATTACGTGGTTTCCGGCTCGGTCAGCATCATCACCGAGGAGGACGACGGCCGCGAGCTGGTACTGGGCTACTTCGGCCCGGGCGAGTTCGTCGGCGAGCTGGGACTGTTCATCGAGAACGACCAGCGCGAGGTGATCCTGCGCACCCGCACGCCGTGCGAGCTGGCCGAGATCGGCCACGAGCGCTTCTACGACCTGCTGCTGTCGCGGCTGGCGCCGGACGCGCCGAAGCTGCTGTACGCGATCGGCTCGCAGATCTCGCGGCGGCTGCTGGACACCAGCCGGAAGGCCGGGCGGCTGGCGTTCCTCGACGTCACCGACCGCATCGTGCGCGCCCTGCACGACCTGGCGAAGGAGCCGGAGGCGATGAGCCACCCCGACGGCACCCAGCTGCGGGTCTCGCGGCAGGAGCTGTCGCGGCTGGTCGGCTGCTCGCGCGAGATGGCCGGCCGCGTGCTCAAGAAGCTGCAGGCCGACGGCAAGCTGCACGCCCGTGGCAAGACGGTGGTGCTGTACGGCACCCGCTGAGCGCAGGCGTCCATGAAGGCTGAGCGGGCGGCCCTCGGGTCGCCCGTTCCATTTGGGGGGGGAGATCGCATCCCTCGCAGGGCGGGTGACCACGCGCCCGTAGGAGCGACGTAAGTCGCGACCCACTGACCCGTCGAAGCACGTCGGTCAACGTCATGTCCCGTCGAACGAACGAGGTTTCGCGTCGAGCGTCGCCATCCGGTTGTCAGTGGGTCGCGACTTACGTCGCTCCTACATGGCTGTCTGACGCCGGGTCCCCCGCCCGCCCCGGGCAACCCCAGTTGAGGATCGGGGTGCCGGCCGGCAACACGCGCCGGAACATGTCGACGCGATCGGCCTTGGGGTTCACCACCACCGGCTTTGCCGCGGCCCGCAGCAGCGGCAGGTCGGCGCTGCTGTCGGAATAGGCGACCGCGACCGGCGCGGCGAAGCCGGCTTCCCGCAGCATCGTCATCTTCATCTCGTTGTGGCAGTGGCGGGTGGCGACCACCGCGCCGAACCGCGGACCGACCTCGGTGCCGACCACCGGCACGTCTTCGTGGGCGACGAAGGCAAGGATCGCGCGGGCCAGTTCGGGCGGCGCGCCGGTCGCGATCACGACCTGGTCGCCGTCGGCCCGGTGCCGGTGCAGCACCTCCAGCGCGGCCGGCAGCAAACGGTGCCGGATGCCGTCGGTGTGCAGCGCGACGTAGCGGTCGATTAACGCGTCGAGGTCGCGCCGGCGGTGGAAGCCGACCGTGCCGGCCCAGACGAAGCCAGAGATCCCGACCCGCCGGGTCGGCAGGAACGCGATCATCGGTGCGAACACCGGCGCGATCAGCGCCGCCAGCGCGGTGCGCCACCACGCGCGCCGGATCAACCACTTGAACAGGTGGCCGCCGGAGTCGCCGTCGTACAGGGTGTGGTCGAAGTCGAACACCACCAGCGGCGCACCGTCGCGGGCGGCCGGATAGGCCTCGCGGGCGGCGTCCGTGCGCGGACCGGGACCGGCGGTGCTCATCGCGCGAACAGCCGCTGCAGCGCCGCGCCGGGGTCGCGCTCGCGCATGAAGGACTCGCCGACCAGGAAACTCTCCACGCCGGCCTCGCGCATGCGGGCGACGTCGGCCGGGGTGGCGATGCCGCTTTCGGTGACCAGCGTGCGGTCCGGCGGGACCGCGTTCTTCAGTTCGAGCGTGGTGTCGAGCGAGACCTCGAACGTGCGCAGGTTGCGGTTGTTGACGCCGATCAGCTCGCAGTCGGTCTGCAGCGCGCGCTCGAGTTCGTCGATGTCGTGCACCTCGACCAGCACGTCCATGCCGAGCTCGTGGGCGAGGTTGGCCATCTCCACCAGCGGCGCGTCCTCCAGCGCGGCGACGATCAGCAGGATGCAGTCGGCGCCGATCATGCGCGCCTCGTACACCTGGTAGGGGTCGACGATGAAGTCCTTGCGCAGCACCGGCAACGTGCAGGCGTCGCGCGCCTCGCCGAGGTAGCGGTTGCTGCCCTGGAAGAAATCGACGTCCGTGAGGACGGACAGGCAGGCCGCGCCGGCGGCCTCGTAGCTGCGGGCGATCGCGGCCGGGTCGAAGTCGGGCCGGATCAGTCCCTTCGACGGGCTGGCCTTCTTGACCTCGGCGATCACCGCCGCCTCGCCGGCCGCGTGCCTGCGGCGGATCGCCGCGACGAAACCGCGCGCCGGCGGCTGCGCGGCGGCGCGGGCGCGGACGCTGTCGAGCGAGCGGATCTTGCTGCGCTGCTCGATCTCCTCGTGCTTGCGGGCGAGGATGCGCTGGAGGATGTCGGTCATGCGGCTATTGTCCCGCGAGTTCGCGCGTGGTGGCGACGAACTCGTCCAGTTTCGCGCGGGCCGCACCCGAGGCGATCGCCTTGCGCGCGCGATCGATGCCGTCGGCGATGTCCTCGGCGACGCCGGCCACGTACAGCGCCGCACCGGCGTTGAGCGCGACGATCTCCCTCGGCAGGCCATCGACGTTCTCCAGCGCCTGCAGCACCATCGCCTTCGACTCGGCCGGCCCCGACACCTGCAGGTTGCGGCTGGCGGCCATCGCGATGCCGAAATCCTCCGGGTGCACCTCGTACTCGCGCACCTTGCCGTCGCGCAGTTCGCCGACCAGCGAGCCGGCGCCGAGCGACAGCTCGTCCATGCCGTCCCTGCCCCACACCACCAGTGCGCGCTCGGCGCCCAGCTCCTCCAGCACGCGCACCTGGATGCCGACCAGGTCAGGATGGAACACGCCCATCAGCACCGCCGGCGCGTTGGCCGGGTTGGTCAGCGGGCCGAGGATATTGAACATCGTGCGCACGCCCATCTCGCGCCGCACCGGCGCCACCGCCTTCATCGCCGGGTGGTGCAGCGGCGCGTACATGAAACCGATGCCGGTGCGCCCGATGCATTGCGCGACCTGCTGCGGCGCCAGCTCGATCGCCGCGCCGAGCGCCTCGAACGCGTCGGCGCTGCCCGACTTCGACGACACGCTGCGGCCGCCGTGCTTGGCCACCCGGCCGCCGGCGGCGGCGATCACGAAGGTGCTGGCGGTGGAGATATTGAAGGTGTTGGCGCCGTCGCCGCCGGTGCCGACGATGTCGACCAGGTGGCGGCGGTCGGCGACCTCGACCGGCCGGGCGAACTCGCGCATCACCCGCGCCGCGCCGGCGATCTCGCCGACCGTCTCCTTCTTGACCCGCAGGCCGGTCAGGATCGCCGCGGTCATGGTCGGGCTGACCTCGCCGCGCATGATCTGGCGCATCAGCTCGACCATCTCGTCGTGGAAGATCTCGCGGTGCTCGATGGTGCGCTGCAGGGCTTCCTGGGGGGTGATGGGCATTGTGTCTCTCCTGGAAAGCGGCTTCTTGTAGGAGCGACGCAAGTCGCGACCTGTACATGGCCCCGGGCGTTCGGCGGGTCGCGACTCGCGTCGCTCCTGCATCGGCACCGGCAACGGTTGTCGACGGGCCTTCGTCAACGCTCGAGGAAATTGCGCAGCAGCGCGTGGCCGTGCTCGGTAAGGATGGATTCGGGGTGGAACTGCACGCCCTCGACCGGGTGCTCGCGGTGGCGCAGGCCCATGATCTCGTCGAACACCGGCGCGCCGTCGCCGTCGACCCCGTCCTCGGTCCAGGCGGTGATCTCCAGGCAGTCCGGCACGCTGTCGCGGGCGACCACCAGCGAGTGGTAGCGCGTCGCCTCGTAGCCGTCCGGCAGGCCTGCGAACACGCCCCTGCCCTGGTGCCGGATCGGCGAGGTCTTGCCGTGCATGATCCGCTTGGCCCGCACCACCTCGCCGCCGTAGACCTGGCCGATCGCCTGGTGGCCGAGGCAGACGCCGAGGACCGGCACCCGCGGCCCGAGCCGCTCGATCACCTGCATCGAAACGCCAGCCTCGTTCGGCGTGCACGGCCCGGGCGAGATGACGATGCGCTCCGGCGCCAGCCGCTCGACCTCGTCGACGGAAAGCTCGTCGTTGCGGACCACCTTCACCTCGGCCCCCAGCACCTGCAGGTACTGCACGAGGTTGAAGGTGAAACTGTCGTAGTTGTCGATCATCAGCAGCATGAAGCGGGTTCCTGATCTGGATCAGCGCGCCGGCGACCGGACCGGCACAGGCTGGTGGTCCCATAGTCCGGAGCAGACAGATGACCGCACCCGACGCCCAGCCGGCCGCCGAGTACACCCCCTACCCCTTCGACGCGCGCGGCATCGCGCGGCGTTTCCGCCATTCGGCGATCTTCGGCGCGCTCGGCGCGCTGCAGCCGGGCGAGGCGATGCGCTTCGTCAACGACCACGACCCGATCCCGCTGCTGGCGCAGATCCAGGACCGCTTCGGCGAGGCGGTGGAGATCGCCTACCTGCAGCGCGACCCGGGCGCGATCGTGATCGACTTCATCGTCCGGAGCTGAGCCGTGGCGTTCCCGGAGTTCTTCGAGCGGGCACCGGTGATCCGCATGCGCGACGGGCTGGCCCGGTTGCTGGGGGCCAGCCCCGACGGCGTGATCGACTATCGCTACGGCGATGCCGTGCGGCTGGCCGGGCACTCCTGTCCCACCGTCGCCGGCGCCTGGCTGTGCGCGCGCGCCGGCCTGCGCGCCCTGTACGCGACGCGGACGCCGGAGCGCGGGGGCGTCGCGGTGAGCCTGCCGGAAGCCGAGGACGAAGGCGTCGCCGGCGTCATCGGCCAGGTGCTGACGCTGGTCACCGGCGCGGCCGGTACCGGCGGGTTCAAGGGTCTGGGCGGCCAGCACGCGCGCAACAACCTGCTGCGCTACGGCGATGCCGCGGCCGCCGCGGTGCGGCTGCGGCGCCTGGACACCGGGGCCACCGTCGAGGTCGTGTTCGACCCGTCCCCGGTGCCGGCGCGGCCGGAGCAGCGGATGCTGGTCGCGCAGGTCATCCAGGGCCAGGCCGACGAGGCCCGGCGCCGCCAGTTCGGCGAGGTCTGGCAGGAGCGCGTGCGCCGGCTGCTGGTCGAGCACGCCGACGACCCGGCGGTGGTCCGGGTCCGGCAGGTCACGCCGGGCCATGCCGCGGCCACCGGAACGGACGCGCGCGCGGCCGGATAGCGCGGACGGGGCGCCGCTCACAGGCCGCGCGCCGCTTCGGCGACCGCGCGGAACAGCGCGCGCCCCTTGTTCATGGTCTCGTCCCACTCCTTCCCGGGGTCCGAGTCGTGGACGATGCCGGCGCCGGCCTGCACGTGCAGGCGGCCGTCCTGGATCACCGCGGTGCGGATCGCGATCGCCATGTCGGCGTCGCCGTGCCAGCCGAGGTAGCCGATGCTGCCGGCGTAGACGTTGCGACGGATCGGCTCCAGCTCGCGGATCACCTCCAGCGCGCGGATCTTCGGCGCGCCGCTGACGGTGCCGGCCGGGAAGGTCGCGCGCAGCACGTCGGCATAGCTCATGCCCGCCTTCAGCGTGCCGGTGACCTCGCTGACGATGTGCATGACGTGGCTGTAGCGCTCGATCACGAACTGCTCGCCGACCTCGACCGTGCCCGCCTCGCTGACCCGGCCGACGTCGTTGCGGCCGAGGTCGATCAGCATCAGGTGCTCGGCGCGCTCCTTCGGGTCGGCCAGCAGCTCGGCCTCCAGCGCGGCGTCCTCGGCCGGCGTCGCCCCGCGCGGGCGGGTACCGGCGATCGGACGCACGGTGACGGTGCCGCGGCCGTCCACGTCGTGCTCCAGCCGCACCAGGATCTCCGGCGAGGAACCGACCACCTGCATCTCGCCGACGTCGAGGAAGTACATGTACGGCGACGGATTGAGCGCCCGCAGCGCGCGGTAGACATCGACCGGGCGCGCCTTGAACGGCACCGACAGGCGCTGGCTCAGCACCACCTGGAAGATGTCGCCGGCGCGGATGTACTCCTTCGACTGCTCGACCGCCTTGATGAAGCCCTCGCGGGTGAAACCGGAGACGAAGTCGGCCTCGTCCAGCCCGGCCGGGTCGAGCGTTTCCGGGTAGGCGGCGCCGGTGCGCAGGCGGTGCACCAGCTGGTCGAGCCGGCGGTTGGCCCGTGCCCACGCCTGCGGCTCGGACGGGTCGGCGTGGACGACCAGGTACAGCCGGCCCTTGAGGTTGTCGAACACCGCGACTTCCTCGGACTGCATCAGCAGGATGTCGGGGGTGCCCAGCTCGTCAACAGGATGGCCGTCGGGTTTGGGCTCGCCATCGGGACCGCCGCCGGCCAGCCTCGGCTCGATGAAGCCGATGCATTCGAAGCCGAACCAGCCGACCAGCCCGCCGGTGAAGCCCGGCAGGTCGTCGATGGCGGGGACCGAGTGCAGCGTGCGCAGGCGCTCGACCTCGGCGAACGGGTCGGCGACCTCCCGCGCCTCGACCAGTTCGCCGTGCTCGGTGACGTACAGGGTGTGGCCGGCGAAGGCGTACACGCGCGCGGCCGGCAGGCCGATGATCGAGTAGCGGCCGAAGCGTTCACCGCCCTCGACCGACTCGAACAGGTAGGTATGCGGGCCGTCGGCCAGCTTCAGGTAGACCGACAGCGGGGTGTCGAGGTCGGAATGGACCTCACGCACGACCGGGATGCGGGTGTGGCCGGCGGCGGCCTGCTGCTGGAAGCGTTCGAAGCGGCTATCGGCCGCGGCGGGCGCGGCGCTGTGGGGCGTGGTCATGGGGCGTTTCCTGGGGATGCGACGGGGCGTGGACGGCGGCTGCAGGCCACCATCGCCAACCCGTGTCGGCAGTGCAGGAAATCGGGGTCGCCCGGGAGATCATCGCGCTACTTTATCCGCTTCCGGCGCCGAGCGCGACGGCCGCAGCAGCGCGCAGCCCCGCGGCAGGTGCATGCGCACGCGGCCGGCCACGCAGTCGATGCGGAAGCGGGTCGACTCGATCGGCTCGCCGTCGAGGTTGAGCACGAACGGCTGGTCGGCCTCGATCCGCAGCGACGGCAGCCGCGCGCGCACCGCCACGCGGTCCAGCGCCGCCTGCCGGCCACGGGTGATGACCGCGCCGATGGTCGCGGCGACCTCGCCCTCCAGCGTCGGCACGATGGTCAGCTCCAGCAGGTCGTCGTCCAGCACGGCGTCGCGGCACAGCACCTGGCCGCCGCCGGCCTGGCGCCCGTTGCCGATGCCCAGCGCGATGAAGCCGCCCTGCCAGTGGAAGTCGGCGCCATCGGCGGTAGTCGCACTGAAGCGCGCCTCGACCGGGTCGATCCGGCCGAGCCGGGCGATGCCGGTGACGAGGTAGGCGAGGCCGCCGAGCAGCTTCTTCAGCCCCTCGTCGGTCTCGACCGTGACCTGGGTGCCGAAGCCACCGCTGGCGAGGTTGGCGCACCAGTGGCTGCGGTCGCTGTCGAGGTTGTCGATGCGCAGCAGGTCGACGGGCGTCGCCGGCTGGCCGGACGCGACCTCCAGCGCGGCCAGCGGTTCGAGCGGGATGCCGGCGGCGGCGGCGAAGTCGTTGGCGGTGCCCAGCGGCACCAGGGCCAGCGTCGGCAGGGCGTGGGCGTCCTCGTCGCGATGGGCCAGGGTGGCGGCGACCTCGCTGAGGGTGCCGTCGCCGCCGGCGGCGACGATGGTGTCGACACCGTCGGCAATGGCTTCGGCGACATAGCGCTCCGCGTCGCCGCCTTCCCAGGTCACCCGCACGTCCAGCCGCACGCCGCGCCCGCGCAGGGTCGCGACGGCCTCGCGCAGGGGCTCGTCGCCGGCCGACTTGCCGTTGAGGATCAGCCGCCAGCGCGGCCGCGCGGCAACGGGTGCGGGGGCTGCTGGCGGGGCGTGCATGCGGCGAGGCTAGCAGCCGCTCGCGCAGGCGCGGTGAACGGCCGCGCCTGTCATCACCCGGTCATGGTCGATGCCCAGCATGGGAGGCCATAACAGGGACGACCGGCGGAGGCGGGATTGCCTCCAAATTCCCCGAAGACCGGATGCCATCGGTGTCCGGTCTTTTTTTTTTGTCCGCTCAGCCGCGAACGCCGGCGACCGCGGCCTTCATCCGGCCGACCACATCGGCGTAGTCGCTGGCGTTGAAGATCGCCGAGCCGGCGACGAAGGTGTCGGCGCCCGCGGCCGCGATTTCGCCGATGTTGTCGACCTTGACCCCGCCGTCGATCTCCAGCCGCACCGCGCGGCCGCTGCGGTCGATCCGCTCGCGCACGCGGCGCAGCTTGTCGAGCGTGGACGGGATGAACGCCTGCCCGCCAAAGCCCGGATTGACCGACATCAGCAGCACCATGTCGAGCTCGTCGAGCACGTAGTCGAGCACCTCGACCGGCGTCCCCGGGTTGAGCACCAGCCCGGCCTGGCAGCCGTGCGACTTGATCAGCTGCACGGTGCGGTGGACGTGGCGGCTGGCCTCGGGGTGGAAGCTGATGATGCTGGCGCCGGCCTTGGCGAAATCCGGCACGATCCGGTCGACCGGCTCGACCATCAGGTGCACATCGATCGGCGCGGTGACGCCGTGCTTGCGCAGCGCCTCGCAGACCATCGGCCCGATCGTCAGGTTGGGCACGTAGTGGTTGTCCATCACGTCGAAGTGGACCCAGTCGGCGCCCGCGGCGAGGACGTTGTCGACTTCCTCGCCGAGGCGGGCGAAGTCGGCCGAGAGGATGGACGGGGCGATGATGGTCGGTTGCATGTGGTGGTCTCGGTGATCCGTAGGAGCGACGTCAGTCGCGAACGCGGAAGGAATCGGGCGGTCGGCGGGTCGCGACTGACGTCGCTCGTACAACGAAGGGGGAGTTCAGAGTCATTTCCGCCCGCGCAGGGTCTTGATCCGGTCGTAGGCGCGGTTGATCTCGCGCGCCCGGGTCTCCGCCTGCCGGCGCAACTCGCTGGCGGCGCCGGCGACGCGGTCCGGGTGGTACTGGCCGATCAGGCGACGGTACGCGCGGTCGAGCTCCTCGTCGCTGGCGTCGGAGGTCAGCCCGAGCACCGCGTAGGGGTCGTCGCGGCGCAGGCGGAACCAGTCGACATCGAAGGCGTGGCCGATCAGCAGGCCGACCAGCGCGCCCAGCAACGGGTTGGCCCGCAGCAGCGCGGCACCGGCGAACACGCCCAGCAATTTGCCGTACCAGCGCCCCATCGGCGGCCCCTTCATCGACTCGTGGCGGGCCGGGCACGCAGACCGCCCGGCATGGCCCGCCAGTCTACCTGCAGCCGGCGCCCGGCCGGCGTACACTGCCCGACCCCGTCGCGCACGCGCGCGACCACCGGTGCGGATTGCGACGGCGGGCCACCGCGCCACGTGTGCCATCCAGGGAACCGACGTTGTCCACCACCGTGCTCCGCTCCGCGCTCTCCGAATCCGACCTGCCCGGCCTGCCGCTGCGCCACCGCGGCAAGGTCCGCGACGTGTTCGACCTGCCGTCCGACCGCCTGCCCGCCGGCACCCCGCCGGGGGACTACCTGCTGATGGTCGCCACCGACCGCCTCAGTGCGTTCGACGTGGTGCTGCCCGACCCGATCCCAGGCAAGGGCGAGATGCTCTGCCAGATCAGCAACTTCTGGTTCGGCCGCACCGAGCACATCGTCGCCAACCACCTGACCGGGATCGACGTCGCCGCGGTGCTGCCGGCCGGCGTCGACGCCGCGCGCTACGCCAAGCGCGCCGTCGTCACCAAGCGCCTCAAGCCGGTGCCGATCGAGTGCATCGCGCGCGGCTACGTGATCGGCAGCGGCTGGAAGGACTACCAGCGCACCGGCCGGATCAGCGGCATCGCCCTGCCCGACGGCCTGCAGCAGGCGCAGCAGCTGGACGAGCCGATCTTCACCCCGTCGACCAAGGCCGCCGTCGGTGACCACGACGAGAACATCGACTTCGACACCGCGGTGCGCCTGTGTGGCGCCGAGCTGGCCGAGGCCGTGCGTGACGCCACCCTGCGCCTGTACCGCTACGCCGCCAGCCACGCCGCCGAGCGCGGCATCCTGCTGGCCGACACCAAGTTCGAGTTCGGCACCGACGCCGACGGCCGGCTGTACGTGATGGACGAGATGCTGACGCCGGACTCCTCGCGCTACTGGCCGGCCGACGAGTACCAGGTCGGCACCAGCCCGCCGAGCTACGACAAGCAGATCGTGCGCGACCACCTGGAGACGCTGGACTGGGACAAGACCGCGCCCGGGCCGAAGCTGCCGGCCGAGGTGATCGAGCGCACCCGCGCGCGCTACGCCGAGGCGCTGTGGAAGCTGGCCGGGATCAGCGTCGACTGACATGGCCGCCACCCAGCGCCCGATCGACCGCTGGTTCGCCGGCTACGCGGCCGACCACCGCAACCCCGGCAACCAGCGCATCCACGTGGTCTGCGTGCCGGCGATCGTGTGGAGCATCGTCGCCCTGCTGTGGTGCATCCCGGCGCCGGGCACGTGGTTCCGCGACGGCTTCTGGGCCGGCCTGGCGATGTTCGCCGCGACGCTGTTCTACTACCGCCAGTCGCGCGCACTCGGGCTCGGCATGCTGGCGATGTTCGCGCTGATGGCGCTGCTGTCCAACGCGATCCTCGAAGCCTTCGGCCGCCCGGTGCTGCTGTGCAGCGCGGCGGTGGTGTTCGTGGTGGCGTGGATCGGCCAGTTCATCGGCCACGGCGCGCGCTTCGAGGGCCGCCGCCCGAGTTTCCTGACCGATCTGCGCTACCTGCTGATCGGCCCCGCGTGGGTGCTGGCCAAGCTGTACCGGCGGCTCGGGCTGGGCTACTGAGCGCACCGATGCCGGCCCGCGACCTGCTGCTGGTGATGGTGGTGGTGGTGGCCTGGGCGGGGAACTTCCTGACCTCGGCCTACGCGCTGCGCGAGGTGCCGCCGTTCCTGTTCACAGCGCTTCGCTTCGTCGCGCTCGGGCTGCCGCTGGTGTTCTTCCTGCGGCGACCGGCGCCGGGCCAGTGGGGACGGCTGCTGGCGACCTGCGTGTGCGTGGGCGTGCTGCACTTCGGCCTGAGCTTCGTCGCGCTGAAGATGGCCGGCGACCTGTCATCGCCGGCGATCGTGATCCAGAGCTACATCCCGATGACGACGCTACTGGCGTGGTTCGCGCTGGGCGAGCGGTTCGCCTGGCGCACCGGACTGGCGATCACGATCAGCTTCGGCGGCGTGCTGGTGCTGGGCTTCGACCCGCTGGTGCTGGACGACCCGCTGGCGCTGGCGATGATGCTGGCGGCGGCGCTGTTCCTGGCGATCGGCACGGTGCTGATGAAGGGCCTGCGCGGGATCGACGCGTTCGCGATGCAGGGTTGGACCGCGGTGATCGCGGTGCTGCCGCTGCTGGCGGTCAGCGCGTGGCTGGAACCGGGCGCGATCGCGGCGCTGCCATCGGCCAGCTGGGTCGCGTGGGTCGGCGTGGGCTATGCGGCGTTCGTGTCGTCGCTGCTCGGCCACGGGCTGTACTACGTGCTGGTGCAGCGCCACCCGGTGGCGCAGGTGACGCCGTGGCTGCTGCTGGTGCCGGTGCTGGCGGTCGGGCTGGGCATCGCGTTCTGGGGCGACCGGCCGGGGCCGCGGCTGTTCATCGGCGGCGCGATGGTGCTCGGCGGCGTGCTGGTGGTGGCGCTGCGGGCGCTGCAGAAGTCGCGGACGCTGCCGCCGGCGCGGGATATCTGACCGGCCACCGGCGCGGCGCCCGCCAGGTAGGCGCGACGTCAGGCGCGACCCACTGACCCGCCCGACACCTGCGTTCAACGCGCATTCGCGATCGCGCGACCGCGCCATGCCCGCGGGTGCGCGCCTTCGCCACCCATCCGATTGTCAGTGGGTCGCGACTGGCGTCGCTCCTACCGATGATTCCGGGATTACCGCACCGGCCCGGAGGGCATGAACATTCCCGGGCTTGGCCGGAACGGTCGCGGCGCGTAGCCCAGGTCGCGCGCGGCGGGGTCGATGTCGAACACCAGGTCCTCGCGCATGCGGCCGATCGCGGCGTCGCCGAGGCCGCGTGCACGGCCGGTCAGCTGCGCCAGCCGCAGCGCGATCGCGAACAGCGGCGCCGGCAGCTCCACCAGCCGTGCCGGCGGCTGCAGGCAGGCCAGCACGCGGCCGACCATCTCCCGGTACGGCAGGGTCTCGCCGCCCGGCAGGGCGTAGGCACGGCCGTGGCTGGCCGGCGCACCCAGGCAGGCCATCGCGGCGTCGGCGAGGTCTTCGACGTGCACCGGCTGGCGCAACCCGGTGGCCCCGCGCGGCAGCGCGAACACCCCCGCGCGGCCGGCCAGCGCGGCGATCCGGCTCAGGCTGGCATCGCGGCCGGCGCCGTAGACCAGGGTCGGCCGCAGCAGCGTCGCGGCGGCACCGCGCCCGGCCGCGGCCGCGAACACCGCCGCCTCGCCCTCGCGCAGGCGGCGGACGATGTCTCGCTCGCCGGCATCGGCCGAATCGTGCTTGGTGTCGATGCTGGTGGAGCCGAACGCGACCACCCGCGGGCACTCGGGTGCCGCGGCCGCGTACCAGCGCGCGAACCGGTCCAGCGGCCCGCAGCTGAGGATCGCATCGACCTGCGACGGCAAGGCCGGCATCGCGTCGAACTCGCCGGCCAGCCAGCGCAGCGCGCCGGCACCGGCATCGGCTGCCGGCGCGCGCGACACCGCGCTCACCCGCCAGCCGGCCCCGCACAGCCGCGCCAGCAGCGGCCGGCCGACCTGGCCGCTGCCGCCGAACACCAGCGCGTGGCGCATGGCTCAGCCGGGCCGGCGCGGCGCCGGCATCACCGCGCGCAGCCAGCCGTAGCCGAGCAGCGCCGCGATCACCGACGCGCACAGCACGCCGAGCACCGCCGCTTCGTAGTTGAGCGGGTCGCGGTAGCCGAGCGAGGCGATGAACAGGCTCATGGTGAAGCCGATGCCGCACAGCAGGCCGAGCCCGATCATCGCGCGCAGGTCCATGCCGTCGGGGAAGCGCGCCCAGCCCAGCGCCCGCATCGACACCGCCGCGCCGACGATGCCGATCGGCTTGCCGACCACCAGCCCCAGCACGATGCCCAGCGGCAGCGTCGCGAAGGCCGCTTCGATGCTCAGGTCGCCGAGCGCCAGGCCGGCATTGGCGAACGCGAACACCGGCAGGATCGCGTAGGCCACCCATGGGTGCAGCGCGTGTTCGAGGTGCTCCAGCGGCGAATGCTCGACCTCGTCGTCGATGTCGTTGCGCGGATTGACGTGCGGGATCATCAGGCCGGTCGCGACGCCCGCCAGGGTCGCGTGCACGCCCGACTTCAGCACGCACACCCACAGCACCACGCCCAGCAGCAGGTACGGCGTCAGCGCGGTCACGCCACGGCGGTTGAGCAGCCACATCAGCGCCAGCGCCGCACCGGCCCACGCCAACGCGACCAGCGACATGCCGTGCGAATAGAACAGCGCGATGATCACGATCGCGATCAGGTCGTCGACCACCGCGATGGTCGACAGCAGCAGCTTCATCCCGACCGGCACGCGCGAACCCAGCAGCGCCAGCACGCCGAGCGCGAAGGCGATGTCGGTCGCGGTGGGTACCGCCCAGCCGCGCATCGCCTCGCTGTCACCCTGGTTGAGCGAGGTGAAGATCAGCGCCGGCACCATCACGCCGGCGGCCGCGCACACCAGCGGCAGGATCAGCTGCGAACGCCCGGCCAGCTGCCCGGTCAGCGCCTCGCGCTTGATCTCCAGCGCGACCAGCAGGAAGAAGACCGCCATCAGGCCATCGTTGATCCACAGCAGCGCGGGCTTGGCGATGTCGAGCTCGCCGATGCGGACCTGCACCGGCAGTTCCAGGAAGCCTTCGTAGACTTCTTCCAGCGGCGAGTTGGCGAAGATCATCGCCAGCGCCGCCGCGCCGATCAGCATGATGCCGCCGGCGGCCTCGAGGCGGAGGAAGCGCGCGAGCGCATTGACCGCGCGCCGCGAGAACGGGCGGGCGGGCGGGGATGTTTCGGGGGAACGGTTCATCGGGCCAGTGTAGCAACCGCGCGACCGCCCCCAACCTTACCGTCCGTGCCGTGCAGCGCGCATCGACGCGGCACGCGGGTCAGCCGATCGCGGCGACCCGGCCGGCGCTGTCGAGCAGCACCAGCTCGAACGCCAGCCACACCACGAAGCCCGCCAACAGCACCCCGCCCTCGCGCCGGCTGACCTCGAGGTCGCCGCGCAGCATCGGGTACACCACCAGCGCGAACGCGAGCGCCGCGGGCAGCGCGTAGCGCACCAGCACACCCGGTAGCACCAGCGGCTGCCACAGCGCCATCGCGCCGACGATCACCAGCAGGTTGAACACGCTGGAACCGACCACGTGGCCGAGCACGATGTCGCCCTGCCCCCGCCGCGCGGCGGCCACCGCGGCGGCCAGCTCCGGCAGGGCGGTGCCGATCGCGACGGCGACCAGGCCGGTCAGCAGCGGCGACAGTCCCCAGCCGGTGCCAAGCTCCAGCGCGCCGTCGACCACGAAGCGCGCGCCGAAATACAGCAGCACCAGCGCGATTGCCAGCCGCAGCAGGTTGAGCTTGAGGTCGGTGCCGGTGTGGGCGAACGCTTCCAGCTCGGCCCGCAGCTCCGGCACCTCCTGTCGCGCGCGGGAGAACGCGAACGCCAGCACCGCGACGAAGGCCAGCAGCATCATCCCGCCCTCGATCCGCGACAGGCGGCCGTCGAGGCCGAACACGATCGCCGCCGCGGTGCCGACGACCAGCACCAGCAGCAGCGGCGACAGCGCGCGCCAGCGCACCAGCAGCGGCGCCGCGACCGCGGCCGCGCCGAGCACCAACCCGAAGTTGACGACGTTGCTGCCGATCGCGTTGCCCAGCGCCAGCTCCGGCTGGCCGACCGCGATCGCGCGCAGATTGACCGCCAGTTCCGGCAGCGAGGTGCCGAACGCGACCAGCACCAGCCCGGTCGCGAACGGCGACAGCCCGCCGCGCCGCGCCAGTCCCGAGGCGCCCTTCACCAGCGAGTCGCCGCCCAGTGCCAGCAGCAGCAGTCCGAGCACGAAAAAGCCAAGTGCTGCCAGCATCGCGGATCCTCCGGTGTGAACGGGTCGATTCTAGGCCTGAGCCGCGGCTCAGGAGCAACCTTCGACGTAATCGACCTGCGGCGGCAGCCCGACCCGCCACTCGGTCACCACGTCGTCGGCATCGGTCTCGAACAACAAAACCGCGTCGCTGCCGGACGGGTCGGCGACGCGCAGGTATTCGCCGTCGACGTACTTGTGCGGGCTGCGGTCGGTGACCGGTCCGTAGAGCGCTTCGAGCCCGGCCTCGTCCATGCCGCGGCGACCGCCGCCGGGAGCGGCCATGCCGTCGTTGGCGACCGAGTAGCGGACGAAGCGGCCGCCCTCGAACATCATCGCGAAATAGGCCTGGTCCGGCTGGCCGACCGGACTGAGGTGGAAGCAGGCGTCGCTGCCGTCCGGACCGCCGGCGGGCGCGTCGCCGGGTTCACCGAGGTCGCCGCCGTTCCAGGCCGCGCGCACCGCGTCCGCGCTCATGCCGAAGCGCGCGGGGCCGTAGCCATCGAAGCGTGCGTCGCCGGTGGCGGTGGGCTCGGCGGGCGCGGGCGCCGGCGCGGCCGGCTTGGGCGCATCGGGACCGATCGTGGTCGGCGGGTCGCCAGCGGCGGCGGACGGGTCGACGGCGGCCCCATCGTCGGCGCTGCAGGCGGTGATCGCCAGCGCCAGCAACGCTGCGGCGAGGATGCGGTCGGGACGGCTCGGCATGGGCACACTCGTGGAGGACGGCGCCCGATCTTCTGCACCGCGTCGTCAACAGCGCGCGAATGCCCCGCGCGCGTCGACGCCCACGGTGCTCAGCCGCGGAAGTGCTTGCCCAGCCCGTCCCAGCAGGCCTGGTACCCGCGCTGGCGGTGGTTCGCGGCCAGCGCCTGGCTGGTCGGCCGGATCACCGCGCGCGCCTCGAACATGATCGCCATCGTGTCGCGGATCACGTCGGGGCGGGACAGGTCGGCGGCGCTGGCCTTGTCGAACGTCGCCGCGTCCGGTCCGTGGCCGGTCATGCAGTTGTGCAGGCTGGCGCCGCCGGGGACGAAGCCCTCGGCCTTGGCGTCGTAGGCGCCGTGCACCAGGCCCATGAACTCGCTGGCGATGTTGCGGTGGAACCAGGGCGGCCGGAACGTGTCCTGCGCCACCAGCCAGCGCGGCGGGAAGATCGCGAAGTCGAGGTTGCTGGTGCCCGGGGTGTCGCTGGGCGAATGCAGCACGAGGAAGATCGACGGGTCCGGGTGGTCGAAGCTGATCGAGCCGATCGTGTTGAAGCGGCGCAGGTCGTACTTGTACGGCGCGTAGTTGCCGTGCCAGCCGACCACGTCGAGCGGGCTGTGGCCGATGTCGGCGCGCCACAGGTGGCCCTGGAACTTGGCGACCAGTTCGAAGTCGCCCTCGACGTCCTCGAACGCGGCCTGCGGCGTCAGGAAGTCGCGCGGGTTGGCCAGCCCGTTGCTGCCGATCGGGCCGAGGTCGGGCAGCTTGAGCAGCGCGCCGAAGTTCTCGCAGACGTAGCCGCGGGCGGTGCCGTCGGGCAGTTCGACCCGGAAGCGCACGCCGCGCGGGATCACCGCGATCTCCTGCGGTTCGACCTCGAGCACGCCCAGCTCGGTGGCGATCCGCAGCCGCCCCAGTTGCGGGACGATCAGCAGCTCGCCGTCGGCGTCGTAGAAGAACCGCCCGTCCATCGAGCGGTTGGCGGCGTACAGATGCACGCCCATGCCGGTCATCGCCGCCGGGCCGCCGTTGCCGGCCATGGTGAACAGGCCGTCGACGAAGTCGGTCGGCGCGTCGGTGGCCGGCATCGGCAGCGGGTCCCAGCGCAGCTGATCGGGCGTCACCGGGCCGTCGCCGAAATCGTTGTGGAAGCGCGCGGGGCCGTCGTCGCGCCGCATCGGCTCGAACGGCCCGTGCACCGCGGCCGGGCGGATCCGGTACAGCCAGCTGCGGCGGTTGCTTCCGCGCGGCGCGGTGAACGCCGAGCCGGTCAGCTGCTCGGCGTACAACCCGTGCGCCACCCGCTGCGGCGAGTTGCGTCCTTCCGGCAGCGTGCCGGCGACCGCCTCGGTCGCGAACTCGTTGCCAAACCCCGACATGTATCCCTTCACGCGACTGCCTCCGGCCCGGAAAGTGGTTTACAGCACGCCGCGCTTCATCTGGTCGCGTTCGATCGACTCGAACAGCGCCTGGAAGTTGCCCTCGCCGAAGCCCTCGTTGCCCTTGCGCTGGATGATCTCGAAGAAGATCGGGCCGAACGCGTTCTGGGTGAAGATCTGCAGCAGCAGGCGCTTCTTGGTCTCCATGTCGGCGTCGATCAGGATGGCGTTGCGACGCAGGCGCTCGACGTCCTCGGAGTGGCCCGGCACGCGCTGGTCGATCACGTCGAAGTAGGTGTCGGGCGTGTCGAGGAAGGCGATGCCGGCCTCGCGCATCTTCTCGACCGACGCGTAGATGTCGTCGGTGAACAGCGCGATGTGCTGGATGCCCTCGCCCTTGTAGTCGCGCAGGTACTCGTTGATCTGGCTCTTCTCGTCGGACGACTCGTTGAGCGGGATGCGCACGATGCCGTCCGGCGCGGTCATCGCCTTCGACAGCAGGCCGGTCTTGGCCCCCTTGATGTCGAAGTAGCGGATCTCGCGGAAGTTGAACAGCTTCTCGTAGTAGTCCGACCACTTCTGCATGTTGCCGAGGAACAGGTTGTGGGTCAGGTGGTCGATGAAGGTCAGGCCGAAGCCCTCCGGGTGCTGGTCGACGCCCGGCAGCGGCTCGTAACCGGCGTAGATGTCCTCGGCGGAGTCGTCGATCAGGTACAGCATGCAGTCGCCGATGCCCTTGATCGCCGGCGCGGACACGGCGCCGGTCTCCGGCTTGTGGTCGGCCTTCTCGCCGCCGTTGGCGAGCACGTGGTCGAGCACCTCGCCAACCGGCTTGCGGAAGCGGATCGCGAAGCCGCAGGCCGACGGGCCGTGCTCGGCGGCGAAGTCGGCGGCGAACGAACCCGGCTCCTCGTTGAGCAGGAAGTTGATCGTGCCCTGGCGGAACAGGGTGATCGCGCGCTCGCGGTGGCGGGCGACCGCGGTGAAGCCGAGCTTGCGCAGGTAGTCGCGCATCTTCTCGCCCTGCCCGGCCGGCGCGGCGAACTCGACGAACTCGAACCCGTTGATACCCATCGGGTTCTCGAAAGTGGTGACCTGCATGCCGAGGTTGGGCTGGGCGCTCATGGGGGACTCCGGATCTGCGGCTTTGGAAAGCACGGGAAGGGTGCGCGGCACGGCGGCCGCGGAACGACGTTATAGTTTCACATGAAACCATACACAAGGCGCGGCGCAACATGAACGACCCCCGCCCCGGCGCGCGACGCCCGCGACACGTCGAACTCGACCTCGAACACTTCCTGCCGTACCGGCTGTCGGTGCTGTCCAACCGCGTCAGCGACTCGATCTTCCGCATGTATGCCGAACGCTTCGACCTCGGCGTCACCGAGTGGCGGGTGATGGCGGTGCTCGGCCGCTATCCCGACCTGTCGGCCGGCGAGGTCGCCCAGCGCACGGCGATGGACAAGGTGGCGGTGAGCCGTGCGGTCGCGCGGCTGGTCGAGGCCGGCCGGCTCCGGCGCGAGACCCACGGCGACGACCGCCGCCGCTCGGTGCTGCGCCTCAGCGCCGACGGCTACCGCATCTACGACGAGGTCGCGCCGCTGGCGATCGAGTTCGAGCAGCGCCTGCTGAAGGGCATGCAGCCGGCCGAGCGCGACCTGCTGTTCCGCCTGCTCGACCGGCTCGACGAGCTCGAACTGCAGGCCGAGGGCGGTACCTGAAAAAGAAACGGCGACCCGGAGGCCGCCGTTTCCGTTCGCGCGCATACCGGCCATGCGCCAGGCATGGCCGGGTCGCGGTTACCGCAGTTCCTGGTCGGTACGGGTACCGGCCGCGGCCGGCTCGCCCACTTCTTCCTGCCCGGCCAGTGCACGGTCGTGGCGCTCGGTGTCGACGTCCTCGTGCATCAGCTTGCGGATCAGCGGCGACACCGCGACCACGGCCACGCCGACGGCGATCGCGATCCAGCCGATCTGCTGGTAGACGTCCAGCACCGGCGTGGCGGCGGCGCCTTCGGCGGCTTCGGCACCGGTTGCGTGGGCGATCAGGCCACCGATGTAGTTGCCGGCCGCGCTGGCCAGGAACCAGGTACCCATCAGCAGGCTGACCATGCTCGCCGGCGCCAGCTTGGTCATCGCCGACAGGCCGACCGGCGACAGGCACAGCTCGCCCATCGTGTGCAGCAGGTAGATGGCGAAGATGAAGATCACCGGGGTCGGGTTGCCGGTACCGGCCGCGACCGCACCGGCCACCAGCACCAGGAAGCCCAGGCCGAGCTGCACCAGGCCGAGGCCGAACTTGGCCGGGGTGGACGGCTCCAGCCCGCGCCTGGCCAGCGCCAGCCACAGCCACGCGAACACCGGCCCGAGCAGGATGATGTAGATCGCGTTGAGCGACTGGAACATGCCGGCCGGCACTTCCCAGCCCAGCAGCTCGCGGTTGACCTGCTCGTCGGTGTAGATGTTGAGCGAGGAACCGGCCTGCTCGAACAGCGCCCAGAACAGCGGCTGCAGGCCGATCAGGAACAGCGCGGCGAGGATCCGGTCGCGGTACACCCGGTCGAGCTTGAACACCGCCGTGAACAGCAGGTAGGCGACGACGACGGCACCGAACAGCGCCAGCAGCCAGCCGACGACGGACTGGTACTGCACCAGGAACCAGACCACCACCACGCCGACCAGGCCGATCAGGTAGACCATCCATTCGGTCGGGACGCCCAGCATCGGCTTCTTCAGCAGCGCCGGGTCCGGCGCCTCGCCCTTGCCGAGCAGTGCCGGGCGGCCCCAGACGAACACGATCAGGCCCAGCAGCATGCCGATGCCGGCCGCACCGAAGCCCCAGGACCAGCCGATCTCCTGGCCGAGGTAGGCGACCAGCGCCGAACCGATCGCCGCGCCCAGGTTGATGCCCATGTAGAAGATCGTGAAGGCGGGATCGCGTCGCGCATCGCCCTGACGGTACAGCTGGCCGACGATCGCCGAGATGTTGGCCTTCAGGAAGCCGACGCCCATGATGATGAACGCGAGTGCCAGCCAGAACACGTTGAGCATCGGCGAGTCCTGCCCGCCGGTACCTTCAAACGCCATCAGGCCGTGGCCGATCACCAGCAGGACCGCGCCGTACTGCACCGCCTTGCGCTGGCCGATGTAGCGGTCGGCCAGGTAACCACCGATCACCGGGGTGATGTAGACCAGCGCGGTGTAGGCGCCATAGATCAGGTAGGCCTTCTGCTCCGAGAACAGCCAGTGCTGCACCAGGTAGAAGATCAGGATGGCGCGCATGCCGTAGTAGGAGAAGCGCTCCCACATCTCGGCGAAGAACAGCACGAACAGGCCGCGCGGATGGCCGAGGAAGGTCTTCTCCCCCGCCGGGACTGGATTGGTGGCCACTGGTGGTTTTTCTCCCCTGAAGGAATCTGTCGGTCTGCCGCCCTGCTGGGCGGTCTCGTGGCAATCCCCCCTCGGCCGGCGGCGAGCCGGCAGGGGCGAAAACGGGGGAAGGTTTAACCGCTATGTAACGAGCACGTCAAATGAACGCGCGCGATGCTGCGACGCAGCACAAGCAGCGGTTCAGCGGCCCGTGCCGATCGAGGTGCGCACCTCGAACAGCTCCGGGAAGAACGTCAGGTCCAGCGCCTGCTTGAGGAAGCCCACGCCCGACGAGCCGCCGGTGCCGCGCTTGAAGCCGATGATCCGCATCACCGTGCGCATGTGGCGGAAGCGCCACAGCTGGAACTGGCTCTCCAGGTCGACCAGGTCCTCCAGCAGGTGGTAGGCGGCCCAGTGCGCGTCGGGGTCCTCGTAGATCCGGCCGAACACCGGCAGCAGCGCCGGCTCGGACACGTGCGGGCGCGACCAGTCGCGTTCGAGCAGGTGTTCCGGCACCGGGTGGCCCTGGCGGGCGAGGAAGCGCAGCGCCTCGTCGTACAGGCTGGGCGACTCCAGCACCTCGCGCAGCGAAGTTTCCGCCGCCGGATCGTGGGCGAACACCTTCAGCATCGCCGCGTTCTTGTTGCCGAGCAGGAACTCGATCGTGCGGTACTGCAGCGACTGGAAACCCGACGACGGCCCGAGGATGTCGCGGAAGCGCATGTAGTCCGACGGCGTCAGCGTTTCCAGCACCGACCACATCTCGGTCAGCTGGCGCAGCACCTGCTTGCAGCGCGCGAAGATCTTCTGGCAGCTGCCCAGCTCGTCGGCGCGCAGGTGCACGGTGGCCGCCTTGAGCTCGTGGATCATCAGCTTCATCCACAGCTCGGACACCTGGTGCTGGACGATGAACAGCAGCTCGTCGTGCTCGGCCGGATTCGACAGCGGATGCTGCGCATCGAGCAGCCGGTCCAGGTGCAGGTAGCCGCCATAGCTGAGCCGCCCCGACAGGTCGGTGTGGATGCCGGTTTCCAGTGCTCGCTCGTTCCTGTCGACGCTCATCGCCTGCTCCTGCGGGGGGCGAAAGGGTATCGCACATGCGCGGCCGCTACGCCCTGACCTGGATCAGGCGCGATCGCCAGGCCGTCCCGGCGGCGCGCCGTACGCCGGCCGCTTGCCGCATCGCGCAACGGATTTTTCCGGGGCCGCCGGTATCATCGGGGGTCTTTCGCATGACCGAGGAACGCGCGCAATGACGGTCGCCGCATCGTTCGAGATCGAGTACCTGCAATACATCGGGCCGGACGGCCAGCCCGTCGCCGAGCTGCCCGAAGCCTTCCGTGACCCCAGGGCCCTGCTGCCGCTGTTCAAGCAGATGCTGTTCGTGCGCACCTTCGACAGCAAGGCGATCAAGCTGCAGCGCACCGGCAAGCTCGGCACCTACGCCGCCTGCCTCGGCCACGAGGCCACCCACGTCGGCATCGGCGCCTCGATGCGGCCCGAGGACGTGTTCGCCCCCAGCTACCGCGAGTACGGCGCGCAGTTCATGCGCGGCGTGAAGCCGCGCGAGGTGCTGCTGTACTGGGGCGGCGACGAGCGCGGCAACGACTTCGCCGAGGCGAAGAACGACTACCCGTGGTGCGTACCGATCTCGACCCAGTGCCTGATGGCCGCCGGCGCGGCGCTGTCGTTCAAGCTGCGCAAGCAGGACCGCGTGGCCGTGGCCTGCTGCGGCGACGGCGGCTCGTCCAAGACCGACTTCTACGCCGCGCTCAACTCGGCCGGCGCCTACAAGTCGCCGCTGGTGCTGTGCGTGGTCAACAACGGCTGGGCGATCTCGGTGCCGCGGCATGCCCAGACCGGCGCGCAGACGCTCGCCCAGAAGGGCCTGGCCGGCGGCCTGCACTGCCTGCAGGTGGACGGCAACGACCTGGTCGCCGTGCTCGAGGGCATGCGCCGCGCCACCGAGCGCGCGCGCAACGGCGAGGGCGGCAGCGTGATCGAGTTCATGACCTACCGCCTGCACGACCACACCACCGCCGACGACGCCAGCCGCTACCGCGACGAGGCCGAGGTCAAGGACGGCTGGACCCGCGAGCCGATGACCCGCCTGCGCACCTACCTGACCGCCGCCGGCGTGTGGAGCGACGCCGAGGAGAAGGCCTGGATCGAGGAATGCGGCGCGAAGGTCGACGTCGAAATCAACGCCTACCTGGAGACCCCGGTGCAGCCTGTCGAAGCGATGTTCGACCACCTATATGCCGACCCGCCGGCGGACCTGCTGGCCCAGCGCGAACAGGCGATCGCACGGGAGGGCCGCGCATGAGCAGCAACGACACCGCAGCCCCGATCACGCTGATCGAGGCGCTGACCCAGGCGATGGCCCACGAGATGCGCGTCGACGACAGCGTGGTGGTGCTCGGCGAGGACGTCGGCGTCAACGGCGGCGTGTTCCGCGCCACCGCCGGCCTGCACGCGCAGTTCGGCTCCGAGCGGGTGATCGACACCCCGCTGGACGAAACCACCATCGCCGGCCTGACCGTCGGCATGGCCAGCCAGGGCATGAAGCCGATCGCCGAAGCCCAGTTCGACGGCTTCATGTACCCGATGGTCGACTTCATCGTCTGCCACGCCGCGCGTATGCGCTACCGCACCCGCGGCCGCCTGCATTGCCCGATGGTGCTGCGGGTGCCGTGGGGCGGCGGCATCCGCGCGCCGGAGCACCACAGCGAGGCCAACGAGGCGATCTTCACCAACGTGCCGGGCCTGCGCGTGGTGATGCCGTCCTCGCCGCAGCGCGCCTACGGCATGCTGCTGGCGGCGATCCGCGAGCCGGATCCGGTGATCTTCTTCGAGCCCAAGCGCATCTACCGCCAGTACAAGGAACACGTGCCGGACGACGGCGAGGCGCTGCCGCTGGACGTCTGCTACGTCCTGCGCGACGGCTCCGACGTGACCCTGGTGACCTGGGGCGCGCAGGTGAAGGAGACCCTGGAGGCCGCCGAACAGCTGGCCGGGGAAGGCATCAGCGCCGAGGTCATCGACGTCGCCACCCTGCGTCCGCTGGACTTCGCCACCATCGCCGAGTCGGTGTCCAAGACCGGCCGTTGCGTGATCGTGCACGAGGCGCCCAAGACCGCCGGCTTCGGCGCCGAGATCGCCGCGCGCCTGGCCGAGGAGTCGATGTACGACCTGCTCGCCCCGGTCGAGCGCGTCACCGGCTACGACACCCACATCCCGCTGTTCCGGCTGGAGATGAAGTACCTGCCGAGCGTCGACCGCGTGGTCGCCGCGGCGAAGCGGGCGATGGTCGCCGGCTGACCGCCGGCCGCGGTGGCCGGCACCCACCGGCCGCCATGCACCCACCGATGCACTGCCCGGGCGCCGCGGCGCCCCCGCAAAACGAAGGACTGCCATGAGCAACAAGAAAACCTTCTTCCTGCCCGACCTCGGCGAAGGCCTGCCGGACGCGACCATCGTCGAATGGACGGTCAAGGTCGGCGACACGATCAAGCTGGACGACGCGCTGGTCTCGATGGAGACCGCCAAGGCCGTGGTCGAGGTGCCCTCGCCGGTGTCCGGCAAGGTGCTGAAGCTGGCCGGCGCCGCCGGCGACGTGATCACCACCGGCGCGATGCTGGCCGAGTTCGAAGTCGACCCGTCGATGCCGCAGCGCGCCGAGGGCCAGGACACCGGCCACCACCACGGCGGCGGCCAGCCGTCAAAAGGCGTGGGCAGCGAGGACCCGGCGCCGGACCACCGGGTGGTCGCCTCGGACGACGGCGGCGCGATCCAGGACGAGGGCGAACCCGCCGCCAAGGGCCAGCCGCGCCAGGACAGCGGCACCGTGGTCGGCGCGATGCAGTCGTCCGATGCGGTGCGCAGCGAGCAGGCCAGCACGGTCGGCGGCGTCAAGGCGATGCCGGCGGTGCGCGCGCTCGCGCGCAAGCTCAAGGTCGACCTGACCCGCGTGCGCGCCACCGGCGCCGACGGCGTGGTGACGATGGCCGACGTCAAGCAGGCCGCCGCCGACGGCTCGGCGCAGCTGGGCGCAGCGCCCGCACCGCGCGCGGCCGACC
>NZ_AVPT01000097.1 GCF_000768335.1 Lysobacter arseniciresistens ZS79
GGCCGCGGCCGGTGCCTCCTCGCGGCGCGGGCGGCGACTGCGGCCCCCCTCGCCACGGCCGCCTTCGCGACGCCCGCCCTCGCTGCCACCGCGACGTCCGCCACCGCCACTGCGGCTGCGACCGCCACCGCGGCGCTCCTCGTCGGCCGCGCGCTGCTCGCGGGCCTCCCTGAAGATCGCGCCGATGCTCTCCTGCTCGCCGTCGTCGCCCTCGACCGGCTTTTT
>NZ_AVPT01000057.1 GCF_000768335.1 Lysobacter arseniciresistens ZS79
CAGCAGGTCGGCCTCGACCGGCGCGGTCGGCAGTTTCTGCTCGATGTAGGCCTCGATGTCCGGCAGGCCCATCGCGTAGCGCTCGCAGGCGAAGCTGATCGCGTCGCCCTCGGCGCCCAGCCGCGCGGTGCGGCCGATGCGGTGCACGTAGTCCTCGGCGTCGAACGGCAGGTCGTAGTTGTAGACGTGGCTGACGCCGTCGATGTGCAGGCCGCGCGCGGCGACGTCGGTCGCCACCAGGATCTCCAGCTGGCCCTTCTGGAAGCGGTTGAGCAGGGTCTCGCGCTTCTTCTGCGGCACGTCGCCGCTCAGCACGCCGACCCGGTAGCCGCCGCGCTCCAGCGCCCGCGCGACCCGCTCGACCCAGGCCTTGGTGTTGACGAACACCATCGTGCGCGCGCCCTCGCTGCGCGACAGCAGGCCCAGCAGCAGCGGGATCTTCTCCTCGTCGGCCGGGAAATACACGCGCTGGCGGACCTTGGCCGCGGTGATCGTCTCGGCCTCGACAACGAGCTTCTCGGGCTCGTTCATGTGCTCGTAGGCCAGCTCCAGCACGCGGTGGCTGAGGGTGGCACTGAACAGCAGGGTCTGGCGCTCGGTGCGGATCGGCATGCGCCGCAGCAGGAAGCGGATGTCCTTGATGAAGCCGAGGTCGAACATGCGGTCGGCCTCGTCCAGCACGCACATCTCGCAGGCGTGCAGGCTGACCACCTTGTGCTGCTTGACGTAGTCGATCAGCCGGCCCGGGGTGGCGATGATCACGTCGACGCCCTGCTGCAGCAGTTCGCGCTGTTTGTCGTAGTCGACGCCGCCGTAGACCAGGGCGAACTTGAGGCCGAGGTCGCTGCCGAACTTCACCGCGTCCTTGTGGATCTGGATCGCCAGTTCGCGGGTCGGGGCGAGGATCAGCGCGCGCGGGTCGCCGGGGTTGCGCTCGGCCAGCGCCGGGCGGGTCAGCAGACGGTTCATCACCGCGACCAGGAAGGCGAGGGTCTTGCCGGTGCCGGTCTGGGCCTGGCCGGCGACGTCGCCGCCCTTCAGCGCGACCGGCAGGGTCATCGCCTGGATCGGGGTGCAGCGGGTGAAGCCGGCGGCCTCCAGCCCGGCCAGCAGGCTCGGGTGCAGGTCGAAGGAGGAGAAGGAAATATCGGTAAGGGGCTTGTCGCTCATGCGGGTCCGGGTGCTCTGGAGGGCTTGCGAGGGGCGTGGCCGGGCCTGCCAGGGCCGCGGCGCGGGCGCGCCTTGCGTGGGTGGCGTCCGCCAAGCAGACTGCCGGGGTCGGCCAGTTTTCGTCCCTGACCGCAGCGCGCGGGGCCTTGAAGCCACCGCGAAACACCCCAGTCTAACGCGTAACCCCGGGCAATCGCCGGGCGGCGGTCATCGTCCGCCCCCGCCCCACCGCAGGAGAAGCTTGTGAGCGACAAAATCATGCAGGTCGGCGATGCCGATTTCGATACCGCCGTGCTGCAGTCGTCCGAACCCGTGCTGGTCGACTTCTGGGCCGAGTGGTGCGGCCCGTGCAAGATGATCGCGCCGGCGCTGGACCAGCTGGCCGAGGAGTACGCCGGCAAGGTCAGGATCGCCAAGGTCAACGTCGACCACAACCGCGCCACGGCGATGAAGTACCACGTGCGCTCGATCCCGATGCTGCTGCTGTTCAAGGACGGCCAGGTGCAGGAAACCCAGATCGGCGCGGTCGGCAAGGGCCAGCTGGCGCAGATGATCGACAAGGCGCTCTGACGCCGCGTCCCGGGCGGCACCCGCGCCGCCCGGCCCTGTCGACGCCCGCCGCGGCCGGCGTCGACATGAACCGCGGGCCCCGCCCCGCTTGCGGGCGCCCCGGCCGCGGTGCTAGTTTCGCAACACCCGGCGCCTGAACGGTTGCAACGACCGGCCCCGCGGACTCCCGCCCGGCCGGTTTCGCCAGACCCGCTCCCCGCCGCACCCTTCTCGATACCTTTCGTCCCAGACGCTCCGCCCGCCCGCCGCGGGCGCTCGCCGCTTAGCGAGGAAACCCCGCTTGTCCGATAACACCCCCGACGCCGGCGAAACCGCCGAAAAGCGCGTGCGCAAGCCGCGTGCCAGCAAGGCCGACGCCGCTCCCGCCGCAAGCAAAAGCGAGCCGACCAGCGAGCCGAAGGCCGCCCGGGCCGACGCCCCGGCCAGCGCCGACACCGGCGCCGAGTCGAAGCCCGCGCCCGCACCCGCCCGCAACGAGGCCCCGGCCGCAACCGGCGACGGTGGTGGCGAAGGCGCCCCCCGCGCCACCCCGTCGGCTGACAACGCGCCCCGGGACAACGCCTCCAAGGACAACCCGCCGCGCGACCACCAGTCGCAGGGCCAGCGCAACGACGGCCCGCGCGGCGGCGACCAGGACGGCGGCCGCGGCAACCGCCGCGAGCGCTTCCGCAACAAGCGCGACCGCAACCGCAACCGCGACCGCGACGGCCTGCCCAGCGACGACGGCGGCAACGAGAACTTCGTCCCGCGGCCCAACCCGCAGGTGCCCGAGGGCTTCCCGAGCTACACCCTGACCGACCTCAAGCGGATGCCGGCGCACAAGCTGCTGGAGATCGCCGAGCAGCTGAGCATCTCCGAGGGCGTCGCCCGCGCGCGCAAGCAGGACGTCATCTTCGCCGTGCTGAAGGTGCTGACCCGCCACGGCGAGGGCGTCGTCGCCGACGGCGTGCTGGAGATCCTGCCCGACGGCTTCGGCTTCCTGCGCGCGGCCGAGGCCAGCTACCTGGCCGGCCCTGACGACACCTACATCAGCCCGAGCCAGATCCGCCGCTTCAACCTGCGCACCGGCGACCACCTGTCCGGCCGCATCCGCTTCCCGAAGGACGGCGAGCGCTACTTCGCGCTGTCGATCGTCGACACGATCAACGGCGAGCCGCTGGAAGCGAGCAAGAACAAGGTCCTGTTCGAGAACCTCACCGCGCTGTTCCCGCGCCGCAAGTTCCGGCTGGAGCGCGGCGACGGCAGCACCGAGGACATCACCGGCCGCATCCTCGATTTGATGGCCCCGCAGGGCAAGGGCCAGCGCGCCCTGATCGTCAGCCCGCCGAAGGCCGGCAAGACGATGATGATGCAGCAGGTCGCGACCGCCATCACCCACAACCACCCGGACGTGCACCTGATCGTGCTGCTGATCGACGAGCGGCCCGAGGAGGTCACCGAGATGCAGCGCACCGTGCGCGGCGAGGTGATCAGCTCGACCTTCGACGAGCCGGCCGCGCGCCACGTGCAGGTGGCCGAGATGGTGATCGAACGGGCCAAGCGCCTGGTCGAGCACAAGAAGGACGTGGTCATCCTGCTCGACTCGATCACCCGCCTGGCGCGCGCGTACAACAACGTGGTGCCGAGCTCGGGCAAGGTGCTGTCGGGCGGCGTGGACGCCAACGCCCTGCACCGCCCGAAGCGCTTCTTCGGCGCCGCCCGCAACGTCGAGGAAGGCGGCTCGCTGACCATCATCGCCACCGCGCTGGTCGATACCGGCAGCAAGATGGACGAGGTGATCTACGAGGAGTTCAAGGGCACCGGCAACTCCGAGGTGCACCTGAACCGCCGCATCGCCGAGAAGCGCGTCTACCCGGCGATCGACATCAACCGCAGCGGCACCCGCCGCGAGGACCTGCTGATCGAGCCGGAGTTGCTGCAGAAGATCTGGATCCTGCGCAAGCTGCTGCACGGCATGGACGAGATCGGCGCGATGGAGTTCCTGCTCGACAAGATGAAGAACTCCAAGTCCAACGACGAGTTCTTCGCCTCGATGAAGCGCTGAGCGGTCGACGCCACACGCCGGAAAAGCCCCGCGATTGCGGGGCTTTTTTTGTGCCTGCCCGGGTGTACCGCTAGCGCCGGTCGCGCAGGAACCGCGCCATCGACACGTCGCCGCCGGGTGGGCCGGGCGGGGCGAACTCGGCGGCGATGTCGACGAAGCCGCGCATCACCGCGATCTCGCGCGGGCTGCGGTTGAGGCCGTCGCGCAGGTCGGGGTCGGCGCCGGCGCGCAGCAGCCACTGAACCACGTGCAGCAGGCCGTGCAGCGCGGCCAGGTGCAGCGGGCCGAAACCGCGCGGGTCCTGCACGTCGAGCCGGGCGTCGTGGTCGGTCAGCTGCTCCAGCGCCGCGACCAGCACCGCCTCGTCGGCGGCGCTGCCGGGTTCGGCGCGCGCCCCCAGCAGCAGCAGCAGCGGGGTCGCGCCGCCGGCCTCGGCGTCGATGTCGGCATCACCGTTGGCCAGCAGCAGGGTGTCGAACAATGCGACCAGGCGGGTGCGCTCGCGCGCGCTGAAACCGAACATCGCCGCGCAGTGCATCGCGGTGCGGCCCTGCGCGTCGACCGCGCGGACGTCGGCACCGGCACCGAGCAGGCGCGCGGCGAGGTCGGGCAGGCCGAGCGCGCAGGCGACCATCAAGACGGTCAGTTCGCCCGGCAGGCGCTGCTCGATGTCGGCGCCGGCGGCGAGCAGGCGGTCGACGATCTCGGCGTGGCGCATGCTGACGGCGGCCGACAGCGGGGTCGCGCCGGACCCGGCCGCGCGCTGCGGGTCGGCGCCGCGGGCCAGCAGCAGGTCGACCACCGCGCGGTGGCCACCGCCGGCCGCGCGCAGCAGGGCGCTGCAGCCCTGGCTGTCGGTGGCGTCGACCGGCAGGCCGAGGTCGAGCAGGCGGCGCACCGCGTCGGCGTCGCCAACGATCGCCGCGGCGGGCACGTCGG
>NZ_AVPT01000022.1 GCF_000768335.1 Lysobacter arseniciresistens ZS79
GGCAACGGCCAGCCGCGCCAGTCGAGCCAGTCGGCGAGGTCGCGGCGGCCGGCCGAAAGCGCCACCCCGAGCGGGGTCTGGCCGTCGGCGGCGCGCAGGTCCGGCGAGGCGCCGTGGGCGACCAGCCGCCGCAGCGCGTGGTCGCGCCCGAGCGCCGCGGCCAGGTGCAGCGGGCTCATGCCGCGGCTGTCGCGGGCGTCGAGGTCGACGCCGGTGTCGAGCAGTCGGTCGACCAGAGCCGTCCAGCCCAACCGCACCGCCAGCGCCAGCGGCGGGTCGCCGGCGGGGCTGGCGGCGAACGGGTCGGCGCCGTGGTCGAGCAGTTCCAGTGCAAGCGGTTCGAGCGCGCGGGCGCCGGGGTCGGCGCCGGTGCAGGCGGCGAGGAAGCGCGCCAGGCCACCCGCGCCGGCCGGCGACACCCCGCGCCGCAGCAGTGCCTGCAGCGCCCCCCGCGACGATGGGCCACGTTCCAGCAGCAGGCTCATCGGGGTGTGGCCGCGGCCGTCGCGGACCTCGGGGTCGGCGCCGCGGGCGAGCAGCCACTCGACCTGGTGCGCCGGCACCACGCCGTCGCCGTCGTGCAGCAGCGCGCCGAGTTCGGCCGGGCCAAGCAGCGCGGCGACCGCGTCGAGCTGGTGCTCGCGGCCCTCGCCGAGGCCCTCGCGCAGCAGCGCGGCGGGGGCGCGGTCGGGCAGCGCCTGCTCGCCACCGACACTGGCCGGCAGGGCGTGGGCGGGGTCGAGCACGGCAACCAGCGACCAGCGGCCGGCGGCGGCGGCGCGGTCGACCGCGCGCTTGCCGTCGGCATCGGTGCGGGCCGGGTCGATCCCGAGCGCGAGCAGGCGCTGGACCAGCGCCGCGTCGCCGCCCTCGGACATGCAGGCCAGCATCAGCAGGTCGCGGCCGTCGTCGTCGGTGGCGGTCGCGACCTCGTGGCGATCGGCCGGGACGGCGTCGAGCAGGTGCTGGAGCAGGCCGAGGTGGCCACCGCTCGCCGCCTCGTGCAGCGGCGTGCGGTGGCGGTCGTCGGCGGCGAGCGGGTCGGCGCCGGCCGCCAGCAGCGCGTCGGAGATCGCCTGGTGGCCGGCCCGCGCGGCTTCGTGCAGGGCGCTGCGGCCGCCCGGACCGCGGGCGTCGACGCGCGCCTTGAGCTTGAGCAGCAGTTGCACGCCGGCCGGGTCGTCATCCTCGCCGGCCGCGGCCGACAGCAGCGCCGGCTGGCCGCCGGCGGGTTCGGGCCGGGCGCCACGCTCCAGCAGGAACCGGGCCAGCCGCCAGTTGCCAGCGGCGCAGGCGACGCCGAGCGGCGACAGGCCGTCATTGTTGAGCACCTCCAGCTCGGCCGCGGCGTCGCGCAGCAGCGCGGCCACGCCCGGGTCGGAACTGCGCGCGGCAAAGTGCAGCGGGGTGTTGCCCTCGGCGTCGGTCGCGCGCGGGTCGGCGCCGTTGGCGAGCAGGGTCATCACCGCGTCGGGGCGGCCGTGCCAGCTGTCGCGGGTCGCGGCCAGCAGCGGGGTCATGCCGGCGTGGGCACGGTTGAGGTCGACCCCGCGGGCGATCAGTTCGCGCAGCAGGCGCAGGTCGGGCAGCACCGCGGCGAGCACGGCGAGGCTGCGCTGGTCGCGGTCGCCGGCCGGCGGCGGCGCGTGCGGGTCGGCGCCGGCCTCGATCAGCTCCAGCGCGCGTTCGACCCGGCCGTTGCGGGCGGCGTCGTAGAGGTCCGGCTCCAGCGGCTCGGCCGGCGGCGCGGGGGGCGCGGCGGTCTCGCCGGCCACCGTCGCGGCGGTCAGCGGCAGCGGTTCGGGCGATGCCGCGGGCGTCACCGGCGCGACCACGGACGGCTCCGCCGCGACGGGCGGGGCGACTTCGGCCACCGCGTCCTCCGTCGCTTCGTCGTCTACGTACTCTTCCTCGTCGAAGAAGCGCAGCGCCTCCGGTGGTGCGACCCGCTGCAGCCACAGATGCAGCCCGGCCGAGCCCGCCATCAGCGCGACCGCGCCGAGCCAGCGCCACGCGCCGCCCAGCAGCGACGGCCAGGCCAGCATGATCACCAGCCCGCCAACCAGCGCGACCGCCACCGCGACGCCGAGCCCGCGCCACGCGCCCGGCTCCAGCCCCGCCAGCGCGCGCCAGTGGTCGCCGAGGGCGCCGTCATCGCGTTCCAGCCCCTGCCACAGCGGCCAAAGCCGCCACAGCACCAGCAGCGCGACGCCGACCACCGCGCTCAGTGACAGCGCCGCCATCAGCGAGCCGCCTTCCAGCAACGCGGTCAGCGGCCACGCCACCACCAGTGCCAGGCCGGCAATGGCGCCGACCCACAGCAGCAGCAGCGGCATCGCGCTGTGGCGCAGGCGCGCCGGCTCGACCGGCCGGCCGCTGCGCCAGTGCCGCGCGGCCAGTGCGAACACTGGTTGCGCCAGCGTGCCGGCCAGCGCCCCGGCCCAGCCGCCGACGCCAGCCAGCAGCGCCAGTACCACCGCGCCCGCGCCGAGGCCGGCCAACGGGGTGCGCTTCACCGGCGAATCAGGCATCGGTGCCCCAGTCTCCGCTCAACGGGTCGGCTGCGGCACTCGGCGGCATCTGCAGGTGGAAGCCGCGGGTGGCGAGGTTGCCGCGCACGGTGGCGGCATCGCTGCGGGCCAGCCGGCGCTCGGGCGTGACCTCGAGTTCCATCACGAACTGCATCCGCCCCAGCGCGTTGCGCACGGACGCCGGCACGCGCTCGAAGTCGTCGCGCGCGGCGAGGAACACGTAGGTGTCGTCCTTGCGGAGACTCTTGTAGACAAACGCTTGCATGTCGGCGGCCGGGGGAAGCTGCGCGGCGGGGCTGGCGACAAGCATACCCGCAGCCCGGCGGGGCGCGAATCCGGCGTTCAGCCTGTGTCCGCGCCCGTCGTGCAAGGGCCTCAGTGGTAACCGGCGTCGGCCGCGACCTTGCCCTTGAACACGCTGTACGACCACCACGTGTAGCCGAGGATCGCCGGCAGCAGGAACGCGATGCCAACCAGCAGGAAGCCCTGCGACGACGGCGGCGATGCGGCCTCCCAGATGGTCAGCGCCGGCGGCACGATGTTCGGCCAGACCCCCAGCACCAGCCCGGCGAAGCCCAGCGCGAAGAAGCACAGCGTCAGCACGAACGGCCGGGCGTCGCGGCCCTGGTCCATCACCGCGCGCCACAGCAGCAGCGCGTTGGCCAGCGCCAGCAGCGGCACCGGCGCCAGCCACAGGACGTTCGCGCCCTCGAACCAGCGCGCCATGATCCGCGAGTCCAGGAACGGCAGCCACGCGCTGACCAGCCCCATGAAGGCGACCACCACCAGCACCAGCGGCCGGGTCAGCACCCGCGCGTTCTTCTGCAGCGCGCCTTCGGTCTTGAGCACCAGCCAGGTCGAGCCCAGCAGCGCGTAGCCGAACAGCACCGCGATCCCGGTCAGCATCGGGAACGGCCCGAACCAGCCGAACGCGCCGCCGAGGTAGCGGCCGGCCTCCAGCGGCATGCCCTCGACCAGCGCGCCGAGGATCACCCCCTGCGCGAACGCCGCCAGCATCGAGCCCAGCGCGAACGCCGCGCCCCAGAACCGCTTGGCCCGCCGCGCCTTGAAGCGGAACTCGAACGCCACCCCGCGGAAGATCAGCGCGATCAGCATCAGCAGCACCGGCACGTACAGCGCCGACAGCAGCAGCGCGTAGGCCTTCGGGAACGCCGCCAGCAGGCCGGCGCCACCGAGCACCAGCCAGGTCTCGTTACCGTCCCAGATCGGCGCGGCGGTGTTCATCATGTGGTCGAGCTGGGCCTCGTCCTCGGCGAACGGCGCGAGGATGCCGAGGCCGAGCACGAAGCCGTCCAGCAGCACGTACATCAGCACGCCGAAACCAATCACGCCGAACCAGATCACCGGGAGCACGGTCTGCAGGTCCATCACCGGGCCTCCCGGATGGCGTCGGTGCCGATGTCGTCCTGCCGGTTGCCGACCGACAGCGGCCGCGCCGGCGTGCGTTCGCCGTCGTCGTGTTCGGGGGCCGGCTCGTGCGGCAGCGGCCCGCGCCGGATCAGCGCCAGCAGGTAGCCGATGCCGGCGCCGAAGATGATCGCGTAGGCGGTCGCGTAGATCGCCAGCGACCAGGCCACCGCCGCGGCGGTGATGTTCGGACTGACCGCCTCGCTGGTGCGCAGCAGGCCGTACACCACGTACGGCTGGCGGCCGATCTCGACCACGTACCAGCCGGCCAGCAGCGCGACGAAGCCCGACGGCGCCATCAGCCGCCAGCCATTGAGCAGCCAGCGCGAGTCGTACAGCCACCGGCGCCGCCACGCCCACGCCGAGGCGACCACCAGCAGCAGCATCGCAAGTCCGATCCCGACCATGACCCGGAACGCCCAGAACACCGGCGCGACCGGCGGCCGCTCCTCCGGCGGCACCATGCTCAGCGGCTCGATCGTCCCATCCCAGCTGTGGGTGAGGATCAGGCTGCCCAGCCGTGGCACCTCGACCGCGTAGTCGTTGCGCTCCTCGGCGGCGTTGGGCCAGCCGAACAGCACCAGCGGCAGCCCCGCGCCCTCTTCGCCTTCTTCCCAGTGGCCCTCCATCGCCGCCAGCTTGGTCGGCTGGTGCTCGGCGACGTTGAGCCCGTGCAGGTCGCCCACGCCGACCTGCAGCGGCACCGCGATGATCGCGAACGCGACCGCCAGCCCGAGCATCCGCTTGCCGGCGGCGACGTGCTCGTCGCGCCGCAGGTACCACGCGCCGACCCCGCCGATCACGAAGCAGGTGGTGATGAACGCCGCCAGCACCATGTGCGCCAGCCGGTACGGGAACGACGGGTTGAAGATGATCGCCCACCAGTCGACCGGCACGAATACGCCATCGATGATTTCGTGCCCCTGCGGCGTCTGCATCCAGCTGTTGGCGGAGATGATCCAGAACGTCGAGATCAGCGTGCCCAGCGCGACCATGCAGGTCGCGAAGAAGTGCAGCCGGTGCGACACCCGCTTCCAGCCGAACAGCATCACCCCGAGGAAGGTCGCCTCCAGGAAGAACGCGGTCAGCACTTCATACGAAAGCAGCGGCCCGAGGATGTTGCCGGCGCGCTCGCTCAGCACCGCCCAGTTGGTGCCGAACTGGAAGCTCATGACGATGCCGCTGACCACGCCCATGCCGAACGAGATCGCGAAGATCTTGAGCCAGAAGAAGTAGAGGTCGCGCCACAGCGCCTCGCGCGTGCGCAGCCAGCGAAATTCGAGGAAGGCCAGCCAGCTCGCCAGGCCGATCGTGAAGGCCGGGAACAGGATGTGGAACGAGATCACGAAGCCGAACTGCACCCGTGACAGGAACAACGGCGAGAACCATCCGGCATCCACGCATCGCACCTCCGCGGCGCGCGGGGGAGCGCCGCGACGGCCATTGTACGCGCGGGTTGTTCAGCTTCCGTCCCCGCCGGCGCCCTGTGCGCGCCCTGCCCGATCGCCGCCGGTGTGACGCCGGTCATCCCGCCCATGACCGCCGGCCGGTCCCCGGCAGGCCCGCCGCTGCTACGCTTCGGGCACTTTTGTCCGCCGGAACCCTGCCGATGCTCCGCCTGCTGCCGCTGTCCGCCGCCCTGCTGCTGTCGACCCCGCTGTTGTCCACCGCGCATGCCCAAGGCGTGCCGCTCAACGAGGCCGCCACCGCCTCCACGCCGATCACGCTCGGCCAGGCGATGGCCGACCCGGACTGGATCGGCCCGCCGGTGGAGCGCGCGTGGTGGTCGTGGGACAGCAACCGCGCGCAGTACAACCTCAAGCGCGAGGGCGAGTCGATCCGCGATACCTGGGAGGTCGGCATCACCGGCGGCGTGCCGAGCCGCGTCGACGGCGCCGCGCGCGCGCAGCTCGATGCCGCCAACCCGGCCTACGACGCCAGCCGCACGCGCATGGCGTTCGTGCGCAACGGCGACATCTTCGTGCGCGACCTGCGCAGCGGCGCGCTGACCCAGGTGACGCGCAGCAATGACGCCGAGTCGCGCCCGCAGTGGAGCCGCGGCGGCAACCTCGTGTTCCGCGCCGGCAACGACTGGTACCAGTGGCACGCCGGCCTCGGCACCAGCCAAGCCGCGATCGTCAAGGCCGAGAAGGACCCGGCGCTGGAGCCGCTGCCCGACGACCTGCGCGACCGCCAGCTGCGACTGATCGAGACCCTCGCCAGCGATCGCGCCCGCCGCGAGGCCGCCCGCGCGCAGGACGAGGCCTGGCGTGCCGCCGACCCGACCCGCGCGCCGCTGCCGGCCTACCTCGGCGACGGCCTGTCGATCGTCGACAGCGCGCTGTCGCCGGACGCCGCGTGGCTGCTGGTGGTGACCGAGCCGAAGGACGGCGACGAAGGCCAGGCCGGCAAGATGCCGAAGTACGTCACCGAGTCGGGCTACGAGGAGTTCGAGGAGGTGCGCGTGCGGGTCGGCCGCAACGCACCGCTGCCGCACCGGCTGTGGCTGGTCGAGGTCGCCAGCGGCAAGGTCGCCGAGCTCGGCTTCGACGGCCTGCCCGGCATCGCCACCGACCCGCTGGCGGCGCTGCGCGAGAAGGCCGAGCTGCCGCCGCTGGACGGCAACCGCCCGGTGCGGGTGGAGACCGACGGCGACGGCACCGGCCCGGCGATCCACTGGCGCGACGACGGCCGCAGCGCCGCGGTGCTGCTGCGCGCGGTCGACAACAAGGACCGCTGGATCGCGACCGTGACCCCGACCACCGGCCAGGTCGCGCAGGCCGCGCTCGCGCCGCGCCACCGCCTGCACGACGACGCCTGGATCAACTGGGGCTTCAACGACTTCGGCTGGACCGGCGACGGCGCGCTGTGGCTGCTGTCGGAGCAGACCGGCTACTCGCACCTGTACATCGCCGACGGCGCCGGCGAGCCGCGCGCGCTGACCTCGGGCGAGTGGGAGGTGTCCGCGCCGGTGCTCGGCGCCGACGGCCGCACGTTCTTCTTCACCTGCAACCGCAACTGGCCGGGCGACTACGAGGTCTGCGCGGTCGACCGCGACGGCGGCGGCGTGCGCGAGATCACCGCGCTGGACGGCGTCGAGAGCTTCGCGCTGTCGCCGGACGGCGCGAAGCTGCTGGTGCGCCATTCCGACAGCTACCTGCCGCCGCAGCTGGCGGTGGTCGACACCCGTGGCGAGGAGACCGCGCTGCTGACCGACACCCGCAGCGCCGAATTCAAGGCGCGCCAGTGGGTGCAGCCGGAGATCGTGCAGATCCCGTCGAGCGACGGCGCCGGCACGATCTGGGGCAAGTACTACGGCCCGGCCGACATGCAGGCCGGCAAGCAGTACCCGGTGGTGATGTTCGTCCACGGCGCCGGCTACCTGCAGAACGTGCACGACCGCTACCCGGTCTACTTCCGCGAGCAGATGTTCCACAACCTGCTGGTGCAGCACGGCTACATCGTGCTCGACCTCGACTACCGCGCGTCCGAGGGCTACGGCCGCGACTGGCGCACCGCGATCTACCGGCAGATGGGCACGCCGGAGTTGCAGGACTACCTCGACGGCCTCGCATGGCTGGGCGCCAACAAGCAGGGCGACGTCGACCGCGCCGGCATCTACGGCGGCAGCTACGGCGGCTTCATGACCTTCATGGCGCTGTTCAAGCAGCCTGGTGCGTTCAAGGCCGGCGCCGCGCTGCGCCCGGTCACCGACTGGTCGCAGTACAACCACGAGTACACGTCCAACATCCTCAACACGCCCGTGCTGGACCCGGAGGCCTACCTGCGCTCCTCGCCGATCGAGTTCGCCGAAGGCCTGCAGGACAACCTGCTGATCGCCCACGGCATGATCGACAACAACGTGTTCTACAAGGACTCGGTGATGCTGGCCCAGCGCCTGATCGAATTGCGCAAGGACGACTGGGAGCTGGCGAGCTACCCGCTGGAGCGGCACGGCTTCGTGCATCCCGACAGCTGGTACGACGAGTACCGGCGGATCTTCGAGCTGTTCGAGGACAACCTGAAGTAGGTTGCGAAGCCCGCTTTGCCGCCCGGCCATCGACGCCTGCACACCGCGTGTGCAGGCGTTTTTCCTGACGCCGGCCCTGTCCGCCTTCCGCGTGCGCGGCCGCGGCGCGACCACTGGTCGGCGGGTCGCGACTCACGTCGCTCCTACGGTCGCGCGCCGGCGCACGTTCGCCGGGCCGCCCGCCCCGGTCGCCTAGAATGCGCGCATGACCGCGCACTCCCCCGCCCCCGACTTCACCGCCGTCCGCGACTACCTCACCGGCCTGCAGGACCGCATCTGCAGCGCCATCGAGACCGCCGACGGCCAGGCCCGTTTCATCGAGGACCGCTGGGAGCGCAGCGCCGAGGGCAGCACCAGCGGCCTGGCCGGCGGTGGCGGCCGCACCCGCATCCTGCGCGACGGCGCGGTGTTCGAGCAGGCCGGGATCGGGTTCTCCGACGTCTCCGGCACGAAGCTGCCGCCGTCGGCCACCGCCAACCGGCCGGAACTGGTCGGCGCCTCCTGGCGCGCGGTCGGCGTCTCGCTGGTGTTCCACCCGCGCAACCCCTACCTGCCGACGACGCACGCCAATGTCCGCCACTTCCGCGCCGAGCGCGACGGCGAGACGGTCGCCTGGTGGTTCGGCGGCGGCTTCGACCTGACCCCGTTCTACCCCTTCGACGAGGACGTGCTGCACTGGCACCGCACCGCCCGCGCGCTGTGCGAACCGTTCGGCGGCGCGGAGCGCTACGAGGCGCACAAGCGCTGGTGCGACGAGTACTTCTTCCTCAAGCACCGCGACGAGACCCGCGGCGTCGGCGGGCTGTTCTTCGACGACCTGCAGGGCGATGCCGGGACCGACTTCGACTACCTGCGCGCGGTCGGCGACGGTTTCCTCGACGCCTACCTGCCGATCGTCGAGCGCCGCCGCGACACGCAGTACGGCGAGCGCGAGCGGCAGTTCCAGCTGTACCGGCGCGGGCGCTACGTCGAGTTCAACCTGGTGTTCGACCGCGGCACCCACTTCGGCCTGCAGGCCGGCGGCCGCACCGAGTCGATCCTGATGAGCCTGCCGCCGCTGGTGCGCTGGGAGTACGGCTACCTGCCCGAAGCAGGCAGCGCCGAGGCGCGCCTGGCCGAGTACCTGCGGCCGCGCGACTGGCTCGAAGAACTGTAGGAGCGACGCAAGTCGCGACCCGCCGGCATCCCGGGGCGATGTACAGGTCGCGACTCACGTCGCTCCTACCCCGGAAGGCGAAGGAAGCTCCGGATCAACCGGACTGGCAGGCAATAAAAAGCCCCGCAGGCAGGGGGGGCCGGCGGGGCTGGTGGAACGGGACCTGGGGAGGGGTCGTCGTTCCGGGGGATCACTCCAGGGGAGGGAGAGATCGTCGACAGACGTTGCATCTGTCGAGGGCTAGTTGAACACCGCCAACATGGATGAAACGTGAAGATCCGGGTTAAGGAATTGTTGGATTCAGGACGGATTCAGAGCGCCAGAAACCGCCAAGCCGCGGGGCCTGCAGGCCTGCCCCGGAGCGTCCACCAGCGCCGCGTCGGGTCGCCCGTTCAGCTTTGTTGGCGCGGATAGCCGGGGTCGCCCATTCAGCTATTGCGGGACGCCGAGCGGCGGGACCCAGCGGTTCAATGCGCTTGGTCCCAGTCCAGCCCGACTCCGCTGTCCACCACCAGCGGCACCCGCAGCTCGGCGGCGGCGGTCATCCGCCTCGGCACCTCGGCCAGCAGGGTGTCGACGAAGCCGGCGTCGACCTCGAACACCAGTTCGTCGTGCACCTGCATGATCATCAGCGCCGGACCCGCGTCGCCATCGCCACGCTGCCCCGCCAGCCAGCCATCGATGTCGACCATCGCGCGCTTGATGATGTCGGCCGCGGTGCCCTGCATCGGCGCGTTGATCGCCGCGCGCTCGGCGCCGGCGCGCAGGCCCTGGTTGCGGGCGTGGATGTTGTCCAGGTACAGCCGGCGGCCGAACACGGTCTCCACGTAGCCCTGGTCGCGCGCCTGCTGGCGGGTCCGGTCCATGAACTCGCGCACGCCGGGGTAGCGGCTGAAATACAGGCCGATGTAGTCCTGCGCCTCGCCGCGCGACACGCCCAGCTGCTTGGCCAGGCCGAACGCGCTCATGCCGTACATCAGGCCGAAGTTGATCGCCTTGGCCGCGCGGCGCTCGCCCGGCTCGACCCTCTCCAGGGTCTTGCCGAACACCTCCGCGGCGGTCGCCTTGTGGATGTCGGCACCGGAGGCGAACGCGCCCAGCAGCGCCGGGTCCTCCGACAGGTGGGCCATGATCCGCAGTTCGATCTGCGAGTAGTCGCAGGCCACGATGCGGCGCCCCTCCGGCGCGATGAAGGCCTTGCGGATGCGGCGGCCGTCGTCGGTGCGGATCGGGATGTTCTGCAGGTTCGGGTCGCTCGACGACAGCCGTCCGGTGGCGGCGCCGGACTGGTGGTAGCTGGTGTGCACGCGGCCGGACTGCGCGTTGATCATCTGCGGCAGCTTGTCGGTGTAGGTGCTGCGCAGCTTGGCCAGGCCGCGGTAGTCGAGGATCACCCGCGGCAACTCGTGCAGATCGGCGATGGCTTCGAGCGCCTCCTCGTTGGCCGACGGCTGGCCCTTCGGCGTCTTGACCAGCGCCGGCAGCTTCAGCTCGTCGTACAGCAGCGCGCAGACCTGCTTGGGCGAGTCGAGGTTGAACGCGCGCCCGGCCAGTTCTGTCGCGCGCTGCTGGGCGGCGAGCATGCGCGCGCCGAGGTCGGCCGACTGCCGGCGCAGCTCGGCGGCGTCGACCAGCACGCCATTGGCCTCGACCCGTTCCAGCACCGGCACCAGCGGCACCTCGATCTCGCGGTAGACACGTTCGAGTTGCGGCTCGGCGGACAGTTTCGGCGACAGCACCCGGTGCAGGCGCAGGGTGATGTCGGCGTCCTCGGCGGCGTAGCGCGCGGCGTCGTCGATCGCGACCTGGTTGAAGGTGATCTGCTTGGCGCCCTTGCCGGCGACGTCGGCGTACTTGACGGTCTCGTAGCCGAGGTAGCGGCTGGCCAGCGAGTCCATGTCGTGGCGGCTGGCGGTGGCGTTGAACACGAAGCTCTCGAGCATGGTGTCGTCGGCGTAACCGCGCACCTCGACGCCGTGGCAGCGCAGCACGTGCAGGTCGTACTTGCCGTTGTGGCCGACCTTGCGCTTGCCGGCGTCGGCGAACGCGGGCTGCAGCGCGGCCAGCACCGTGTCGCGGTCGAGCTGCGCCGGCGCGCCCGGGTAATCATGGCCGAGCGGGATGTAGCAGGCGCGGCCGGGCTCGACCGACAGGCTCAGGCCGACCAGTCGCGCGCACAGCGCGTCGAGCGAATCGGTCTCGGTGTCGAAGGCGAACTCGTCGGCGGCCCGCAGGCGCGCGACCCACTCGCCCAGCTGCGCGTCGTTGAGTACCGTCTCGTACTCGCCCGGCGCCGACAGCGCGGGGTCGAGGCTTTCGATCGGCGCCGCGGCGCCGCGCGCGTAGCCGGCCGCGGTGTTGCGCACCCCGGCGCGGTCGCCGGTCGCGTCGGCGGCGACGGTGCCGTTGCCGGCCTCCAGCTCGCGCAGCGCCTGCTTGAAGCCGTAGCGCGCGTACAGCCCGCGCAGTGCATCGGCGTCGCGCTCGCGCAGGCGCAGCTCGTCGTGGCGGCGATCCAGCGCGAGGTCGGTGCGGATCGTGGTCAGCGTGCGATTGAGCGGCAGCCGCTCCAGCGCCGCACGCAGGTTGCCGCCGATCTTGCCCTTGATCGCATCGGCATTGGCGATCACGCCGTCGAGCGTGCCGTACTCGGCCAGCCACTTCGCCGCGGTCTTCGGCCCGCACTTCTCGACCCCGGGGATGTTGTCGATCTTGTCGCCCATCAGCGCGAGGTAGTCGATGATCTGGTCGGCGCGCACGCCGAACTTGTCGATCACCGCCTGGTCGCTGTCGAGCCGGCTGCCGCTCATGGTGTTGACCATGACGATGCCGGCGCAGTCGCCGCCGTCGGCGTCGCGGCACGGCCGCACCAGCTGGGCGAAGTCCTTGTCGCTGGTCGACACGGTCACGTCGACGCCGGCGTCGGCCGCCTGCACCGCGAGCGTGCCGATCACGTCGTCGGCCTCGACGCCGTCGATGCGGACGATGTCGATGCCCAGCGCCTGCACGATGTCGCACATCGGCTGCACCTGCGCGCGCAGCTCGTCGGGCATCGGCGGGCGGTTGGCCTTGTACTGCGGGTCGAGGTCGTCGCGGAAGGTCCTGCCTGGCGCGTCGACCACGAAGGCGATGTAGTCCGGCTGCTCCTTCAGGTGCGCGCGCAGCATGTTGACCACGCCGAACAGCGCGCCGGTCGGCTCGCCGGCGTCGTTGCTCAGCGGCGGCAGCGCGTGGAAGGCGCGGTAGAGGTAGCTGGAACCGTCGATCAGGACTAGTCGTTTCATGCGGCGATTCTACGGCGCTGCGGTCGCGCGGCCGGCGTATGCTGGCCGCAGCCACCGACGACGAGGCCCACCATGCGCATCGCCCTGCTCGCTCCGCTCGCCCTGTCCCTGGCGCTGGCCGCCTGCGCCACCACGCCGGCCGACCCGACCGCCTCGCTGCAGGACCCGGACGTCACCCGTACCGTGGCCGAGAACGGCGACGTGATCGAGCAGTACCGGGTCAACGGCCAGCTGAAGGTGGTCAAGGTCACGCCGTCGCGCGGGCCGGTGTACTACCTGATGGACCAGGATGGCGACGGCAAGCCCGACGACGAGGGGCCGGTGTCGCCGGTGTGGTGGAAACTGTTCGAGTGGAACTGACACCCCGCCTGGTGTGATCCCGACAGCCGGCCATCGCGCCGGCTGTCGTCGTTTTTCGGCCCCGGGCGCCGGTCTTCGCGTCGGCTTATCGCACGGCGTGGATAGTCGGATACCCCCGTCCGAGGACATCCCCATGCCCTACGACCGCATCAGCGACCTGCCGGACTCGGTGCGCGACAACACGCCCAAGCATGCGCAGGAGATCTACAAGGAGGCGTTCAACAGCGCCTGGGACGAGTACAAGGACTCCGATGACCGCCGCGGCGACGCCTCGCGCGAGGAGACCGCGCACAAGGTGGCGTGGTCGGCGGTCAAGCAGAAGTACGAGAAGGGCGACGACGACAGGTGGCACGCGAAGTAACTCACCCCGGCTGCAGGTTGGCGTAGGCCAGCACCAGCCACTTGCTGCCGGCCTCGTCGAAGTTGACCTGCACGCGCGCGTGCGCGCCGCTGCCCTCGAAGTCGGTGACCACGCCGGTGCCGAACTTGGCGTGGCGCACGTTGGCGCCCAGCGGCAGCGCGGGCTGCTCGATCGGCGCGTGGCCGAAGTTTCGCTTCGGCGCGGCACCGGCCATCGGCCGCGACACCTGCAGCTTCGGCCGCACCTCGTGCAGCAGCACCGGCGGGATCTCGCGCAGGAACCGCGACGGGATGCCGTACATCTCCTGGCCGTGGATGCGGCGCGCCTCGGCGTAGCTCAGCACCAGTTTTTCGCGGGCGCGGGTGATGCCGACATAGGCGAGCCGGCGCTCCTCCTCCAGCCGCCCGGATTCCTCGATCGAGCGGTTGTTCGGGAACAGCCCCTCCTCCAGCCCGGCCAGGAACACCAGCGGGAACTCCAGCCCCTTGGCGCTGTGCAGGGTCATCAGCTGCACGCCGTCCTCGCCGGCCTGGGCCTGGCCTTCGCCGGCCTCCAGCGAGGCGTAAGACAGGAACGCGACCAGCTCCGGCATCGCCTCGGCGTCCTCCTCGTCGCTGCGCGAAAAACGCGAGGCGACCGAAACCAGTTCGTCGAGGTTGTCGGTGCGCGAGTCGAGCTGGCCCTTGCTCTCGCGCGCGTAGTGCTCGCGCAGGCCGGAGCGGGCGAGCACGTGGTCGATCTTCTCGGGCAGCGGCATCGGCGCGAGTTCGGCCTCGAGGCTGTCGACCAGTTCGATGAAGCCGGCCAGCGCGTTGCGCGCGCGCGCGGCGAGCACCGGCTCGTTGGCCAGCCAGCGCGCGGCGACCCACAGCGGCGCGCCGTCGGCGCGCGCGCGTCGACGCACCTCGTCCAGCGTGCGTTCGCCGATGCCGCGCGTCGGCGTGTTGACCGCGCGCTCGAACGCGGCGTCGTCGCTGCGGTTGGCGACCAGCCGCAGGTAGGCCAGCGTGTCCTTGATCTCGGCGCGCTCGAAGAAGCGCTGGCCGCCGTAGACGCGGTACGGCACCTGCTCCGACAGCAGCGCCTCTTCGAACGCGCGCGACTGCGCGTTGCTGCGGTACAGGATCGCGACCTCGCCGTGGCTGCCACCATCGCGCACCCACTGGCGCAGGCGCTCGACCACGAACCGCGCCTCGTCGATCTCGTTGTACGCCGCGTACAGGTCGACCGGCTCGCCGCTGCCACTGTCGGTCCACAGCTTCTTGCCGAGGCGGTCGGGGTTGTGCGCGATCACCGCGTTGGCGGCGTCGAGGATGTTGGCCGAGGAGCGGTAGTTCTGCTCCAGCCGGATCGTCCGCGCACCGTCGAAGTCGCGCAGGAAACGCTGCACGTTCTCGACCTTGGCCCCGCGCCAGCCGTAGATCGACTGGTCGTCGTCGCCGACCACGAACACCTTGCCGCTGTCACCGGCGAGCACGCGCACGAAGGCGTACTGGATCGCGTTGGTGTCCTGGAACTCGTCGACCAGGATCTCGCCGAATCGGTGGCGGTAGTGCGCCAGCAGCGCGGGGTTGTCGCGCAACAGCTCGTGCGCGCGCAGCAGCAGTTCGGCGAAGTCGACCAGTCCCGCGCGCTCGCAACGCTCCTGGTAGGCGGCGTAGCAGCGCTGCATGACGTCGGCCCACTGGTCATTCGGGTCGGGCTGCAGGTGCTCTGGGCGGCGGCCCTCGTCCTTCTGCGCGTTGATCCACCACGCGATCTGGCGTGGCGGGAAGCGGCTGTCATCGAGTTCCAGCGCCTGCACCACGCGCTTGACCAGCCGCAGCTGGTCGTCGGAATCGAGCACCTGGAAGCCTTCCGGCAGCTTGGCCTCCTGCCAGTGCAGGCGCAGCAGCCGGTGGGCGAGGCCGTGGAAGGTGCCGATCCACATGCCGCGGGTGCCGCCGCCGAGCTGGGCGTCGACGCGCTGGCGCATCTCGGCCGCGGCCTTGTTGGTGAAGGTGACCGCGAGGATGCCGTGGGTCGGCACCCCGAACACCTCGTGCAGCCAGGCGATGCGGTGGGTCAGTACGCGGGTCTTGCCGGAGCCGGCGCCGGCCAGCACCAGGTAGTGGCCGGGAGGCGCGCTGACGGCCTCGCGCTGCGCCGGGTTGAGCGCGTCGAGCAGGTGGGAGACATCCATCGCGCCATTCTACCGGCGGGCGTCGCGCGGCCCGCGACGTGGGGTGAATGCGGCTTCCCGGCCGGGCACCACCCGTAGGAGCGACGTGAGTCGCGACCTGTACATCGCGGCCGGAACGTCGGCGGCTGGGCCGTGTCGTTTCGGCCGAGAGGCTTCGACACCATCCGTCCCGAGCGGGTTCAGCGGCTCCTGACGCGGTCGGCGGGTCGCGACTCACGTCGCTCCTACAGGATGCGGGTCGCCGCCGCGGCTGGCGACGGCAACCCGGCTTTGCACCTACTTCTTGCCGGCCTTCATCTCGTACTGCGCCGGCGGGGTCGCTCCCATCAGGTGCTCGACGAAGTAGTCCCAGCGCCGACGGGTCATGTAGTCGCTGTCCTCGCCGAAGCCGTGGCGGGCGTGCGGGAACAGCAGCAGGTCGAAGTCCTTGTTGGCCTTGATCAGCGCATCCACGAGCAGCAGCGTGTTCTGCGGCGGCACGTTGTCGTCCATCATGCCGTGCGCCAGCAGCAGCCTGCCCTGCAGGTTGGCCGCGCGGTTCTGGTTGGCCTGGGCGTCGTAGTTGCTGTTGCCCTCGGCGTCGACCACTTCCAGCCCCTGCCACTTCTCGGCCCAGTCGTCCTCGTAGCTGCGGTTGTCGTGGTTGCCGCTCTCGCTGATGCCGACCTTGTAGAAATCCGGGTAGGTGAACATCGCGTCGGCGGTCGCGTAGCCACCGCCGGAGTGGCCCCAGACGCCGACGCGCTCGAGGTCGATCCACGGGTGGCGCTGCGCCAGCTGCTTCAGGCCGGCGACCTGGTCGGGCAGGGTGTTGTCGCCGACGTCGCCGTTAAAGGCGTCGTGGAAGCTCTTGGAGCGCCACGGCGTACCCATGCCGTCGATCGCGACCACGACGAAGCCCAGTTCGGCCAGCGCCTGGTGGTCGATCCGCGCCGGGGTGAAGCTGCGCCCGCGCACCGAGCCGGTCTGCGGACCGGGGTAGATGTAGTTGACCACCGGGTACTTCTTCGACGGATCGAGGCCGGTCGGCTTGAACATCATCCCGTACAGCGTGGTCCTGCCGTCGCGCGCGGTGACGGTGATGGGCGTCGGCGGCACCCAGCCGGTGGCGCGCAGGCGGCTGTCGTCGGCACGCGCGATGGTGGCGAGGGTGCGGCCGTCGTCGCTGGCGCGCAGCACGGTCACCGGCGGCACGGTCGGGGTCGAATACGCATCGACGAAGTGCTTGCCGTCCGGCGACAGGGTGACGGTGTGGTTGGCGTCCTCGGGGGTCAGCAGAACCGGCTCGCCGCCATCGAAGCCGACCTTGTAGAAGTGCTGGTAATACGGGTTGCGGCCGTCCTCCATGCCAACGCCGCGGAACCAGAGCGTGCGGCTGCCGGGGTCGACATGCAGGACCTCGGTGACGTTGCCGACGCCTCCGGTGATCGCGTGCTTGAGCGTGCCGTCGGCGAGGTCGTACAGGTACAGGTGGCCCCAGTCGCTGCGCTCGGAGAACCAGATGAACTCGTTCGACTCGGGCAGGTACTTCCAGTTGACCCGGCCGTTGCCGGACTCGAAGTAGGTCGGCACGCGCTCGTGGTAGACCTCGCGGACCGCGCCGGTGGTGGCGTCGGCAACGCGCAGCCAGGTGTCCTTGTGGTCGCGCGAGGTCGAGGCGAATGCCAGCGTCCTGCTGTCTGGCGCCCACTGCACGTCCTCCCAGCCGCCGTAGCAGCTGACGTCGTCGCACAGGGTCGAGCGGTGCTGGTCGGGCGGCAGGTCGAGGCGCACGACCTTGCGGGCCGGCACGTCGATGACGACGCGCTCGATCATGGTGACGTGCTCGTCGCCGACGAACGGGTACTTCCAGCGCTCCACCTCCGGCGCGCCGATCGCGGTGCTCACCAGCACCATCTCGCTGGTGCGGCGCTGGTCCTGCTGGAAGGTCGCGATCTTGGTCGAGTCCGGCGACCAGACCAGGATCGGCCGGTCGCTGTGGGTCCAGCCGGCGTTGTCGGTGGCGTAGCCGTAGTCGGTGACGCCGTCGGTGGTCAGTTGCGTCTCGACGCCGGTGGCGGTGTTCCGGACCCATAGGTTCCAGTCGCGGATGAAGGCGGCGAGCCGGCCGTCGGGGGACTCGACCACCGGCGCGTCGCTGCCGGGCGCGTCGTCGCCGGCCGGCTTGCGGGTGGTGGTGCCGCTGGCGGCCTCGCACGTCGCCTCGCGCTGCAGGTCGCACAGGTAATGCTGCTTGCCGAGCGCGATGTCGAAGCGGCCGTCGGCGGCGATCCCGAACCCGGTCACCGGCAGCCTGGCGGCGTCCATGTCCTTGCCGCTGGCCTTCGCCAGCGCCGCGGCGAGGGCGTCGTGGTCGAACGCATCGGTGATCGCGCCGGTGGCGGCGTCGACGCGGCGGAAGTGGTCGCCGTCGGCATCGTGGTCCTTGAACCAGAAGTGGCGGTCGTCCTGCCAGACCACGGTGTGGACCGCGTGGTCGAGCAGCGGCGCGGTGTTGTAGCCCATGAAGCGCTCGGCACGGGCGTAATCGGCATGGGTGTAGATCTTGCCGCGCTCCTGCGCGATGGCCGGCGACGCGGCCAGCAGCAGGCCGGCGAACAGTGCGCCGGTCAGGCGCGGCGTGTGGTTGATGGCTCCCATGCGGTTCCCCCGAGTCGTTGTGGCCGGGCGCCACCGCTGCCGGCGGCACGAGGGGTCAACCTTACGTCACCCGCGACAGCATGCGGTGGTTGCGGGTCAGCCGCGCCCAGCGGGTGCCGAGGTCGCTCCAGCAGACGTAGGCGGCCTCGCCGGCGATCCGCAGCAGCGTGCGCGGGCGCAGCTCCAGCCGCGGCTCGGCGGCGCACAGCTCCGCGTCGAAGCCGAGCTGGCGCGCGAACAGGGCACAGCGCGCGAGGTGGTAGCGGCTGCTGAGCAGGGTGACGCGCAGCGGCGCGGCGACAAGTTGCGGCGACGACGACACGGGCACCGCCGCGCCGGCGGCGACGGTGGCCGTGCCGACGCCGAGCAGCACGCGTGCGTTGCGCAGGTTCTCCATCGTGTCGCGCGACTGCGCCTCCAGCCGCAGCGGCGCATCGGCCGCCAGCCCGCGGGCGAGCAACCCCTGTCGTGCCAGTTCGGCCTCGGTCGGCTCACCGGAGGCGCCACCGCCGAGCAGCACCACGCTGGCCGGCGGGCGTTCGCGCCACAGCGACACCGCGCGGTCGAGCCGGGCTTCGAAATCGTGGTCGAGCCGCCCGGCCGGGGCGTGCTTGCCGAACACCAGCACGCACTCGCCGCGCTCGGGCACGCATGGCGCCTTGCGCGCGACGCGCAGCACGTGGACGAAGTAGCCGACGTAGACCAGCCCGGCGGTCAGCACGCAGGCGGCACCGGCGACGGCGGCCGAATGCCAGACGTCGCGGTCGCCGACGAGGGCGAGGACATGGGCGGCGCGGGATCTCGGGCGGGACGGCACGGCGGCGTACAGGCACACGCGGCGGGCCGCGGAAGGCGCAGTCTACGGGTCGGGCGACCTGTTCAGGCAAGCGGCGCTGGCATACTCGTCGCCGGTCCGCACCGGACCGGCCGCTGCCGCCACCGCGCGGCGTCTCCGTCGATACAGGAAGTTCCGCGTGCCCGCAGCCCCCCCGTCGCTCCCGCCGCCGCCGTCGTCGGCCATGGCCCCGCTCGCGATCCGCGCGTTCACCGCGACCACCGCGCTGGGCCGCGGGGTGGAGGCGCAGCATCGGGCGCTGGTGGAACGCCGCAGCGGCCTGCGCCGCAACGATTTCGGCCCGGTCGGCGAGGACGGTGCGCCGCTGCCGTGCTGGATCGGCCGGGTCGACGGCGTCGAGGATGTGGCCCTGCCGGCGGCGCTGGAGCGCTGGGACTGCCGCAACAACCGCCTGGCCTGGTTGGCGCTGCAGCAGGACGGCCTGCCGGAGGCGATCGCCGGCGCGGCCGCGCGCCACGGCGCCGAACGCGTCGCGGTGGTCATCGGCACCTCGACCTCCTCGATCGGCGAGACCGAGGAGGCCTACACCCGCCTCGCCGACGGCATCGACGGCGTGCAGGCGTTCGCCGCCGACATCGCCCGACCGATCGTCCACACGGTGCACGCCACCGGCGACTTCGTGCAGCACGCGACCGGCCTGCGCGGGCCGTGCGCCACCGTCGCCACCGCGTGCTCGTCGAGCGCCAAGGTGTTCGCCCAGGCCGCGCGGCTGATCGAGGCCGGGCTGGCCGACGCGGCGCTGGTCGGCGGCGTCGACACCCTCTGCGGCAGCGTGCTGTACGGCTTCAATTCGCTGCAGCTGGTCTCCGCCGAACCCTGCCGGCCGTTCGACGCCGGCCGCGACGGCCTGTCGCTCGGCGAGGCCGGCGGCTACGCGCTGGTCGAGCGCGCCGGCGACAGCGACACCGGCCTGCAGCTGCGCGGTTACGGCGAGTCCAGTGACGCCCACCACATGTCGACCCCGCACCCCGAAGGCCTCGGCGCGCGGCTGGCGATGCGCGATGCGCTCGCGCGCGCCGGCATCGACGCGGACGCGGTCGGCTACCTCAACCTGCACGGCACCGCTACGCCGGCCAACGACAGCGTCGAGGCGGCGGCGGTGGCGTCGCTGTTCCCGGCGTCGCTGCATGCCAGCTCGACCAAGGGCTGGACCGGCCACACCCTCGGCGCGGCCGGCATCGTCGAATCGGTGATCGCGCTGCTGGCGCTGCAGCGCGGCACCCTGCCGGGCATCCTCGGCAGCGCGGTGCCCGACCCCGCCTGCGGCCCGCAGATCCGCTTCGACAACGCCGCGGCGGACGTCGGATTCGCGATGAACAACTCGTTCGGCTTCGGCGGCAACAACTGCTCGCTGGTGTTCGGGAGGGCTGCATGAGCGCGCTCGCCGCCACCATCGAAGGCGTCGGCTTCTGGACCCGCGGGCTGCCGTCATGGACGGATGCGCGCGCGTTCGTCGCCGACGGCACGCGGCCGGAGTCCGCGCCGCCGCGCCCGTCGCCGCAACTGCTCGCGCCGAACGAGCGCCGCCGCGCGCCGGAAACCGTCGCGGTCGCACTGGACGTCGCGCTGGCCGCCTGCGAGGCCGCCGGCCGCGACCCGGCTACGCTGCCGTCGGTGTTCGCCTCCACCCATGGCGAGCTGGCGATCACCGACTACATGTGCAGCACGCTGGCCAGCCAGCCGCAGGCGGTGTCGCCAACGCGCTTCCACAACTCGGTGCACAACGCCGCGGCCGGTTACTGGACCATCGGTACCGGCGCGATGCACGGCGCCACCGCGATCAGCGCGTTCGACGCGAGCTTCGCGCAGGGGCTGGTGGAGGCGCTGGCACAACTCGCCACCGGGGCCGAGGCGGTGTTGCTGGTCGGCTACGACGGCACCTCGACCGGGCCGCTGGCGCGGGTGTCGCGCAGCGAAGGACTGCTCGGCGCGGCGCTGCTGCTGTCGCGCGGCGTGCGCAACGACCTGCCCACGCTGCAGGCCACGCTGGGCGACGACGGTGCTGACGGCGACATCACAGACAGCCGCGGCGCGCTCGCCCGCTTCACGCCGGATAACGCGATGTCGCCGATGCTGCCGCTGTTCGACGCGCTCGCTGGCGGCCTGCCCGTGGCGCGACTCAATGCCGGCCCGGGACGGACCCTGCGGCTCGCGCTCACCCATCCGGAGCTCATGCATGGCTGATCGGCTGCATCGCAACAACATCGCGGTGGTGATCCCCGCGCTCAACGAGTCGCTGCGCATCCGCGGCGTGGTCGAAGGCGCGCTGGCCGAGTGCGACAACGTGATCGTGATCGACGACGGCTCCGACGACGACACCGTGGCGCGGATCGCCGACCTGCCGGTGGTGTTGCTGCGCCACCCGCACCGCCACGGCAAGGGCGCCAGCCTGCGCGACGGTTTTGCCGAGGCGCTGCGGCGCGGCTTCCGCGGCGTGCTGACGATGGACGGCGACGGCCAGCACCAGGCCAGCGACATCCCCCGCCTGCTCGACGCCGCCAACCGCCACCCCGGCCACATCGTGATCGGCGCGCGCCTGCGCAAGCGCTCGCAGCAACCGCGTTACCGCCGCCTGGCCAACGCGTTCGGCGACTGGGGCATCGCCTGGGGCACCGGCTACCGGATCGCCGATACCCAGAGCGGCCAGCGCCTGTACCCGGCCGAGGTCGCCGCGCTGGGCGACGTACCCGGCGAGGACTTCGTGTTCGAAGCGCAGATCCTGATCTCGGCCGCGCAGCAGCTCGGCACCCGCTGCGTGTCGGTGCCGATCGAGTCGCGCTACGCCTGCGTGCATACCGACGAGGAGTTCCGTGCCAGCCATTTCAAGCCGCTGCGCGACTTCAGCCGCATCACCGGCCACGTCGTGCGCGGCGTGCTCGCCCGCGGCGGCATCGCGGCGCAGTACCGCAGCATCCGCGCCAACCCGGCGCTGATCGACGACCCCAGCGGCGAGTTCGCCAGTGCGCCGGTGGTGCAGCAGGCGGCCGGCAGCCGATGAGCGCGGCCCGGGCCGACGCCGATGTCGCGATCCTGGGCGGCGGCCTGGCCGGGCTCAGCCTCGCGATCCAGTTGCGGCGGCAGGACCCGGGCCTGCGCGTGGTGGTAATCGAGCGCAACACCCACCCGGTGTGCGAGGCGGCGTTCAAGGTCGGCGAATCGACGGTCGAGATCGGCGGCCACTACTTCGCCCACGTGCTCGGCCTGCGCGAGCACCTCGACGCCGGACAGATCCGCAAGTTCGGCTTCCGCTTCTTCTTCAGCGAGGGCCGCGACGGGATCGACCGCTGCACCGAGATCGGCGTCAGCGCACTGCTGCCGACGCCGTCGTGGCAGATCGACCGCGGCCGCTTCGAGAACTTCCTCGGCGAACACGCGCGCGCGCTCGGCGTCGACTTCCGCGACGGCACGGCCGTGCGCGGCATCGACATCGGCACCGGCGACGAGGCCCACACGCTGCGCTTCGGGCACGACGGCGAGACCGGCGAACTGCGCGCGCGCTGGCTGGTCGATGCCAGCGGCCGCGCCGGCGTACTCAAGCGCAAGCTCGGGCTGGCGCAGGCCAACGACCACGACGTCAACGCGGTGTGGTGGCGGGTCGACGGCCGCCTCGACCCCAACGGCTGGTCGGACGACAGCGACTGGCGGCAGCGCTGCGACCCGCCCGACCGCTGGCGCTCGACCAGCCACATGTGCGGCCCGGGCTACTGGCTGTGGCTGATCCCGCTGGCCTCGGGCGCGCATTCGCTCGGCATCGTCTGTGACCCGGCGGCGCATCCGCTGGAGACGATGAACACCCACGACAAGGCGATGGACTGGCTGCGCACGCACCAGCCGCGCGTCGCCGCGGCGCTGGACGACGGCAGCCACGCGCTGCGCGACTTCCGCTTCCTGCGCGACTTCTCCTACGGTTGCCGGCAGGTGTTCTCGGCCGACCGCTGGGCGCTGACCGGCGAGGCCGGGCTGTTCCTCGACCCGTTCTACTCGCCCGGCAGCGACTTCATCGCGATCAGCAACGGCTACGTCTGCGACCTCGTCGCGCGCGACCGCGCCGGCGAGCCGCTGGCGCCGCACGCGGCGATCTACCAGCAGCTGTACTTCTCGTTCTACGACAACACCCTGAGCCTGTTCCGCGGCCAGTACGCGCTGTTCGGCGACGCCGCGGTGATGCCGCTGAAGGTGATCTGGGACTACACGTTCTACTGGGCGCTGCTGGCGCCGCTGTACTTCGGCGGGCGGCTGACCGCGCTGCCGCTGCTGGGCCGCCTGCGTCCGGTCTTCGCCCGCGCCGAGACGCTCAACGCGGCGATGCAGCCGCTGCTGCGCGAGTGGGGCGAGCGCAACGCCGCCGCCGGCCGCGACGACGCCGGGCCGTTGGACGGACGCAACCTCGACCAGTACCGGATCGGCTGGTTCCACGAACTCAACCGCGCCCTCGCCGACGAACTGGACGACGACGCGCTGGTCGCGAAGCTCGCCGCGAACGTCACCCTGATGGCGCAGCTGGCGGCCGAACAGCTGGCCCACGCCCGCGTCGCCCACCCCGCGATCGGCGACCACGGCCTGGCCGCGCTGCTCGACGAAGTGCCGGAATCTGCGGAACCGCTGCTTGCACCCGAGTGGTACGCGCACACCGCTCCGTCAGACACGCCCGCCCACGACGCCGCCATCGCCCGCGACATTCAGGACCGCGCCTCCCTCATTCCACCGGCGGCTGCGCACCCATCGGCGGCGGGTCGAACACGTACACCGCGACGCCGCGCGCGTGGGTCCGGCTCGGGCTGATGCTGACCCCGACGCCGCCACCGAGGTGGCTGCTGCCGCCGAAGCGTCCGCCGCCGACGCCGATCCCGACGTTGCTGCCACCCGGCCCCTGCGCGGAGCCCTCGAACAGCACGCCGTTGGCGCCCAGTTCGGCCGCGGCGACCCGCAGCTTGCCGATCACCTCGTCCATCTTGTTCTGCGCGCCATAGGTGAACCCGCCACTGGAGGTCTCCAGCATCGCGATCTCCTCGTAGCGCCCCGGCGGCGCCGAGAAGTACACGCGCACCTGCTCCGGCGCGACCGCCGGCCGGGCCGGGCCGAGCATCACCTTCGAGGTGCTGGCGCAGCCGCTGGCGGCCAGTACCAGCGCAACGGCGAGCAATACGGTTCTGGTCTGCATGGTGGCTCCGTGGTAACGGCTAGGACGTCGGGGCAATCGGCGCGAGTATCGCTCCGCCCGTCACAGCGGCGGGTGAATGTCACATCGTGGTTCGCAACAACGACGGCGCACGCGGATCCGTCGGTACCGGCGACTACCTGTGCCGCTACCCCATCCCGCCGTTGATGCCGATCACCTGGCCGTTGATGTAGCCGGCCTCGTCGCCGCACAGGAAGGCGACCAGCGCGGCGACCTCGTCCGGCGTGCCGGCGCGGCCGGCCGGCACCATCTGCTTGATCTGTTCGGGCGGGAAGGCTTCGGCGGCCATGCGTCCGGCGACCACGCCCGGCGCGACCACGTTCACGCTGATGCCGCGGCTGGCCATCTCGCGCGCGAGCGACTTGCTGGCGCCGTGCAGGGCCGCCTTGGCCGCGGCGTAGTTGGCCTGCCCGCGGTTGCCGAGCACCGCCGCCACCGACGACACGCTGACGATCCGCCCCCAGCGCGTGCGCGCCATCGGCAACAGCAGCGGCCGGGTGACGTGGAAGAAGCCGTGCAGCGACACGTCGACCACCCGCTTCCACTGCGCGTCGCTCATGCCCGCCAGCGGCGCGTCGGCGTGGATGCCGGCGTTGTTGACCAGCACCTGCACCGGGCCGTCGGCCAGCAGTGCCTCGATCGCGGCGGCGGTGGCCTCGCCGTCGGCGACGTCGAACGCCACCGCCTCGGCGCTGCCGCCCTCGTGGTGGATCGCCGCGACCACTTCCTGCGCGCGCGCGAGGTTGGCGTTGGCATGGACGATCACGTGCAGGCCGTCGGCGGCCAGGCGCCGGCAGATCGCGCCGCCGAGATCGCCGCTGCCACCGGTGACGAGGGCACGGCGCTGGGCGGAAGGGCTGGTCATGGGCGGGGCTCCGTCGGTCGTCGGCGCCCATTGTAGGAGCGACGCGAGTCGCGACCGCGGAGCGGCATCCGAAGCCCGGCGACGCGCCTGCGATGAGGCGGCCGGAACGAACCACGGAACCGATGCCACCGATCCTACGGAACGTCGGCCTGCGGCTGCAGCACCACCGCGGCGCGGCCTTCGGCCAGCAGTTCGCCGGCGTGCGTGATGCGGAACCCGTACTGCTGGCTGGCCGCCGAGGCGACGAGTTGCCGCGCCTCGCACACCAGGTCGCCGGGCAGGTCGTCGATCCGCGCGCGACGCAGCTGCACCCCGCGCAGCGCGACCAGCACGCCGGGCGCGGCGCAGCCACCGCCGGCCGCGGCCAGCAGCCCGCCGTGCACCGCCATCGCCTGTGCGCCGTACTCGCACAGGTGCACCGCGCGCAGGCGACCGCCACTGCGCAGCGGGTGGGCCGGGTCGCGATGGCGCATCGCGCGCAGGCGGATCGTCTGCGCGTCCCACGCCAGCACCTCGTCCCACAGGCACATGTCGCCCTGGTGCGGGATCAGCGCGGCGATGCGCGCGCGGTCGATAGGCGCGTCGCCGTGCATGGCAGTTATGTCGCGGCCACTGGTGCTCATGCGGCTTCCGCCCCGGTTGCCAGCGGTCGCGGCACGATCAGCAGCGCCAGCACGAAGTTGAACAGCACACCCAGCGCCACCGTGCCGCCGATCGCGCGCAGCACCGGGATGCTCGACGCCGCCAGCAGCGAGAACACCAGCAGCGTGGTCAGGCTGCAGACGATGATCGCGTGCAGCGCGCGCAGCTGTTCGGCGCGGCCGTCGCCGGCGTGGTCGAAGAACAGCGCGTAGTCGAGCCCGAGGCCGGCGCCGAGGATCAGCGCGACCAGATGGAACAGGTTGAGCTCGACCCCGCCGGCGCGCAGCACCGCCAGCACCAGCACTGTGGTCAGTAGCATCGGCGCGAGCACGCGCAGCACCCGCGCCGGCGAGCGCAGCGCGACCCACACCGTCGCCGCCAGCAGCAGCGCGGCCAGCGCCAGCGCCCACAGCACGCGCCCGCGGTATTCGGCGACCAGCGATTCGGACGCCTGCTTGAGGTCGAGCAGTTGCGCGCCGGCCCCCTCGACCACGCGCGCGACCGCGGCCGGGTCGGCGATCCCGCCCAGCGCGACCAGCGCGGTCGCGTCGGAGTCGCCGCGCAGCAGCAGGCCGTCGACACGCGCCGCCAGCGGCGTGCCGGCGAGGTCGTCGACGGTCAGCGGATCGGTCTCGCGGGCGGCGGCGACGTCGGCCAGGAACGGCGCGAACACGTCGTCCCGGAACGGGCTGGCCGCGACCGCTTCGGCGAGGTCGGCGCGCAGCGTCCGCGCGTCCGGCAGCCGCGCCTGCCGCGCGCGCTGGGTCGCCGCGCTCGGCAGGTAGCGGGCGGCGTGGTCGAAGCCGGTGATTGCACCATCGGCGCGAAGCTGTTCCAGCGTCGGCTGCAGGCGCTCGGCGGCCTGCAGCGCGGCTTCGGCATCGTCGCCGCGCAGCGCGACCAGGTAACGCACGTCGGGCGCGCCGAGCTCGGCCCGCAGTTGTGCGTCGCGCGCCAGCGCGGCGGCCGGCACCGGGGTCAGCTTCGACAGATCGTTCTGCCAGAACGGGTCGGGCGCGAACCACGCGACCGCGCCGGCCACCAGCGCCACCGCCAATCCGCCGGCGAGGCCGAGGTGCGGCCAGCGCGCGCGCCGGGTCCATGCGCGGCCGAGCCAGCCGATGTCGGCGACGTCGCGCGGGGCCGGGTCGATCAGCCCCGGCAGCAGGAAGCGCGTGGCCAGCGCGGCCACGCCGAGCCCAACCACGGTGAACACCGCCAGTTGCTCCAGTCCTTCGACGCCCGACACGAGGAAGGTCAGGTAGGCGATGCAGGTCGCCGCCACACCGGTGCCGAGCGTCGGCCACAGCGCGCGCGCGCTGGCCCACGGCGACAGCCCCGGCCGCTGGTGGCTGAACAGATGGATCGGGTAGTCCTGGGCGACGCCGATCAGGGTGAAACCGAACGCGACGGTGATGCCATGCACGCCATCGAAGCCCAGCGCGACCGCCGCCAGCCCGGCGAGGCCGCCGCTGGCCAGCGGCAGCGCGCCCAGCAGCGGCGCCTTCCAGCTGCGGTAGGCCAGCGCCAGCAGCAGCACGAACACCAGCGTGTCGAGGCTGCCGACGCGACTGGCCTCGCGCGCGGTGCGCCCACCGACCTCGACCGAGAACGCACCCGGCCCGGTCATCTCCAGCCGCGCGTCGCTGTCGCCGCGGAGGTCGTCGAACGCGGCCCGGATCGCCGCGACGGCCTCTTCCTGGCCGGCCGGGTCGAAGCCGGCGGCGCGGGTCTGCACCGCCAGCAGTGCCTGCTCGCCGGCGTCGTCGAACCAGACGCCGTGCAGGGTCTGCGGGGCGTCGGCCGGCTGCCAGCTCTCGGCCAGCGCCAGCGTCTCCAGCGTCGGGTCGGCCGGCAGCAGCGGCTCGACCAGCGCCGCCACCGGCGAGCCGAGGTCCTGCACGCGCGCCTGCAGCTGGGCGTCGAGGTAGGCGGCATCGAGCGGCTGGCGATCAAGCGTCGGCGACAGCAGGTAGCGGTACGGCCGCAGGTTCTCGGGAATTGCGTCGAGTCCGGCGGCGCCGCCGTTGGCGACCAGCACGAAACGCGGGTCGCCGGCGAGCGCGTCGCGCAGCGCGGCGGATTGCGCGGCCAGCGTTTCCGGCGTGTCGCCCGACAGCGCCAACAGCAGCAGGCGTGAGCCGGGGCCCTCGCCGAGCTCGTCGATCAGCAATTTCTGCGCCGGCGTGCGCGCCTCCGGCATGAACTTGCGCAGGTCGCCGCTGAGCTGCAGTCGCGGCGCGACCAGCCAGCCGGCCAGCAACAGCAGCGCAAGCCAGGCCAGCGCGAGACCGAGCCGTCGCGCCGGGGGCGAACCGGGCATCGCCATCAGTCGGCCGCGTCCGCGCCGTGGCAGATCGCGACGAAGCGGCTGGCGTCGGCGATCTCCGCCGCCGCGGTCGCGGCGCTGGCCAGCAGGGTGCGCTGCGGATCGGCCTCGCCGGGGCTGCGGGTCTCGATGCAGCGCAGTTCGGCGCCGCGGCCGTGCAGGGTGATGTCGCGGACCTTCCCGGCCAGCGCGGCCTGGCGCGGCACCAGGGTCAGCACCCAGTCCTGGCGGGTGCCGTCGCTGCTGGCGGTGTAGTGGCTCTCCAGTTGCTCGCGGTCACCCGACAGCAGCGCGCCGAAACTCGCCTGCAGGCCGGCCAGCTCGGGCGCGCGCGACAGCGGGACGGTGCGCGGCGACTTGCCGTCGCGGGCGATGGTGGCGGCACCGGCACGGATCGTGGTGGTCTCGGCGTACGGCGCGCGCACCTCGCGCACCAGCACGTCGTCCTCGGGCCGGCGGTACTCGCCGCTCAGCCGCAGCGGGTGCTTGAGCAGGCGCGACTCGCGCAGTTCGACGAAGTTGGTCCGCATCGGCGCCGGCCGAGCCAGCCGCTCGAGGATCCAGCCGGTGGTGACCGGGTCGCCGGTGGCCGCCGCGCCGGCCTGTTCAGCCGCCGCGGCGGGGCGCGAGCCGGTCGCGGCCAGCAACACCAGCAGGCAAGCGGTCGTGGTCGTGCTCGTTCGCATGGTCGGTCTGCCAGAAGTCGTAGAAGTTGAACCAGTTGTACGGCGCGCTGCGTGCATGGTGCGCCAACCGCGTGGCGTAGCGCTGGACCAGCTCGGCCAGCATCGCCGCGCGCTGCGGCCGCGGCATCTCGATGCCCTCGCTGAACACCTCGAACGCGAGGTCGTAGCGACGCCCGCCGCGGTACAGGCCGAACGCCAGCACCACCGGCACCTTCAGCACCGAGGCGATCAGCCACGGCGCCACCGGGAAGCGCGCGGTCCCGCCGAGGAAGTTCGCCGGCTGCGACGGCTGGCCCGGGTGGGTGCGGTCGACCAGCAGCGCGACCAGCGCGCCAGCCTCGGTCGCCTCGCGGATCGCCATCACGATCGACGGGCCGTCCTGGCCGGCGTCGATCACGGTGCGCGCGATCTCGGGGTTGAGCGCGTCCAGCAGCTGGGTCATCGCCGGGTTGTGGGACTTGTCGAGCACCACCCGCACGGTGATGTCGGGGCGGCGCCGGGCCAGCACCCGCAGCACCTCGAAACTGCCCAGGTGCGAGCCGAACATCAGCACGCCACGGCCGCGGTCCATCTGCGCGTGCAGCGCCTCCAGCCCGTCGATGCCGACGTCGAACCGCTCCATCTGGCCGCTGAGCATGAACACCCGGTCGAGGATGGTCGCGGCGAACGCGTGGATATGGCGGGCGACATCGGACAGCCCCGCCGGCCGCCCCAGCACGCGTCGCAGGTAGTCGCGCGAGGCGGCGCGCTCGGGGCCGCGCACCAGCAGGAAATACAGCGTGATCGGGTACAGCAGCAGCCGGGCGACGGCGCGGCCGCCGTAGCGGGCGATGCTGCGGATCAGCCAGATCGCGAACCAGCCGCCGCCCTCGGGGCGCTGCTTCCAGTCGGCGCTCACGGCGTCGCCCCGTGGCCGGCGACCACCTCGCCACTGGCCAGCAAGACATCGCCGCGCAGCACCCGGAAGCGCCAGCGCGACGGCGTGTCGGCCGCAACCGCTCCGGCCGCGACCGGCTCGACCACGTCCAGCTCGACCCGCGCCGCCTCGCCCGGCAGCAGCGGCTGCAGGAACTTCACCTGCGGCAGCCGCAGGCCCGCCGGCAGCGCGCCATGGCGCGACTCGATCGCCTCCAGCACGCGGTCCAGCACCACAACGCCGGGCACCAGCGGGCGGCCGGGGAAGTGCCCGGGCAGGCTCGGATGGTCGGCGGGGATGGTGAACGACAGGGACACGGCGGCGCACGCGAGGCTTTCGGGGCCGCAAGGATAAGACAGCCGCGCGGCCGCGACCCGGGCTCAGTCGAACAGGGTCCGCCAGAACGCCGGCCCGAGCCCGGCCATGCGGCGCAGGAAATCCGGGAAGTCGCGGTACGGCCGGTCCGGGAAGCGCCGCTTGCGGTACACGTACTCGCCGATGAAGAAGCCGCCGACGATCCCGTAGTTGAGCAGGTTGGCGAACCACGACCAGGCTTCCTGCGGCACCGTCACCAGCGGCGGATGGCCCATCCGCACCAGCAGCCCGTCGGGCACCGCGACCAGCGCCAGCACGCCGTTGGCCAGCGCCAGACCCGCCAGCAGCAGCGACCACAGCAGCGTCAGCCGGCGCGTGTAGGCCTTGAGGTCGGGCCGCAGCGCCGCCGGTTCGCAGCCCTCCAGTCCGGAGACAATCCGGCTGATCAGCGGCACCCGGCCACCGCCGAGGCTGCGGCCGAACCACCATGCCAGCAGCGCGGTGAACACCATCGGCGGGGCCAGCAGCAGCAGCGCCGGCACCGGGCTGTCGCGCACAACCCACAACCCCGCCAGCAGCGCCGCCAGCAGCAGCCACGCCCATGCGCGCGGCCGCGCCAGCGGGGCCAGCAGGACGATCAGCGCAAGGTCGGCCAGCGCCAGCAGCGCGACCGTGCCGCCGCCATCGGTGCTGGCCCAGTGCGCCAGCAGCGGATAGGCGATCGCGAGCAGCAGCCGCAGCGCGACGAGCGGGGTCACCGGCGGGCCGGGCGGTCAGCCGGCCCGGTGCTGTTCGATGTGCGCCGACAGCGCGCGCAGCGACGCGAAGATGCGGCGGTTCTCGTCGCTGTCCGATCGCAGCTGGAAGCCGTACTTCTTGCTGATCGCCAGCGCCAGCTCGAGCGCGTCGATCGAATCCAGCCCGAGCCCGTCACCGAACAGCGGCGCCTCCGGGTCGATCCCCTCGGGTTGCACGCCCTCCAGGTTCAGGCTCTCGACCAGCAGTTGCGCCAGTTCGTGCTCGGCGGGGCTCTGTGCGGACATCGGGTGCTTCCAGTGTGGTGGTGACGATGGCGGCAACGATCCGCGATCGGCCGGCCCGGCGCAACCGGCGGCCGCGCCGCGGCGGGCGCCAAGTATCATGCCGCGCATGACCGTGCCCGACCCCGCCGCAACCGCTTCCGCCGACTCCATCGCGCATCCCGACGTGCTCGTCATCGGCGGCGGCCCGGCAGGGTCCACCATCGCCACCCTGCTCGCGCGCAAGGGCTGGCAGGTCACGATGCTGGAAAAGGACCGGCACCCGCGCTTCCACATCGGCGAGTCGCTGCTGCCGATGAACATGCCGATCCTCGAACGCCTCGGCGTGCTCGAACAGGTGCGAGGGATCGGCGTGCTCAAGCTCGGCGCCGACTTCCCGGTCGACGACGGCAGCTACAACGGCTTCCCGTTCAAGCGCGCGCTTGGCGACAGCCCGGGCTACGCGTTCCACGTCAAGCGCGCCGAGTTCGACCAGCTGCTGTTCGAGCACGCCCGCGGCGAAGGCGTCGACGCACGCGACAACGTGCGGGTGGAGCGGGTCGAGCTGGACGACGGCGCGACGCTGGTGCACGCCCGCGGCGAGCACGGCACGCTGCGGTTCCGGCCGCGCTACCTGGTCGACGCCAGCGGCCGCGACGCCTTCCTCGGCGGCCGGCTCGGGCTCAAGCGGCGCAACCCGCGGCACGCTTCGGCGGCGCTGTTCAGCCACTACACCGGGGTCGAGCGCCGGCCCGGCGACGACGCCGGCAACGTCAGCATCATCCGACACGAGCACGGCTGGCTGTGGCTGATCCCGCTGCGCGACGGCGTCACCAGCGTCGGCGCGGTGTGCACGCCGGAGTACCTCAAGCAGCGCCGCGGCGACAGCGAGGCGTTCCTGCAGCAGACGCTGGAGTCGGTGCCGGCCGCGGCCGAACGCATGCGCGGCGCCAAGCGCGTCGCGCCGGTGCACGCGACCGGCAACTACGCCTACGACTGCAGCCGCATGAGCGGCCCGGGCTGGATGCTGCTGGGCGATGCGTGGACGTTCGTCGACCCGATGTTCTCCTCCGGCGTGTTCCTGGCGATGAACAGCGCCGAGCTCGGCGCGGGCGCGGTCGACACGCTGCTGCGCGAGCCGGCCCGCGAGGCGGCGCTGATGGCGGCGCTGGAGAAGAGGCTCAGCCGCGGCCTCGACGAGTTAAAATGGTTCATCTACCGCTTCACCTCGCCCACGATGAAGTCGCTGTTCTCGCGCCCGCGCAACGTACTGCAGGTCGAGCAGGCGGTGATCTCGATGCTGGCCGGCGACGTGTTCGACGCGCCGGCGGTGCGCTGGCGGCTGCGGCTGTTCCGGCTGATCTACGCGTTTGGCACGCTGAAGACGGCGCCGCAGGCCTGGCGCGCATGGCGCGAGCGGAAGCGGCAGCCGGCGGTGGCCTTCGGCGGCGACACCCTGCAGGCCGACCCGCCCGCGGCGCCGCGCGCAGGCACCGGCACCCGCGGTTTCGAACCCGGCGACGCCGAGGCCGTGCGTTGAGTACCGCGCCGTTGGACAACGCCGCCGCGACGCCGCGGCTGCAGGTCGACTATCTCGACACCGGCCTCGCCACGCTGCTGCGCGAGCCCGACGTGCTCGCGGTGTTCGGCTTCGGCGACGCCGCGCCGCGCAGCGACGACCCGCGCTATCTGCAGGTCGGCCTGCAGCCGCACGGTACGGCGCCGCTGGAGGTCTGGCGTGGCGTCGGCCCGGTCCGCCACGGCCGCGACGGCGACGTGGCCTGGGCATCGGATGGCCGGCTGCAGTTCGGCGCGATCGAGATCGACGAGCCGGCGATCGCCGCCGGCGACGACGATATCGGCGCGGCGGCGGCCGAGGCCTACCGGCGCATGCTCGGCTTCATCGATACCAGCGGTTACCCGCACCTGCTGCGGATCTGGAACTACCTCGACGGCATCACCGAGGGCCGCGACGACGACGAGCGCTACCGCCGCTTCTGCGTCGGCCGCGCCGCCGGGCTGGGCGGCTTCGAGCCGACCCGGCTGCCGGCGGCGACCGCGATCGGCCGGCTCGACGGCCGGCGCCGGCTGCAGGTGTACTGGCTGGCCGCGAAGGCGCCCGGCACGCCGCTGGAGAACCCGCGCCAGCTCAGCGCCTACCGCTACCCGCGCCAGTACGGGCCGCAGTCGCCGAGCTTCGCCCGCGCCCTGCTGCCGCCGCCCGGCAGCGCGATGCCGCTGCTGCTGTCGGGCACCGCCGCGATCGTCGGCCACGAGTCGCGCCACGCCGATTCGGTCGAAACCCAGCTCGACGAGACCCTGGCCAACTTCGACAGCCTGCTGGCGACCGCCCACGCGCGCCGGCCGTCGCTGCCGACCCGGTTCGGGCCGGGTTCGCGGCTCAAGGTCTACGTCCGCGACGCGGCCGAGCTCGCCCACGTCGAGCAGCTGCTGGCCGACCGGCTGGACCCGGCGGTGCCGCGGATCGTGCTGCACGCGGCGATCTGCCGGCGCGAGCTGCGGATCGAGATCGACGGCGTGCATGACCTTTGAGCCGTGCGCGATTGTCCCGCCCGGGCGACCATTCGCCCATCGACCACGCCGTACGGAGAAGTGACATGGGACTGATCAGCCTGTTGTGGGGCGTGGTCGCGATGATCTGGATGGTGGTCGCGCTGATCCCGCTGCTGGGCTGGGGCAACTGGTTCCTGATCCCGTTCGCCGCCATCGGCGCGGTGATCGCGGCGATCGGCATCGCCCTGACCAGCCCGGAGAAGCGCGGCCGCGCCAAGGCCGGGCTGGTGCTCAACGGCATCGTCATCATCGTCGGCATCGTCCGCCTGAGCCTCGGCGGCGGGATCATCTAGGCCGGGGCACGCGGCGCGCGGGCGTAGAATCGCGCCCATGAGCAGCCACCCCCACACCCGCCCGCGGCGGATGCGCCGCGACGACTTCTCGCGCCGCCTGATGCGCGAGACCGTCCTCACCGCCAACGACCTGATCTACCCGGTATTCGTCCACGAGCCCGCCGGCCGCGTGCCGGTGCCGTCGATGCCCGGCGTCGAGCGGCTGTCGATCGACGAGCTGCTGAAAGTCGCCGAGCAGGCCAGCGAGCTGCGGGTGCCGGCGCTCGCGCTGTTCCCGGTCACCGCGCCGGAGGCCAAGTCGCTCGACGCCGCCGCCGCCTGGGACGAGGACGGCCTGTGCCAGCGCGCGGTGCGGGCGCTCAAGCAGCGCTTCCCGCAACTGGGCGTGATCACCGACGTCGCACTCGACCCCTACACCAGCCACGGCCAGGACGGCCTGCTCGACGACAGCGGCTACGTGATGAACGACCGCACCGTCGACGCGCTGGTACGGCAGGCCCTGAGCCACGCCCGCGCCGGCGCCGACGTGGTCGCACCGAGCGACATGATGGACGGCCGGATCGGCGCGATCCGCGGCGAGCTGGAAGACGCGGGCCACGTCCACACCCGCATCCTCGCCTACAGCGCGAAGTACGCCAGCGCCTTCTACGGTCCGTTCCGCGACGCGGTCGGCTCGGCCACGGCGCTCGGCAAGGCCGACAAGAAGACCTACCAGATGGACCCGGCCAACAGCGACGAGGCCCTGCACGAGGTCGCGCTCGACCTCGACGAGGGCGCCGACATGGTGATGGTCAAGCCCGGCCTGCCCTACCTCGACATCGTGCGCCGGGTGAAGGACGAATTCGGCGTGCCGACCTTCGTCTACCAGGTCAGCGGCGAGTACGCGATGCTCAAGGCCGCCGCGCTCAACGGCTGGCTCGACGAGCGCGCCTGCGCGCTGGAGGCGCTCACCAGCATGAAGCGCGCCGGGGCCGACGGCGTGCTGACGTACTACGCGCTCGACGCCGCCGGCTGGCTGCGCGAGGACGGCTGAGCGACGCAACCCGCCTCGCCGTCGGCCGCCGGTGCCTTCATCCGGTAGATGTCCAGGCCGCCGGCGCGCGGCGCCCGGGCCACGCCGGTGACCAGCAGCTCGCCCGGCTTGTTCCAGTCGACCACCGGGCCGAGCGTGGTGGCCTCGGCGGTGTTGAACGACAGCTTCAGCGGCGCCTCGCGGCCGTAGCGGCTGCCGTCGCAGTGGGCGACGTGCAGGCGCACAGGCGCCGTCGCCGGGTCGTCCGAGCGCGCGAACACCAGCGAGCGGCCGGCGCCGAGCCAGGCGCCGTCGAACTCGTCGGCGGCGGTGTTGACCCCGGCCAGCGGGCGCGGATCGACGAAGGCGTCGCCGTCGTGGCGGGCGACGAACAGGTCGTGGCCGCCGGCCCCGCCGTGGCCGTCGCTGGCAAACAGCAGGTGCGCGCCGTCGGCCGACGGGGTCGGCGCCCACTCGTCACCGGCGGTGTTGACCCCCGGCCCGAGGTTGGCCGGTTTGCCGAAACCACCGGGTTCGACCGCGGCACGGTACAGGTCGTCGCCGCCCTCGCCGCCGCGGCGGTTGGAGAAGAAGTACAGCCAGCGGCCATCGGTGCTGAACATCGGGTCGAAGTCGTTGTCGCGGCTGTTGAGCGCCAACGGCTGCGGGTCCTGCCAGCGGCCGTCGACCAGCCGGGCCTGCCACAGGTCCCAGCCACCGCGGCCGCCCTCGCGGTCGGTGCTGCCCCAGACGATCCGCTGGCCGTCGGGGCTGACGCTGGCGCGGACCTCGACGGCCTTCGTCGACACCACGTGCATGCCCTCGATGCCGTACTCCGACAGCCACGCCGCGGCGCTGCCGGCGGTTAACAGCCCCGCGAGTAGACTGGCCCCGACAAGGGCCGTGCGCTGCTGCATCGTGCGTCTCCCTGCATATCAGTCCCGGAACAAGCGAGATTGCCATGTCCTCTCCACGCTACGCCGTGATCGGCCACCCGGTCTCACATTCGCTGTCCCCCCTCATCCATGCGCGCTTCGGCAAGCAGGCGGGCATCGCGCTGGAGTACGGCGCGATCGACGCGCCGCGGGAGAACTTCGACGCGGCGCTGGCGGCGTTCGCGGCCGAGGGCGGCGTCGGCGCCAACGTCACCCTGCCGCACAAGCAGCGCGCGGCCGGCATCTGCGGCCACCTGACCGAGCGCGCGCGCCGCGCCGGCGTGGTCAACACGCTGGTGCGCACCGCCACCGGCTGGGACGGCGACAACACCGACGGCGTCGGCCTGGTGCGCGACCTCACCAGCCGCCACGGCCAGGACCTGCGCGGCCGCAAGGTGCTGCTGCTGGGCGCCGGCGGCGCGGCCCAGGGCGTCGCCCCGGCGCTGCTGGACGCCGGCATCGCCGACCTGTTCATCGTCAACCGCACCGACACCCGCAGCGACGCGCTGGCCGACGCGCTGGGCGAGCCGCGGCGGGTGCACCCGCGCTACTTCAACGACCTCGGCGCGATCGGTTCGTTCGACCTGATCATCAACGCGACTTCGATCGCACGGACCAGCCGCGGCGAGCTGGTGCTGCCGGGCTCGCTGATCGCGCCACGTTGCGACGTGGTCGACCTCGGCTACGGCGAGGCGGCGATCCCGTTCCTGTCGTGGGCGCGGGCGTCCGGCGCCGACCACGTGATCGACGGCCTCGGCATGCTGGTCGAGCAGGCCGCCGAAAGCTTCCTCGTCTGGCACGGCGTGCGACCCGACGGCGACGCGGTCTACGACGAATTGCGCGCGCGCGAGTCATCGATGGCGACCGCCGGCTGACGATGGAGTGCCGCGCGCTGTGCGGCGCCTGCTGCACGGCGCCGTCGATCACCTCGCCGATCCCCGGCATGCCCGCCGGCAAGCCGGCCGGCGTGCCTTGCGTGCAACTGGACGAGCGGATGCGCTGCCGGCTGTTCGGCCGCCCCGAGCGGCCGGCCTTCTGCGCCTCGCTGCGACCGGGCCCGGACATGTGCGGAAGCAGTCGCGCGCAGGCGCTGGCGATGCTGGCCGCGCTGGAGGAAGCCACCCGGCCCTCGCCATCCGACACGGCGGCGCCGCGTAACCCGTAGGACGACCCGGCGGCGCGCGTCAGCCCATCGACAGGTACTGGTCCTTCAGCCGCATGTAGTGGCCGGCGCTGTAGCGCAGCTGCTCGATCTCCCGCTCGCCGAGCCTGCGCACGAACCGCGCCGGGTTGCCGAGCCACAGCTCGCCCTCGCCGACGGTCTTGCCCGGCGGCACCACCGCGCCGGCACCGACGAAGCCGAACGCCTCCACCACCGCGCCATCGAGCACGGTCGAGCCCATCCCGATCAGGGCGAAGTCGCCGATCCGGCAGGCGTGCACGATCGCGCCGTGGCCGACCGTGACGTCGCTGCCGATCACCGTCGGGAACCCGCCCGGTCGGGTGAATGGCCCCTCGTGGGTGACGTGGACGATGGTGCCGTCCTGGATGTTGGTGCGCGCGCCGATCTCGATCGAGTTGACGTCGCCGCGGACCACGCAGCCGGGCCAGATCGAGACGTCGTCGCCGAGGGTGACGCGGCCGATGACGGTCGCCGCCGGGTCGACGTACACACGCTCGCCGAGCGCGGGGAGGTGGTCGAGAAAGGGTCGGATGCTCATGCGCGCATTCTAGCGGGCCGGTGCAGTCCGGGCGGGCGCGGCGGCGCCCGGCTAGACTGCGGGGCATGAAAATCGCCAGCTGGAACGTGAACTCCCTCAACGTCCGCCTGCCGCACCTGGAGCAGTGGCTGCGGGCCGCGGCGCCGGAGGTGGTCGGGCTGCAGGAGACCAAGCTCGACGACATGCGCTTCCCCGACGACGCGCTGGCCGCGCTCGGCTACCGCAGCGTGTTCACCGGGCAGAAGACCTACAACGGCGTGGCGATCCTCTCGCGCGAGCCGGCGACCGACGTGCAGATGGGCATCCCCGGCTTCGGCGACGAGCAGAAGCGGGTGATCGCGGCGACCGTCGGCGACGTGCGCGTGGTCAACCTGTACGTGGTCAACGGCCAGGACGTCGGCACCGACAAGTACGCCTACAAACTGCGCTGGCTGGAGGCGGTGCACGGCTGGCTCGCCGCCGAGCTGCAGGCGCACCCGCGGCTGGTGGTGCTGGGCGACTTCAACATCGCCCCGGACGAGCGCGACGTGCACGACCCGGTACGCTGGAACGAGCACCACATCCTGACCTCGACGCCCGAGCGCGACGCGCTGCGGCGGCTGCTCGACCTCGGCCTGCACGACGCCTACCGGCTGCATCACGACGGCGCCGGCGAGTTCAGCTGGTGGGATTACCGGCAGGCCGCGTTCCGCCGCAACCTCGGGCTGCGGATCGACCTGACCCTGGTGTCGGACGCGCTGCGGCCGGTGGCGGTGGCGGCGGGGATCGACCGCGAGCCGCGCACCTGGGAGCGGCCGAGCGACCACGCGCCGGCCTGGGTGCAGCTGGCCGCGATCTAGCCGCGGCCAGGCCGGGTCACAGCACCCGGAACTCGATCCGCCGGTTGCGCGCGCGGCCCTCGGCGGTCGTGTTGTCGGCCACCGGCCGGTCGGGGCCGAAACCCTGCACGCCGAGGTTGTCGGGCGCGACGCCGACACTTTCCAGGTAGGCCTTGACCGCGATCGCGCGCTGCAGGCTCAGCGCGACGTTGGCCTCGCGCTGGCCGACGTCGTCGGTGTGGCCGATCACCTGCACCTGCTGGTCGCCGACCTGCTTCATCGCCACCGCCATCTCGTCGAGGATCGCTCGGCCGGCGGGGGTCAGGGTCGCGCTGCCGCTCTGGAACTCGATGATGCGGTCGGCCAGCGCCTGGTCGAGCAGCTGCTGCTGGCGGTTGCCGCCGCCGCGCAGGGCGTTGCGGACGAGGTAGTTGGGGCCGGCGGCGGTGGCCAGGGTGCTGGCGAGCTGCTGGCGCTCGGCCTCGTTGGCGACCTCGCCGCTGATGCGCACGCTGCTGCCATCGACCACCAGCTCGCCGCGGCGGACCTGCTGCAGGTCCGGCCCGAGCATCGCGACCACGCGCTCGCCCCAGTTGGGCGGCGCCATCACCGTGCCGACCTCGATCCGGTCGACCACGCGCCCGGCGCCGTACAGCTCGCGCAGGCGGGCCAGCACCGCGGCGCGGGTGGCCTCGTCGGGGACGGTGCCGGCGGCGATCACCGGCTGGTCGGCGCGGGTCGCGGCCGACGCGGGGGCGGCGACCTGGGCGGACACCGCCGGTGCCAGCAGCAATGCCAGCAACAGGCCGTACCAGGGGCGCGGCAACAGGGACGGGACGGAGGTGAACCGCGGGCAGGAAACGACGCGCATGTCAGGTACCGAGGAAGGTTTCGTTGAAGGTCCTGCGCGCCTGGCGCAGCGAGAGGTCGTCGCGGGCGACGAAGCTGACCAGCCGGTTGAGCGCGTAGTCGCCGTCGACCTGGTCCTCGACCCACTCGGCGTCGTCGACCCGGATCACGTGCTCGTCGGCCACCTGCGGGTCCAGCACCGCATGCAGCGTGCGCGGGTCGGCGCCATTGAAGCCGACCACCAGTTGCGGCCCGCCAGTGTCGTCGCCGTCACGGATGAACAGCACCAGCTCGAAGTCGGCGCGGCCGAGGAAGCCGGCCAGCAGGTCCAGCCACAACGCCGCCACCAGCGGCCGGTACAGCGCGTCGGCCGGCAGCGGCAGCGACAGCGCCTTGTCGATCCGGCCGCTGCCGCCGGCGATCAGCGGCTGCATCAGCAGGCCCAGCGCAGGCAGCACCCAGCGCAGCTGCAGCTGCGGATGACCGGACTGGCGCAACAGGCCCTGCAGCATGCCGATGTCCTGCAGGTCGATGAAGTCGTCGAACGGCGCGTCGTAGTCGTGCGGGTCGGCGCTGGCCTGGATGCGCGCCTCGGCCAGCGCGCGCAGCACCTCGCCGGCGTCCTCGGCGGCGACCGCCTCGCGGCCGTGGCGGGCCAGCCCGGACCACAGCCGCGACAGCGCCAGCGGGCTGCGGCCGATGAAGGCCAGCGGCTCGGTCAGCTCGATCCGGGTCGCGGCCAGGAACGGGAAGCGGCGCTCGGACGCATCGTGGCTGGGGACGAAGTGGCCGCCGATCGCGACCCGGCTGCGCGAGCCGAGGAAGGCGAAGTGCAGCGGCCGGGCGCTGTCGTACAGCCGCTTCCAGTCCGGCGAGCGCGCCAGCAGCTCGATGCCGCCGCCGGCCCAGCGGTCCAGCGTCGCCATCAGGCCGTGCTGGTCGGGCGTGCGGACGAAGTCGCCGCGGCTGGGCAGCTTGCCGAAGCAGCCCAGCGGCCGGCCGGTGTCGACCGCGACCATCAGGGCGCCTCCGCCGGTGCGGCGGTGGCGGTCGACGCGCCGCCCGGCACCGCCGGCGTCGCGCCGGCCACCAGCGCCGGCAGTTGCAGCCCGAGCGCGTCGTTGCCGTCGCTGTTGGGCTGCACCACGCTGACGATCCGCAGCTCCACCTCGACCTCGGCGCCGTCGCGTTCCCACGCCAGCCGGTAATGGTTCTTGCCGAGGCTCTGCTTGCGCGCGGCCTCGAACATCCGCGCCATCGCCTGGTCGCCGGGCTCGTTGAACACGTCGATCCCCCGGCCGTCGCCGGTCACCGCCGCGATCCGCACCCCCGGCACGCCCTGGCCGGGCAACTGGAAGGTGTGCCACTGAGGCGGCGTGTTGCGGTAACGCAGCTGCTGGCCGTCGATGGTGACCGTGTATTCGCGACCGCGCGCCGCCAGCGGCAGGATCTCGATCACCATCGTCGGGCCGTCGCCGGCGGCGCTGGCACCGACCCAGCGGCCGTAGTTGGCAACCAGTTCCGGCCGCAGGTTGATGCCGATGTCGGCCCACTGGCGCGCGGTCAGCGTGTTGCCGCGGCGGATCACCAGCGAACCCAGCGCGTCCTCGCCGAACTTGGCGATCGCGCCCTGCGGGCCGAACATCCGCTCGATGTCCGACGGCGCCGCCTCCACCGTCGCGTTCGGCGAGTACGGGTAGCGCTGGCCGATGCCCTCGGCGAACGGCTTGTGCACCTGGGCCGCCCAGGTCCGGTTGATCTCGGCCTCGGTCGGCGGCACCAGCGCGGAGAAGCCCTGCATCAGCGGCCGCAGCAGCAGCGGGCGCAGGGCGTCGCGCTGGTCCTGGGCGAGGCCGTTGAGCATCTGTTCATCGACCAGCCGCAGCGCGGCCGCCAGTTCGGAGCCCTCGCCGTCGAAAGTCTGCTGCATCAGCTGGCGGGTGCCCGGGCCCGGGTCGCCCTGGGTCTTGATCGCGTTGAAGCGGGTACGGACCTTGCCGAGCGCCTCGAAGTACTGGTCCAGCAGCGGCGGGTTGCCCTCGTGGGTGGCCAGCAACCGCGCCAGGCCGGCGAACTCCTGGCCGATCGGGCCGGCCGCGGCCGGGGCTTTGGCGCCGGTCCCGGGGTCCACCTCGACCGCCACCGACGTCGGGTTGCGGCGCATGATCACCCGGTTGAACCAGGCCACGAAGCCGCCGCGGGCGGCGTCGGCGACCGCGCTGGCGGCGGCCGGGTTGTCCCACACGGTCTGCCGGTTGACCTCCTCCAGCAGCGCGCGCAGCGGCGAGGCGGCCGGGTCGCCGAGGCGGTTCATGCGTGCCACCGCGTCGGCGAAGTCCTCGAACCGCGCCAGTCCGACGCCGAGCAGCAGCTTGCGCCATTCGCGCGCGTATTCGGCCTTGTACAGGGCGGTCAGCTCCTGGGCGATGTGCTGCGGGCTGCCGGCGAGGGTCAGGTCGTTCTGGACGGTCGCCTCCAGCACCCAGTCGGTGCTGCTCAGCTCGGTGGTGGCGGCCTCGGCGATCGCGTCCTCGACGTACTCCTCCCACGCCTCGCGGGTGAAGGTGCCGGGGATCTGGTGGCTGCCGGTCAGCAGGTCGCCGCCGTCCTCGCCGAGCAGGCTGGCGACGGACACCGGGCTGAACCGCGTCGCCGCGCGCGCCTTGATCTGCGCGTACACGCGGTCGCGCGCCGGGGTGCCCTTCATCACCGCGCGCAGGGCCTGGCGGCTGTCGTCGACCAGGCTGTAGCGGTTCTCGACCTCCGGCCAGTCCGGGTGCCCGGCCTGGGCGACGTAGAACGTCATCAGCCGGCCGGCCGCACGCAGCATGTCCTCGCGCGGCATCGCGCCGCGGTTGGCCTCCAGCCAGCCGCGCCAGAAGCGGGTCAGCTGGTCGCCCAAATGGGTGGCCTCGACCTTCGAGCCGTCGGCCAGCATCAGATAGGTCTTGAGCGCGTTGTAGGCGTCCTGGGTGTCGGTCGGCGAGGCGTCGCGGTAGAGCTGGCCGGTGCCGGCGGTCGCGTCGGCGCCGTCATCGGCCTGCCCATCGCCCTGCCCGTCGGCCGGCGCGCCAACCCGCGGCGGCCGCAGCTCGCCGGCGCTGGCGACGACCTTGCCGAGGTAGTCCTCGATCCGCGTCGTGGTCGGATCCAGCATCAGCTGGCGCATGCCGTGGAAGTACTCGCGGCGCAGCGTCGCCTCGATCGCCTCGCCCTGGTACAGGCCCAGACCGAGGCTGAGCGGGTGGTCGTCGCGGTAGCGCTCCAGCTGGCCGAGGCGGTCCTGCAGCACCAGCAATGCCTCGACCCGCGACTGCAGGTCGACCTTGCCTTCCTGCAGGGCGATCGCCTTGTCGAGGTCGGCGCGCACGTCGGCGACCAGTTGGCGGTTGCCGGTGTACGACCAGGTCCAGCCGGTCAGGGCGATGCCCAGCGCCAGCACCGCGGCGCCGAACGCGGCGTAGCGCAGCCGGGTGCGGCCGGGGCTGGAGTACTGCCGCACCAGTTGCCGGTCGGCGAAGATCACCTTGCGGAACAGCCCGAGCAGGAAGTGGCTGCTGTCGGCCGGCGCCACCGCCTCCTCGCCGCCGCGGCCCGGCGGCAGGTCGAACTGGCGGCTGACGCGCTCCGACGCCGGCTGCACCGCGACGCCTTCCTGCAGCGCGCTGGTGAAGTAGAAGCCGCGGAACACCGGCTTGAACTGGTAGGGGTTCTCCTCGAACAGGGTGGCGATGAAGGTCTGCAGCGCCGGCTTGATGCCGGCGAACTCCATCGGCATCGTCAGCAGCCCCGGCGCGACCTCGCGGCCGCGCGCCATCGCCATCTGCGACAGTCCCATCTCGCGCAGGCCGTCGGACAGGATGTCGAAGTGGTGGTCGAACGCGGCCAGCGCGTCGGTCTGGGCGCTGACGTCGTAGGGCAGGGTCGCGCCCCAGGCGTTCTCGCGCTCGGACGGGTCGAGGTTGCGGAAGAAGTCGGTGAAGCCGCTGATCAGGTCGGCCTTGGTGAACACCACGTAGACCGGGGCGTGCACCTCCAGCCGCTCGGTCAGCTCCTGCACGCGCTGGCGCAGGTTCTTGGCCAGCTCGATCGCGAACTCCGGCTTGCTGCCGGACAGCTCGGCGATCGAGGCGGCGATGATGATGCCGTTGATCGGCGCACGCGGGCGGTTCTTCTTCAGCAGGTCGAGGAAGGTCAGCCACTCCAGCCGGTCCTCGGCGCTGACCGAGTAGCGCCCGGCGGTGTCGAGCACGATGCCCTCGGTGGTGAAGTACCAGTCGCAGTTGCGGGTGCCGCCGAGGCCGTGGATGACGTTGCTGCGGTTGTCCTCGAACGGGAAGCGCAGGCCGGAATTGAGGATCGCGGTGCTCTTGCCGGCCGCCGGGTTGCCGATGATCACGTACCACGGCAACTCGTACAGCGCCGCGCTGCCGCGGGTCTGGCCGAGCTTGGACGACTTGATCGCCTTGACCGCCTCGGCCATGCGCTCGCGCAGCTGCTCGGCGTCGGCGCGCGCGGCCGGCTGGGCGCTGGCGACGGCGTGCTCGGCCTGGCGGTTGACCATCTCGTCGATCCGCTCGCCGGCGCGGCGGGCGCGGACCTTGCGCGCGATCACCACCAGCAGCCACACCGCGGCGGCGACCAGCACGGCCACCAGCAGCCAGCCGCCGGCGGCCAGCAGGCCGTCGACGCCGAAGTAGGCGACCGCGGCGGCGGCGGCGATGCCGAGCGCGGCGAGCACCCGGTAGTCGGTCAGCCAATAGCGGAGGTTCATCCAGAAACTGCTCATCGGTGCATCCAGTCGTCAGGCGGTGGCCGTTGCGGCGGCCGGGGTTCGGGTATCGGCGTCGGTGCCGGGGGCGTCGGGGGCGGGGGCGTCGGGGG
>NZ_AVPT01000019.1 GCF_000768335.1 Lysobacter arseniciresistens ZS79
TAAGTGTCCGTGAAAACGGGGGTGAACCCGAATCGCGCGGCGGACCATATGCAATTCAGCATCTACGAGCCTGACGGACAGTTAATTTACCGCCACATCTACGATCAGACGCCCTACATGACGGCGTACATGATGGACTTCAGCTTTCCGGAGCCGGAGTTGGCGGACTGGGACTTTTTCGTAGCGCTGAAAGGCAGCTTCGATTACATGAGGGAAAATGCGCACAAGCACCACGGTGCGGCGTCCCCGGATGATTCCTCGATTTCGCGTGTGGAGGCAGGCAAGCCCGCGTCGCGCTCGGGGTGGTGGCACACCCCCGCCAAGCAGAACAGCCGTCGCTACTTCAAGCAGGGCGACGTATTCCCCGAGATCGAGGGCAGTGCCTACGGTGCAACCTTCTGGCAATGGTCGCCCGACCAGTCCGATCCAAAGCTCTGACCATGCTGCTGCTCACGCGCAGGGAGGCGGGAGTGGTATCCGTCGGTAGCTCAGTCCGGGTGACGGTGCGGTCGGTCCGCGACGGGCAGGTCAAGTTCGGGATCGCTGCGCCACGGGATGTGCCGGTGTACCGCGGGGAGATCCGTCGGCGAATGCAGTGCGGGGCGTCGCAGGCTTCCCGGGATGGGGCTTGAGTCAGTCCCGTCGTGGTGGGATGTCACGCTGGTCCACGGCTATCGCAGCGAATTCGCCAAAAACAAAAAGCCCCGCGCGAGCGGGGCTTTTTGCATGGTGACGCTGGTTTCGTGGTGGAGCGGAGGAGGATCGAACTCCCGACCTTCGCATTGCGAACGCGACGCTCTCCCAGCTGAGCTACCGCCCCACGAAGGGCGCAATTCTAGCGGGAAGCGATGCCCGGGCGCCAGTCCCTTCGTTACTTCGGCAGCAGCGGGGCGAGGACCGGTTCCAGCAGCTCGCGGCGCCAGCCCTCCAGCGCCGGTGGCCAGTGGCCGTGGTCGAGCAGGGCTTCGAGGTAGCGGCGTGAGGCAAGCAGGCCGTCGGGCAGGTCCAGTTCGGCCCCGCGTGCGGCGACGGCGACCTGCAGGTCGCGCAGGCGCTGCTTGTCGCGCTTTTCGGCGAGGCTTGCGTCGGGGGTGTCGGCCTCGTCCGGGAGTTCGGTCGAAAAGGCGCGCCAGACCACGTCGCCCAGCTTGCGCGGTGCCTTGGGATGGGCGTCCAGCCGCGCCTGCAGGGCGGCGCGGTCGGTCGGCGGCCTGCGCGCGAGGTCGACCGCCAGTTCGTTGTCGAGGATCCAGCTGCGCGGGCGGTCGGCTTCGCGGGCGTGGACGTCGCGCCAACGCAGCAGGCGGACCAGTCGGCGCTGCGCCTCCAGGTCGAGGAACTGCGCCGAGCGCATCGACAGGTGCGGCCAGCGCTCGGCGGCGTCGTCGGTGGCGTTGGCGACGGTGCGCGCCGCGTCGTCTTCCAGCCAGCCGCGCCGCCCGAGCTGGGCCAGCATTCCGTCCAGTACGTCGTGCATCTCGAACAGGTGGCGTACGTCGTCGGCGGCGTACTCGAGCTGGGCCGGCGACAGCGGCCGGCGCAGCCAGTCCGAGCGCGTCTCGCCCTTGGCCAGTGCGACGCCGGTCAGCTGTTCGACCAGCTTCTGGTACCCCAGGCCGCCGCCCACGCCGGCCAGCGCCGCCGCCAGCTGGGTGTCGAACAGCGGCCGCGGGACGACGTTGCAGGCATGCTTGAACGCGACCAGGTCCTCGCTCGGACTGTGCATGACCTTGAGGATCGACTCGTCGGCGAGGATCGGCGCAAGCGCGTCGGTGATGCCCGGGGCGAGCGCGTCGACCAGCAGGATCTCCAGCGCCCCTTCGTGCTCCAGCGCGATCTGCACCAGCGCCAGTTGCGGCCAGTAGGTGCGTTCGCGGATGAATTCGGTGTCCAGCCCCAGCCGCGAGGGGCGCCGGGCGAGGAGGGCGGCCAGCACCGCGGGGTCGGTGACCCACTCGGGTGCGGGGGAAGATGGGCTTTGCACGGGGCGGTTGCGTGTCGGCGGCGGGACGAAGTTGCCCCGGCGGGCGACAATAGCCTACTTTCGGTGCGCCCTTCAGGGCCGGAGGACTCGCGTGCACGAACGCCAGTGGTCGGGACGGGTGGCCGAGTGACGATGACGCGCACGCTACGCCATTGCGGGCTGGCGGCGTTGCTGGCGCTGCTTGCGGCGTGCTCGGACCGCACGGGCGACCGCGCGGCGGCGACCGGCGACGTGGGTGATGCCGACGGGCGGCCCCAGATCGTGCGCGTCGAGCCCGGCCAGCAGGTGGCGCCGGTGCCCGACTGGGAACCGCCACGGGTCGAGGTCGCCGATGACGATGTCGAGTCGATGAAGGAACAGGCGGCGACGGCACTGGCGGCCGGCGAGCTGTTCGGCGACGCCGACGACGCCATCCCGCTGTACCTCGCGTTGCGCGAGCACGCCCCGGACGATGCCGACGCGGAGGCCGGGCTGGCCGCCGCGACGGGCGCGTTGCTGGAGCAGGGCGGGGCGGCGCTGGCGGCCATCGACAGCGAACCGGCCGCGTTGGTGCGGGCGCGCGAGATTGCGGCGGTCGCGCGCGACGTGGCGCCGTCCGAGCAGGCGGTCACCGACTACCTCGCGCAGGTCGACCGGGCCGCGCACGCCGCGCAGGCCAACCGGCGCGGCGAGGCGGCGCTCAACCGGCGCGAGTTCGGCCTCGACGGTGCAGGCGCGGTGACGTCCTTCCGCGAGGCGCTGGAGCTGCGCCCGGGCGATGCGCGCGCGATGCAGGGCCTCGCCGCGGCCGAAAGCGCGCTCATCCGCCAGGCCGAACTGGCGGCAAAGGCCGACGACTACGAAGCCGCGGACGACTGGCTCGACCGCGCCGCCCGCGTCCGGCCCGGCATGGACACGGTCGAACAGGCCCGGCTGCGCATGGCGCGCACGCGTGGTGCGCGGGTGCGCGAGTTGCGCGACCTGGGCATCGCCGTGCTGGCGCGCGAGGCCGATGTCGATGCCGCGCGCGAATACCTCGCCCGCATGCTCAGGATCGCCCCGCCGGGTGACTCCGCCGCGGTCGAGCTGCGCGAGCGGATCGAGCTGGCCAGCCACTACGGCCTGTTCCGCCCCGGCCAGGCGTTCACCGAAGCGCTTGGCCGCGCCGGGCGCGGGCCGGAGATGGTGGTGATCCCGCACGGTGCGTTCCGGATGGGGGCGGAGGCCGATGAGGCCGGTTCGACCGACGCCGAGCGCCCGGTGCGGACGGTGCGGTTCGAGCGCGGGCTGGCGGTGTCGCGCAACGAGATCACCGTGGGCGAGTTCCGCCGCTTCGTCGCCGCCACCGGCTACGAGCCTCGCGCGACCCGGCGCGGCTACTCCACCGTCTACGACGAGCGCAGTGGCAACCTGGTGCGGCGCAGCGGGGTCGACTGGCGCTCGGACTACGCCGGCAAGCCGGCCGGCGACGACCTGCCGGTGGTGCACGTCAGCGCCCACGACGCCGCGGCCTACGCGGCCTGGCTCGCCGAACAGACCGGGCACGGGTACCGCCTGCCGAGCGAGGCCGAGTTCGAATACATGCTGCGCGCCGGCAGCACCACGCGCTTCCCGTGGGGCGACGGTACGCCGCCACCGGGCACCGGCAACTTCACCGGCAGCGGCGACAGCTCGCCGGGCGGGCGCAACTGGCGCAACGCGTTCGACGGCCTGGACGACGGCGCCTGGGGGCCGGCGCCGGTCGGTTCGTACGCGACCAATGCATTCGGCCTTCACGACGTCGCCGGCAATGTCAGCGAGTGGGTCGCCGACTGCTGGCACGACAGTTACCGGCGCGCGCCCGCCGACGGCAAGGCCTGGTTCAACCCGGGTTGCCGCACGCGGGTGGTGCGGGGCGGTGCGTGGGCGAGCTCGCCGGCGCAGACCCGTTCGGCGTGGCGGCTAGGGAGCGACGCCAATACCACCAATGCGCGCGTCGGCTTCCGCGTCGTCCGCGAGATCTGACCAACCCGCCCGGCCGGGCGGTATCGAGGAGTTGTCGATGGCAATCGGTTCCCTGGGCGGCCTGCGTCGCCGCCAGCCCGCTACCGGGCGACGCCGCGGGGGCGGCATCCGCTGGTGGATCCTGCTGCTGTTCGCCGGCTACGCCGCGTGGCAGTGGTTCGGCAGCGCCGAGACCGACCCGTACACCGGCGAGACCGCGCATTACGGCGCCAGCGCCGCCGAGGAAGTGCAGCTGGGCGCGCAGGCCTACCAGCAGGTGCTGGGCGACGCGCAGGCGCAGGGTGCCCTGCTGCCGCCGGACACCGAGGTCAGCCGGCAGATACGCACCATCGCGCAGCGCCTCGTCGCGCGCGTGCCGGAGGTGACCACGCAGCTGGCGCAGCGCAACCAGCAGCAGGCGCCGACGTTCTACGAGCAGTTCCAGTGGGACGTCAGCGTGATCCAGTCCGACCAGGCCAACGCGTTCTGCCTGCCCGGCGGCAAGATGGCCGTCTACACCGGCCTGTTGCCGGTGGCGCAGACCGAGGACGCGATGGCGGTGGTGATGGGGCACGAGATCGCCCACGCACTGCTGCGCCACGGCTCCCAGCGCATGGCCCAGCAGGAGCTGGTGCAGATGGGGCAGATGGCCGCCGGCATGGCGATCGGCGGGATGGACCCGCAACAGCAGCAGGCGGTGATGGCGGCGCTGGGCGCCGGTGCGCAGTACGGCTTCATCCTGCCGTACGGCCGCAGCCACGAGACCCAGGCCGACCAGGTCGGGCTGATGCTGGCGGCCGCGGCCTGCTACGACCCGCGCCAGGCGATCCCGCTGTGGGAGCGGATGTCGGCATCGAGCGGCGGCCAGTCGCCGCCGGAGTTCGCCTCGACCCACCCCGACCCGGCCAACCGGATCCAGCACCTGCAGTCGTTGATGCCGCAGGCGCTGGAGTTCCACCGCCAGTACTGCGCGGACCAGCCGCTGCAGTAGGCGCGTCGACGTTAGCGCTTGGAGTCGGGTTTCTTCCCGGTGGCGGCGTTCTGGCCGACGCTGCCGGAAAGGTTCTGCTGGAACTCCTTCCACATCGACAGGTTGCGTTCGGTCAGCTGGTTCATCATCGTCCACGGGGTCTGGCCGATCATGCCGCCCATCTGCTTGCGGAACTGCTGCTGCTGGTCGAGGAAGACCTGCATCGAGCGCTCCAGGTAGGTGCCCATGAAGCCCTGCAGCGAGTCCCCGTAGAAGCGGATGATCTGGCTCAGCAGCTGGGTCGACAGCACCGGTTCGCCGTCCTGCTCGTGCTCGGCGATGATCTGCAGCAGCACCTGCCGGGTCAGGTCCTCGCCCGAGCGGGCGTCGCGCACCTCGAACTCCTCACCGTCGACGATCAGCTGTCGCACGTCCTCGATGGTGATGTAGCTGGAGATCTCGGTGTCGTAGAGACGGCGGTTGGGGTACTTCTTGATGACGCGCGTCTGGGCCATGGAGCGGGCGCTCGGTTGCATGATGCTCCGCAGCATGGCCCACGCCGGCGCCGCTTTGCAACTTGTGGCGGCGTTACCAGCCCATGTACTGGCCACCGTTGGCCGACAGGTTGGCGCCGGTGATCCAGCCGGCTTCGTCGGGGACGAAGAACGACACCGCGTAGGCGATCTCGTCGGGCGTGCCGAGCCGCCCGGTCGGGATCTGCGCGACGATCTTCTCGCGGATCTCCTCCGGCACCGCCATCACCATGTCGGTGCCGATGTAGCCCGGCGACACCGTGTTTACGGTGATGCCGAACCTGGCGTTCTCCTGCGCCAGCGAAATGGTGAAGCCGTGCATGCCGGCCTTGGCCGCGGCGTAGTTCGCCTGGCCGTACTGGCCCTTCTGGCCGTTGATCGAGCTGATCTGCACGATCCGCCCCCACTTGCGCGCGCGCATGCCCTCGATCACCGGGCGGGTGACGTTGAAACAGGAGTTGAGGTTGGTGCAGATGACGTCGTTCCACTGCTGCGGCGTCATCTTGTGGAAGGTCGAGTCGCGGGTGATGCCGGCGTTGTTGACGAGGATGTCGACCGGGCCGAGCTGCTCCTCGATGTCGCGCACCAGCGACTCGGCCTGCTCGGGCGAGGACACGTCGCCGCGGGCGATCGCGACATCGACGCCGGCGTCCTTCATCCGCGCCTGCCATTCGCGGCCGCGGCCCTCGTCGCGGAAGTTGGTCGCCACCCGGTGGCCCATGCCGGCGAGCCGCTTGACGATCGAAGTACCGATGCCGCCGGTGCCGCCGGTGACCAGTGCAACGCGTGCCTGCATGTCGTTCCTCCTCCCCGTGTGCCCGACCTCAGTCTAGTCCGCGATTGTGAAATGTCTGTTGTGCGATGCAGGGTCAGGACGCGGTGTCGCCACGGCCGATCAGTTGCGGCCGGAATGCTGTGCGCGCTGCCGGGAGCAGGTCGGTCACGCGGTCCGCCCCGGCGAGTGCCGCGGGGTCCTGCCCGAGCGCGGCCCAGGCGCGGCGCAGGGCGGGCAGGGGATCGGTGGGGTCGACCGGCCGTGCCGATTCGGACTTGGACAGCTTGCGGCCGTCGGCGCCGGTCACCAGCGGGAGGTGGGCGTGGCGCGTGACCGGCAGCCCGAGCGCGCGTTGCAGCAGGATCTGGCGGCCGGTCGAGTCGAGCAGGTCGGCGCCGCGCACGACGTCGGTGATGCCCTGCGCGGCGTCATCGACCACCACCGCGAGCTGGTAGGCCCAGTAGCCGTCGGCGCGCAGCAGGACGAAGTCACCCACCGTCGCGCCGACGTCCTGAACCTGCGGGCCGCGTACGAGGTCTTCGAACGCGACGCGGGCATCGGGCGCCACCCGCAACCGGACCGCCGGCCGAGGGCGCCGGGTGGTTGCGACGCAGCGACGGTGGATGCCGCCGGTCGCGGCCAGGTCGGCGCGGCTGCAATGGCATTCGAATGCGTGGCCGTCCGCCAGCAGCCGGTCCAGCGCCCGGCGGTACAGGTCGCCACGCTCGCTCTGGCGGACCACCGGACCGTCGGGATGCAGGCCGAACGCACGCAGCGCGGCCAGTTGCCGGTCGGCCGCGCCGGGCACCTCGCGCGGCGGGTCGAGGTCCTCGATCCGGACCAGCCACTCGCCGCCGGCCCCGCGTGCGAGCAGCCAGCTGCCCAGCGCCGCCATCAGCGAGCCGGGATGCAGGTCGCCGGTGGGCGAAGGCGCGAACCGGCCGCGATAGGCCGGGGCGGGGGCGGGGGCGCAGGACTGTGAGGAGGCGGGTGGAGGCACGGGGTCGGGCAGGGTGGAGGGCACGCGCGGAGAGCACCGATGGCCGCGTTCCGCGGACGCCCGCGCCGGCCGGTCATCTTGAATTCCCGGCGAGCCTGCCACACTTCCGCCATGACCGCGCATGGTGCGCGCAAGGGTGTCCACATGTTCAAGCGCGTCGCGCTGTTCCTCGCAACCAACCTGGCGGTGATGGTGCTGCTGGGCATCGTCCTGAGCATTCTGCAGAACGTCTTCGGCGTCACCCTCGGCAACAACGGCGTGCTGATCGTGATGGCCGCGCTGTTCGGCTTCGGCGGCTCGCTGATCTCGCTGATGATGTCCAAGTGGATGGCCAAGCGCTCCACCGGCGCGCACGTGATCGAGCAGCCGCGCAACGAGGCAGAGCAGTGGCTGGTCGACACGGTCCGCCGCCAGGCCGAGAACTCGGGCATCAAGATGCCGGAAGTGGCGATCTACGACGCGCCGGAGATCAACGCCTTCGCCACCGGGCCGAGCCGCAACAACTCGCTGGTCGCGGTCTCCACCGGCCTGCTGCGGGCGATGGACCGCAACGAGGCCGAGGCCGTGCTGGCCCACGAGGTCAGCCACGTGGCCAACGGCGACATGGTGACGATGGCGCTGATCCAGGGCGTGCTCAACACCTTCGTGATCGTGCTGGCACGCGTGGTCGGGCGGGTGATCGACAGCTACATCAGTGGCAACCGAGAAGGCGGCCCGGGCTTCGGCTACTACATCATCGTGTTCGTGCTGGACATGGTGTTCGGCCTGTTCGCGAGCATGATCGCGATGTGGTTCTCGCGGCACCGCGAGTTCCGCGCCGACGCGGGCGGTGCCAGCCTGGCCGGCCGCGACAAGATGGTCGCCGCGCTGCAGCGGCTGTCGCAGACCTACGGCGAGAGCACGCTGCCCAAGCAGGTGGCGGCGTTCGGCATCAGCGGCGCGGTCGGCCATGGCCTGAAGCGGCTGCTGATGAGCCACCCGCCGCTGGAGGAGCGCATCGCCGCGCTGAAGCGGATGTCGGATTCAGTGCGCACCGCGGCCTGATCCGCGGCAGCGAACGCTTGCGCCGGACGCAAAAAGCCCGCCAGATCGGCGGGCTTTTTCGTGCCGGCAACGAGGCCGGTCAGTTGAAGTCGTAATCCATCTGCGGCCCCGCCTGGGCGAGGAAATGGCCCTGGGCGTAGTCGATCCCCGCGCCAAACAGGATGGTCATGCTGCCGGCGTCCTGCACGAAGTTGGCGATCGTCTGCTTGCCCATCTCGCGTGCCTTGGCGGCGATTTCGCGGACCCGCTCCTGGTGCTCGGCGCTGCCGGCAAGCTCCTCGGTGAACTCGCGGTCGAGCTTGAGCATGTCGGCGTTGAAGTGGCTCAGCAGCTGGAACGAGTTCAGGCCGCTGCCGAACTGCTCCAGCCCGACCCGGACGCCAAGCTCGGCGACGCGCTGCTGGAACGCCTGCGCCGCCTTGAGGTGGGTGAACACCTTCGACTCCGGCAGCTGCAACACGAGCAGCTGGCCTTCGGCACCATGCTTGGCCAGCTGCTCGCGGATGTGCTGCAGCAGACTGTCGTCCTGCAGCGACACCTCGTTGATGCGTACCAGCAGGGTGGTGCGGTGGCCGCTGCGCAGGCGCTCGCCGATGTCGGCGATGGCGCGCCCCACCACCCAGCGGTCGATCTCCCACAGCAGGCCGTGCTCCTCGGCGATCTGCAGGAAGGTCAGCGGCTGGACCAGCTCGCCGCCTTCGCCGCGCATGCGCAGGTAGGCGTCGTACATCTCCACCGGTTCGCCATGCAGGCTGATCAGCGGCTGGTAGTGCATGACGAAGCCTTCGCCGTCGATCGCGTCGCGGATCCGGTTGACCCAGGCCTCGACGCGCTCCTCCTCGGCCCGGTCGACCGCGCCGGGATCGAAGATCTCGACCCGGTTGCCACCGACGCCGGCCGCCGACTGCACGCCCTCGTGCGCCTTGCCGAGCACCGCGGTGACGCTGGCGATCTTCTGGCCGATCTGCACGCCGCCGATGCTGGCGGTGGCGTTGAGCGAGCGGTCGTCGACGTCGAGCACGGCCGCGGCGAACGCGGCGCGCACGGCCTCGGCGAGGGCGACGGTGCCGTGGTAGTCGCTGCCGGCGCGCAGCACCGCGAACTGGTGCTCGCCGAAACGGGCCACGACGTCGTCCGGCCCCAGCGCGCTCTGCAGGCGTCGGGCACAGGCGGCGATGAGCTTGTCGGCCGCGTCCAGCCCGAGGTCCTGCAGCAGCTTGGCGTAATGGTCGGGCTCGACCAGCAGCAGGGCGTGGTGGCTGGCGTTGCGGGCCGCGTCGGTGACGGTGTCCTCGAGCTGGCGCAGGAAGGTCGGCCGGTTGAGCAGCCCGGTGGCCTGGTCGCGCTGGCGCAGCTCCTCGACCTCCCGCGCCAGTTCCGGGTCGAACTCCTGCCGGCGCAGGATCACCTGCTGGCAGGCCTCGCCCTCGTAGGTCGCGGCGGTGAACTCCATCACCGCCGGGAAGCTCTCGCCCTCGAGCGTGCGGGCTTCCATTTCCAGCCGCGGCGGCGGTGCCTCGCCCTTGCCCAGGCGCTTGAGCAGCTGCTTGAAGTCGTCGACATGCTGCGGCGCGACCATGTCCAGCAGCGACATGCCCTCGATGTCCTCGAACGAGTCGAAGCCGAACATCTCCAGGTAGGCGCTGTTGGCGCGGATGTGCATGCCTTCGTGGACGTAGGCGATCGGGTCGCGCGAGGAGTCGATCAGCGCGTCGCAGCGGCGCTCGGTCTCGCGGACCTGGGATTCCAGCTTGCGCAGGGCCCGGCGCGACTCCAGCGCGGTCCACTCCTTGCGGGCGATGGCCTCGACCTGGTCGATCTGCCGGCGCAGCGCGATGCCGGCGGCGCCCGAAGCGGTGGCCTGCAGCAGCACGGTGTCGTCGATCGCGTCGACCAGCAGGATCACCGGCAGGTCCTTGCCGGTCGCGTCGACGCGCTGCATGACGGTGGCCGGCGGCAGCGTGCGCGAATCCTCGGCGGCCAGGACCAGCTCCAGCGGCGGGCCGGCCAGCAGCGCATCCAGGGCCTCCTCGCTCTCGGGTCGGCTGGGCCGGACCGCGATGCCGGCGTTGCGCAGTCCACTGACGATGGCTTCGGCCGCCTCGACGCTGTCGTCCACGATCAGCAGCCGCAACACCATGTCTTTCGCAGATTGCATAGGTTCTCCGTCCGGGGGGACATCCTGGGGGCGCGGGGCCGGGACGAGGCGGAGCGCCGCCTCGGGCGGAAGCGGGACAGACGTGTCCGCGACCGCAGCGTCGCCACGTGCATATGAAAGCATGTTCTCCCCCCCTTGCGTGCCGACGCGCCGGGCCGTGCCGGTGGCTCCGGGCCCCCCTGGGCCGCGCCGATCGCGTGTCGCACCTGATGCTTATGACAGATGCCGCGCCGGCGGTCCGTGACGCCCTTCAAGGGTTGCTACGCGAACCGGCGCCGGCAGCGGCCGTCCCGGACGCGCGGGGCGGGCGGTCCCCGGACGGGCGCCGCTGGAGGGGCTAGAGCGGCCGCTTGCCGGTGTCGCCGGCCACTTCGCGGACCAGGCGCGGCACCAGGTAGCCCGACAGGCGGGCCGCGAGCGCGGCGTGGAGCGCGCGGGCGCGGTCGTCGTCCACCTCGAAATGGGCCGCGCCCTGCACCCGGTCGAGCTGGTGCAGGTAGTAGGGCAGCACGCCGGCGCGGTGGCCGCACTCGGACAGGTCGGCCAGCGCGTCGACCGAGTCGTTGACCCCGCGCAGCAGCACCGCCTGGTTCAGCAGGGTCGCCCCGACCCCGCGCAGGCGCGCCATGGCGGTGTCCACGGCGGCGTCGAACTCGTTGGCGTGGTTGGCGTGCACCACCACGACCACCGGCCACGGCAGGCCGCCGAGCCACGCCAGCAGGGCTTCGTCGACGCGCTCGGGCAGCACGATCGGCAGCCGGGTATGGATGCGCAGGCGACGCAGGTGGCCGATGCCGGCCAGCGCGGCGGTCAGTTCGGCCAGCTTTGGGGTGGCCAGCGACAGCGGGTCGCCGCCGGAGAGGATGACCTCCTCGATGCCGGCATCGGCGCGGATCACCTCCACCGCCTGTCGCCAGTGGTCCGCCGCGGCGGTCTCCTCGGCATACGGGAAATGCCGGCGGAAACAGTAGCGGCAGTTGACCGCGCAGCTGCCGGTGGCGACCAGCAGGGCGCGGCCGCGGTACTTCTGGATCACCCCGTGGCCGGATCGGGCGGCGCCGTCGCCGACCGCGTCGAAGCTGAAGCCGGGCATCGGCTGCAACTCGTCGCCCAGCGGCAGGACCTGGCGCAGCAGCGGGTCGTGCGGGTCGCCGCGGCGCATGCGGGCGACGAAGCCGCGCGGCACCCGCAGCGGGAACTGCGCCAGCGCCGCCGGCGGGATGTCCAGCGTGGCCGGGTCGAGCCCGAGCAGACCCAGCAGCTCGGCCGGCTCGCGCACCGCATCGCGCCAGAGCTGTTGCCAGCTCGGTGACGGCGGGGTCGCGGGCTGCGGGAGGGCCGGGGCTGCGGGTATCATTCGGGTCCTGTGCTGCTTTGCGTTCCGGCGTGGCCGGAGGCAGCCCGACATTCTAGCCGCCCGCCGCACCGGCCGGGCGGCGAGCCGTATTCATCTACTCGCAGGAGCTCCGCATGGCCACTTACGGCATGAACGACGTCAAGAACGGGATGAAGATCCTGGTCAACAACGACCCGTGCATCATCACCGACACCGAGTACGTCAAGCCGGGCAAGGGCCAGGCCTTCACCCGCGTGAAGTACCGCAGCATCAAGAGCGGTCGCGTGCAGGAAATCACCATGAAGGCGACCGACTCGGTCGAGGCCGCCGACGTGGTCGACACCGACATGCAGTTCCTCTACGCCGACGGCGAGTACTGGCACTTCATGGACCCGTCCAGCTTCGAGCAGGTCCAGGCCGACAAGAACGGCGTCGGCGACGCGGCCAAGTGGCTCAAGGGCGAGGAGGAGTGCGTGGTGACGCTGTGGAACGGCGTGCCGATCTTCGTCAACCCGCCCAACTTCGTCGAGCTCAAGATCACCGAGACCGACCCGGGTGTCCGTGGCGACACCTCCGGCGGCGGCGGCAAGCCGGCGACGCTGGAGACCGGCGCGGTGGTCCGGGTGCCGCTGTTCGTCGGCCAGGACGAGGTGATCAAGGTCGACACCCGCTCGGGCGAGTACGTCAGCCGGGTCAAGTGATGACCGACACCGCCCGCCAGCCCTGCGACCTGCTGATCGAAGCCGGCTGGGTGGTCCCGGTGCAGCCGCACGGCACGGTCCTGGCCGACCATGCCGTGGCGGTGGCCGGTGGCGTCATCGTCGGCGTGTTGCCGACGGCGGAGGCGCGTGAGCGGTTCCAGCCGGCCGAGGTGGTGTCGCGTCCCGACGCGGCGCTGATCCCGGGGCTGGTCAACGCCCACACCCACAACCCGATGACGCTGCTGCGCGGCGTCGCCGACGACCTGCCGCTGATGGAGTGGCTGCAGGGCCACATCTGGCCGGTAGAGGCGGCGGTGATCGGGCCGGAGTTCGTCAGCGACGGCGTCACCCTGGCCATCGCCGAGATGCTGCGCGGCGGCACCACCTGCGCCAACGAGAACTACTTTTTCCCCGACGCCCAGGCCGCAACCTACAAGCGCCACGGCTTCCGCGCGGTGGTCGGCCTGCCGGTGATCGACTTCCCGACCGCGTGGGCGGCGACCGACGACGAGTACTTCGACCGCGCCGGCGAGGTCCACGACCAGTGGCGCGACGACCCGCTGGTGACGATGGCGTTCGTCCCGCATGCGCCGTACACGGTCTCGGACGCGAGTTTCGAGCGGATCCGGATGCTGTCCGACCAGCTCGACCTGCCGGTCCACCTGCACACCCACGAGACCGCTTTCGAGGTCGAAGAGTCGCGCGGGAAGCACGGCCAGCGCCCGCTCGCGCGGCTCGACCGGCTCGGCCTGGTCAACGACCGGCTGATCGCGGTGCACATGACCACGCTGGTCGACGCCGAGATCGAACTGTGCGCGGCGCGTGGCGTCAGCGTGGTGCACTGCCCGGAGTCCAACCTCAAGCTGGCGTCGGGGTTCTGCCCGGTCGGCAAGCTCGAGAAGGCGGGCGTCAACATCGCCATCGGCACCGACGGCGCGGCCAGCAACAACGACCTCGACATGTTCGGCGAGATGCGCACGGCCGCCCAGCTGGCCAAGGCGGTGGCCGGCGACGCGGCGGCCTTCGGCGCCGCCAGCGCGCTGCGTGCGGCGACCCTCGGCGGTGCGAAGGCGATGGGGCTGGAGCACGCGATCGGTTCGATCGAGGTCGGCAAGCAGGCCGACCTGGCCTGCGTCGATCTCGGCCAGCTGGAAAGCCAGCCGCTGTTCCACGTGGTCTCGCAACTGGTCTACGCGACCGGCCGCCACCAGGTCAGCGACGTCTGGATCGCCGGCCGGCCGAAGCTGCGCAGGCGCGAGCTGGTCGACATCGACGTCGCCGCGCTGGTCGCCAACGCACGGCAGTGGCGCGACCGCATCGCCGCGATCCGCGCCTGACCTTCAATCTGTCCCGAACCGGGGAACCCCATGACCGCAGCGCCGTCCGCTTCCAGCAACTTCAGCCAGGCCGAACTCGACAAGTTCGGCGCGCTGGCCCAGCGCTGGTGGGACCCGCAGGGCCCGCAGAAGGCGCTGCATGCGATGAACCCGGTGCGGCTGGGCTACGTCGCCGGCCGTGTCGCCCTGCGCGATGCGCGGGTGCTCGATGTGGGCTGCGGCGGCGGCCTGCTCAGCGAGGCACTGGCGGGCGAGGGCGCCAGCGTGACGGCGATCGACCTGGCGCCCGAGCTGGTCAAGGTCGCGAGGCTGCACGGGCTGGAGAGCGGGGTGACGGTCGACTATCGCCAGCAGGCGGTCGAATCGCTGGCCGACGAGGCGCCGGGTTCGTTCGACGCGGTCACCTGCATGGAGATGCTGGAGCACGTGCCCGACCCGGCGGCGATCATCGACGCCTGCGCGCGCCTGCTGCGTCCCGGCGGCCGGCTGTTCCTGTCGACCCTCAACCGCACCCCGGCCGCGTTCGCGCTGGCGATCGTCGGTGCCGAGTACGTTGCCCGGCTGCTGCCCAAGGGCACCCACCGTTACCGCGACTTCATCCGCCCGTCCGAACTCGGTGCCTGGCTTCGCGCCGCCGGCCTGCAACTGGAGGACGTCAGCGGCCTGATGTACGAGCCGTGGCGCAACAGTGCGCGGCTGATTTCGCGGGCCGACGTCAACTACCTGGCCTGCGCGCGAAAGCCCGGGTGACCGCATGAGCCGGCCATTCCCCCGCGCGGTGCTGTTCGACCTCGACGGCACCCTGCTCGACAGCGCGCCCGACATGCTCGCCGCGATCAACACCATGCGCGCCGACCGTGGCGGCGAGCCGATGCTGCTGGCGGAACTGCGCCCGCACGTGTCGAAGGGCGCGCGGGCGATGGTGCAGGCCGCGTTTCCCGATATCGACGAAGCGACGCGCGAGGGCTGGATTCCCGTTTTCCTCGACCGCTACCGGAGCGAGCTGGGCCGCCACTGCGGGCCGTTCGAGGGCGTCGAGGCGATGCTCGCGAGCCTGGAGGCGGCCGGGAGCGTATGGGGCATCGTCACCAACAAGCCCGAATCGCTGGCCGCGCCGCTGTTGCCGATGCTCGGCTGGCAGGACCGCTGCAAAGTGCTGATCGGCGGCGACAGCCTGCCGGCGCGCAAACCCGACCCGCTGCCGCTGCGGGTGGCTGCCGAACGAATCGGCGTCGATCCGTCGCAGTGCATCTACGTCGGCGACGACGAGCGCGACATCGTCGCCGCACGCGCCGCTGGGATGCCGTCGGTGGTCGCCCTGTGGGGCTACCGGCTTTCGGAAGACGACCCGTTCGCCTGGCAGGGCGACGTCCTGGTCGACCAGCCCGCCGACCTCTGCAACGCCATGGCCTGGCCACACTGCAATGACTGAGACCGAACAGCCGCCGGTGGACAGCCGCGACGAACCCGCCGCGGCGCTGGCCGGCTTCGTCGACAAGTGGCGCGCGCGCTGGCCGGAGTGGATGGTGGCCGAGGTCTTCGTCCCCCAGCCGCAGCGCGCGGTGGCGGCCGCCTGGGCCACCTTGCAGCAGGAGCTGACCGACGCGGCCTGGGGCGGCAGCGACCCGATACCGGGCGAGGCCAAGCTGGGCTGGTGGCAGGAAGAACTCGCCGGATGGGTGCGCGGCGCGCGGCGGCACCCGCTGGGCGCGGTGCTGCAGGGCCAGCCGGCCCCGTGGGCGACGCTGGCCGCGGCGCTGCCGTCGCTGGCCCGCAGCCGCGAGCGTGCCGGTGACGTGGCGGAGGCGTTCTCGGCCCTGGACCCGTTTGCCCGCGCCGTCGCCGGGATCGAGGCCGCGATGTTTGCCGACACCGCGGTTGCCGACACTCCCCTGGACGACGCGACGGCGCTGGTCAGCGCGACCCTGCTGCAGGCCCGCCTGCTGCCGGAGGGCGATGCCGGCGTGCCGCTGAGCATCATCGCCCGCGCCGGCGAGGCTGATCCGCGGCCGCTGTGGGCGGCCCGGCTGCGCGACCAGTGGCCGGTCGCGTGCGGTCCGCGCTCGCGCCGGGTCGCCGCGGCCCTGGCCCGCGCGCGGCTTTCCCGGCCCGATCCTGCCCGCCCGCTGCCGCCTTGGCGCGCCTTGCTGGTCGGCTGGCGCGCCGCCCGCGCCTGACGGACCCGCAACACTGTTCGCGCTGCCGGGACGGGCCGTTCCAGCCGCCGGGGCGGGCCCGCGAGGGGCGGCCGGTAGAATGGCGGCGTTGCAAACCTCCCGTTGCGCCCATACCCCGAGCCTGTGAACACATCCCCCAACGCTCCCCGCCGCCTGCCTGACGTGGCCCATGACGCCGCCGCGCTGGCGCGCCCGCTGGACTGGGTCGGCATGTCCAACATCGCCGTGCCGCTGCGTGTCGCCGGCCCCGCTGGCGAGTCCATCCAGGTCGCGGCCTCGGTCGACGTCTCGGTCAACCTGCTCGACCCCGACGCCCGCGGCATCCACATGTCGCGGCTCTACCTCGAACTGCAGCATGCCTTCGCCACCGAGGTGGTGACCCCGGCCGGCCTGCGACGCGTGCTGCAGACGCTGGTCGACACCCAGTCCGGGCTGTCCGGCGCGGCGCGCCTGGTGCTGCGCTACGACCAGTTGCTGCTGCGACCGGCGCTGGCCAGCGGCAATGCCGGCTGGAAGCGCTACCCGGTCGAGATCGACGCCTGCCTGGTCGACGGCCACCTGAAGCTGGCGCTGCGGTTCGCGGTCGAGTACTCCAGCACCTGCCCGGCCTCGGCGGCGCTGTCGCGCCAGCTCAACGCCGACCGTTTCGCCGAGGATTTCGCCGACGCCCGCCCGCTGGCCGGCGCGATCCACGACTGGCTGGCCTCCGAGCGCGGCCTCGCCGCGACCCCGCACGCCCAGCGCAGTCGCGCAGACGTCCGGGTCGAGCTGCGCCCCGCCTTCGACGAACTGCCGCTCACCGCACTGATCGACGCGCTGGAGCAGGCGCTCGCCACCCCGGTACAGACCGCGGTGAAGCGCGAGGACGAGCAGGCCTTCGCCCGCCTCAACGCCGCCAACCTGATGTTCTGCGAGGATGCCGCGCGCCGGGTGGCCGCGGTGCTGTCGGACGACCGCCGCATCGAGCGCTTCGATGCCGAGGTGGCGCACTTCGAGAGCCTGCACGCGCACGACGCCGTCGCGCGCGTCACCGGCAGCGGCGCGCCGGCCTGACCCTGCCCGGGCCGGCGGGCGTGTGTCCCGCCGGCTGGCCGGATTCGTGTCCCGATTGCGTGGCGTTGGCCCGCCCGGCGATCGCGCTATGCTCGGGCGATCGTGCGGCCGGGATCGGTATGGGGACGCCCCTGCAACGGTGGAAGCTGTGCCTGTGCGGCTGCCTGGCGTTCGCCCTGCTGGCCGCGATGCCGTGGCCGACGCAAGCCAGCAGCGATGCCGGGCCGCCCGCTTCGGGCCTGTCGCTGTCACGGCTCGACGCCGACCCGGTACCGCGTGATGTCGTCAGCGGCTCGCTGGACCACCGGTTCCAAGCCGGGCCGGGCGGCGTCATCCGCGAATCCGCGCCGGGTGTCAGCTGGTGGCGGCTGGTGTCCGCCACCGCGGTGCCGGCGACGGCGCAACCGCATATCGTGCTGGACCGTCCGGGCGCTGCGCGGGTGCAAGCCTGGTTGCCCGGCCAGCCGATGCCGGTCGCCGATGGCCCGGGTAACGGAGCGCCCGCCGGGTTCCCGCAACGTGCGCTGGCGGTACCGCTTCCTGACGGGCTGCAGGCGGGGCAGGCGGTCTACCTGCGGGTCCGGGCGATGGCGCCGTTGGCGGTTCCGGTCGACATCGAACCGTTGGTGCAACTGCACCAGCGCGAGCTCGTGCACGTGGCATGGCGCGCGGCGGTGCTGTGCGGATTCGTGCTGCTGGCGTTGCTCGCACTCGGCTTCTGGGTGGGGATCGGCGAGCGCGGCTACGGCTACCTGCTGCTCGCGCTGCTGGCGCAGGCGGCGTTCTTCGCGACCAGCGGTGGCGAGATCCGGTTGGTGCCGGGGCTGGCCACCGTGCTCGGCGAGGACCCGCGCGGCGTGGTCCTCGCCAGCCTCGCGGCGACTTTGGCCACGCTCGGGTTCCTGACCCACTATCTGGAGCTGCGCGGGCGGCATCCGGCGCTTTTCCGGTTGGTGGCCGGCTGCGCGGCAGTGCTGCTGGTGCTGGCGATGGCGGCGTTGGTGGGCGCGTTGCGCTGGGTGGTGCCGATCGCGGAAATCGCGGGACTGGTCGCGGCCGGCGCGCTGCTGGTGGCCTGCGTCCGTGGCTGCATCGCCCGCGAGCGGCCGGCCGGTTTCGTGCTTCTGGCGTGGTTGCCGGCTCTCGCCGTGCTGGTGGCCGGCGGCGCCGCGGGGCTGGGGCTGTGGGTCGCGCCCGAGTGGCTGGAGCATGCGCGCTCCGCCGCGCTGGTGCTGGCGGGGGCGGTAATCATGATCGGCCTGACCGACGCGCTGCAGAAGGTCCGCCGTGACCGCGACCGGGTCAGCCGGCTGGCGACCTTCGACACCCTGACCGGGGCGCTGTCCCGGCCGGCGATGGAGGAGCGCCTCGCCGCCGCCGTCACCGATGCGCACCGCAGCGGCACGCCGTTGTCGGTGGTGTTCTTCGACGTCGACCGCTTCAAGCGCATCAACGACGACCACGGCCATCGCGTCGGCGACAGCTTCCTGCGCTTCATCGCGCTGCGCACGCGCAACCGGCTGCGTACCTACGACCTGATGGGGCGCTGGGGTGGCGACGAGATGATCGTGATGCTGCCCGACACCCGGCTCAACGAGGCCCTGGGCGTGGCCGAGAACCTGCGATCGGCGGTCAACTGCCGGCCGCTGTCGATCGACGACCGCCTGTTCGACGCGACCCTGAGCCTCGGCGTGGCCGAACTGGCGGCCGGCGAGACCGTCGAGCACCTGGTCGAGCGCGCGGACTCGGCGCTCTACAGCAGCAAGACCGCCGGCCGCGACCGCGTCACCGGGCACGACCCGCGGGTCACCGGCAGCCACCCGCGGTTCGTCGCTACCCCGGATTGAACGTCAGCGCCGCTCCAGCACCAGCAGCGGGTCGATCCGCACGTCGAACCAGTTCATGCCCCAGTGCAGGTGAGGGCCGGTCGCGCGCCCGGTGGCGCCGACCGCGCCGATGACCTGGCCCTGTTCGACCACGTCGCCGACCGCGACATCCATCCGCGACAGGTGCAGGAAGTTGGAACTCACGCCGTGGCCGTGGTCGAGCAGCACGGTGCCACCGGTCAGGTAGAGGTCGTCGGCAAAGGTGACGACGCCGGAGGCCGGCGCCCTGACCGGCGTGCCGTTGGACGCGGCGATGTCCATGCCCGAGTGGGCCGAGCCGGGCGTGCCGTTGTAGATGCGCTGGTTGCCGAAGCGGCCGCTGATCCGGCCTTCCACCGGCCAGGCGAAGTGCTGGGCGAAACCGGTGCGTGCCTCGTCGCGGGTGCGCGCTTCGCTGACCGCCGCCTGCTCGCGCGCGATCCGCGCGGCAATCGCCGGTGGCGGGTCGACCGTGCCGCGGGGCACGCCGTTGACGCGCTCGATCGGCCAGTCACGCGGGGTGACCGCGATGCTGACGGTCTCGCGGCTGCCGTCGGGGCGGACCACCTCGACCCCGACCGGCCCGTCCTCGGTCCGCGCGACGCCGAACGCGACCGTGCCGTAACCGGTGACACGCAGGTCGCGCCCACCGTGCGAAACGCGGCTGCCGGCGGGCACCTTGCCGATCACCAGCGCGCCCTGCTGCACCGACGGCGGGAACACGACCCGCCGGTCCGCCACCGGCGCGTCGGCCGCTGCATCGTCGGCGGCCACCTGCGGCGCCGCGGTTGCCGGCGCGGTCGAAACCCCCGCGCAGGCGGCCAGAAATGCGACGCCGGCGGCGGACAGCCAGATCCTCAACGGTCGAACTCCAGCCGCTGGCCGTTGGGGGCGCCGACCAGTTGCGTGCCGTCCCATGCCAGCACGCCGTTGACCCAGGTCGAGGCGATGCGGCTGTGGAAGGTGCGGCCCTCGAACGGCGACCAGCCGCACTTGGACAGCACGTCCTCGCGGCGCACGGTCAGCGGGGTGTCGTCGATCAGCACCAGGTCGGCGGCGTAGCCCTCGCGCAGGTAACCGCGGCCCTTCACGTCGAACAGCTGCGCCGGTGCGTGGGCGAACTTCTGCACCACCTGGGCGGTGCTCAGGTGGCCCTCGTGGACGAGTTCGAGCGCGGCGTTGAGCGCGTACTGCACCAGTGGCAGGCCGCTCGGGGCGCGCGTATAGGGGTTCTGCTTCTCTTCCAGCAGGTGCGGGGCATGGTCGGTGGCGAGCACGTCGATCACGTCGCCGGCCACCGCGCGTACCAGCGCCTCGCGGTCGGAGGCGTCCTTGATCGCGGGGTTGCACTTGATCAGGTGACCCAGCGTGGCGTAGTCGCCGCGGTCGAAGCGCAGGAAGTGGATGCAGGTCTCGGCGGTGATCTGCTTGCGGCTGCCGTCGGCGCGCACCAGCGGGCCGGCCTCGAACAGCGCCAGCTCGTTGGCGGTGGAGATGTGCAGCACGTGCAGGCGGGTGCCGTGTTTGCGGGCGAGCGAGATCGCCAGCTCGGTCGACTTCTGGCAGGCCTCGCGCGAGCGGATGTCCGGGTGGCACTCGGCCGGGATGTCATCGCCGTACTGCGCCTTGTAGCGGGCCATGTTGGCCTCGATCATCGGCGTGTCTTCGCAGTGGGTGATGATCGGCGTCGGCACGTCGCGGAACACCGCGTCGAGCACCTCCGGGTCGTCGACCAGCATGTTGCCGGTGGAGGCGCCCATGAACACCTTGACCCCCGGCGCGCTCTTGGGGTCGAGCCGCTGGATGTGCTCCAGGTTGGACGTGCTGGTGCCCATGTAGAAGCCGTAGTTGCCGCGCACCCGGCCGGCGGCGCGGCGGTACTTGTCCTCCAGCGCCTCGGCGTCGAGCGTCGGCGGGCTGGTGTTGGGCATGTCCATGAAGCTGGTCAGGCCGCCGGCCACCGCGGCGCCCGATTCGATGGCCATGTCGGCCTTGTGCTCCATCCCCGGTTCGCGGAAGTGGACCTGGTCGTCGATCATCCCCGGCAGCAGGCGCCGGCCGGCGGCGTCGACCACGGTCTCGTTGGCGCGCGCCGCCAGGCCACTGCCGATCGCGGTGATGCGGCCGTCCTCGAAGCGCAGGTCGCCGTCGAACTCGCGACCTTCGTTGACCAGGCGGGCGTTGACGATAAGAGTCGCGTTGGCGGTCATCCGGGGTCCTTGGTTGGTGGGTGGGGTGTCAGCGTGGTGGCGGGACGGGGTCGTGCCCGCCCGGGTGCAGCGGATGGCATCGCAGGATGCGGCGCAGCGCCAGCCAGCCGCCCTTGACGGCGCCGAACCGGGCGACGGCCTGCATCGCGTACTCCGAACAGGTAGGGTGGAACCGGCAGCGCGGCCCGAGCAACGGGCTGATCCAGCGTTTGTAGCCGCGCAGCAGGGCGATGAGCAGGCGGTCGATCATGGGTCCGTGGCGGGTTTTGCCGCCATGATGGCGCAACGGAAGTCGCGGCCCGGTGCACGTCCGTCCGCCACGCCGGATGAAAGTGTTGGCAGGGGCTTGCGGCGCTGTCGGTGCAAGGTTGCCGAGGGTGTCGGGGCAGGGTATAACAGCGCGCTTTCCCGCCACAAGGGAAGATAAAGGACAAGCTGATCGTGGCACTGAAAAAACCCGCGAAGAAGGCCGTCAAATCAACCGGCAAGAGCGCCGCCAAGAAGGCCGCTCCGGCCGCCCGGACGGCTGCGAAGAAGCCCACCGCCAAGGCGGCCGCGAAGAAGGCGCCTGTCGCCAAGAAGCCGGCCGCGGTGAAGAAGGCTACCGCCGTGAAGAAGCCCGTTGCCAAGGCAGCCGGCAAGAAGGTTGTCGCGGGCAAGGCCGTGGCGCCGAAGAAGGCAGCCGCCAAGCCAGTGGCGAAGAAGGCCCCGGCCAAGAGCGCTGCCAAGGCGAAGACGCCGGCGAAGGCGCCCGTCGCCAAGAAGCCGGTGGCCAAGAAAGCCGCTGTGGCTGTCCGCAAGCCGGTGGAGAAAACCCCGGTGAAGAAGGTGGCCAAGGCACCCGCAACGCCGGCGAAGAAGCAGGCCGTCGCGGCCGCGCCGGCTCCCGTGAAGAAGTCCCCCACCAAGGCGGCCAAGGCCCCGGCTTCGTCGAAGCCGAGTCCGTCGCCTGCTCCGGCTCCGGCGAGGCGTCCGGTCGGCAAGGTTGCCGTCGCGGTCGTGGCCAAGCCGCAGCCGCCCGCACCCCGAGGTAAAGTGAAAGTCGTGCCTTACAAGACAGAAAAAGATGGTCGTCCGATCGTCCCGAACGGCTACAAGCCGAGCGCGGACGAGGAGTACATGAGCCCGCTGCAACTCGAATACTTCCGCCAGCGCCTGCTGGGCTGGCGCGCGGACCTGGTCGAGGAGTCCAAGCAGACGATCGAGAACCTGAAGGAAGAGGTCCGCGACGTCGGCGACGAAGCCGAGCGCGCCACCCGCGAGACCGAGAACTCGCTGGAGCTGCGCACCCGCGACCGTTACCGCAAGCTGATCAGCAAGATCGACAGCACGCTGAAGCGGGTCGACTCGGGTGACTACGGTTTCTGCGTCGACACCGGCGAGGAGATCGGCCTGGACCGCCTTGAGGCGCGGCTTACCGCCGAGCGCACGATCGACGCGCAGGAGCGCTGGGAGCACCTGCAGAAGCAGATGGGCGACTGATCTCCCACGTTGCGCGTCACTCCGGAAGCCCCGCCAAGCGCGGGGCTTTCGCGTTTCAGAGTTCGCGCAGGTCCAACCGTCGCAGCTTTGGCGCCAGCTTCGCCGTCCAGCCGACCGTCACCAGCGTCATCACCCCGCCGAACAGCACCGACGGCACCAGCCCGAGCAGCCGCGCGGCCAGGCCGGATTCGAATGCACCCAGTTCGTTCGAGGCGCCGATGAAGATACCGTTGATCGAGGCGACCCGTCCGCGCATCTCGTCGGGCGTCGCCAGTTGCACGATGGTCGAGCGGATCACCATCGACACGCTGTCGAACGCGCCCGACAGCGCCAGCATCAGCATCGACACCCAGAACAGCTGCGACAGCGCGAAGCCGATGATGCACAGGCCGAACGCCGCCACCGAGCCGAGCAGAAGGTGGCCGGCGTGCCGCTGCGGCGGGCGGCCCGCCAGCCACAGCCCCATGCCGACGGCGCCCAGTGCCGGCGCGGCACGCAGCAGGCCGAGCGCCTCGGGTCCGGCCTGGAAGATGTCTTCCACGAATGCGGGCAGCAATGCCACCGCGCCGCCGAACAGCACCGAGAACATGTCCAGCGCGAGCGCGCCGAACACGATCTGGTTGTGCCGGACGAAGCGCAGGCCGGCGCCGATGCTCGCGAACACCGGCTCGCGGGTCGACGGCAACGGCGGCTCGGTGACCCTGACCCGCAGCACCGCCACCGCCGCGATCGCGGCGAACGCCGTCGCCACCAGGTAGGTGCCGGCGACGCCCACCAGCGCGATCAACAGGCCGCCCAGCGCCGGGCCCAGCACCAGCCCCGTCTGCATCACCACGCTGCCGACGCCGGCCCCGCGCGCGTACTGTTCGCGTCGCAACACCCGCGCAAACAGCGACATGTACACCGGCGTGAAGAACGCGCGTACCACGCCGTTGAGCGCGACCGCGGCGTAGATCATCAGGTTGTCGCCGCCGCCGAAACCCGCCGGCAAGGTGCCGTGGGCGATGCCCGCGAGCAGCAGGGTGGTGGTCGCGAGCCCCAGCGAGGCCACCATCCCGACCTTGCGCCGCGGCAGGTGGTCGACCGCGTAACCGGCGAACAGCGCGAAGGCGACGTAGGGAATGACCTCGGAGAGCCCGATCAGGCCGAGCGAGAGCGCATCGCCGGTGCGCTGGTAGACCTGCCAGCCGACGGTGACCGTGAGGATCTGGTTGGCCAGCAGCGCCAGCAGCCGGTAGCCGAGCAGTCCCAGGAAGCCGGGGCTGCGCAGCGGCGACGTCGCGGGGGGCTCCACCGGCTAGCCGGCGGAACCGTCGAGCGCGGCCTGCGCGCGGTCGCGGATGAAGGCCAGCAGCGCGGCAAGCCCGTTGCTGCGCGTCGGTGACAGGTGCTTGGCGAGGCCGATGTCGGCGATGTAGTCGGCGTCGGTCGCGATGATCTCCGCGGCGCTGCGGCCCGAATACACGCGCAGGGCGAGGTAGACCAGGCCCGACACGATCGCCGAGTCGCTGACGGCGTGGAAGTCGAGCCGGCCGGCGTCACCCTGCGGGACGATCCAGACCATCGACTGGCAGCCATGCAGCCGGTGCTCCTCGGTCTTCCACGCGTCGGGAAAGTCCGGCAGCTTGCGGCCGAGGTCGATCAGGTACTGGTAGCGCTCCGACCAGTCGCCGAAGAACGCGAACTCGTCGCGGATCGCGGTCTGGGCTTCGGCGGCGGTGGCTTCGATGGGGAAGGGCGAGGGCGTGGTCACTGCGTGTTCCGGTTGCGTCGGGTTGAGGCGTGGGATGGCCGGTCAGGCGCGGCGCCAGCGGACGCCGGCGGCGGTGTCCTCCAGCAGGATGCCTTCGTCGGCCAGCTGTTGGCGGATCGCGTCGGCGCGGGCGAAGTCGCGCGCCTGCTTGGCCGCGGCACGCTCGTCGACCAGCGCCTGGATGCGGACATCGTCGTCGCCGCCGGCGCCGCGGTTGAACCAGGCGTCCGGCGATTGCTGCAGCAGGCCGAGCGCACGGCCTGCGGCGCGCAACGTGGCGGCGGCGTCGGCGAGCCCGCTCAGTGCGGTCTCGTCACCACCGTGCACGGTGTCATTGCGCAGGGCACGCGTGCGGCCGGCAATCGCGGCCAGTTCGGCCAGCGCGACCGGGGTGTTGAGGTCGTCGTCCAGTGCGTCCTCGATCGCCTGCGGGATCGCGTGCGAGGTCACGGCTTCCACACCCGCCGGAGCGACCACCGCATCGATGTCGCGCAGCGTGCCGTACAGCCGGTCCAGCGTGCGTACGCTCTGCTCGATCAGCGCGTCCGACCAGTCCAGCGGCTGGCGGTAGTGGGCGCTCATCAACGCGTAGCGCAGCGCCTCGGGCGGGTGCGCTCGGACCAGGTCGTGGACCTTCTCGATGTTGCCCAGCGACTTGCTCATCTTGGCGCCGCCGAAGTTGAGCATGCCGTTGTGCAGCCACCAGCGGGCGAACACCCTGCCGCCGTGCGCGCACTCGCTCTGGGCGATCTCGTTCTCGTGGTGCGGGAACTGCAGGTCGACACCGCCGGCGTGGATGTCGATGGTCTCGCCCAGGTGCGCCGCCGCCATCGCCGAGCACTCGATGTGCCAGCCGGGCCGGCCGCGGCCCCACGGCGAGTCCCAGCCCGGCAGGTCGCCGGCGGACGGCTTCCACAACACGAAGTCGCCGGCGTCGCGTTTGTACGGCGCAACCTCGACCCGCGCCCCGGCCAGCATCTCCTCGGTATCGCGCCGCGACAGCTTGCCGTAGCCGTCGAAGCTGGACACCGAGAACAGCACGTGGCCGTCGGCGGCGTAGGCGTGGCCGGCGTCGATCAGGCGCTGGATCATCGCGATGATCTCGGCGATGTGGCCGGTCGCCTCGGGCTCGATGTCCGGTGGGGTGACGCCCAGCGCGGCCATGTCCTCGCGGTACGCGGCGGCGAAGCGGTCGGTAATGGTCGAGATCGGCACGCCCTGTTCGGCCGCGGCGGCGTTGATCTTGTCGTCCACGTCGGTGATGTTGCGGGCGTAGGCGAGGCCGCCGAAGCGGCGCCGCAGCAGGTCGGCCAGCACGCCAAATACCACCGGCCCGCGGGCGTTGCCGATGTGGACGAAGTTGTAGACCGTCGGCCCGCAGACGTACATGGTCGGGCGGGACGGGTCGGCAGGCACGAACGGCTCGGCCCGGCGGGTCAGGCTGTTGTAGAGATGCAGGCTCATGGGAGTGCGGCGAGGGTTTGCGACATTCTACCGGCGTCGGTGCGCCGGCCGTCCTCGAACCGGCCGGGGCGCGCTGCCGGCGCGTGACAGCAGGGATTCAGGCGCCCGGGGCGGTGGGCGAATACACTTCATGAACCGGGCGCGCCGCCGCTCGACCCTGCCGAGACCCCACGCCCGATGATGCGCCTCGCCGTGCCCGCGCCGCTCCTGCTCGCCCTCGTGGTGGCGACGCCGGCGTGGTCCCAGGAGACGACCGTCATCCAGGCGGAGAACGTGCGGTTCGCCTACGCGCAGGTGCTGCGGGTGACACCGGTGTACCAGACGCTCACGACCACCGGCATCGAGCAGCAGTGCGACCAGACGCCGGCGCCGGACGCCGACCAGTCGCGGCTGTCGCGCGTGGTCGGCGCGGTCAAGGACGCGCTGAGCCGGCAGACCGACGAAGAACCCGACCCCAACTGCCGCGCGGTGCCGGTGGAGCGCGAGTTCCGCCGCCCGATCGCCTACGACGTCGACTACGTCTACAAGGGCGCCAAGTACCGCTCGCGCCTGCCGGACGACCCCGGCAACCGGTTGCGCATCCGCATCGGCGTGACGCCGGTGGTCTCGGGTTCGCGCAGCCTGTGACCGCCGCCACCCGCAATCGGCCCGACCGGCAAAGCCGCGCCGGTTGCCGTTGGCCCGCCGGCGTGCGAGCATGCGCGCCGATGAGCCACCTCCGCGCCGACGCCGACGTCATGACCTCCGCCTGGATGGCGGCCGGGATGACCTCGCGCGCGCGCCGACGCCTGCCTTCACTCCAGGCCGGGTAGCCGCTCGCACGCACGTCATCGCTGCGTGACATACGAAAGCCCAGCCTCTGCGCTGGGCTTTTGCGTTTTTCACGCCCGGCGTCCCTCCTTCCGAAGGATTCCCGAGATGACCTCCACCCCCCGTCACTTCCTCAACACCCAGGACTGGTCGCGCGCCGACCTCGACGCGCTGCTGGCACGGGCCGCCGGATTCAAGCGCGACAGGCTCGGCGACCAGCTGCGCGGAAAGTCGATCGCGCTGGTGTTCTTCAACCCGTCGATGCGCACGCGGACCAGCTTCGAGCTGGGCGCGTTCCAGCTTGGCGGCCACGCGGTGGTGCTGCAGCCGGGCAAGGACGCGTGGCCGATCGAGTTCGACCACGGCACGGTCATGGATGGCGAGGCCGAGGAGCACGTCGCCGAGGTCGCCCGGGTGCTCGGCCGCTACGCCGACCTGATCGGCGTGCGCGCGTTCCCGAAGTTCGTCGACTGGTCGGTCGACCGCGAGGACCGGGTGCTCAAGGCATTCGCGAAGTACTCGCCGGTGCCGGTGATCAACATGGAGACGATCACCCATCCCTGCCAGGAGCTGGCCCACGCGATGGCCCTGCAGGAGCACTTCGGCACCAGCGACCTGCGCGGCAGGAAGTTCGTGCTGACCTGGACCTACCACCCGAAGCCGCTCAACACCGCGGTCGCCAATTCCGCGCTGACGATCGCCACCCGGATGGGCATGGACGTGACCCTGCTGTGCCCGACGCCCGAGTACGTGCTCGATGAGCGTTACATGGGCTGGGCCGAGGCGAACGTCGCCGAATCCGGCGGTTCGCTGGCGGTCAGCCACGACATCGACAGCGCCTACGCCGGTGCCGACGTGGTCTACGCCAAGAGCTGGGGCGCACTGCCGTACTTCGGCAACTGGGCGCCGGAGAAGCCCATCCGCGACCGGTACAAGCACTTCATCGTCGACGAACGCAAGATGGCGCTGACCAACGACGGCGTCTTCAGCCACTGCCTGCCGCTGCGCCGCAACGTCAAGGCGACCGACGCGGTGATGGACTCGCCGCGCTGCATCGCCATCGACGAGGCGGAGAACCGCCTGCACGTGCAGAAGGCCGTCATGGCCACGCTGGCCAACCGCTGATCCGCGCCCCGACACAAACATCAAGAACCCGACCATGAGCAAAGACATCGTCCTCGCCTTTTCCGGCGGCCTCGACACCAGCTTCTGCGTGCCCTACCTGCAGGAGCGCGGCTGGGCCGTGCACACCGTGTTCGCCGACACCGGCGGCGTCGACGCGGAGGAGCGCGCCTTCATCGAGCAGCGCGCGGCGGAACTGGGCGTCGCCTCGCACGTCACCATCGACGGCGGCCCGGCCATCTGGGCCGGCTTCGTCAAGCCGTTCGTGTGGGCGGGCGAGGGCTACCAGGGCCAGTACCCGCTGCTGGTGTCGGACCGCTACCTGATCGTCGAGGCCGCGCTGAAGCGCTGCGCCGAACTCGGGACGCGCGCGATCGCCCACGGCTGCACCGGCATGGGCAACGACCAGGTCCGCTTCGACCTGGCGGTGAAAGCACTGGGCGACTACGAAATCGTGGCGCCGATCCGCGAGATCCAGAAGGAGCACACCGCGGTGCGCGCCTACGAGCAGGCCTACCTGGAGGAGCGTGGCTTCGGCGTGCGCGCCAAGCAGAAGGCCTACACGATCAACGAGAACCTGCTCGGGCTGACCATGTCCGGCGGCGAAATCGACCGCTGGCAGGCGCCGGGCGAGGGCGCGGTGGGCTGGTGCAAGCCGCGCGCCGAATGGCCGGCGCAGCCGCTGCGGGTGCGTGTCGGCTTCGAGCGCGGCGAGGCGGTCACGCTGGACGGTGGGAAAGTCGCCGGGCACGAGCTGCTGGCGAAGCTCAACGGCCTGTTCGCGCAGTACGGCGTCGGCCGCGGGCTGTACACCGGCGACACCACGATCGGCCTGAAGGGGCGGATCATCTACGAAGCGCCGGGCCTGGCCGCGTTGCTCGTCGCCCACCGCGCGCTGGAGGAAGCGGTGTTGAGCAAGCAGCAGAATCGCTTCAAGCCCGAGGTCGCGCGCAAGTGGGTGGAACTGGTGTACGAAGGCTTCTTCCACGACCCGTTGAAGACCGACCTGGAGGCCTTCCTCGCGTCCAGCCAGTCGACCGTCAATGGCGAAGTGGTGCTGGAAACCCACGGAGGCATCGTCAACGCGGTGGCGGTCGAGTCGCCGCACATCCTCAACGCCAGCGGCGCGACCTACGCGCAGGCCGCGGACTGGGGCGTGGCCGAGGCCGAAGGCTTCATCAAGCTGTTCGGCATGAGCAGCACGCTGTGGGCCGAGGTCAACCGGAACTAGCCATGCTGCCCGACATCCTCCGCCACCTCGAAGCGCTCGTCGCTTTCGACACCCGCAACCCGCCGCGTCGGATCGGCACCGGCGGCATGTTCGACTACCTGCGCGCGCAGCTGCCGGGCTTCCGTATCGACGTCACCGACCACGGCGATGGTGCGGTGTCGATGCTGGCCGTGCGCGGCCGCCCGCGCCGGCTGTTCAACGTGCACCTCGATACAGTCCCGTCGTCGCCGGCGTGGAGCGGCGATCCGCATGTCCTGCGCGTCACCGGCGACCGTGCGATCGGCCTCGGTGCCTGCGACATCAAGGGCGCCGCGGCGGGGTTGCTGGCCGCGGCCACGCGCACGTCGGGCGACGCCGCGTTCCTGTTCAGCACCGACGAGGAGGCCAACGACGCGCGCTGCATCGCGACGTTCCTGAAGCGGAACGCGCCCGGCGGCGACCTCGGTTTTTCCGAAGCCATCATCGCCGAGCCGACCCGCTGCGAAGCGGTGCTCGCCCACCGCGGCATCAGCTCGGTGCTGATGCATTTCCGCGGCAGCGCCGGGCACGCTTCCGGCGCAAATGCGATGGAGGCCAGCGCGCTTCACCAGGCGATGCGCTGGGGTGACCGCGCGCTGGATCTGGTCGAGGCAGAGGCGCCCCAGCGCTTCGGCGGCCTGACCGGCCTGCGTTTCAACATCGGCCGGGTGGAGGGCGGGATCAAGGCGAACATGATCGCGCCGTCGGCCGAGCTGCGGTTCGGCTTCCGGCCGCTGCCGTCGATGTCGATCGATGCGCTGCATGCGCGCTTCGGCACGCTGGTGGAAGCCGGCGCGGTGGCGCGCTACGAGGAGACCTTCCGCGGCCCGCCGCTGCCGGCCGGCGACGTTGCCGATGCCGAAGAGCGCCGGCTGCAGGCGCGCGACCTGGCCGAGGCGCTGGACCTGCCGATCGGCAATGCGGTCGACTTCTGGACCGAGGCTTCGCTGTTCTCGGATGCCGGGATGACCGCGCTGGTCTATGGCCCCGGCGACATCGCGCAGGCGCACACCGCCGACGAGTGGGTGGCGCTGGAGCAGTTGCAGCGGTACGGCGAGTCGGTCACCCGGATCCTCGATGGCGTTTCGATGTAGGAGCGACGTAAGTCGCGACCCGCCGAACGCTGGAGACGATGTACAGGTCGCGACTCACGTCGCTCCTACAGGAAACCACCCACCAAGCCGATGACCATTCCCCCCACCATCCACGACCTCCAGACGCGCCAGACCATCGTCCGCCTGCTGTCCAGCATGGCCAGCGCGAAGGAGATCAGCCAGTACCTCAAGCGTTTCTCGCAGCTGGACGCGGCGCGCTTCGCCGTGGTCAAGGTCGGCGGCGCGGTGCTGCGTGACGACCTCGACGCGCTGACCTCGTCGCTGGCGTTCCTGCAGGACGTCGGCCTGACCCCCATCGTCGTGCACGGCGCCGGTCCGCAACTGGACGCCGAGTTGTCCGCCGCCGGCATCGAGAAGCGCACGGTCGACGGCCTGCGGGTCACCTCGCCGGAGGCGCTGGCGATCGTCCGGCGTGTGTTCCACGCGCAGAACCTGCGGCTGGTCGAGGCGCTGCAGCGCAACGATGCGCGCGCGACCTCGATCGTCTCGGGCGTGTTCGAGGCCGAATACCTCGACCGCGAGGCGCTCGGCCTGGTCGGGCAGGTCAGCCGGGTCGAACTGGCGCCGATCCAGGCCAGCCTGCAGGCCGGGTCGATCCCGGTGATCGCCAGCCTCGGCGAGACCGCCGGCGGGCAGATTCTCAACATCAACGCCGACTTCGCCGCCAACGAGCTGGTGCAGGTGCTGCAGCCCTACAAGATCGTATTCCTGACCGGCACCGGCGGCCTGCTCGACGAACAGGGCAGGGTGATCGACTCGATCAACCTGTCGACCGAGTACGAACACCTGCTGGCGCAGCCGTGGGTGCATGGCGGCATGCGGGTGAAGGTCGAGCAGATCAAGCGCCTGCTCGACCGTCTGCCGCTGTCGTCGTCGGTGTCGATTACCCGGCCGGCCGAGCTGGCCAAGGAACTGTTCACCCACAAGGGGTCCGGCACGCTGGTGCGGCGCGGCGAGCGCGTTCTGCAGGCCGACCGCTGGGAGGCGCTGGACCTGCCGCGGCTGCGCGGGCTGGTCGAGTCGGCGTTCGGCCGGCGACTGGCGCCCGGCTACTTCGATCGCACCCGGCTGCGCCGCGCCTACGTGAGCGAGAACTACCGCGCCGCGGTGATCCTCGTCGACGGCCACGGGGGCGATAAGGGCGAGACCTATCTCGACAAGTTCGCCGTGCTCGACGAGGCGCAGGGCGAAGGCCTCGGCCGCGCGGTCTGGCAGGTGATGCGCGAGCAGAACCCGCGGGTGTTCTGGCGCTCGCGCCACGGCAATCCGGTCAATGCGTTCTACTACACCGAGGCCGATGGCCACGTCAGACAGGAGCAATGGAACGTGTTCTGGTACGGGATGGACGGATTCGACGCGATCGCCGGCTGCGTCGCGCACTGCCGGGAGCGGCCGGCGACCCTGCTCGCACCGCTGGACGCCGCCGCCGGGGTGCAGCCGTGAACGACGCATGGACCACGGTGCCGACCCTGGTGGGCCGCCACGTGCGGCTGGAGCCGCTCGGCATGCAGCACGTCGACGGCCTGCGCGCCGCCACCGACGAGGCGCTCGCGACGTGCTGGTACACCCACGTGCCTGCGCCGGACGACATGGCGGGCCACGTCGAGGCGGCACTGCGCAAGCAGGCCGGGGGCGAATCGATGGCATTCGTGGTGCTCGATGCCGACGGCGTCCCCTGCGGCAGCACGCGTTTCTACGACATGGATCCGGCCGTCCCGCGGCTGCAGATCGGCTACACCTGGTACGCCCGCCGCGTGCAGCGCACGGCGGTCAATACCGAGTCCAAGCGCCTGCTGCTCGGCCACGCCTTCGAGACGCTCGGCTGCGCCGCGGTCGGCTTCCAGACCAGCTGGTTCAACCACGCCTCGCGCAATGCGATCGAGCGACTCGGGGCGAAGCGCGACGGGGTGATCCGCAACCACCGGCGCCACGCCGACGGCAGCCTGCGCGACACCGTGACGTACTCGATCATCGACGGCGAATGGCCTGCGGTGCGGTGTCATCTGGAGGCAAAGCTCGCCGGACATGACCGTGGCGGGGTGACGTCATGAACGATCCGGTATCCCTCGGCATCGTCGGTGCGCGCGGACATGTCGGCGCCGAGCTGATCCGGCTGGTTGCCGCACACCCGCGGTTCGAGCTGGCGTTCGTCTCCTCGCGTGCGCTCGACGGCCAGCGCGTCGCCGACCACAACCCCGACTACCGCGGCGAATTGCGTTACACCTCGCCGGGCTACGACGAGCTGCCGCGGCTGGGCGCCGACGCGGTGGTGCTGGCGCTGCCCAACGGCAAGGCCGCGCGCTGCGTGGAAGCCTTCGACAACGCCGGTTCCGACGCGCTGCTGATCGACCTGTCGGCCGACTACCGGTTCGATCCCGGCTGGTACTACGGCCTGCCGGAACTGACCCGGGAGGCCCATCCGGGCCAGCGCCGGATCAGCAACCCCGGCTGCTACGCCACCGCGATGCAGCTTGCGCTCGCGCCGATGCTCGATGTGCTCGACGGTCCGGTGCAGTGCTTCGGCGTGTCCGGCCATTCGGGCGCGGGCACCACGCCGTCCGACCGCAACGACCCCGACAAACTGCGCGACAACCTGATGCCGTACGCGCTGACCGGCCACGTGCACGAGCGCGAGGTGTCCGCCCGGCTGGGCCACCCGGTCGAGTTCATGCCGCACGTCGCGCCGCATTTCCGCGGCATCACGGTGACGGCCAACCTGCACCTGTCGCGGCCTTTCACGCGCGACGCGGTGGTCGAGCGCTACCGCCAGCGCTACGCCGACGAACCGCTGGTGCAGGTGGTCGACGAGGCGCCGTGGGTGAGCGCGATCGCGGGCCGGCACCACGTCGAGATCGGCGGCTTCACCCTGTCGGCCGACGGCCGGCGGCTGGTCGTCGTCGCCACCGAGGACAACCTGCTGAAGGGCGCGGCGACGCAGGCGCTGCAGAACCTCAACCTGGCGTTCGGGCTGCCCGAACTGACCGGCATCCCGCTCTGACGCATCAGCGACGGACCCCATCATGACCGACCTCCTCTGGCAGAAGCCCGGCGTCCGCGTCGACCAACGCATCCAGCAGTTCTGCGCGGGCGACGACGTCATCCTCGACCGCGAGTTCTTCCTGTTCGACATCCGCGCCAGCGCCGCGCACGCGGAAGGGCTGCAGCGCATCGGCATCCTCTCGACCGACGAGCTTGCCGCGATCCGGCGCGAACTCGACGTGCTGGCCGACGACTTCCGCGCCGGTACTTTTGTCCTCGACGACCGATACGAGGACGGCCACTCGGCGATCGAGGCGCGCCTGGTCGAACGCCTCGGCGACACCGGCCGGCGCATCCACACCGGCCGCAGTCGCAACGACCAGGTGCTGGTCGCGACCCGGTTGTGGTTGAAGGACCGGCTGGCGACGCTGCAGTCGCTGTGCGGGGAGGTCGCCGGCGTCGCGCTGGAACGCGCGCAGGCCGAACGCGACATGCCGCTGCCCGGTTACACCCACCTGCAGCGCGCCGTGGTGTCGTCGCTGGGCATGTGGTGGGCGGCGTGGGCGGAGGGCTTCGTCGACAACGCCATGCGCGCGCGCGACACCCTGGCCTGGGTCGACGCCAACCCGCTCGGCAGCGCCGCCGGCTACGGCGTCAACCTGCCGCTGGATCGCGACCACACCACCGCCGCGCTGGGCTTCGGCCGGCTGCAGGTCGCCGCCACCTACGCACAGCTGTCGCGGGGAAAGTTCGAGCTGGCGGCGATCGAGGCGCTGTCGAGTGCGGTCCTGGACCTGCGCCGCCTGGCCTGGGACCTGAGCCTGTTCACCAGCGCCGAGTTCGGCTTCGTCGCGCTGCCGTCGCAGTACACCACCGGCAGCTCGATCATGCCGAACAAGCGCAACCCGGACGTCATCGAGCTGATGCGTGCCAGCTACGCCAGCGTCGCCGCGGGCAGGGCAGAGGTGGAGCACCTGCTGTCGCTGCCGTCGGGCTACCACCGCGACCTGCAGTTCTCCAAGGGCGCGATCTTCCACGCCTTCGGTCGCGGGCTCGGGGCGCTCGGCCTGCTGCCCGACCTGCTGCGCAACCTGGAGTGGAAGCCCGACGCGATGCGCGCCGCACTGGACCCGTCGATGTACGCGACCGACCTCGCCGTCGACCTCGCGCGCGAGGGCAAGCCGTTCCGCGACGCATACCGCGAGGCGGCGGATCCCGCACGCTGGAGCGGGGGTGATCCCGCGGCGAGCCTGACGGCGCGCGTGTCGCCCGGAGCGGCGGGTGATCTGCGCCTGGACGTACTGCGCGAACGACTTTCTGCTTTGATCGACTGATGCGGGTACAGCCGCAACCAACCCGCTGCTGAACCCGTCGCTGGCCTGCAAGCCCTGCAATTGCTAGACTTCCACGCTTTCGAGTACAGCTTCCGGCGTTGGTGAACGTAACGCCGCTGCCTCGCGCGTAGGTCGGGCCCCGCTATCGATTCCCGCTTCCCGGGAAGCCCATTGGTCGCTCCGCGACCGGACCTGCGCCACCGCGAATCACCGCCGCCCTGTGCCGGTGCATCGCAACGTCCGGGGCAATCCATCCAGCATCGCCGGGCACTCTGGCGCGTATCGCGCGCACGTCCACGCCGGTCGGCTGTTCTCCTCAAGTCGCCATGCCACGGGCATGCGCGTCGCTGCGTCCACAGGAGGACCACCAGGCCGATGATCGACACGCTCCCCGCAAAAACCTTTCCCGAACAACCGCTGCCACGCTGGCAGCGCGCCGTGCTCAAGGTCGGCAGCAGCCTGCTGACCGACGGCAAGGGCGGCCTCGGCAAGCGCAACGCCGCGGCCCTGGCCAACCTCATCGCGCGCTTCCGCGACCAGGGTCGGGAGGTGCTGCTGGTGTCGTCGGGTGCGGTCGCAGCGGGGCGCGGGTTGATGCTGAGCAACGGCGTCGGCCTCGCCCAGCGGCAGGCGCTCGCGGCGGTCGGCCAGACCCCGATGCTGGCGCTGTGGCAGGGACTGGTGGAGCAGCCGGTTGCGCAGGTACTGCTCAGCCACGACGACCTGCGCAACCGCCGTCGCTACCTCAACGCCCGCGCGACGCTGCGTGAGCTGCTGCGCATCGGTGCGCTGCCGATCGTCAACGAGAACGACACCGTCGCCATCGACGAACTCAAGCTCGGTGACAACGACAACCTCGCCGCGGTCGTCGCCACCCTGGTCGAGGCCGACGTGCTGCTGATCGCCACCGACACCGCGGGCCTCTACACCGGCCACCCGGTGCGCGACCCCGATGCGCGGCCGATGCCGCGGGTCGACGAAATCACCCCCGAGGTGATGCTGATGGCGCAGGGCGGCGCCGGCTCGCTCGGCACCGGAGGCATGTACACCAAGCTGGAGGCCGCCACCAAGACCGCTGCCGCCGGCATCGACACCGCGCTGTTCTGCGGCCACGACGCGGACACCATCGCCGCCCTGGCCGAAGACCGCCTGCGCGGCACCTTCATCCCCGCGCATGGTGACCGCCTGGTCGCGCGCAAGCTCTGGCTGCGCCACACGCCGCCCAGCGGCGGTGCGATCCGCGTCGACGCGGGCGCCGCCGAGGCGCTGGCCGGGCAGGGGGCGTCGCTGCTGCCGGGCGGCATCGTCTCGGTCGAAGGCGACTTCTGCCGCGACGCGATGGTCGACGTGCTGCCCGAGCACGGCCACCGCCGCCTCGCCCGCGGGCTGGTGCAGTACGACTCGGCCCATCTGGAACGCATCGCCGGCTGCCACAGCCGCGAGATCGAGTCGGTGCTCGGCTTCCACAACGGAGAATCGGTGATCCGTCGCGACGACCTCGTCCTGCTGACGCCCGCCGCTGCCGCCCCGTCCCCCGAACTGCTCACGGAGACCCTCTGATGACCACCCACAGCAGCGGCTATGTCCGCGACCTCGCTACCCGCGCGCGCGCCGCGTCCCTCGCCATTGCAGGCCTTGACGATGCCGGCCGCGCCGCGCTGCTGTCGGCCATGGCCGATGCGGTCGACGCCGGCCGCGCCGGCATCCTCGAAGCCAACGCCGCGGACATGGAGCGCGCCCACGCCAACGGCACCACCGGGGCGATGCTCGACCGGTTGAAGCTCGATGACGCCCGTATCGACGGCATCGTCGCCGCGATCCGCGAGGTTGCCGCATTGCCCGACCCGGTCGGACAGGTCACGCGCCGCGACACCCGCCCCAACGGGCTGGTGGTGGAGAAGGTGCGGATCCCGCTCGGGCTCGTCGCGATGATCTACGAGGCCCGCCCCAACGTGACCGCTGACGCCGCCGCGCTGTGCCTGCGCGCCGGCAACGCGGTGCTGCTGCGCGGTGGTTCGGAGGCGCGCGAGAGCAACATCGCGATCGCCCGCTGCCTGCACCGCGCGCTGGCCGCCCATGGCCTGCCGGCCGAAGCGGTGGCGCTGGTCGAGGACACCGCGCGCGAGCACGTCCTGGAGCTGCTGCAGCTGAGCGACCTGGTCGATCTGGCGATCCCGCGGGGTGGCGAACGGCTGATCCGCTTCGTCGCCGAGAACGCGCGGGTGCCGGTGATCAAGCACTACAAGGGCGTCTGCCACCTCTACGTTGACCGTGCGGCCGACCCCGCGCTGGCGTTGAAACTCGCGATCGACGGCAAGCTGTCACGCCCGGGCGTATGCAACTCGCTGGAGACGATGCTGGTGCATGCCGACATCGCCGAGGGGTGGTTGCCGAACGCGCTGGCCGAAATGCAGGCGCGCGGCGCCGAAATCCGCGGTTGCGAGCGCACCCGGGCGCTGTTCCCCGGCGCCAGCGCCGCGACCGAGGACGACTACGCCGCCGAGTTCCTGTCGCCGATCCTCGCGGTGCGCGTGGTCGCCTCGATCGACGAGGCGATCGCCCATATCCATCGCCACACCTCGGACCACACCGAGGTGATCTGCAGCAGCGACAGCGCGGCGTGCGACCGCTTCGTCCGCGCGATCCGCAGCTCGGCGGTGGTGGTCAACGCGTCCTCGCGCTTCAACGACGGCGGCGAACTGGGGTTGGGCGCGGAGATCGGCATTTCGACCACGCGCCTGCACGCCTACGGCCCGATGGGGCTGGAGTCGCTGACGATCGAGCGCTACGTGGTGCGCGGCGATGGCCAGGTGCGGCATGCCGACGTGCCTAAGGTGGAAGCCGCGAGCGCGGAGGTTGCCGTCGCCTGAGCAGGGCCGGCGCCGCCCGCGCGAGGGCGGCCGGAACCGCCGCCGGCCTCACGCCGGGACGGGCAGTCCGGCCTCCAGTGACAGACCGTCCGCGTCGTCGCGCGTGCCGTGCGGCATCGGCGTGACGGGGCCATGTCGCCAACCCAGCGGCCGACCGTCGCCATCCATCACCAGTACCACCGAGCGCGCACCGGCCAGTTCGGCGGCCAGCGTGCCGTCGGCGCCCATTGCCTGCGCGACCTCCGCGGCCGACACGTCATGGCGGCCCAGGCGCCGGTCGCGCCCGGCGAACCGCCGGCGGTTGTACTCGGCCCAGCCGATCAGCACGGTGGCGCAGCCCAGCAGCAACACCGGCAGCCACACCAGCAGGTCGGCATCGATGCGCTGTTTGGCCAGGTACAGCTCGATCGCGGCCAACCGCACGCCCAGCACCCACAGCACCAGGGTCGCCAGCGGCAGCCACAGCCAGGCGTAGACGATCCACACCAGCAGCGTGGCCACGCGGTAGAACGTGCGCTGGACCCGCGGCTGCCGCTGCGGCATGTGGATGATGGCGGAGTGCGCTTTCATCGGAGTCACCTCATCGATAGCCCCGGTCGGGGCTGGTCCACACCGCGAGTTGCCCGCGGCGCTTGAGCAGGGTGACCGGCACCGCCGCCAGCGTGGTTGCGAAGCTCAGCAACCAGTACGCGGCGGGGTACCAGATCATCCAGTAGTAGTAGCGGCCGATGCGCGGCTCGTAGCGGCGGTCGATCACCAGGCTGACGGCGAACTGCAGCAGGCACACCAGCGCCAGCACCACGCCGTGCCAGCCCGGCATCAGGCCGCCGTGCTCCCAGTGCGGTGGCAGCGGCGAGAACATGCCGATCACCCAGGCGACGATGATTCCCAGCATCACCACCGCCCACAGCAGGCTCAGCAGGTACTCGGCCAGCACGCCCCACATGCGGCGGCGGCGCCAGGTGAACAGCTTCACGCCGTGCCGCAGCAGCACCTCGACGCCGCCGCGGGCCCAGCGCAGGCGCTGCCGCCACAGCCCGCGCAGGGTCTCCGGCATCAGGATCCACGCCAGCGCGTTGGGCTCGTAGCGGATGTCCCAGTGCTCCATCTGCAGCCGCCAGCTGATGTCGATGTCCTCGGTCACCATGTCGTCGGACCAGTAGCCGACGTGGTGCAGGGCGGTCTTGCGGAACGCGGACACGACGCCGGAGATGGTGAACAGCCGGCCATAGCTGCGCTGGGCGCGCTTGATCATGCCGATGATCGAGGAGAACTCGCCGACCTGCAGCTTGCCCAGCAGGGTCGAGCGGTTGCGGATGCGCGGGTTGCCGGTGACCGCGCCGACCCGCGGGCCGCTGCACAGGTGCCAGACCAGCCAGTGGCAGGCGTACTCGTCCAGCAACGCGTCGCCGTCGATGCAGACCAGGTATTCCGAGCGCGACGCCAGCGCGCCCATCCGCAGCGCGTTGGCCTTGCCGAGGTTGCGGTCGAGGTGCACCGCGCGGACCTGCGGGTGGGACCGGGCGAGCGCGTCGAGGCGGGCGCCGGTGTCGTCGGTGCTGCCGTCGTTGATGGCGACGATCTCGAAATCGGGGTAGCGCTGGGCCAGCAGTGCGGCGATGGTCTCTTCGACGTTCTCGCCCTCGTTGTGGCAGGGCACCAGGATCGACACCGGCGGTGCCGGATCGAGCCGCGGCGGCTGGTCGCGCAGCGGCTTGCCGCGCTCGCGGCGCAGGTAGTAGTACACCCCGCCGGCCAGCCACAGGAACGACATCGCCACCGGGTACCAGAACGCGAATGCGAGCAACTCTGCGATGCCCATGGTCATGGCTCCGGATACGGGAAGCTGCGCGCGGAGATCGCCTCGCGCGCGGTGTCCAGCGGCGGGTGGTCGCGCAGGAAGTCGTCGGGGTAGTACGCGAGGTGGCGCACGCCTTGCGCCTGCAGCCGCAGGCCGGTGTCGACGATGCCGGCGCCGGGTACCTGGGCCTCGTCGCCGCTGGCACGCCAGTCGACCGTCTGCAGCTGGAACACGGTGCGATCCAGCGCGCCCGGCGTGGCCGCCACCTGCGTTGCAAGACGGTCGAGCCAGGCCTCCGGGTCACCGCCGCGCTCCATCCACGGCATCGCCATCACCACGGTGTAGTCATAGGCCCGCAGGAACGCCGGCAGGCTTTGTGCGAACCACGCCTCGCTCCGTGGCTCCAGCACCGGCCGCGCGAACAGGTTGCGCGAGGTCGCCAGCTTCGGCCGCCAGCGCTCGGCGGCGCGGTGCAACTCGCGGGTGAAGTCGACCAGGTAAGCGGTGCGCGCGGCCGGGTCGTGCGGGAACAGCGCCGGCAGCTCGCCCTCGCGCAGCAGCGCGTCGTCGTGGAAGTGGAGGCCGGCGATCGGGCTGGCGATCGCGAGGTCCTCGTAGATGTCTGCGACCAGCCGGCGGACGACCGGGTTGGTCGGGTCCAGCCGGAACACCTCGTCGGGGTCGCGGCCCGGCAACGCCAGCGCCTCGGCGTGGGCCGGCCTGAAGGCGAGCACCGGCAGCCACGCGTGCACCTGTACGTGGGCACGGGTGGACAGCTGCCACGCGACCCGGTTGAACAGGTCGGCGCGCATCGGCAGGTGGCGGTTGGGGAAGTACAGCGCGTCGGCGGCACCGTCGCCGTCGGGGTCGGCGAAGGCCTGTAGGAACACGTGGCTCGGCCGCACCCGGTACATGCGCTCGATCAGCGCGTCGAGGTTGCGCTCGACCTGCGCCGGGTCGGGGTCGTGGATGTAGTCGAGGTCGACCTGCACCGCGCGCATCGGGTCGACGCTGTCGGGGGTGTCGCGCAGTTCGGCGACCAGCTCCACCACGTCCGGGTTGCCGACCACCAGCAGCCGCGCCAGTCCGTGCAGGTCGGCGCCGGCCAGCCGCTCCTGCGCCGCTCCCACGAGGTCGAACGAGATCCGCATCCCGAGGTCGTCGGCCAGCGCGTTGGTGCGCTGGCTGTAGGCCGCGTACGGCCAGATCACGGCGCGTGGCGGCTGGCCGAGTTCGCGCTTGATCGCCGCGACGCTGGCGGCGAGATCGGCGCGCACGCGGGCGAGGTACTCAGCCTCGGTCTCGTGCCGGCCGCTGCCCGGGTCGTAAGTGCGCGTGACCGCCGCCGGGATCAGGTTGCCCTGCGGGTTGGAGCGCGCTCCATAGTGCATGCCGTGGGTGTGCGAGGCGACCTCGACCAGCCCGCTGGCCTGCATCTCGCGCAGTTGCGCCCAGGTCAGGAAGTCGTCGCCGTCGTGGGAGGCGGGACCGGCGTAGTTGACGTGCTCGCCGGTGGGCAGGTCGACCCAGCCGGTCACCGGGGCGACCACGGCCGGGAAGCCATACGCCCGCAACAGCGGGAACGCGTGCGTGTAGGCGCTGCGCAGGCCGTCGTCGATGGTGATCAGGACCGCGCGTTCGGGCAGCGGGCGCTCACCGCGCGAGGCGGCTTCCAGGTCGTCCAGATCGACCGCGACGTAGCCGTTGCCGTGCAGCCAGTCGAGGTGGGCGGCGAAGTTCTGGGTGCTGGTGGCGTATGCGTCAGCGTCGCCGTGGCGGGCCACGTCGTCGCGGATGTCGTGGTAGCTGAGCACCAGCAGCGAGGCCGACGCCGGCGCGGCGGACAGCCCGCCGAGCACCAGCGCGAACGCCAGCAGCAGCCGGATGCATGGATGCGTGCGGGCCATCTCACTCCCCCCAGTGGAAACGGATGTCGAACGCGACGCGGCGCTCGCGGTTGCCGTCGTAGACCGGTCGCGACCAGGTCACGCCGTAGTCGAGGCTGCGGCCGTGGCCGAGCGCCCAGACGTGCCGGTAGTGCGCCGACGGCACCCACGCACTGCCGGATCCGTCCTGCCAGTACTGCCCGCCGGCCAGCCCGAACTGCTGGGCGAAGCCGTGGTCGTAGCGCTGCCAGTGGCGGGTTTCCAGCTGGGCACCGACGGTCCAGCCGGCGTCGCGCGACGGGTTGAAGTAGGGCGCGTCGTCGCGGCTGCCGCGGCCGGTGTGGGCCTGGCCGGACAGGTCCAGCCGCAGCCGTGGCCGCACCAGCACGGCGTGGTGGCCGTCGAGCGACAGCGACTCGCGGCGGTTGCCGTCGTCGTAGCGCCACTGCCGCAGCTCGGCACCGAGGCCGGTGCGGGTGTCGTGCGCCCACAGCAGCCCGATCGCGGCAGTGTCGGCGAGGATGCCGGCCTCGCGCGCCTGCAGCGACGCGCCGGGCGCGTTATGCGCGACTTCGATGCGGGCCTGCCAGTGGTCGTTGAATCGCCAGCCCGCGGTTAGTCCCGCGCCGGTGGCGTCGACCGACGGGGAACCGGCACGGCGCTCGTCGCTGCGCGCGACCTGCAGCTCCCAGTCGAGCCGGTCATGGCGGTAGCGCAGGCCGATGCCGTGGCGCAGGTCTCGCACGCGGCCTCCGCCCGCCTCGTCGAACTCGGCCCAGCGCTCCTGCCGGAACGCCCCGACGCGCCAGCGGTCGCCCAGCAGCGGCGAGTACACCGACACGTCATGGCCGCCGTCGCGGTTGCCCAGCGGCGAGGCCGCCACGCCCCCGTCGCCATCGCCGCGACCGGACTCGAAACCGGCATCGACCTGCCAGCCGGTGCGCTGCCGGAACTGGTCGTGCAGCCGGCGCGCGTGGACGTTGTCCGGCCAGGTGGCGAGCAGTTCGTCGTGCGCTTCGCGGGCGGCGCGCAGGCGGCCCAGCCCGGCCAGTGCCTCGACCCGGCCGATCCGCGCTTCCAGATTGCGCGGGTCCTGCGTGTGGGCGACCTCGAAACGCCGCAGCGCCGCGGTCGGGCGGCCGCGCTGCAGGGCGACGATGCCGAGCTTCGCCTGCAGGTCGGGGCTGGACGGCGCCATCGCCGCCATCGGCGCAAGCATCGCCTCGGCCGTGGCGGGATCCTCGGAGTAGGCGCGGACCATCGCCAGGTTGGTCTCGGCGGCGTAGCGGTTCCAGTTGGGGTCCGCAATGCGGGCACCGGGCGCGCGCAGCCATGCCGGCTGCGCCGCGACGATGCTCGACAGGTGCGCGTCGGCATCCTCGTGGCGGCCGCTTTCCAGATACGCGTAGGCCAGCACGACCTGGGTGTCGATGTCGTCGGGCAGGGCGCCGACGGCCTGTTCCAGCGCTTCCGCCGCTTCGCGCGGGTGGCGGCTGGCCAGCAGCGAGTCGCCAGCCGCGGCCAACGCGTAGGGCGGCAGTTCGACACCGCTGTCGCGCAGGGTCCGGTACAGCGCGGCGGCCTGTTCGTGCTGCTCCAGCCCGTTGAGGACCACCAGCCGGTCGAACTGCCGGCGCGCGGTGGCCGGCCCGGGTATGCGGGCGGCGGCGGCCTCGGCGCGCTGCATGTCGCGCAGCCGGTCGGACTCCGACAGCGGGCGCGTACCGCCCCAGACCGCGAGTCGGGCGATGCGGTTGGCCTGCAGGCGATCATGCTCGGCGCGGTCGAACAACTCCGGACGTGCCTGCAGCAGCGCCCAGGCGCGGTCGGCGCTGCCGAGGTCGGCGAGGGTGAGCGTGCGCAGGCGGTACAGGTCGCCGTCGGCGGGCGAGGCCGCCTGCAGCCGCTCGTAGATGGCGAGGGCGTCGAGCCAGTCGCCGCGCGCGCGTGCCTGCGCGGCACGTTCCAGCGCGGCGGCGGCCGACGGGCTGGTGTCGGCGGAGTCGCCGGCCGCAGCGGGCGCGTACGGCCCGGCCGCAACGACGGCGGGCGTCGCGCTCCCCAGGCAAAACGCCACGGCGGCGCACAGCCGCATTCGGCGCGCGTAGGTCATCTGGGTGTTTCCCCCTGTGGTACTGCGCCGGCCACTTGGCCGGTTGCGGGATATTACGTGACGGGGGTCACGAACAGGCCACGGGATCGGCCCTGCGAGGCCCGCCGTAGGACGGACACTCCGGTAGCCGGACACGAAAAAGCCGGCGCTGGGCCGGCTTGTTTGCGTTCTGCATTGATTGGTCGGGGAGACAGGATTTGAACATGCGACTTCTACGTCCCGAACCTAATTGATACCCGTTTGAGGTCAGTGGGTTACAGCGTAAGTTGCTGATCTAGTGGGTAATTCGGTTTCGCACCGTTTCGCGATACTCTGTGTTTTGCAGACATTTTGCAGACACGGAGCGGACAATGCCCACGATCACCCGCTTGCCGCTGACCCGCGCCAAGGTCGAGGCCGCGAAGCCTGAGCCTAGCCCGTACTGGCTGCGCGACGCCACGGTCCCCGGTTTGGCCCTGCGGGTGCTGCCCAGCGGAAAGCGGACCTATAGCGTCCTGTGGGGCAGGGGGCGGGCCAAGGCGGTCGGCGACCATCCCGTGATGACGCTGGAGGGCGCCAGGACCACGGCCCGCAAGCTGCTGGCAGAGATCGCCGAGCACGGGGCGCCCCTGTCCACCCTGCAACGCCGGCAGGCCGACCGGGGGCTGACGTGGGGGCGATACCTCGCTGACCACTACGGGCCGCACGTTGAGGCCACGGCCAAGGCAGGCGCGGCGACGCTGGCATCGCTGCGAAAGCAGTTCGCCGAGTGGGACGACAAGCTACTGACCAGCATCACCCGCGCGGACTTCGACGCGGTGAAGGTGAAGCGGATCAAGCAGGGCCGGACGCCGGCCACGATCAACCGAGACTTGGACCGGGCCAAGGCGGCGTTGTCCAAGGCGGAGGAATGGGACCTGCTGCCGGTGAACCCGCTCCGAGGCGTGAAGCGGATCAAGCGCGAGATCGGAGAGCGGGTGCGGTATCTGGAGCCGAAGGAGGAGAAACGGCTCAGGATGGCCCTGGATCGACGCGAGAGGGCTGCGCAGGAAAAACGGCTGTCAGGGGACGCTTGGCGAAAGGTGCGCCGTAGAGAACCGCTGGGAGCGTTTAAGGGCTATTCGGACCATTTGGCGCCGATGGTGCTGGTGGCGATCAATACCGGACTCAGGCGCGGCGAGCTGCTGCAACTGACCTGGGCCGACGTGGATTTGAGGGCCAAGCGGGTGACGGTGCAAGCCGGCTATGCCAAGAGCGGCAAGGCCCGCCACGTCCCGCTCAATTCGGAGGCTGCTGCCGTCCTGAAACGGTGGAAGCAACAGCGCAAGGGCGACGGCCTGGTGTTCCCCGGAGCCGGCGGCGGGCGCATGACGAACATCAACAAGTCATGGGCCGGGCTGGTCGAGGCTGCCGAGCTAGAGGGCTTCCGGTTCCACGACCTGCGACATACGTTCGCGTCCAAGCTGGTCATGGCCGAGATCGACCTCAACACCGTGCGCGAGCTGCTCGGCCACGGCGACATCAAGATGACTTTGCGGTACGCCCACCTCGCGCCGGCCCACCGGGCGGCTGCGGTTGAGGTGCTGGTAGGACGCTAGCTAGTCGTGCCCGGCAGGGGGACGTTCTGATACATCGGCGTCAGCTCGTCTTCCAAGGTGTTGATGGCGTCAATCAGTGCCCGCATCTCGCGGTCGATCGTGGCCCTCCGGTCGGGGTCGGGGGTCCCGTTCTCCCTCTCTCGCTGCCACTTCCACTGAAGATGCGCCAAGCGGCTCTTGAACGCCGCTAGATCGCGCTGTCGGCCCTCCAGCACCAGCAGATCGTAGGACTTGGGGAAGCTCTCCTCTAGGCGATGAACGATCTCTGCGTTGAGTGAACGCCCCGCATCGCTGGCCGCCTGCTCGATCTTTTCCCTAAGGGCTGGGGGCATCCGAAGCCCGAACGGATTTATGTCTCTGCTCATGTGCAGAGCATAGCTGCACCGTGTGTTGACTTCATAGCTACACCGTGAAACTATCGCTTCACCGTGTAACTACGCGCGGCAACACCAAGTGGAACCATCTGACATGAACGCTCCCAAGCGACTGAGCTACACCGTAGACGAAGCCTGCGACGTGACCGGCTTCAACCGAAACCAGTTCTACCGAGCCATCGCCGATGGCGACCTGACGACCTTCAAGGTCGGCCGGCGCCGGATGGTGAGTGCCAAGGCGTTGGAGGACTTCATCAAGCGGCTGGAGAGCCGGGCGCAGGGGAGGGACGCCGCATGAACGCCTATCCCGTGAGCACCTATCCAGAGTTCGACATGAACGAAGCGCAGGAATGCGTAGAGCGGGCACGCGGCATCGTGGAAATGATCGGCCCGTACCTATCGCAGATGCTTGGCCCGGAGGATGCCCGTGCGGTGCTGGGTGGCGTGTGGGCTGCCAGCGACTTGCTGGACCGGCTGGCCGTGATGACCGGCTTAGACCCGAAGCCGGAGGCGCAGCCATGAGCCGGCGCGAGTCCGACCCCTACGAGCGCATCGTCACCCGCGTGGAGGGGATCAAGGCCATCGGGGTGCTGGCGGATTCGGCCATCGCTGGCGGCGGCGTCATCGCTGGCGGTGGCGTCCTTCAGGGACCGTGGCACGCCCTTTGGTACTTCATGGGCCAAGTGGCGGACGAGATCGAGGCCGACGCGCGGCTTCTATCGGACGCGGCCCCCAATTCATCAGAGGAAAGCATCGCATGAATGACTTGTCGCACCAGCTCCGCGCCTGCCTGGTTCCACTGGCAGATCGCACCCAAGGGCAGCTCTACGAGCTGTTCAACGACACGACGGAAGAACGGGCCGACATGGCCGCGAGGGCGGTCTATGAGGTCTATACGACGCTGCGGAGGCTGTCGGCCTCACTGGCAGCTCAGAGGCGGCAGGAAGCCGCATAAGGCGAAACCGCAGACGCTGGCGGCGTCTACGGCTTCGATGCTATCGGGCGAACGATGAGCGGGGCCAGTGTACTGCTGGCCCCCGTGAGGAACAACTATGGGCGCGGCCCCTGACTTACGGATTGTTTCAAGCAATGACGGCGAGGTTGCCGGGGATATTCCAGCACTACTCTCGCCGGGTGAGTATCAACTGATTCTCGATCACTGGAAGACCGGCAAGCTCTTTGGCCGGACTCCGAAACTCGCGTTGTGGTTCAAGGTGGCGGACCAGGGCGAACACTTCGGGGCGATGGTGCCGAGGTACTACAACGTCATTTCCCTACGCGGAAAGCCGGGGCGTGGGGGGCAGTTCAAAGCGGCTGCCGGTGGCGACCTTGCACGCGACTACGCGCGCCTGCTGGCTCTGCCTCACCGATTCGATCGCTTCGACCTTCAACAGCTCAGAAAGCGCGTGATCGTCGGCCGCGTTGGAACCGTACTGACCGGCGCAAGGCAGGAAGTGCTGGCCCCGGCGTCGCAGTACAGCGTGGTCCGTGAGCTGGTAAGGATCGGCTGATCTGTTGCAGTTGCACCTGTAGTTGTACCTGCACCTAGACCTGCACCTACACCTACCTGTAATCCCAATCAAAGCCAGTCCACGCAAGGCTTTCAGGCGATGGGCTTGGCAAGTGATCAAACCCATTCGGCGCTTCTAAGGCAGAACGCCGGATATCTGACTAGCTGACTATCTGCCACCGGTTGGAGGGCGGCCCCCCAAAAGGGCCGTCCTTCAGCCGGGAAGTAATGGACGGCAAGCGAGGGCGCAATGAGTGACGACCACAAGGACATAGCAGAGGTGGACTTCCGGGAGCTGACCTTTCCGGATGGCTACCAGCACGACCCATCCCGGCATCCCGATTCAAAGCCGGTCCCATTGGAGTTCCGTGGCGGCGACCCCGCAGCCCTTGAGATGCTCGGCGGCGGTGGCAGCGTGCTGCATATCCCGCCTGACATGATGGGGATCGAGGCTAGGCGGCTATGGGAGCGGATCAAGATTCGGATGTTGCTGGGGATGGCACCGGCGACCCCATCCGAATGGCTGATTAGGTCCGTGCTGGCCGAGCTGCGAAAGAGCAAGTCCGGTCGCAAGATCAAGGTCAACGCGGTATTCGCTGGCGTCACCCTGGCCATCGCCCGCACGCATGGCGTACCGATCCCGACCCATGAACGCGACATTGCCCGTGATGTTCAGACCCGCTACACCACGCTGATCCGAGTCCGGAAGCTGGCCACCCAGATGATCGAGGCGCGAGGGATCAACCTGCATCTGCCCGAGTGGCTCAAGGCTGATTGGAGTCCCTGAAAAACGGGAACCTATTCTGTTAGTAAGGGTGAGATCAGATCACCCGCGAACGGCTGCCGAGAGGTGGCCGTTTTGCGTTGTGCAATCCCTTGGCGGGGAGACACACCACGCTGCCCACGGGCACGCTTCCAGAGTTCGCCCGAGTCTGCCGGGTCCAACGCAGACACTCCCCGCCAGCCTCGTCAGGCTTACAGACAACCGCGCGCCCCCGGTCAAAGGGGCGCATCTATTCGCGCCGCTGGCTGCCTGACCTGTGGGGTCACGCGGCCCACTGCCGTGCTCGGCATGGGAGGGGTATCAAAAGTCTGGCGATCCGCCGGCCTAGACCGCCCGTTCCCGACCGCTTTGCTTTTTCGACACTTTTTCATGATCGAGCGTGACCAAAAACCCGCGCGTGCCGTGACATGGCCGCCGCCCCGGCTGTGTCCGCAATGCGGCGGGCTGCTGGGCGCGTCGTGGTTCAGCCGCAAGCGGTATTGCAGCGACCGATGCCGCCAGCGGGCGCACCGGGAGCGGAGGATGGGGCATGACTGAAGCAACGCAACGATTCGCGATGCAGCGCCGCGAGCTTGAACGGCTGCTGGCGGGCTACGGGCTACCGCGTTCGCTGCGGGTGGCGGTGGTCGCCGAGTTGGCGCCGGACGCTCTGGCGCGGCTGCTGCGCCAGTTGAAACCCCGCAATTTCTGGAGGCTGGGCCGTGAGTGACCCGATTCAACTCCACCTGGAGGCTGCGCGGTTGTTGATCGCGGCGGCGTGTCGTCAGATGAAGGCAGAAGACCCCGAAGCATTTGCGGCCATCGCGGTTGCATCCGAGCGCGGGGCATCGTTCCGAGTAACAACCGCGTTGTCAGTCGCGGGGCTTAGTGAGGTCAGCGTTGACCTTGTGGCCCCGGACGGCGAGGCGGCCAACGTGGCGCGCGTGGCATTCGACAACCCCACGGCGCACTAACCCAACCCAGTCCGGCACCCGCCGGCAGCGACGACCTAAACCTGATTCGGGGCTTGCCAACGCGACGTTGGCAGGCGACCGGCTGTGCGAGCGATTCCGCAGCAGATGAGGGCGCGGGCGTCGGACGTGGCTAACGAGACGTAGCCACCAACCGAGAGACGAGAGATGACCAATCCAGCACGAAAGATGGAGCAGGTACTACGCGAACAGGGCTACAGCGGCCAAGCGGCCAAGAAGCTGATTAGCCAAGCGCGGGCCGAGCTTCAGCAGATGGCGGCCGACAGTGCCGCGCAACCCAACACGAGGAATCACGACATGAGTAACACCGACGTGGCCGAGACCATCGGCCAACTCAACACCGCCTTCGACCAGTTCAAGGCACACCACACCGACGAGCTTTCGGGCCTGCGGTCCGAGATTGAAAGCCTGGCGACCCGTGCGGCGGCCCGCGAGATGGGCAACGTTACTGGCCCCGTCACCAGCGCGACCGAGAGCGGCCGGGCGATG
>NZ_AVPT01000031.1 GCF_000768335.1 Lysobacter arseniciresistens ZS79
GCCGATCTGAAGAAGACAGTTGCTCCTACGGAAGCTGGTGCATTCGCGGGCAGCCAGGGAGCCTGCGTCCGCCGGTAGGAGCGACGTGAGTCGCGAACGGGTTGGAGTCGCGGTTGCCGGCGTTCGACGCGAAACCGGCTGTCGGCGGGTCGCGACTTACGTCGCTCCTACCGGGAGCAGGAAACGGAACGGCGAAAGACCCGGTGCGGCGCGCGGTCCGGTCCGCTCCGGCCCGCTCCAGTGCGACCCCGCGCGAACCCGCATGACTCGACGCCACGCCACGCCGCGCGACGCGACGCGCCCGATCGCGCGCTACGCCACCGGCGCGGGGCGATCCGGATGCAGGCTGTAGTGGCCCTGCACCAGCGCCTCGGCCAGCACGTGGCCGTGCATCGCGCGCTGGACGTCGGCGGCGGTGAAGCGGTCGGGGACGTCGAGACGCTCGACGTCGAGGGCGAACAGGCGGAAGAAGTAGCGGTGCGGGCGCAGGTCGTTGGGCGGCGGGAACGGGCCGTCGTAGCCGAACCAGTCGCCGGCCAGGGCATCGTCGCCGGCGAACCAGCCGGTGTAGTCGTTCAGCCCCTGGCGCGCGCCGGCGGGGCCGGCCGGGTCGCGCTTGCCGTGCGCGGTGACGCCGTCGCTGGCGCTGCCGGCCGGGATCCCGCGGACGTCGGCGGGGATGTCGACCATCGCCCAGTGGCAGAAGTCGGCACGCGGCTGGTCGACCGGGATCTGCACGCCGTCCTTGCCGACCATTCCGGCGACGGTCGGGGCGTCGGCGTCGATGCACAGCAGGGCGAACGAGCGGGTGCCGGCGGGCACGTCGTCCCAGCCCAGCTGCGGGTTGCGGTTGCGGCCGAAGCCGACCGCGTCGCCATCGCGCACGCCGAGGGCGAAGCCGGGCGGGATCGCGCCGCGGTGGTCGAAACTGTCGCTGTGGATGCGCATGTCGGGACTCCGTCGGGACCGCCGACGAGTCTGCCAGACGGCGCGGTCGGGGTGCCGGTGCACGCGCCGGCCCGTTCCGCCCCGTGGCACGCCGACGGGACGCACGCGGCGCCCCGTCGGCGTCATTGCCCGCCCGTCCTCAGTCGGCGGCGTAGCCCAGCCGCCGGGCGACCGGTTCCAGCACGGCGAAGGCGTCCTTCAGCGGCTCGGCGAACGCGCGCCAGTGGCCGGCGGCGAAGCGGCTGCCGCCGAAGCGCGACACCGGCACGCCGCGCAGGCTGATGCCGAGGTTGTCGGCCAGCGCCTGGGTGATGCCGGCCGGGTCGTTGGCGATGTCGTCCATCCGCAGCAGGCGGTGCGGGACCAGGTTGCCCTCGTGCAGGTCGGCGACCTGGTCGAGCACCTTCGCCAGCCAGTGCGCGCCGGCCTCGGGCGACGCCAGCGCGAACGGCGCCGGCGAGCCGAACGCCAGCCAGTCCAGCAGCATGTCGCGCGGGTCGCGTACCGCCACCAGCAGGCTGGCCTGCGGCAGGTGCGGGCGCAGCGCCAGCAGCGCGGCGTTGTCCCACCACAGCAGCCAGTCGAACACCAGGCCGTCGTTGATGCCGCGCGCCGGCAGGGCGGCGCGCCACTGCTCGACCAGCGCGGCCGGGTCGGCGCTGCCGTCGGCCAGCGCGGTGATGGTGTCGTAGCGCTGGAACAGGTCGTGCGGCGGGTTCGGGCCGAAGCGGTCGCCGCGCAGCGGGGCGCCGTTGCCGTCGAGCACGGCCGCCAGCCGCTCGACCAGCGAGCCCGGTGCGCCCCACAGCAGCAGCACCGCCGGGGCGGGCTGGTCGAGCGTGGCGGCCGCGGGCCAGTCGCCGGGCAGGGCCGAGACCGGCGGCAGCGGCAGGCGCTGGTCGACCACCTCGGCGTGCAGTTCGGCCCAGATCGCGGCGGCGGCCCCGGGCTGGCCTGCCACGTCGAGGGTGCGGCCGAGCAGCTGGCGCAGGTTGCGCCGGGCCGGTTCGGTTTCGGCGCGCGCCAGCAGGCGCTCGACGTGCGCGATCGCGGCATCGGGGTCGCGCTTGAGCTCGGCGTCGATGATGCGCAGTTCGCCGCTGGTGTGGCCCGGCGCCAGCGCGGTGATGCGGCGGGCGACCGCCTCGGCGTCGTCGGCCTCGCCGGCGACGTCGTGGATGGTCATCGCCGCTTCCAGCGCCGGCACGTAGTCGGGCATCGCCGCCTGCCAGCGCTGCACCACCTCGCGCGCGGCGGGGCTGGCGAACTCCTCGAACAGCAGCCGCGCGCGCCACAGGTCGGGCTGCCGCGGGTGCGCGGCGAGCAGTTCGTCGAGCGTGGCGCGGGCCTCGTCGCTGGCCTGCAGCCGGCGCCAGGCCTCGGCCAGCGCCAGCACCGTGCGGCGGTCGCGCGGCTCGGCGCGCAGCGAGGCCAGCAGCAGGTCGCGGGCGCGCTCGTGGCGGCCGGCTTCCAGCTCCATCTCGCCGACCAGCCGGCGCAGGCCGGGGCTGGCGTTGTGGGCGTCGGCCAGCGTCGCCAGTTCGTCGGCGGCCTCGGCCGGGCGGCCCTGGCGGCGCAGCAGGTCGGCCACCAGCGCGCGCAGCGGCAGCGAGTCGGGCTGGGCCTCGCGCAGGCGGCGGAAGGCCTGCTCGGCGAAGGCCAGGTGGCCCTTGGCGAGGTAGGCGAAGCCGAGCGCATGGCGCAGGGTCGGTTCGTCCGGGTAGCGCTCGGCGGCGCGGGCGAGGATCGCCAGCGCGCGGTCGGCGTCGCCGCGGCGCAGGGCCAGGGTGCCTTCGAGCGCGGCGATCTGCGGGTGCTCCGGCGCCAGCCGGGCGGCGGTGCGGGTCAGCCGCTCGGCTTCGTCGAGCTCGCCGCGGCCGATCGCCAGCTGCGCCTGCACGATGTAGGCCGGGAACTGGTTCGGGTCCAGCCCGATGCTCCTGGCCAGCGCGGCCTGGGCGGCGTCGAGCTGGCGGCGGCCCAGCAGCATGCCGGCGCGGTCCAGGTGCAGGTTGGCGTCGTCGGGCGCGAGCGACAGCGCGTGGTCGACCGTGGCCAGTGCGCCGGCTTCGTCGCCGGACAGGCGCTGGGCCGCGGCCAGCAACCGGTGCGCGGCCGGGTCCTGCGGCTGCGCGGCGACGGCCTCGCGGGCGGCGGCGAGGGCTTCGTCGGCGGCGCCGCGGCGCAGGGCGTCGATGATCGGTTCGTACATGCTGGAACTCGTGCGGATGGGCGACCGGCCATTGTAGCGGCGGGCCGTCCGCGGCCGTCCGTTCGGTATCATCGCGACGATGAACGCGCCCCGCCCCGACGTCGCCACCGCGCCTCGCCGCCAACCCCTGGCGCGTGCGGCGCGCTACCTGGTGCGGGTGCCGATGCTGCTGTGGCACGTGCTGGTCGACCTGCCGCTGGTGCTGCTGCTGATCACGCCGCTGACCAAGGACCTGCGGGTCGGCGGCGAGCCGCTCGAGCACCGCCTGATCCGTGGCTGGTCGAACGGGCTGATGCGGGTGTTCGGCTTCCGCATGCGGCGGGTCGGCACGCCGCTGCCGGGCGCGGCGATGTTCGTCGCCAACCACGTCAGCTGGATCGACATCACCGCGCTGCACAGCCAGCGGATGATGGGCTTCGTCGCCAAGCGCGAGATCCGCGACTGGCCGCTGGTCGGCTGGATGGCGACGCGCGCGCAGACGATCTTCCACGCCCGCGGCAGCACCGAGTCGCTCGGCGGGGTGCTGCACGAGATGCTCGGCCGGCTGCGCAATGGCCACGCGGTCGGGGTGTTCCCCGAGGGCGGCACCCGCGGCGGCGGCGAGCTGGGCGCGTTCCATGCGCGGATCTTCCTGGCCGCGGTCGAGGCCGGGGTGCCGGTGCAGCCGGTCGCGCTGTGCTACGGCGAGCACTGCTCGGCGCAGCGGATCGTCGCGTTCCAGCGCGGCGAGAGCTTCCTCGGCAACTTCCTGCGCCTGCTCGGCGAGCCGGCCCGGGTCGGCGAGGTGCACTTCCTCGAACCGATCCCGCCGGCCGAGGTCGAGGGCCGCCGCCGCATCGCCGAGCTCGCGCGCAGCCGCATCGCCGGGGCGATGGCGGGCTGAAGTGGCCGCGTCCGGTTCCGTCGACGCCGCGGCAGGCGCGGCCACCCCGCTGACCGCCGCCGGGTTCCGCCCCCCGCGCTGGCTGCGCAACCCCCACCTGCAGACCGCGCTGGGTTCGAGCAACCTGCGCCGCCGCCGCGGCGAGCGCGACCTGCTGGCGACCGGCGCCATCACCACCGGGCACCTGGTCGACGGCGGCGACGGCGTGCGCCTGACCGGCCTGCACAGCGTCGTGCCGGACCGGCCGTCGCGCGGGCTGGCGCTGCTGCTGCACGGCTGGGAGGGCAGCGTCGATTCCAGCTACATGCGGCTGACCGCGGCGCAACTGCTGGCGCGCGGCTTCGAGGTGTTCCGGCTCAACTTCCGCGACCACGACGACAGCCACCACCTCAACGAGGAGATCTTCCACTCCTGCCGGATCGACGAGGTGGTGCACGCGGCGGTCGACGTCGCCCGCCGTTTCGCGCGGCGGCCGCTGGTGCTGGCCGGGTACTCGCTGGGGGGCAATTTCGCGCTGCGCCTCGCCCTGCGTGCGCCGGCCGCGGGGCTGCCGCTGGCGCATGTCGCCGCGGTCTGCCCGGTGCTCGACCCGGCCCGGACGATGGACGCGATGGAGCGCGGGTTGCCGGTGTACGCCTGGCATTTCGAGCACAAGTGGCGGCGCTCGCTGCAGCGCAAGCGCGCGCTGTTCCCGCAGCGGCACGACTTCGACGACCGCGTGCTCGGCCAGCGGATGCGGCCGCTGACCCAGTGGCTGGTCGAGCGCCACACCGACTTCGGCACGCTGGAGCGGTATTTCGACGGCTACGCGATCGCCGGCGACCGGCTCGCCGCGCTGCAGGTGCCGGCCAGCATCCTCACCGCCGCCGACGACCCGGTGATCCCGGTCGCGGACTTCCACGCGCTGCGGCTGCCGGCGACGGCGCGGCTGGAGGTGTCGCCGCTGGGCGGCCACTGCGGGTTCGTCGAGAACGCCCGGTTCGACGGCTTCGCCGAGCGCTGGATCGCGCAGCGGCTGGCGGATGCGGTGGAGGGCGGCGGCCCGGAAGCGACGGGGCGGTTGTAGGAGCGACGTGAGTCGCGACCCACTGACCATGGAGGGCGCGACGGATCGACCGGCCCGGTGACGCCCGCATCCGCGCGACCGATGGTTCGCGTTGAGCGGGGAGCAATCGGATTGTCAGTGGGTCGCGACTCACGTCGCTCCTACGAAGCCGGGTGGTCGCGACAGCGCGGCCGGCGGTGTTCAGCCGCCGCCGCTCAGCCGGCGCTGACCACCGCCAGGGTCAGCCGCGAGATGCAGGCCAGGCGGCCGGCGTCGTCCTCGATCCGGATCTCCCAGACCTGGGTGCGGCCGCCGATGTGGAGCGGGCGGGCGGTGCCGGTGACAGTGCCGCCACGGACCCCGCGGACGTGGTTGGCGTTGATCTCCAGCCCGACGCACAGCTTGCCCTCGGGTACGCAGAGGTTGCCGGCGCTGCTGCCGAGGGTCTCGGCCAGCAGCACCGAGGCGCCGCCGTGCAGCAGGCCGTAGGGCTGGCGGGTGCGCTCGTCGACCGGCATGGTGCCGCGCACGTAGTCGGGGCCGATCTCGGTGAAGACGATCCCCAGCGGCTCCATCGCGGTGCCGCGGGACAGCGCGTTGAGGCGTTCGACGCTGGACTGGCGGCGGAACGGGGAGGCGGGCGGGGCGGTGTCGGGGGCGCTATCCATCCGGCCACGATAGCCGACGCCGGCGCAGAGAAAACCCCGGTACCGGCGGCCGACGGGGGAGGCGTCAGCCGGGCGGTGCCGGGGGCAGGGGAAGCGGGGACCGGGCGGTCGGGGAAGGGCTGGCGCGCCGTGCCCGGGGGCGGCGGGCGGCCGTGGCGGTCAGACGCAACGGAACAGGCGCGGGCCGTTGTTGCCGGTGGTGTAGCTGCGCGTGGTGGCGTAGCCGCTGCTGGAGCCGTAGCCGACGCCGAAGTCGCGCTCGCGGTGGCGGCTGTTGCCGGCGGAGTAGGCGACCGGCGCGTACGGACGGGTCGACGGAGTCGGGCGGTTGGTGTTGTCGCTGGAGCGGCGGGCGTTGGAAGCGTTCATGGCGGTGTCCTTGCGGTCGGGGGAGGCGTGTCGGTGAATCGGTGTGTTGGTAAAGTACAACACCTAGTCGCCAGCGCCATGGGCCGGAAGTCACCCCACCGATGACATGCCTTTGAATTGCCCGGTTCGGGGCTTCCCGCGCCCCGGTACCAGCGCCCCGCAGCTGCCGCGGGCGCTACAGGATCGGCGCCAGCCCCGCCCCGAACGCGGTGAACAGCCGCGTCGGCAACCCCTTCAGCGCCGGGTTGACCTCGGGGAAGTCGCCCACCGGCCGGTAGCACTCGCGGAAGCGCGGGTGGTCCGGCGGCAGCGGCTCGGGGCACGCCGGCCCCGGCACGTACTCGTAGCTGGTCGCGTAGCGCACCGGCCACAGGTCGAAGATCGGCAGGTACTCGGACGCCTTCGCCAGCGAGTACTCCAGCCCCCACAGCACCGGCGCCTTGTCGCGCGGCGCGATCACCCACGAATTGGCCGGGCTGATGTCGCGCCGGATGCTGGCCTCGAGCGCCGCGGCGAATTCCGGATCCTCGATCACCACCGCGCTCTCGGTGTTGTAGCGGTCGCCGCGCGGGTCGAAGTTGTGGGTGCCGACCACGCCGATGCGGTCGTCGATCACCAGCGACTTGGCGTGCATGCCGATGCGCACGCCGGCGCGCTTGAGCGGCACCGGCTCGTTGGCCCGGCGCCGCAGGTAGCGGGTGGCGCCGTACTCCGAGCCCAGCGGCTGGCGGTAGCGCGCGCTGCGCAGCACGCTGTCGCGGTCGGGCGGGCGCGTCGGCGGCGGTTCCGGCTCGGGCTCGTAGTCGGGCAGGAACGCGCCGGTCGCCGCCAGGTCCACCGGCGCGTCGGCCGGGAACGGCTTGTACTCGTAGATGTTGAAGCCGAACTCGCGCAGGTAGCGGCGCTTGTACTTGTACGACAGCGCGTAGGCGATGAACGCGTCGGTCGCCGCCAGGCTGTTGGTGGAGACGATGATGCGCGGTGCGTCGGGCCGCTCGTGCAGCTGCGCGAACATGTCCTGCGCGGCGTCCGACAGCACCAGGTACGGCGTCTGCAGCAGCACCTGCTCGTCGGCCGATTCGATCAGCCCGCGCAGCGAGTCCGACGCCACCGCCAGCTGCAGCGGGTGGTCGCCGTGGTGCTTCTCGGGCGTGTCGGAGATGTAGCGGACCCCGCCGACCGGGATCGCCGCCTCGGCCAGCCGCGCGCGCACCAGCGCGGCGTCGGCGGCGTCGGCGCGCATCGCCGCGGCGCGCTCGGGGCGCTCGAACACGTGCGGCGGCAGCACCGGCACGCCGCCCTCCAGCAATGCGTGGCCGACGTCGACCAGGCGCGCCGGCGGCACGCTGCGCGGGTCGGTCCAGAAGGTCTCGAAGTCGGCCGCCATCACCCGCGCGACCGGCCCGGCGACGAGCAGGTCGCGGTCGCGGAAGTTGTACTCGTCGTCCCAGTCGTAATAGGTGTCCTGGTAATTGCGCCCGCCGGTGATGCCGACCGCGCCGTCGACCAGCAGCAGCTTGGTGTGCATGCGCTGGTTGAGCTGGCGCCAGCAGCAGGCGGCGGCGACCACGTACTGCGGGTAGCTGATGCGGGCGCGACGCAGCACCGGGTTGTACAGCCGCACGCGGAAGTTCTCGTGGGCGCCGGCCAGCGCGGCCAGCGTCGCCACGTTCTGCAGCGCCGACAGCTGGTCCATCAGCAGCCGCACGCGCACGCCGCGGCGGGCCGCCGCCAGCAGCTCGTCGAGCACCAGCCGGCCGGCGTCGTCCTCGTCGAAGATGTAGGTCTGCAGGTCGATCGCGGTGGTCGCGCTGCGGATCAGGTTGACCCGGGCGAGCAGCGCGTCGGTGCCGCGATCGAGGATCAGCGCGTAGTGGCGCGGCTGCTCCGGGGTCGATTCGGCGAACGCGCGGCCGGCCAGCTGGCGCAGCGGCGAGGGCTGCGCGCAGGCGTCGGCGGCGTCGCAGTCGAGCACGGCCGGCCGCGCGGCGGCGGCGATCGCGGCGGCGCGGTCGGCCTCCTGCGGGCTCAGCGTGGCGCAGGCCGACAGCAGCAGGACCAGCGCGGCGGCGGCGAGGCGGTGCAGGCTCACGGGCCGTCGTCCAGCAGCCGCACGCGCATGTCGAAGCGCACCGTGTCGGTCAGCGCGAGCCGCCAGCCGTCGAGGCCGTAGTCGCCGCGCGAGACCTCGCCGTGCACCACCACGTCGCAGTCGATGCCGGGCCGCGCGCAGGTCGCCGGCAGCACGGTGAAGGTCTCCATCCGGCTGGTGCCGTGCATCGTCAGGCGCCCGCGCAGGCGGCCGCCGTCGTGGGCCAGCCCGGCGACATGCGGCTCGGAGACGAACTCGATCAGCGGGTGGTGGGCGGCGTCGAAGAAGCGCTCGCCGCGGGCAAGCCGGGCGTAGCGGTCGGAGTCTTCCACCTCGACCGCGGCGGTGGACAGCACGATCCGCACCTGCAGGCGGCCGTCGGGCAGCGTGTGCACGGCGCCGTCATGCTGCGGAAAGTGGCCCTGCACCCGCTGGCCCCAGCGCGTGCGCAGCTCGAAGCCGAAACGGGTGTGCAGCGGGTCGAAGCCGACCGGCGCGGCCAGCTGGGCCAGTACGTGGGCGGGGATGGCGGTGCCGGCGACCGCGGCCGGCATGACCGCGGACGCCACCCACGCCGCGGCCACAACCAGCCCTGCTGCCCGTCGCGCGACCCGTCCGTTGAATCGCAAGCCCCGGTCTGGCGTCACGGCCACCAGAAGGCGCTGAGCTGGGCGATGCCCGGTTCCAGCGGCACCCCGGCCGGCAGCGACAGCACCGCGATGCCGGCCGGCGGCATGCCGCGGTAGTCGCCGGACTGGCCGCTGTGCAGCAGCGCCGCCAGCTGTTCCATGCCGGGGTTGTGGCCGACCAGCAGCAGCCGCTCGACGTCGACGTGGCTGTCGGCCAGCGCGATCAGCGCACCGGGACTGGCCTCGTAGATGGAATCCTCGACCCGCTGCTCGACGTAGCCGACCGCGCCGAGCACCGCCTCCAGCGTCTCGCGGGTGCGCCGCGACGGCGAGCACAGCACGCAGTCGGGCACCAGCTTCTGCGCGGCCAGCCAGCGGCCGGCGGCCTCGGCCTCGGCGAGTCCTTCGGCCGACAGCGGCCGGTCCAGGTCGGCCTGGCCGGTGCGGGCCGGTTCGGCGTGGGCGTGGCGGAGCAGGATCAGTTCGCGCATGGCTGTGGGCTCGCAGGGGGAAGAAGGTCAGCGCTTGAGCCAGCGCAGCAGCGGCTGCCAGTCGGCCTGGTGCTCGCGGATGTGCGCGGAATGGTAGTCGAACAGGCTCTTGCCGAGCCCGCACAGCACCACGTAGGCCTGGCTGTCGCGCAGTTGCGCGACCAGCGGGTAGGGCCAGCGCTTCAGCAGCCCGACCACGTCCTGCGAGGCGTTGGTCCACGGCCGCAGGCGGTTGGCGACCAGCCCGACCGGCAGTTCGCCGCGGCGCACCCGCGGGTGGCGGGCGAGGGTGTCGAGGAAGTCGACGCTGGCCTCGATGTCGAAGGTCGACGGCAGCACCGGCACCACCACCGCGTCGGCGGTTTCAAGGAAGGGTGCGAGGTCGGAGGCCATCGCGCCGGCGGCGGCGTCGACCACCACCTGCCCGGTGCCGTCGGGCAGCTGCGCGCGCCAGCCCTTGCCGCGGGTGCCGTCGAGCGGCAGCACCGCGCTGTCCAGCTCCGCGCGGCGCGTGGCCCAGCGGGTCGAGGACCCCTGCGGGTCGGCGTCGACCAGCACGGTATTGCGTCCGTCGAGCGCCGCGTGCGCGGCAAGGTGGGTGGCGATGGTGGTCTTGCCGGCGCCACCCTTCGAACTGGCCACGAGCACGGTCTTCATGCGGTCCCCTGTGAGGTTGCGCCAAGAACGGTGGAAAGAGCAGTTGAAGCCGCAGCGTACACCGCGCCGTGCGGGCGGGCGATCAAGCTGCCGGTGCAGTGTCAGCCCTGGCTGGCGGCGTGGTCGTGAAGCCGGGCGACGGCGTCGCGGAGGGCGTTGGCCAGCGGGGCGGGGTCGTCGAGGGTGTCGCTGCGGGCGGCGGCTTCGAGCGCGGCGGCGGCGTCGGCCAGGGCGGTCGCGCCGACCAGCCGCGCGGCGCCCTTGATCTTGTGCGCCTGCCGGGCGAGGCCGACGGTGTCGCCGTGGACGAGGACCCGGTCGAGTTCGGCGAGGTCGCGGCGGGTGCTGTCGAGGAAGTCGGCGAGCAGGGCGCGGGTCTCGGCCGGGTCGCCGCCGGTGAGCGCCTGCAGGGTGTGGCCGTCGAGTATCGGGGCGGCGTCGCGGGCGTCCGCCGGGATGTCGGCTTCGACCGCTCCGCTCCCGGCAGGATCTCCGGCAACCGGTGTCTCGTCGGCATCGGAGGCGGGGTCGGCATCCGCCGCCGCGCCGGCGGTATGCGGCAGCCAGCGTTGCAGGCAGGCCTGCAGCACCGGTACCGACACCGGCTTGGCGAGGTAGTCGTCCATGCCGGCGCCGAGGCAGCGCTCGGCCTCGCCCTTCAGCGCCGACGCGGTCAGGGCGACGATCGGGGTGCGCACGCGGACGTCGCGGGCCTCCTCTTTGCGGATCGCGCGGGCCAGCTGGTAGCCGTCGAGCCGCGGCATGTGCACGTCCGACAGCAGCAGCGCGTAGCGACCGCCGCGCCAGCGCTGCAGCGCCTCCGCGCCGTCCTCGGCCGACTCGCTGGCGTAGCCGGCCAGGGCCAGCTGGCGTGCGATCACCAGCCGGTTGGTCGGGTGGTCGTCGACCAGCAGCACGAGGCTGCGCTCGCGCTCGGCGCGGGCGACGTCGGGCACCGCGCGCGCGCTGAACGGCACCGGGGCGTCGTCGTCGGCCGGCTCGGCAGCCACGTCGTCCAGCGCCGCGCGCGGCAGCACCACGTCGACCCGCATCGTGGTGCCGCGGCCCGGCGCGCTGTCCATCGTGACCTCGCCGCCCATCAGCCGCGCCAGCCGCTCGCAGATCACCAGCCCCAGGCCGGTGCCGCCGAAGCGCCGGGTGGTGTCGTCCTCGCCCTGGCTGAAGGGCTGGAACAGCCGCGCCTGCGCCTCCGGCGCGATGCCGATGCCGGTGTCGGTGACGTGCAGCGCGAGCCGGTCGCGCGGCGTGCCGTCGGTCGCGGGCCCCGCCTCGCCGAGCCACTCCAGCGCGACCCGCACCTCGCCCTGCGCGGTGAACTTGATCGCGTTGGACAGGAAGTTCGACAGCACCTGGCGCAGCCGCAGCGGGTCGCCGAGATAGGCCGGGGCGACACGCGGGTCGATCGTGCAATCGAGACCGAGGCCCTTGCTCGACGCGGCGCCGGCGTAGTTGGCGGTGGTCGCGCGCACCAGCGCGTCGAGCCGCAGCGGTTCCGGCGCCAGCTCCAGCCGGTCGGCCTCGATCTTCGAGAAGTCGAGGATGTCGCCGATGATCTGCAGCAGCGACTGCGAGGACTGCTGGATCACGTTCAGCGCGCGCCGCTGGTCCGGCTCCAGCCGGGTGTGGGCGAGCACCTCGATCATGCCGGTGACGCCGATCATCGGCGTGCGGATCTCGTGGCTCATCGAGGCCAGGAACGCCGACTTGGCGTGGTTGGCGGCCTGCGCGCGGGCCTCGCTTTCGCGCAGCTCGTCCTGCAGCCGGCGGTTGGCGTCGAGCGTGGCCTCGTTGCGCGCGAGCTGGTCGATCAGTTCGGTCTCGAAGTCGAGCACGTCGCGGCGCATCTCGGTGAACGCCTCCATCACCGTCGCCAGCTCGCCGCGCGGCGCATGGCGCGGCATCGCGGTGTAGTCGTGCTCGCGCATGCGGCGGGCGAGGAAGGTCAGCGCCTCGACGCCCTGGTAGGCGTTGCGCAGCACCGTCCGGCCGATCAGCGCGACCAGCAGCAGCGCCAGCAGCGACAGCCCGATGCGCAGCACGCTGACCTGGCGGTTGCGCGCGAGGTCGGCGCGGACCAGCGCGTCGGCCTCGACCATCGCCAGGTCCGACAGCGCCTGGATGCGGCCGGTGACCGGGTCGATCGCGGGGTACAGCGCGGTGTCGGCGAAGCGGCCGAGCGCGCCGATGTCGCGCGCCAGCAGGATCCCGCGCAGCCGCGCCACCGCGGCATCGGCGACCGCGCGGTGGGCCGCGACCTCGGCGAACAGGCGCTGCTGGTCGCCGCTGCGCGGCATCGCGGCCAGCGCGCGCCACTCGCGGTCGATGCCGGCGCGGGCCTCGTCGACCGCCGCCACGCCCTCGTCCCAGCCGATCAGTGCGTTGCGCACCCGGAACGTGGTGTCGACCACCGCCAGCCCGTAGGCGTCGGACACCGCCTTGAGCCGGCGCATCCGCAGCAGCGAGTCGTCCTTGAGGGCCAGCAGCGACTGCCGCGCGCGGTACTGGGCGATCTCGTCGATCACCAGCACGGTGGCGCCAGCCAGCAGGAACAGCCCGAACAGCGCCCACAGCTGGTGGCGGATGCTCAGCCGGCGCAACCGCGCACGCCAGCCTCCGGTCCCGCCCGTCGCGGTCGCGGCCGGCACCGGCTCAGGACTCCGGCCGCCGCCACTGCGCCAGCACCGCCGGCAGGTCCTCCGGCGCCACCGGCGGGGCGATCAGGAAGCCCTGCGCCATGCTGCAGCCGAGGTCGGCCAGCATCTGCCAGTCCTCGACCGTGGCGACGCCCTCGGCGACCACCTCCAGCCCGAGCTTGCGGGCGAGGTCGAGGCTGGCCTCCACCACTGCGCGCTTGCGCGGCTGCTGCCACGCGCCGGCGACGAAGCCCTGGTCGATCTTGAGCTCGGTGAACGGGATGTGCGAGAGCTGCGCGAGCGAGGAGTAGCCGGTGCCGAAGTCGTCGATCGACAGCCCGAAGCCCTTCAGCCGCAGCCGCGCCAGCACGCCGAGCGCGCGCGCGGCGTCGGCCATCACCGAGCTTTCGGTCAGCTCCAGCACCACCTCGCCGGGGTCGACGTTCTGCGCCTGCACGATGCGCTGGTAGCGGTCGGCCGCGGTCGGGTCGGCCAGCGTCGCCGGCGAGATGTTGACCGACACGTTCAGCCGCAGGCCCTGCAGGTCCCACTGCCGCTTCCACTGGCAGGCTTGCTCCAGCATCAGGTCGGCCAGCGGGTCGGCCAGGCCTTCGCGTTCGAGCAGGCCGATGAAGTGCGCCGGCCGCACCACCTGGCCGTCCGGCCGGACCCAGCGCGCCAGCGCCTCGACCGCGACCACCTTGCCGTTGCCCAGCTCGACCTGCGGCTGGAACCACGGCCGGATCTCGCCGTGGGCGAGCGCGGCGTGGATGGTGGTGGCGCTGATCTCGATCCGCTCGTCGTCCTCGTCGTCGCCCAGCAGCGCGTCGTAGCTGGCCAGCGCGGCAGCCAGCTTGTCGGCGGTCAGCGGCTTCTCGACGCTGCCGAGCACACGCAGGCCGTAGGCGCGGGCCATCGTCTGCACCGTGTTGAGCAGGGCCGGGTCGAGCGCGCTGACCACCAGCACCGCGCGCGCCAGGTGCCGCTGGGCGACGTGACCGATGAACTCGATGCCGTCCATGCCGGGCATGTCGAGGTCGACCATCACCACGTCGGGCGGTTCGTCGCGGGCGGCCAGCAGCTGCAGCGCGGAGCTGCCGTCGGCGGCGTCGCAGACCGTGCCGACGCCAAGCTCGTCCAGCAGCCGCAGTGCCATCCGCCGCTGGAAGCCGTGGTCCTCGACCACCATCACGCTCAGTGCCGACATCGACATCCGCTCCCCCAGGCCGACCGGTCGGGTCACTCTAGCTCCATTCTCATGGACACGGGTTGCCAGGACACGGCTACGCGGCGACGGGCCGGGGGCGGCCATCGCCGGCGCGGCCGGCAGGCATGAAAAAACCCGGCCGGAGCCGGGTCTGTTCGCGGTGGCTCAGGGCCACTTGGGCGGGTTTTCGGCCCAGGCCTGCTGGACCTCGGCGAGGGTGGCGCGGTCCTCCTCGCGCCAGTCCGGCAGCAGTGCCGCGTACTGGCCGGTTTCGCGCCAGCGGGCCGGCTCGCTGCGGACCGCCGCGGCGTACCACTGCACCGCCTCGTCGTGGCGGTCGAGCGACCACAGCACCAGCGCGAACGTCGCCGGCATCCAGTCGGCGTTGACGTTGCGCGAGGTCCGCAGGGTCTCCCACTTGGCCAGCGCCCCGGCGGCGTCGCCGGCGCGGTGGAGGTCCCAGCCGTAGTTCCACAGCACGCCGCGGTACAGGCCGTCGTTGGAGTCCATCTGGCCGAGCACGCGGCCGTACAGTTCGTGGCCGAGCTCGGGGCGGCCGCCGGCCATCGCCACGTGGGCGAGCTGGGCGATGTCGGCCTTGGCCCGCGGGTTGCGCTGGATCGCCTTCAGCAGCGACTGCACGAGGGCGTCGCCGCTGCCGGACTGGGACACGATGGGCCGCGTGGTGCGTGCGTCCTGGTCGAAGTAGAACTCCGAGGTCGGCAGCAGCGGCGCGGTCTGGGCGAAGGCGGGGCCGGCGCAGGCCAGGCAGGCGAGCGCGGCGAATACGAGATTGCGGACGTGCATTGGTGGTTCCCCCTGTATTGCCCGCCCATGGTACCCGCCGGCGGGCGGCGCTGCAGCGCCCGCTGCTACACTCCCGGGGCTTTGCCCGGCGGTTTCCGACCCGCCGGGCTGTTCATTTTCCCCCCGCAGCCACCCCGCGGCCCCGGCCGCGCCGGAGCCACGCATGACCAGTACCGCCGAACTCAGTTCGCCGTCCTCGGCGAACACCGCCCTGACCCCGTCCGTGGTCGATCCCGACTACAGCCTCGACCACAAGTACAGCCGCGAGTCCGGCCGGATCTACCTGTCGGGCGTGCAGGCGCTGGTGCGGCTGCCGCTGATGCAGCGCCTGCGCGACCAGGCCGCCGGGCTCGACACCGCCGGCTTCATCTCCGGCTACCGCGGCAGCCCGCTGGGCGGTTTCGACCTCGAACTGTGGCGGGCGAAGAAGCACCTCGAAGGCGCCGGGGTGAAGTTCGTCCCCGGCCTCAACGAAGACCTCGGCGCGACGATGGTCTGGGGCACCCAGCAGACCCAGCTGTTCCCGGGCGCCAGGCACCAGGGCGTGTTCGGCATGTGGTACGGCAAGGGTCCGGGCGTGGACCGCAGCGGCGACGTGTTCAAGCACGCCAACGCCGCCGGCACTTCGCCGCATGGCGGCGTGCTGGCGCTGGCCGCCGACGACCACGCCTGCCGCAGCTCGACCCTGCCGCACGGCTCGGAAGGCGAGTTCACCAGCGCGATGATGCCGATCCTCAACCCGGCCGGGGTGCAGGACATCCTCGACATGGGCGCGATCGGCTGGGCGATGTCGCGCTACACCGGCCGCTGGATCGGCTTCAAGACGATCGCCGAGACGGTCGAGTCGTCGGCCTCGGTCGACGTCAATCCGCTGGCCTTGCAGATCGTCACGCCGGATGACTTCGAGATGCCGCCCGGCGGCCTCAACATCCGCTGGCCGGACCCGCCGATGGACCAGGAGATGCGCCTGCACCGCTACGCGGTCAAGGCCGCGCAGGCGTTCGCGCGGGCCAACCGGATCGACCGCATCGTGATCGATTCGCCGGCGCCGAAGCTGGGCATCATCACCACCGGCAAGTCCTACCTCGACGTGCTGACCGCGCTGGAGTACCTCGGCCTAGACGAGCGCGCCTGCTCCGACCTCGGCATCCGCGTCTACAAGGTCGGCATGACCTGGCCGCTGGAGCCGGTCGGCCTGCGCAACTTCGTGCGCGGCCTGTCCGACATCCTGGTGGTGGAGGAGAAGCACGCCTTCATCGAGAACCAGATGAAGGAGTCGATGTACAACTGGACCGATGCCGACTTCGGTGGCGCTCGCCCCAGCATCATCGGCAAGTACGACGAGTCCGGCGCGTGGATCCTGCCGAGCACCGGCGAGCTGACCCCGGCGACGATCGCCGGCGTGATCGGTCGGCGCATCCAGAAGAACATCGCACTCGATGCCGGCGCCAGCGAGCGCATGGACAACGTGTTGCAGTGGATGGCGCAGAAGGAAGCCGAGCTGGCGCTGCCGCGCGCGCAGTTCCCGCGCGTGCCGCACTACTGCTCGGGCTGCCCGCACAACACCTCGACCGTGGTGCCGGAAGGTTCGCGCGCGCTCGGCGGCATCGGCTGCCATTACATGGTCACGTGGATGGACCGCAGCACCGACACCTACACCCACATGGGCGGCGAGGGCGTCACCTGGGCCGGGCAGGCGGCGTTCACCGACACCCCGCACGTGTTCCAGAACCTCGGCGACGGCACCTACTTCCATTCCGGTTCGCTGGCGATCCGCCAGGCGATCGCGGCCGGGGTCAACATCACCTACAAGATCCTCTACAACGACGCGGTCGCGATGACCGGCGGGCAGCCGGTCGACGGCCAGCTGTCGGTGCCGCAGATCGCGCACCAGGTCCGCAGCGAAGGCGTGCAGGCGATCGTGGTGGTGTCGGACGACATCGCCAAGTGGAGCGACCGTTCGATCTTCCCCGACGGCGTCGAGTTCGAGGACCGCAAGCACCTGGACGACGTGCAGAAGCGCCTGCGCGAGACCAGGGGCACCTCGGTGCTGATCTACGACCAGACCTGCGCGACCGAGAAGCGCCGCCGCCGCAAGCGCGGCAGGATGGTCGACCCGCAAAAGCGGGTGATGGTCAACTCGCTGGTCTGCGAAGGCTGCGGCGACTGCGGCAAGAAGTCGTTCTGCGTGTCGGTGCTGCCGAAGGAGACCGAGTTCGGCCGCAAGCGCGAGATTGATCAATCGAATTGCAACAAGGACTACAGCTGCGTCGAGGGCTTCTGCCCGAGCTTCGTGACGGTCGAGGGCGGCGCGCTGAAGAAAGGCGTGCCTAATAAGAGCGGAGGCAGTGCCAAGAAGGATCTCCTCGCCAATCTGCCGCTGCCGACCCTGCCGGCGCTCGACAAGCCGTGGAACATTTTGATCACCGGCGTCGGCGGCACCGGCGTGGTCACCATCGGCGCGCTGCTCGGTATGGCCGGGCACCTCGAAGGCAAGGGCGCGACCGTGCTCGACCAGACCGGGCTCGCGCAGAAGGGCGGCGCGGTCACCACCCACATCCGCATCGCCAACACCCCGGCCGATATCCACGCGGTGCGCATCGCCGCGGGCGAGGCCGACCTGGTGCTGGGCTGCGACATGGTCGTGGTCAACGACTATTGGGCGCTGTCGAAGGTCCGCGGCGGGCGTTCGACCGTGGTGCTCAACAGCTACGAGGCGATGCCGGGCACGTTCACCACGCGTCCGGACATGCAGTTCCCGGCCAGCGACATCATCGACGCGGTAAGAAAGGCGCTCGGCGGCGAGGAACAGGCCCTCGACAAACTCCATGTCGTGGACGCCACCCAGCTGGCGACCGCGCTGCTCGGCGACGCGATCATGTCGAACCTGTTCATCCTCGGCCACGCCTGGCAGCAGGGGCTGGTGCCGCTGTCGCTGGAGTCGATCATGCGCGCGGTCGAGCTCAACGGCGCGGCGATCGAGAAGAACAAGGCGGCGTTCGCCTGGGGCCGGCTGGCGGTGGTCGACCCGGCCGCGGTGGCCGAGGCCGCCGGGCTGGTGCGCAACGCGCCGACCCGGGCCGAGGCGACTCCGCACGCGCTGCCGATGCTCGGCGCCGGCGAATGGGAAGGCCACGAGTCCGGCAGCCCGTCGGCGCCGCGCGCGACGGTCGCGCAGGACGGGCTGCGCCACGTGCCCGAACACGGCGGCGACAACGTCGAATTCCTGCCGCTCGACGACGCCCGCCTGTCGCGTTCGCTCGACGAGGTGATCGCGCGCCGGGTCGCGTTCCTGACCGACTACCAGGACGCCGCCTACGCGCGCCGCTACTCGGACTTCGTCGCCCGCGTGCGCGAGGCCGAGCACGCGAAGGCGCCGGGCAGCAGCGACCTGGCCGAGGCGGTCGCGCGCTACGCGTTCAAGCTGATGGCCTACAAGGACGAGTACGAGGTCGCCCGGCTGTACACCAGTGGCGACTTCATGCGCCGCGTGCAGGAGCAGTTCGACGGCGATTACCGGCTCAAGTTCCACCTCGCGCCGCCGCTGCTGGCGAAGAAGGACGCGCACGGCCGCGGCATCAAGCGCGAGTTCGGGCCATGGGTGTTCACCGCGTTCAAGCTGCTGGCCAGGCTGCGCCGGCTGCGCGGCACCGCGTTCGACGTGTTCGGCTACACCGCCGAGCGCAGGATGGAGCGCCGGCTGGTCGAGGACTATTTCCGCACCATCGACGGCCTGCTCGGCCGGCTCGACCGCGGCAACGTCGACCTCGCCGCCGGGATCGCCAGCATCCCCGAGCACATCCGCGGCTACGGCCACGTCAAGCACGAGCACCTGCACAAGGCGAAGGCGCGCGAGGCCGAGCTGCTGGCCGAGTGGGACAACCCGCTGCGGCTGGTGCAGGTCGCGTGAGCCGCGCACCGGTGGGGTGACGCGGGGCGATCGACGTGATCCGCGCCGCGGCACGGCCGGGTGAAGAACCCGGCCGCGACGCCGATATGATGGGTGCGCGAACCCCAGCGCCCCGGTTCCCGCTGATGCCCACGCGACCCCGCCACTGCCGCAGCGCGACCCACCGCACCGTCGGCCACCCGCCCCGGCGACGGAGGTGGCCGGCGTGACCACGGGGGTGCCCCGGGCGGCGATGCTGGCCAACTGGGCCGAGCTGCTGCTGGAGGCCGACGCCGCGGCCGACCTGATCGACGCCGTGGTCCGGATCGGCCGCTCGCTGCCGGGGGTCGACGACGCCCGCCTGCTGTGGGAGATCGGCGCGATCGGTCCGTGGCGCGACCCCGCACCGCCACCGCCGGCGACTGTGCTGTCGCTGGCCGACACCGCACTGCTGGCCGCGGTGCCGACCGCCACGCCGGATGACCGGCAACTGGCGATCCCGCTGCCGGCCAGCACCGCGGTGCTGGTGCTGCATCCCGGCCCCGGCTTCGACCGCGACGCCGTGCTCGCCGCGCTGGCCGCACCGCTGCGGATCGTCGACCGCCGGCTCGACAAGCTGCTGCAGCTGGCCGGGCTGGAGCGCGAGGTCGCGCGGCTGGAGCGCTCCGAGCAGGTCCAGCGCGCGCTGTTCGACATCAGCGAGCTGGCCGCCTCGGACCGCGACATGGCCGAGGTGCTGCGCGGCATCCACGCGATCGTCGGCACCCTGATGTACGCCGAGAACTTCTTCATCGTGCTGCGCGACGCCGGCGACGACACCCTCGACCTGCTGTACTTCGTCGACACCGAGGACGAGGCGCCGTTCCAGCGGATGCCGATGGACGCGGTGCGCCACTCGGCCACCTGGTACGTGCTGCGCGACGGCCGGCCGCTGCGCGGCGACAACGCCCGGCTCCGGGAGCAGGTCGACGGCCCGCTGACGATCGTCGGCAGCGACAGCCCCGATTGGCTGGGCGTGCCGATGCTGCGCGGCGGCCAGGCGGTCGGCGCGCTGGTGGTGCAGAGCTACCGCGACGACGTGCGCTTCAGCGATGCCGACCAGGCCCTGCTCGGCTTCGTCGCCAGCCACATCCTCGCCGTGCTGGAGCGCAAGCGCGGTACCGAACTGCTGGAACGCAACGTCGCCCTGCGCACCCAGGAACTGGCCGAGGCCAACCGCGGCCTGCAGCAGCAGGTGGCCGAGCGCGAGCGCGCCGAGCGCCTGCAGGCGGCGCTGTTCCAGATCGCCCAGCTGGCCACCGACGACAGCGACGAGGAGCAGTTCTACGCGAGCATCCACGGCATCGTCGGCCAGCTGCTGGACGCCGAGAATTTCTTCATCGCGCTGGTATCCGAGGACGGCACCTCGCTGGAGTTCCCCTACTACGTCGACGTCCAGCTCAAGCGCAAGCGCGAGGGCCGGCCGTTGGCGCGCGGGCTCAGCGAGTACGTGATCCGCCACCGCCGGCCGCTGCTGTGCGACTTCGAGCGCGAGAACGAACTGGTCCGGATCGGCGAGGTTGCCGCATCGCAGTACCAGTACCCGGCCTCGCACTGCTGGCTGGGGGTGCCGCTGTTCTCCGGCGCCGACGCGATCGGGCTGGTCGCGGTGCAGAGTTACGACCCGGCGGTGGTCTACGGCCCGGCCGACCAGGAGCTGCTCGGCTTCGTCGCCTCGCAGATCGCCAACAGCCTGCACCGGCGGCGCAGCGCACAGTTCCAGCGACAGGCCTACGCGCAGCTGGAGGAGCGCGTGGCCGAGCGCACGCTGGAGCTGCGCCGGCAGATCCGCGAGCGCGAGCGCGTGCAGGAGCAACTGCGCCACGAGGTCATGCACGACGCCCTGACCGGGCTGCCCAACCGCGGCCAGATGCACGACCGCATCGAGGCCGCGCTGGCGCGCCTGCAGGCCGGTCCCTCGCAGCGTTGCGCGCTGCTGTACCTCGACGTCGACCGCTTCAAGGTCATCAACGACAGCCTCGGCCACCTCGCCGGCGACGACTTCCTGCGCGAGGTCGCGCGGCGGCTGCAGGCCAGCGTGCGCGCGCCCGACCTGGTCGCGCGGCTGTCCGGCGACGAGTTCGCGATCCTGCTGGAGGACGTGCGGCTGGACGCCGATGGCGCGCCGGCCACCGCCATCGCGGTCGCCCAGCGCGTGCTCGACCTGCTGACCGAGCCGCTGCACGTCGGCGACCGCCGGCTGGAGCCGTCGGCCAGCATCGGCATCGCGATCGGCGACGCCCGCTACCGCGAGGCCGACGAGCTGGTCCGCGACGCCGACGTCGCGCTGTACCAGGCCAAGGCGCTGGGGCGGAAGCGCTGGCAGCTGTTCGACGACTCGCTGCGGCGCACCGCGATCGACGTGCTGGCGCTGGAGGTCGAGCTGCGCGACGCGATGCGGCTCGACCAGCTCGAACCCTACCTGCAGCCGATCGTGCGCCTCGCCGACGGCGCGGTGGTCGGCCACGAGGCGCTGCTGCGCTGGAACCACCCGCAGCGCGGCGTGCTCGGCCCTGCCCAGTTCCTGCAGGTGGCCGAGGACAGCGGCCTGATCGAGTCGATCGACTGGCGCATCTTCAAGCGCAGCTTCGTCCACGCCACCCGGCTGCCGGACCACACCTACCTGTCGATCAACGTCGCACCGCGCCACCTGCACCGCGAGGACTTCGACGAGCGCCTGCTCGAACTGCTGGCGCGCACCGGCCTGCCTCCGCGGCGGCTGCAGATCGAGGTCACCGAGGGTTCGCTGCTGGAGGACCCGGAGCACGTGCGGGCGATCCTGCAGCGGCTGCAGGCGGCCGGCATCGGCGTCGCGCTGGACGACTTCGGCACCGGCTATTCGTCGCTGAGCTACCTGCACACCTTCCCGCTGAAGGTGATCAAGATCGACCGCACCTTCCTCGCCGCGCTCGGCGAGCACGCCGACAGCGCGGCGGTGATCGCCGCCGTGCTGGCGCTGGCCAAGGCGCTCGGGCTGGACGTGGTGGCCGAGGGGATCGAGACCGGCGCCCAGCACGAGGCGCTGCTCGGGCTGGGTTGCGAGTTCGGCCAGGGCTACCTGTTCGCCCGCCCGGCACCGGCCGCGCGGTGGAGCGCCGCGCTATAGCGGGGCGAGGATCCGGCCGAGCCGGTCCCGCGCGCCGTCGATGCGCTCCAGGTGCGGATAGCGCGGCCCACCGCGGTAATCGATCGACACCGTCCGCACCACCTCGCCGTGCTTCATCACCAGCTCGATCGGGCTGCCGTCGGCCTGCGCGGCCTTGATCGCGTCGTCCAGCAGCGCGGTCTCGAACGCGTAGCCGTTGACCGCCAGCAGGGTGCTGCCCGGCGCGATGCCGGCGTTGAACGCGGGGCCATCCCAGCGCACCGACGCGACCGTGGCGTCCTTCTTCGAGACCGCCATGCCGAGCGAGGCGGTGTAGTCGACGGTGCTGCGCGCGGCCAGCAGGCGCTTGTGGTAGCTGCTGGGCTTGTCGCGGTAGACCAGTTTCCAGCCGCTCGCGGCCAGCCCGTCCAGCGGCGGCGCGTGGGCGTCGAGCCGGCTGCGCAGGAAGCCCGCCCAGTCGTGCGCGGCGACCGCATCCAGCGCGGCGACCACGTCCTCGAACCGGTACGGCACCACCTCCCAGCTGCCGTCGTTCACGCCGAAGAACGCGCTGGCGAAGTCGTCCAGCGAGCGCCGGCCGTTGCTGAGTTCGCGCAGCTTCGCATCGACCGCCAGCCACACCAGCGCGCCGGCGTTGTAGTAGTCCTCGCTGAGCTGGTGGCTGCGGTAGGGCTGCGGCCGGCGCGCGGCGATGATCGGGTCGTGGGTGGTGTCCTGCACGGTGCGCCATGACAGCCCGGGGCGGTCGTCGGCGTAGGTGGCGGCCACCAGCGCCAAGGCGTCGAGCGCGTCCTGCTGCTCCCACAGCCCGGAGCGCGCGGCCAGCACCATGCCCCAGTACTGGGTCTGGCCCTCGTAGACCCACAACAGGCTGTCGACCATCGGGGTGTGGAAGTCCGGCGTGGCCAGCCCGGCCGGGCGGCGGAACTTGCCGTTCCAGGAGTGCACGAACTCGTGCGGCAGCAGGTCGCGCGCGGCGACGCTGGCCTCCCACTCGGTGAAGTAGCCCGGCTTGACCCCGTTCTCGCTGGAGCGGTGGTGCTCCAGCCCGTTGCCGCCCATCCGGTCCGACAGCGAGAACAGGAAGTCGTAGTGGTCGAAGTGCTGCGAATCGAACAGCTTGTAGGCCTGCGCGACCAGCTCGCGGTGCGGCTCGATCTGTTCGTCGGTCGCTTCCAGGTACTTCGGCGCGTCGGCGACGATGTCGAGCATCACCGGCCGCTCGGCACCGGGGTCGAGGTCGATCCGGCGGAAATGGCGGCCGGCGTAGACCGGCGAGTCCTGCAGGGTTTCGAAGTCGACCGTGCCGTAGTGCAGCACGTCGCCGGCGCGCGACTGCAACTCCAGCGCGGTGCCCGCCTGCCAGCCGGCCGGCAGCTCCAGCGTCGGGGTGATGGCGATGCCGTCGACGGCGTGGCCGGCCGGGTACAGCACCACCGTGCCCCACTCCAGGTTGAGCATGTCGCGGGTCATCACCACGCGGCCCTGGTTGGCCGCGGTCGGAGTCAGCATGTCGAAGACGACGTCGAGCGTGGCGACCCCGGCCGGCACCTCGATGTCGAAGGCATGGACGTCGGTCGGGTCGCGGGTCCAGTCGATGCGCTGGCCGTTGCCGTGCACCGTCAGCCCGGCCAGCCGGTGGATCGGGCCGTCCGGCCGGTGCTTGCCGGGGATCCACTTCGGGAACAGCAGCCGCAGCGGGCCGGGCCGCACCGGGATGGCCTGCCGCACGCGCAGCACCCGCCGCGCGAGGTCGGTGGCGTCGACCGCGACCGTCAGCGTGCCCGGGTAGGGCGTGGACGCCGGCGCCTGTGCCGGCGTGGCGACGGGAGCGGCGGGCACCTGCGCGAGCGCGGCCGACAGCGGCAGCAGCGCGGCGACCAGCGCCGGCAGCAGGACGGGCGAACGGAACGGATACGGCATTGAGGATCCCCGGTTTGGCTACCGGGCCATCCTACGCAACGCGCGCAGAGGTGCCTCGCGGGGTTCGCGGCAGGGCGCTGCGGTCGCCGGCGTGGATCACCCGGGCGATGTAGGCCCAGACCCACAGCGCCGCGCTGAGCACGACGATCCGGACGATGTTGACCGGGCTGCGCAGGCTGGCCCAGAGCTCGCCGGCCGGCGGTTCGGCCAGCCCGACGAAACCGGTCACGAACGCGATCGCCAGCAGCACCGAAAGTGCCACCCAGATGCATTCGCCGACGCACCAGCGCGTCAACCGGATCGCCCCGCTCATTGCCTGTGGTCCATGCCGTTGAACATGGCGGCAGTGTCGCCCGGGGCCGGTCACGGCGGCGTCGACGCGGGCGGCAAGCTGCGTTCCGCCGGACGCACCGGTCAGCCGCCGGACAGGTGGCGCGGCGTGGCCGTCGCGGCCCGTGCACCGCCGGCCGCTAAGCTGGGTGCCGCTCGCCGCAGACGGGCACGCCCCGGCAGATGCAGCCACGCAACCTCACCGAAGGGCCGATCGCCCGCACCCTGTTCGTGTTCGCCCTGCCGATCCTCGGTGGCAACGTGCTGCAGTCGCTCAACGGCTCGGTCAACGCGGTCTGGGTCGGGCGCTTCCTCGGCGAGGAGGCGCTGGGCGCGATCGCCAACGCCAACAACATCATGTTCCTGCTGCTGGGCGGCGTGTTCGGCTTCGGCATGGCCTCGACCATCCTGGTCGGCCAGGCGATGGGGCGGCGCGACCTGCCGGGCGCACGGCGGGTGATCGGCTCGGCGGCGACGTTCTTCCTCGGCATCTCGGTGGCGCTGGCGGCGCTCGGCCTGCCGCTGTCGCGCCACGTGCTGGTGTGGATGAGCACGCCCGAGGCCGCGCTGCCGCTGGCCGACGCCTATCTCAAGGTGATCTTCCTGGCGCTGCCGTTCCTGTATGCGTTCGCGTTCGTGTCGGCGATCCTGCGCGGCGCCGGCGACGCCCGCACGCCGTTCCTGTTCCTGCTGCTGGCGGTGGCGCTCGACATCGTGTTCGTGCCGCTGCTGATGTTCGGCGTGGGGCCACTGCCGGAGATGGGCATGGCCGGCAGCGCGATGGCGACCTTGCTGGCCAACGTGGTCGCACTGGCGTCGCTGCTGGGCTGGCTGCGCCACAAGCGGCACCCGCTGTGGATCGGTCGCAACGAGCGCCGGCTGTTCGTGCCGGACTGGACGATCGTGCGCACGCTGGTCACCAAGGGCGTGCCGATGGGCCTGCAGATGGTGCTGATCTCGCTGGCGATGATCGCGATGATCACCATGGTGAATGCCTATGGCACCCACACCACCGCCGCGTACGGCGCCGCGCTGCAGCTGTGGACCTACGTGCAGATGCCGGCGATGGCGATCGGCGCGGCGTGCTCGTCGATGGCGGCGCAGAACGTCGGCGCCGGCAACTGGCCACGGGTGGAGGCGACCACCCGCGCCGGGGTCGGCTTCAACTTCCTGCTGACCGGTGCGCTGATCGCGCCGCTGATCCTGCTGGACCGTTACACCCTGGCGATGTTCATGCCGGCCGGCAGCGAGGCGCTGGAGATCGCGCGGCACCTGAACCACATCGCGGTGTGGTCGTTCCTGTTCTTCGGCGTGACCTTCGTGGTCGCCGGGGTGGTGCGCTCGACCGGCGCGGTGGTACCGCCGCTGGTGATCCTCGGCCTCGCGCTGTGGGGCGTGCGGGTGCCGTTCGCCAACTGGCTGCAGCCGCGGTTCGGGGTCGACGCGATCTGGTGGAGCTTCCCGGTCAGCGCGGCGGTGTCGATGGTGCTGTCGCTGGCGTACTACCGCTGGGGCCGCTGGCGCCAGGCGCGGATGCTGCCGGTCGACCCGGACGCGATCGCGATCCCGTCGGAGGTGCCGGCGCAGGCGCCGTCGCCGGTGGCGGACGAGGGCGCGCGCTGCGAGCAGGACGGCTCGGTGGCGTTGCCGCGCTGAGCCGTCGTTGGCGCGCTGCAGGCACTACAGCTGCGACTCGATCGGCAGCCAGCCCAGCACGGTCGCCAGTGCGCGGCGCGGCCACGCCGCGTCGGGCTCGTCGCGCAGCACGGTCGGCGGCTGCGTGGCGCGGTCCAGCCAGCGCAACCCGCCGTCGTCGCCGAGGTACAGCCAGTAGCTGACCGGTGGCGAGGCCAGCCGCAGGTACTCGTCGCGCACGCCGGCGGCCAGCCCCGGGTGGTCGAACAGCACGCCCATCTCGGTGTTGAGGTTGGCCGAGCGCGGGTCCAGGTTGAACGAGCCGACGAAGCCGTGGCGGTCGTCGACCACGAAGGCCTTGGTGTGCAGGCTGGCGCCGCTGCTGCCGAACGCGCCGTGGTCGCCGTGGTCGCCGCGCGCCTTCATCTCGTACAGCCGGACGCCGCCGCGCAGCAGCGGTTCGCGGTAGCGGGCGTAGCCGCTGTGCACCGCCGGCACGTCGTTGGCCGCCAGCGAGTTGGTGACCACGCCGACCTGCACACCGGCAGCGGCCAGCGCGGTGAGCCGGCCGGTCAGCGCCTGGCCGGGCACGAAGTACGGCGACACCAGCAACGCCTTGTCGCGCGCCTCGCCCATGCCGGCCAGCAGCCGGGTCGCGAGCCAGTCGCCGCGGTCGTCGTCGCCGGCCTTCAGCGGCGGGTCCGAGACCACCTCGATGTCGCGGCCCCAGTGCGGCTGCAGCGCGCCGTCGAGGTAGGCACGCACGTTCGGCGAGGCCGCCACCCGAGCCAGGTACGGCGCCGCGCGGGCCTGCAGGGCGATGTCGTCGGCGCGGGTCAGGAAGCCGGCCAGCTCCTGCGGCGTGGCTTCGTGCAGGGCGTCGATCGGCACCGCCGCGGCGCTGTTCCAGAACGCGTCGAAGATCGCCGAGGCGTCGTCGACCGCGGGACCGAACAGCAGCAGGTCGAGGTCGTGGAAGTTGACCGCGTCGCTGGCCTCGAAATACTCCTCGCCGATGTTGCGCCCGCCGATCACCGCGACCCGGCCGTCGGCGATCCAGGCCTTGTTGTGCATCCGGTGGTTGATGCTGAAGGCGCGCTGGACCAGCTCGACGCCGCGCTCGAGGCCGCCGCCGCGGTTGCGGAACGGGTTGTACAGGCGCAGCTCGATGCGCGGGTGCGCGTCCAGCGCCATCCACTGCGGGTCGCGCCCCTGCGCGGTCAGGTCGTCCAGCAGGATCCGCACCCGCACGCCGCGCTCGGCCGCCGCGTGGGCCTCGCGCGCGAGCAGGCGGCCGGCGAGGTCGTCGTTCCAGATGTAGTACTGCAGGTCGAGGCTGCGGCCGGCGCGGCGCGCGCTCATCGCGCGGGCGGCGAAGGCGTCGAGGCCGTCGGCCAGCAGCAGCGCGCCGGTCTCGCCCGGATGGGCGGCAAGGATCGGCGCCAGCTCGCGGTCGATCGCGGTCTGCGCCGGCTGCGGCGGCAGGGCGTACCCGGGTTCGCCGGTGGCGGGCGGGGCGAGCTGCTCGTTGAACAGCAGGCCGCTGCCGACCAGCGCGACCAGCGCCAGCACCACGGCCGCGGCGCCGCGCAGCAGGCGGCGGCGCAGCGGATGTCGCGTCGTCGTGGTCGGGGTCGGGTGGCGCGGCTTCATTGCGGCGGCGATGGTGGCATGCGGTCGCCGGGGCGTCGACGCGCCGGCGCTTACCGCAGGGTGCGCCAGACCACGCAGCGGTTGTTGGCCGGCATCGCGATGTCCGCCTGCAGGGCCAGCCCGGCATCGCGCGCGAGCGCGTCGACCGCCTCGAAGTCGCGGATGCCCGACGCCGGGTCGCGCGCACGCAGCCAGCGGTCGAACTCGCGGTTGCTGTCGCTGGTGTAGTCACCGCCGTAGTTGAACGGCCCGTACACCGCCAGCGTGCCGCCGCGCGGCAGCAGCACGCCGACGCCGGCGAAGAACGCGCGCACCTGCGGCCAGCCCATGATGTGCAGGGTGTTGGCGCTGAACACCGCGTCGAACGGGTCGCGCCGGGCGATCGCTTCGAGCGTGGCGGGGCCTGGCAGCGTCGCCGGTTCGCCGGAACGCGGCAGCGACGACCACTGGTCGACGTCGAGTTGCAGCGGCGGCGGGGTGTTCGCCAGCGCCGCTTCGTCGAGCCAGGTGCGGATGCCCGGCAGGTGTTCGGCGCGGTCGCTGCACTGCCACGCCAGCCACGGCATCGCCGCGGCGAAATGCACCGCATGCTGGCCGGTGCCGCTGCCGACCTCCAGTACGTGGCGGGCCTCGGCGAAGTGCTCGCGCAGCACCGCGAGGATCGGGTCGCGGTTGCGCTCGCAGGCGGGGGAGAACGGCTTGTCGTCGGTCATGGACGGACAGTAACCCGGTCGCGCCCCGTCAGCCCCCGGCGGGCAGCGGCAGCCGGCGCTCGTCCCACCGCGCCCACGCGTAGACCAGCAGCCCGCCGACCGCGGTCGCCGCGCCGACGTAGCCGGTCGAGGTCCAGCCCAGCCCGGCGCTGATCGCCAGCCCGCCGAGCCACGGCCCGAGCGCGTTGGCTGCGTTGAACGCGGCGTGGTTGGACGCGGCCGCGAGGGTCTGCGCCTCGCCGGCGACGTCCATCAGCCGGGTCTGCATGACCGATGCCAGCGCGCCCATCGTGCCGACCGCGACCACCGCCGGCAGCATCGTCCACAGCGAGTGCGCGGCCAGCGGGTACATCAGCAGCACCGCCGTCGACCACAGCAGGATCACCGGCGCGGCGCGGAACTGCAGCCGGTCGACCAGCCAGCCGCCGACCAGGTTGCCGATGATCGAACCGAGCCCGAACACGCCCATCGCGACCGGGATCCAGCCGTCGGCCGCGCCGGTGACTTCGGTCAGCGTAGGCGCGAGGTAGCTGAAGGCGCAGAACATGCCGGCAAAGCCCACCGCGCCGATCAGTAGCGTCAGCCACACCTGCGAGGTGTTGAACGCGCGCATCTCGCGCAGCGGCGTCTGCCGCGGTTCGTCGGGGTCCTCCGCCAGCGAGCGCGCGACCAGCGCCACCGTCAGCGCCGCGACCGCGGCCACCAGCGCGAAGGTGTAGCGCCAGCTCAGCGTTTGCCCCAGCCAGGTCGCCAGCGGGTTGCCGACCAGGATCGCCACCGACAGGCCCAGCATCACCCGGCTGATCGCCGCGCCACGCCGGCCGGGGCCGCCGATCGACGCGGCGACCAGCATCGCCACGCCGAAGTACGCGCCGTGCGGCAGCCCGGCGATGAAGCGCGCCGCCAGCATCGTCGCGTAGTCCGGCGCGAACGCGGTGGCGAGGTTGGCCAGCGCGTAGAAGCCCATCAGCGCCAGCAGCAGGCTGCGCCGCGGCAGCCGTGCGCCGAGGATCGCCAGCAGCGGCGCGCCCACCACCACACCCAGTGCGTAGGCGCTGATCAGGTGGCCGACCTGCGGCTCGCTAACGCCGAGGTCCTGCACCAGGCTCGGCATCAGGCCCATCATCGCGAACTCGCTGGTGCCGATGGCGAAGCCACCGACCGCCAGCGCGAACAGGATCGCGGCGTAGCGGGCGCGGTTGCGCTGGTGGGCGCTCGGGGTGGTGGGGTCGGTCAATTCGGGAGCTCTACAGATGAACCGCGTATTGTGCGCCGCAGCAACCGGCGCAGGGGTAACGCCGGTGAAACGCGCTGTCGCGCCAGGCCGGCTGCTGCCGCAACCGGTCGCGGCGCGCGCCGGGCACACTGCGACGATGCCGCCGTTCGAACACAGCCTGGTCCTGCCGATCGACCCCGCCTGCTGGGCGCCGCCGGCCGCGCCCGTGACCGTCGACGGCATTGTGCTGACGCCCAAGCCCGAGCTGCACATCACCGTGATCGGCAGCGCGCTGGCGCGGGAACTGCGCGCGGTGTTCGATGCCCACTGGCTCGATGCGGCCGTCGCCGCGACATTCGATGCGTGTGGCTGGCACTTCCACCGCACGGGCCGTCGCTGTCTGCTGCGCAAGTGCTACGCCGCAGACGGTGCGAAACACGTTGCCCACTCGATCATCGAGCGGATCGAGTTGCCGGCAATGGCACCGTTCCACCGCGAACTCGGCCGCCTGCTCGGCCGCCAGCTGCCCGTTCCTCCGCCGCACGTGACGCTGTACGTCGCTGGGCGGGCACAGGGCATCGGCGTGTCGAGCGCAGTGCGGCTGCGTGCGTTCGCCGTGCGCGAAGTGGATGGGCTCTTGTAGGAGCGGCCCCAGCCTCGATCGGTACCCATCCACTCGTGCCGGTTCCCGATCGAGGTTGAAGGCGTTTCTACAACAAAACGCCGGTCACGTGTCCCAGCGCATGCGCTCCACCTGGAAGGCCGCCTCGCTTTCCAGCCGTGGCGCGTTGCCCAGCCGCCGCAGGAATCTGAATTCTGTCTCGCCCCGCGCGCGGCCGACCATGAACACGCGACCGTACTCAGGGTGGTGCGCGCCGGCCTTCTCGACCTCGTGCGGGTTGCCGACGAGGTGGGCGCCCTTGACCTCCAGCAACGCGATGCCGTCGCCCTGCTCGCGCCCCTCCAGACACACCACGAAGTCGGGGAAATACCCCGCGCCGTCGTCCCAGCGGTACAGGCCGACGCTGCCGGGCGTGCGCGGCGGGTTGCGGTGCCACCATCGCACCAGCGCGTGGCTGTCGAGCAGCTCGGCGATGCGCAGCTCGTCGCCGTTGAGATCCGGCGGCATCACACCGTAGGCGTTGCGCGCCGCCGGCGGCAGCGGCAATTCGGACTCGACCGCTTCGGGCAGCGGCACCGACTGGTCCAGCACCTGGCCGTGGCGGAAACTGCGGAACGCCTCCGACAGCAGTCGCGGGTTGCGCACCAGCACCAGGTGGAGCTGGTCCTCCAGCCCGTCCTCGTCCGGCCGTGGCGCGCCGGAGCGCTCGATCGCCTGGCCGAAGCGCTCCAGCAGCCGCAGGCGGATCTCGCGCTCGTTGATGTCCTGCAGCTTCAGCACCACCTGGCGCGCGCGCTGGCCGATGGCCTCGGCCGACAGGTCGGCAAACACGTCGTCGTCGTGTTCGGCGACGCGATCGCCGTCGAAGATGTCGACCGCCTCGCGGCGCATCCGGGTCTTTGTACGGGTGCGGTCGTTGAGCACCGCCGGGCTGAACTGGACAAAGTCGACCAGCTGCATCTCGTAATCGGCCGGGGCCGGCGGCAGCAGCTCGGTGCGCAGCGTTGCCGGCACGCCGGCGCGGCGCGGGTAGCGGTGGCGCGCCGGCGGCAGCTGCATCACCGCGCGGGTCAGCGCCGTGTCCGCGCGGCCCGTGTCGGCGGCGGCTTCGTGCGCGCCGGTGCCCAGGGCGAACAGCTGCCGCATGACTGGCGCCAAGGTCGGCGCGGCGGCGTCATCGCCGTCCGCCGGCGCCGCGCCGTCGGTGTCCACCGGCACCGCCTCGGGCTGCGCGTCGGCGGCGTCCAGCACCAGCGCCATCGGCTCCCCCCCC
>NZ_AVPT01000043.1 GCF_000768335.1 Lysobacter arseniciresistens ZS79
CGCTGCGCACCAGTTGCACCGCGGCGGTGGCGCCGCTGACGGTGAACACCGACGAGGTGCCGATCTCCGGTGCCTGCGTGCGCATCGCGTTGATCTGCTCGCCGGCATCCAGCAGGCCTTCCTGCGATTGCGCGTTGGCGAGGAACACATAGCCGTAGTGCAGCGATTCGGGCAGATCGCGGCGGCCCTGCAGGGCGGCGTGCACGCGCACGATGCGGCCGACCACCTGCACCCCGAAGGCGGCATCGCGCGCACCGCGCAACGCCGCCAGGGTGAACGCACGCGGGGCGTCGAAACCCATCGCCACTGCCATCTTGAAGATCAGCACCTCGACCGTCGGGTCGTTGGCCAGCGCGATCAGGTCGGGGTCGGGCTCGTCGGCGGTGTGCACGCGCACCGCGTCGTCGGCGAAGCCCAGCGATTTCAGATACGCCTGCGCCTTGAGTTGCGCATCCTTGCCGTCGGGCACCTGCACCAGCATCAGCGGGGTCAGGCCGATGCCGGCCTCGCGCAACTGGGTGGCGATGGCGCGGTGGGTGGCGGCGGCCTCGCGCAGGGCGAGGTGTTCGAAGTCGACCAGCTGCTCGGTGTCGCCGTCGCGGGCGAGGAACCGCACCACCCGCACGCCGCGCTTGAGCAGCCCTTCGCGCACGCCATCGAAGCGGCTGACACTGGCCCAGTCGGCCTCGTCGCCGACGGTGTAACCGGTGTCCTGCTCGAACGCGGCGATGTCACGATCGCGCGGGGTGGCGGTCATCATCAGCGCGTAGTCGGGCTGCAGCACCTCCTTGAAGAACCGCTTGGCCTGCGCGGCCTTGTGGAAGCCGTGATGGGCCTCGTCGATCACGCAGCCGATGCGCACGCCGGCCTCGCGCGCCAGCAGCAGCACCGCGTCGAGCGAGAGGCCGGCGTCGCTACTGGTGCGGGCCTTGCGCGCGGCGGCGTTGGACGCGGCCACCGCGCTCCAGGTGGTGACGAAGATGCCGCCGCGCTCCAGCGCATCCGGCCGGCGGTCGCTGTCGAGGTCCAGCAGCGGCAGCGCCGGGGCCTGCCGGCGCAGGGTCTGCCGCGCCTGTTCGACCAGCCCGGCGAACGGCGCCACCCACAGCCACAGCACCGGTTCGTGTTCGGCGAAGCGCTGCAGCACGTCGCAGGCGATGGCGGTCTTGCCCGCGCCGGTGGGTGCCTGCAGCACCACCGCGGCATCGGCCCGGCGCGCGGCCTGCCACTGCGCCGGCGTGCCACTTGCGAGCCGCGCATAGTGCGCCTTCAGGTTGTGGAAGCGCGCCAGCAGACCGTCAGCGACGGTCTGCTGGAAGTCCTTGAGCACCAGCGGGCCGTGCAGGGTGGTGGCGGGCGACGGCCTGGTGGCGGTCGGGTCGACGGGGGTGCTGTTGTCGGTCATGGGTGACGGCGTCCGAAGCGGGCCTGCAGCGAGTCGGGGATGGCGGCCCAGGTGGCGGCGGGGGCCAGCGCGCGGGCGCGTTCGGGCGCCCAGCTGTAGAGGGTCAGGCCGCTGCCGTCACCGTCGCCGACCGCCGCGCGCAGGCGCGCCGTGCTGGCGGCGGAAAAGTCGGCGAGGTAGCCCAACCTGCCGTCGAGCGCAAAGCCGCCGCCGGACCACGGCGACAGCGCGCCGTGGTGCAACAGTTGCAGCGCATTCCAGATCTCGCCGTGGCGGATGCGGGTCGCGACCCGGTGCGGGGCGATACGACGCGCGCGCAGGTAGGCGAAGCCGCCGCCGAGCCCTGCCACGTCCTCGCCCTTGGCATTGGTGTAGCCGCCGAGCACACGGCGCACGCGCTGCGCACAGACATCGCGGCAGAGGTTCTTGTCGGGCGTGTCGGTGGTGGCCTCGGTGCTGCTGACGAGGATAAAGCGGCGGTCGCCGCCGTCTTCGGCGTTGAGTTGGGCGACGGCGTGGGCGGTGGTGCCGGAGCCGGCGAAGAAGTCGAGCACGGTTGTATTGGATGGAACGAATTGGAGGAGGTGTGCAATCAAAGAACTTGGCTTGGGGAAGGTGAACGTCTTCCCGTCCCCGAAGATGTCTCGAATCTGAGCCGTACCTTCCTGATTGTAGGGGCCTTCCAGAATCGACTTTGGTTTGGCACCACGCTCTTTGCCGCTTTCGTCCCTCAGGTACTGCTTGTAGTTGACCGTCCAGTTCCCGGCGGAACCTGAGAACACCAACTCGTCATTGGAGAGGGCTTCCAAAGCCCGCTCGCGTTGCCATTGCCACTGCTTTTCCGGCCAAACGTCTTCTCCCGCATGAGGAATCGGATATCGAAGGTTTGTTCGGGTGTCCATGCTATTCGTCGCCAGCGGTTGGAGCCGGTAGGGGCCGCGGGTTTCGAGCTTGTCGTCCTTGTACTTGTAGTAACGAAGCACTTTGGGGTCTGGCGGCAATTCGATCCTTCCGATCGCACTCTTGTTGCGCGCGTAGCACAGCACGTACTCATGTAGCCCAACTACGTACTTGGCTTTCGCCCCTCCGCCATAGGACTTTTTCCAGATTAGGGTTTCGATCCGATTCTCCTCCCCGAACACCCGATCCATCAGCATCCCGAGCCGGAACAGCTCGTTGTCGTCGATGCTGACGAAGATCACCCCGTCCTCGCGCAGCAGGTCGCGGGCCAGGCGCAGGCGCTGGTACATGAACTCCAGCCACAGCGAGTGGCGGAAGCGGTGGGTCTTGTCGACGAAGCGGTCGTTGTAGACGAAGTCGCGGTTGCCGGTGTTGTACGGCGGGTCGATGTAGATGCAGCCGATGGCGCCGGCGTGGGTGGTGCGCAGCGCGCGCAGCGCGTCAAAGTTGTCGCCCTCGATGACCAGGTTCTTCCACGGCGCCTCGCCATGGCCGAGCGCGGGGTCGAGGTCCAGCGCGACGTAGTCGTCGTTGCGCGCGCTGTCGGGTTCGGCGGCGCCGCCGGCGTCATCCGGGCGCTCCCACACCAGCCCCAGCTGGCGCTGGGCGTCGCGCCGCTGCAACAGGCGGATCAGGGTGTCCTTGTCGAGGTGGTCGTATTGCGACATCGGGGCTCCAGCAGGCAGGCAAGGCGCGGCGGTGGCCGGGCGCCATCAGGTTATGGACGCACGCGCGTCAGGTTCGCCGCTCAGACGGTCGGCCGCGGCCAGCATGCCCGAGCGGACCGCTTCGTACACCGGCATCGGGAATTCGGCAGGCAACTGCGCGGCCACTGCATCCAGCACGGCGGGCGTGGCGGCGCACAGTGTGTCGATCAATGCGGCGGCCGGTTGCTCCAGACCCAGTTGCGTGGCCATCGCCGTCCAGTGCCAGCGGTGGATGCCGCGCCACTGGTAATGGCGATTGCGGCCGGTCACGGCCATGGCCATGGACACCCGGTGCGGGTCCAGTTGGCCGGCGCCGCGGCCCTGGATAGACCACGTCGACAGGATGTCGTAGAGCGGCGTCATGCGGTAACGGCCGCCGGGGAGCAGGGTCAGGCTGAAGTTCTTGGCGTGGCCGTCGGTCGCGGCCATCAGCCAGAACACCAGCTGTGCAGTGAAAAAGTGGCGGCGGTCTTCGCGCGCCGCCTCCGAGCCGCGTAGCACCTCCATGATCGTGCGGATGCCCGGGCCGCCGTCGCTTTCATACTTGCGCGCGGGCGGGGTGGAAGTCGCCTGGCACAGGTCCTCCTGGGGGATACGCATCCACCAGCTCCCGTCGTCCGACAGCCGTCGGTCGAAGCGTTCGACGATGAGTGCCTTCTGATCCTCGAACTGGCCGATCGTCACTTCCGCCACTGGCAACCCGTAACCCCGTGCGATGCGCATGCACAGCCACTCGAGCTCGACCGAGTGCGACAGATCGGCGCGCATGTTTCCCACCAGGCCCAGCGGCAGTTTGAAGATGTGGGTGGTAGGCGTGGCGCCGTGCGGGATGCACCAGCGGTCCCCGTGCCAGAGCAGGGCGTTTTTTTCCTGGGCGCCCGCAATCGAGATGCGGAAGGTGTCGTCGTCGCGCGTGAGCCTGCGATCCACGGTGGTGGCGCGCAGGATCCCCGCCACGCCTGCCTCGTCCAGCGGTTCGGCGTCGATCCGGCGGGCGTCTCCCGGCGGCGTTCCCGCGGGCACGACCTGCAGCGCGCCCACGCAGTCGCGGCCCACCGCCGTCAACAGGTCGAACGCATCGGTGCTGCGGGTCCGATAGCGGGTCTGGATGCGCTGCAGGATGCGCTCGCTGTCGGGGATGAGGTTGTCGAAGTAGGCCGACACCTCCACCCCGCGCAGGGTCACGTCCGCGCCGGCATCGCGCTGGTACGGCAACGACAGGGACAGCGGCCGACCCTGCGGCGAGTCGATCCAGTTGCGCAGGTAGGTCAGGCGGTCGGTGCCACCGCGGGAGCGCTCCCAGTGGCCGACCGCCTGCCCATTCATCCACAGGTCGAGTGCGGGCATGTCACCACTCCATCGGCGAGGAGGCGTCCGAAACGGGTCGCGGTTGCAGCACCAGTTCGAGTTCGAGGGCCAGGCATAGCCGGTGCACGCGTTCGAACGAGGCACGCTCGATATTGAGTTCCAGCTTGGAGACGGCCTGGGTACTGACACCCAGCCGCTTGCCCACGTCGGCGAGGGTGAGGCCCTGCTGCTGGCGGGCGCTGCGCAGGATCGCCCCAAGTTGTGCCGGAATGCGGATCGGGGTCTGCATGCTCAACCCATCGGTTGATAAGTTGGAATGCAACCTATCAGTTGATTCCTTTCAATTCAATCTTCAAGTTGATAAAGGAAGTATCAACTCACACGTTGAACCACAGTCTCATCCCATGCGACGCCACTGCGATCCACTGCCCGCCTTTGGCGGACAAACGGACACGGCATGGGGCGCGCGCTGGCACGACGGGTGGAAGACGAGCAGCAGGCGTTGGCCCTGCCGGGAGACGGTCGCCGCGCCGGTAACGGGGCCACGCTGGCGCAGGCACTGGAACGCCGCTACGCCGACCGCATCACTGGCAGCTTCACCATCCCCGGCAGCGACGGCGACTACGCACCGATCCCCGACGACGTTCCGGCCGCACTGGCATCCGCCCTGCGCGCGCGCGGCGTCGACCGCCTCTACCGCCACCAGGCCGACGCCTGGGCCGCCTCGCAGCGTGGCGAAAACGTCGCCATCGTCACCCCGACCGCCTCGGGCAAGTCGCTGTGCTACACGCTGCCGGTGGTGAGCGCGGCGATGCAGGGCAATGCGAAGGCTCTCTACCTGTTCCCGACCAAGGCGCTGGCGCAGGACCAGGTCGCCGAGCTGCTCGAGCTCAACCGCGCCGGCGACCTCGGGGTCAAGGCCTTCACCTTCGACGGCGACACCCCCGGCGATGCGCGCCAGGCGATCCGCCTGCACGGCGACATCGTCGTGTCCAACCCGGACATGCTCCACCAGGCGATCCTGCCGCACCACACCAAGTGGGCGCAGTTCTTCGAGAACCTGCGCTATGTCGTCATCGACGAGATCCACACCTATCGCGGCGTGTTCGGCAGCCACGTCACCAACGTGCTGCGCCGGCTCAAGCGCATCTGCGCGTTCTACGGCGTGAGCCCGCAGTTCATCCTGTGCTCGGCGACGATCGGCAATCCGGCCGAGCACGCGCGCGCGCTGATCGAGGCCGACGTGCACGCGATCACCGAGTCCGGCGCACCGACCGGCGACAAGCACGTGCTGCTGTGGAACCCGCCGGTGGTCAACCCCGACCTGGGCCTGCGCGCGTCGGCGCGCTCACAAGCCAACCGCATCGCCCGCATCGCGATCAAGGCCGGGCTTAAGACGCTGGTGTTCGCCCAGACCCGGCTGATGGTCGAGGTGCTGACCAAGTACCTCAAGGACGTGTTCGATTCCGACCCGCGCCGGCCGCCGCGCATCCGCGCCTACCGCGGCGGCTACCTGCCGACCGAGCGCCGCGCGGCCGAGCGCGACATGCGCGCCGGCCACATCGACGGGATCATCTCGACCTCGGCGCTGGAACTCGGTGTCGATATCGGCTCGCTCGACGTGGTCGTGCTCAACGGCTATCCCGGTTCGGTCGCCGCGACGTGGCAGCGCTTCGGCCGCGCCGGCCGCCGCCAGCAGCCGTCGCTCGGCGTGCTGGTCGCCAATTCGCAGCCGCTCGACCAGTATGTCGTGCGCCATCCCGACTTCTTCGCCGACGCCTCGCCCGAGCACGCGCGCACCGCGCCGGACCAGCCGCTGATCCTGTTCGACCATATCCGCTGCGCCGCGTTCGAGCTGCCGTTCGTGGTCGACGAGCAGTTCGGCCCGATCGAACCGGAGGTCTATCTCGAAGCCTTGGCCGAGACCGAAGTGGTACACCGCGAAGGCGACCGCTGGGAGTGGATCGCCGACAGCTACCCGGCCAACGCGGTGTCGCTGCGTAGCGTCGCCGACGGCAACTTCGTCGTCGTCGACCGCAGCGGCGGCAAGCAGCAGATCATCGCCGAGGTCGACTATTCCGCGGCCGCGCTGACCCTGTACGAAGGCGCGATCCACATGGTGCAGAGCACGCCGTACCAGGTCGAGCGGCTCGACTGGGACGGCCGCAAGGCCTACGTCACGCGCACCCATGTCGACTACTACACCGACTCGATCGACTACTCGAAGCTGAAGGTGCTCGAGCGCTTCGACGGCATCGACGCGGGGCAGGGCGACTGCGGCCACGGCGAGGTGCACGTGGTCCGGCGCGTCGCCGGCTACAAGAAGATCCGCTACTACACCCACGAGAACATCGGCTACGGCCCGGTCAACCTGCCCGACCAGGAGCTGCACACCACCGCGGTCTGGTGGCAGTTGCCGCAGGCGACGCTGCTGGCGTGGTTCGCCTCGCGGCAGGACGCGCTCGACGGCTTCCTCGGCGCCGGTTACGCGTTGCACGTGGTCGCCACCGTCGCAGTGATGGCCGACGCGCGCGACCTGCAAAAGGCGGTCGGCAACGGCGACGGCGCGTGGTTCGCGACCGCCGATGCGAAAGGGCGCGGCCAGTTGCGCGGGGTCGAGGGGCCGGTCGAGGGCCTGTCGATCGCACCGGGTGCGCGTGCGCGGTTGCCGCTGGGCGCACACGAGGACTTCGTGCAGATGCATGGCGCCGGCGAGGGCAACACCGTGACCGGCAACCATGACGCGGGCCACCGGCCGACGGACCCGGTGGCCCCCGATGGCGGCACCGTCGACGCTCCGGCCCACGACGCCATGCCGGTCCGGGACACCGCCGCCGGGGGCGTCGAAATGCAGCAGTTCGTTCCGACCATCTACCTCTACGACAACTTTCCCGGCGGCGTCGGCCTCAGCGAGCCGCTGTGGGCGCGGCAGGCAGAGCTGGTGCGCCGCGCGAGCGAACTGGTCGAGCGCTGCGACTGCAAGGCCGGCTGCCCGGCCTGCGTCGGCCCGGTGCTGGCGGCGGACGAAGGCGGCGATGCGCAGGTCACCCCGAAGGCGCTGGCGCGGCGCGTGCTGGGGTTGTTGGCGGAGGTGGCGGGGTGAGCGGTTGTTGCTACGCAGCTTCGTGCGGTTGTAGGAGCGACGTCAGTCGCGACCTGTACATGGCCACCCCCCTTCGGCGGGTCGCGACTGACGTCGCTCCTACAACGGAGCCACCCTCCGGGCGAACCGGTGTCGTCGCCACGCCTGCCCCCCGCCGTCCCTCGGTCCATACTCCCGTGCTCCGCCCATGAGCATCACCCTCGACAAACTGCGCGCGCTCAAGCGCGAGGCCGGCGGTGCTGTGGCGGCGGGCAGGGTGGCTGCGACCGCGACGGAGGCGACGGGTTCGACACAACCCACGCGGCCGACGCCGACGCCGGTCTCAACCGCCACCGCCACCGCCACGCCCGCGGCTGTCGCACCCACGGCCACCTCCCTCGACACCCTGCGGCGCCTGCTCGGCGTGCGCGAACGCGCGCCGGCGTACCCGGTCGCCGCGCGCGGCCCGGTCGACCGTTCGCTGCCCGGCGACGAGATCGCTCCGGGCCTGCGCCTGATCGAGGCCCACCTGCCGTTCCCGGCACCGGTCGCGTCGCTGCCGCTCGCCTTCGCACGGCGCGACGACGCGGTCGCCCTGCGCGACCTGCTGTTCTTCGACACCGAGACCACCGGCCTGGCCGGTGGCACCGGCACCCGCGCGTTCCAGATCGGCGCGGCCGACTGGCACGTGCACCCGGTGCACGGCGACGGCCTGCGGGTGCGCCAGCTGCTGATCACCACGCTCGCCGCCGAGCGCGCGATGCTGCGCGAGTTCGCCGACTGGCTGTCGCCGGGCACGGTGCTGTCCAGCTACAACGGCCGCTGCTACGACGCGCCGCTGCTGAAGACCCGCTACCGGCTCGCGCGGCTGCCGTGCCCGGTGACCCCGCTCGACCACGTCGACCTGTTGTTCCCGACCCGCCGCCGCTACCGCGGGGTGTGGGAGAACTGCCGGCTGGCGACGATCGAGCGCGAGCTGCTGAAGATCGTGCGCGAGGACGACCTGCCCGGCTCCGAGGCGCCGGCGGCGTGGCTGTCGTACCTGCGTGGCGGCGCCTCGACCCTGCTGCGGCGCGTGTGCGCGCACAACCACCAGGACGTGGTGACGCTGGCGCGGCTGATGCTGCGGCTGGTGGAGGCGGAATCGGAGTCGCCGGCCGCACCGGCGACTTCGCGCCGCGTGCGCGCGGGCTGATCCGCCGCCGCGTTTACATCATGAACACGGGCCTGGCGGCAGGCTGCGTCGGCCACCGAACCGGAGCCCCACCGTGACCCGACTGCCGCTGATCCCCGTTACCGTGCTGCTGCTGTCGGTCGGTGCCTGCACGACGATGGCGCCGGTCGACGTGCCGCCCGCGCCGGCCACCACCTGCGTCGCCGAGGACGCGTCGTCGGCGGTCGGCCGCGCCGCCACTCCGGAGGTGGTCGAGCGCGCCAGGATCGAAAGCCACAGCAACGACGTGCGCGTGATCGAGCCCGGCCAGGCGGTGACGATGGACTACCGCGCCGACCGCCTGAACATCGACGTCAACGAGCGCGGCGCGATCACCGGTTTGCGTTGCGGCTGATCCCCGCGGTTCCGCACTGCGCCGATCTCCGTCGCCGCCGGGCTTGCGTAGGAGCGGAACGACGCTCGGTGCCTTGCGGCTAGACTCGGGCCTTTCCCGAGCAGGACCTGCCGTGCGATCCAACCGATCCCTCTGGCTGCTGGCCGCGGTCGCGCTGGTCGCGCTGTGGTTCGGGCTGCAACAGCCCGGCCCCGGGGGCCTGCCTGCGCCCGCCGGCAGCGACACCTCCGGCCAGGACCGCGGGCCGGACGCCAGCGATGCGCACAACCGCGGCGCGTCCTCCGCCCGGCTGCCCGCGTTCCTCCCGCCCGAGGCCGTGCCCGTGCTCGAGGCGATCGCCGCCGGCGGCCCGTACGAGTACCGGCAGGACGGCGGCGTGTTCCAGAACCGCGAGCGCCTGCTACCGCAACGCCCGCGCGGCCACTACCGCGAGTTCACCGTCGAAACCCCCGGCTCGCGCGACCGCGGCGCGCGCCGGATCGTCACCGGTGGCGACCCGCCGGCCGAGTACTACTACACCGACGACCACTACCGCAGTTTCCGCCGCTTCGACTGGGAGCCCGCGCGATGAGCGCCATCGACCTGCGCGCACTGCTGGCCGATCCGCTGCAGGCCGGCGCCTACTTCGTCGACGAGCGCGACACCGCGGCGATGGCACAGGCCGGCACCGCGCTGGATCTGGGCGTGGCCCGGATCGACCTGGCCGGCTGCGTCGACAAGGCCGACCTGCTGGCGCGGCTGGGTCTTGGGCTGCAACTGCCGTCGTGGTTCGGTGGCAACTGGGACGCCCTGGCGGACAGCCTCGGCGACCTGTCGTGGTGGCAGGTGCCCGGTTACCTGCTGCTGCTGGAGAACGCCGGCGGCCTGCGCGACGCCGACGCCGAGAGTTTCGCGATGCTGCTGGCGATCCTCAACGAAACCGCCGACGACTGGCGCGAGCGCAACGTCGCGTTCTGGGCGCTGTTGCCGCTGCCGGAAGCGACGCTGCAGCAGCTGGACGGCTGATCCGCGCCCGCGGCGCCCCGCGCCGCCGACTCATTGCGCCGGCTCGAGCGCCCCGTGCTTGGCCTCGCGGCGCTGCACAGGCGACAGCCTCCAGTCGTTGCCGAACAGCGCCGGCTGCCAGTCGCCGTAGCTCGGGTTGGGCAGCATCCACCAGCGCTCGCCGAACCAGCCGCCGTGGGTGGCCATCAGCGCCGCGCGCGCGGCCGGCGTGTTCGGCTCGACCGCCATGAAGTCGCCGAGCTGGTCGCCGAACTGCATCAGCACCCGGTAGTCGCGGCCTGCCAGCCGGCGCCGGCAGGCCTTGTCGCCGCTGTCGGCCGACGTGCAGCCCTCGACCACGGTGCCCTTGCCAAGGAACACCGCCTCGCCCGCCACCGGCAGCCCGGCCGCGCGCAGGTTGGCGATCGTGGCGTCCTGCATCGCCTCGGTGCGGTTGCTGATGTAGACGATGGTGACGCCGCGGGCCTGCGCGGCACGGGCGAACTCGAGCACGCCCGGCACCGGCGTCGCGCGGCGCTCGTCGACCCACGCCGCCCAGCTGGCACTGGCGTACTCGACGCCGTCGGCGACCAGCCGCGCCTGGTAGGGCGAGTTGTCGAGCACGGTCTCGTCGACATCGACGATCACCGCCGGCGGCAGCCCGGTTGCAGGGTTGCCGCGCTCGGCCGGCACCAGCGCGTCCCAGCCCGGGTCGGCCAGGGCCGCGTCGAGCCGGGCCGCCGCCGCGCGCCAGGTCTGCGCCGCCGCGGCCCGGTACTCGCTGGAGGCCTGCATCCACAGCACCGCGTTGAGGTTGTCGTCGGCCGGCGTCGTCGCCGCGGCCGGCGCGGGCGCGTCGACCGGGGCGTGCCGGCAGCCGGCGAGCGCGGCGAGCAGGAGGGCGAGCGGCAGGGCGGAGGACAACAGACGGTTGCGCATGGATGGGGCCGGGAAGGAAGAACCGCGCCAGTGTAGCGGCCGGTCCGGCACCTCCCGCCGGGCAGCACGAAAGCCAGGCCGGATGCGGGTTACGGACGCGATCCGCGACCTCCGTCGCGCTTTGAACGAGTGGAAATTCACGGTTTGTTCACGTATACAGGGCAAGCACGTGGGGCACGGGGGTGTCTCCGCCACGCGCTTTCCCTTGGTGCCTTCCCGGACGCCACACCGGCGCCCGGCGGGCGTTTTCAGTTCAACGCAAGGATCAGCATGAGCAAGAACGCACTACGTACCCGACCCTCCCGCTCCACGCTCTGCCGCGCCATCGCGGGCTGCCTGCTGGCCGGCCTGATGCTGCCGGCGATGGCCCAGGACGCCCCGCCGGAAGACCCCGGCCAGGTTGGCGACGAGGCCAGCTGGCGCACCGATGAATTCCTCGCCGACTGGGGCCTGGGCGCGATCGGCGCCGAGTACGCCTACGCGCGCGGCCTGACCGGCTACGGCATCCGCCTGGGCGTGTTCGACAGCGGCGTCGCCTTCGACCATCCCGAGTTCGCCGGCGGCGACCATGTCGGCCTGAAGTTCGGCGACCCGGGCTGCAGCAACACCACCGACCTGTGGGGCTGCTTCTACTCCGACGGCGGCCAGCCCTCGGTCGAGGGCCACCTGGCGCCGGAAGGCTACGTCTGGAGCGGCAGTGGCAAGGCGCTCGAACTCGAGTACAACGCCCACGGCACCCACGTCGGCGGCACCATGGCCGCCGGCCGCAACGGCAGCGGCATGCACGGCGTCGCGTTCGGCTCCGGGCTGGTCTCGGCGCAGCTGTTCACCAACCGCCTCAACGAGTATTTCTTCGGCCCCTACGGGCTGGACACCAAGGTCCACGGCACCAGCCCGACCGACGAGGCGCTGGCCGACATGTACGCGCAGATGGCCGCCAACGACGTCCGCGCGATCAACCACAGCTGGGGCTACACCATCGCGCTCGACTCGGCCGGCTTCGCCGACTACGTGTACGAAGCGATCGGCGGCGCGGAGTTCTTCGAGCCGTACGCGGCCGGTTCGCGCGACCTCGGCATGCTGCAGGTCTGGGCCGCCGGCAACGGCGGCGACGACGGCATCGCCGGCAACGGCACCGGCAACTTCGCCGGCCTCACCGCGACCCTGCCGCGCTGGCTGCCCGAGCTGGAGCCGTACTGGCTCAGCGTCGCCAACATGAACATGGCCGGCGAGCTCGCCGACTCGTCCAACATGTGCGGCCTGAGCATGGACTGGTGCATCACCGCGCCGGGCACCGACATCGCCTCCACCGTGCTGTGGGGCGAGCTCAACGGCGAAGTGGTGGTGGGCGAGGACGGCACCCTGACCCTCGAGTTCGAGGACGCCGACCGCCAGCTCGGCTACGCCTACTACACCGGCACCTCGATGGCGGCGCCGCACGTCACCGGCGCGCTGGCGCTGCTGATGGAGCGCTACCCGTACCTCGACAACGTCCAGATCCGCGACGTGCTGCTGACCACCGCGCGCGACATGGGCGTGGCCGGCGTCGACGAGCTGTACGGCTGGGGCCTGATGGACCTGCGCAAGGCGATCGAGGGTTATGGCCAGCTGCGCGTCGACACCGACATCGTGATGAACCGGAAGGCCGGTGGCGCCAAGGTCTGGGAAGGCGAGGCCTGGGACGACTGGACCAACGACATCGGCGGCCCCGGCCGCATGACCAAGTCCGGCATCGGCTGGCTGCGCCTGAGCGGCGACAACAGCTTCGCCGGGCTGACCGTCAACGACGGCGTGCTCGAGCTGACCGGCCACAACGCGCTGGGCGACACCGTCGTCGACGGCGGCCTGGCGCTGGTTTCGGCCGGCGGCGTGCTCGCCAACCTGACCACCGTCAACGGCGGCTGGCTGCAGGTCAACGGCGTCCAGTCCGGCGGCCTGGTGGTCAATGCCGGCGGCAGCCTGCGCGGCATCGGTACGGTCGGCGACACCTCCGTCGCCGGTACCATCGCGCCGGGCAACTCGGTCGGCACGCTGGCCGTCGACGGCGACTACACCCAGCTGGCCGGTTCGTTCTACAACGCCGAGTTCGCCGGCGCCGCGTCGGACCGGATCTCGGTCACCGGCACCGCCGACCTGCTCGGCGGCACCGTGCGCCTGTTCGGCGCGCCGGGCGTGTTCGACATCGGCGCCAGCTACACGCTGCTCGAGGCGGCCGCGGTCAACGGTGCGTTTGCCGGCGTCGACAGCAGCGCGTTCTCGCCGTTCCTCGCCTTCAACCTCGGCTACGGCGCCGAGGCGGTGACGCTCGACGTGGTGCGCGGCATGGCCCTGGCCGACGCCGCCACCACGCCGAACCAGCTCGCGGTCGCGACCGCGGCCGACGCGATGGCCGACGACGCGGCGCTGCTGGGTTCGCTGGTGCAGCTGTTCCCGCAGCAGGCGCAGGGCGCGTTCGACCTGCTCGGCGGCGAGTTCCACCCGGCCGCGCGCGCGGTGCTGGTGGAGGACAGCCGCCTGGTCCGCGAGGCCGCGCTGGCCCGCACCACTCCGCTGCAGTCCGCCCTGGACGACGGCGACGCGCAGACCGCGGTGTGGGCGCAGGCCTTCAAGAGCGGCGGCAGCGTGCACGGCGACGCCAACACCGGCCGTATCAACCATGACGGCAACGGCGTGCTGGTCGGCCTCGACCACCGCTTCGCCGGCGGCTGGCGGGTCGGCGTGCTCGGCGGCACCGGCCGCACCGACATCGACCTGCGCGAGCGCGCGTCGAGCGGTGACGTCAAGCATCGCCACCTCGGCGTGTACGGCGGCAACCAGTGGGGCGCGCTGTCGCTGCGGGCCGGCCTGGCCCGCGCCGACCAGGAGATCGACGGCGAGCGCAGCGTCGCCTTCGCCGACGTCGACCAGTTCCTGCACACCGAGTACGACGCCACCACCACCCAGGCCTTCGTCGAGGGCGGCTACGCGTTCGGCCGCGAGGCGTGGACGGTGGAGCCGTACCTGCAGGTGGCGCGGGTCGACGTCGACACCGACGCGTTCACCGAGGAGGGCGGCAACGCCGCGCTGTCCGGCAACGCCGCCGAGACCCGCACGACGCTGTCGACCCTGGGCGTGCGCTTCGACGTCAACCTGTCGGGCGCGCAGCCGGCGGCGACCGGCCTGCACCTGCGCGGCGGCCTCGGCTACCGCAACGCCTCGGGTGACACCGTTGCCGAAGGCGTGCATGCGTGGGCGGGCGGGCAGTCGTTCACCGTCACCGGCGCGCCGCTGGCGGAGAGCTCGACCGTCGCCGAGGCCGGCATCGCCGCGCAGCTGGGCGAGCGCAGCCTGCTGGAGTTCAGCTACAGCGGCCAGTTCGCCGACGAGGCGCGCGACCACGGCGCCAGCGTGCGTTACTCGCTGACGTTCTGACCGGACGCGTCACGGTTGCAACGGCAGGGGCGGCTTCGGCCGCCCTTGTCGTATCCGCGGCCGTACGCGGTGCCACTCGAAAAAAAAAGGGTATCCGGATTTTAGTGTGGGAAGACCGC
>NZ_AVPT01000021.1 GCF_000768335.1 Lysobacter arseniciresistens ZS79
AGCCAGAACCCACACCAGATTCCGGATACCCAAAAAAAATACCCCGGCCGAAGCCGGGGTATCCGTCGCATCCATGCGACCACATGGAGGGTTGGACTCAGTCGACCCGGGCCTGCAGGGTTACGCCGGCGAAGGCGCTCTCGCCGACGAGACGGATGTAGTACGACGCTTCGGCCGGCTTGCGCACGCGCACGGCCTCGTTGTTGCCCGGACGGTTGGAGCGGTACTCCCAGGCGTCGCCGGCCGGCGGCTCGCCGCTGCTGACGTAGACGCTGACATTGCCGCTGCCGCCATGCGACATCACGTTGAGCAGCCGAGCGCCAGCCGGCACGTCGATGCGGAAAAGCAGTCCTGTCCCCGCCGCGCCGGACAGGCCGGTCACCGGGACCTTGCTGGCCAGCTGGACGGCGCCGTCGTCGCCCCCGTCATCGCCCCCGTCCCCACCGTCCCCACCGTCACCGCTGAGTGCCAGCGTGATTGCGGCGTCGGCGTCGAGCAGGCCGCTGCCGATCGCGCGGTCCGGCGTCGCCGGGAACGGCCGCGCGCTGTCGACCAGGATCGCCTCCAGCTCGGCCGGCGTCTTCGGCGCCTTGCCGGCACCGACCACCGCGCTCTGCACCAGCGCGGCGACACCGGCGACATGCGGCGAAGCCATCGAGGTGCCGCCCATGCCGACGTAGGTCGGCTCGCCGAGGTCCGGCGAGGTCGCCGAACTGTTGGTTGCCTGCCAGACGTAGCCGCCCGGGTTGCCGTCGACGCCGCCGCCGCCGCCCGGGCCGGTCAGATCGACCACGCTGCCGTAGTTGGAGTAGCTGGCGCGACCACCGGTGATGCGCCCCGCCGCGACCGACACCACGTTGTCGCAGCTGGCCGGGGTGAAGTTGGCTGCGTCGGCGTTGCTGTTGCCGGCGGCCACCACCACCGTGGCACCCAGCGAAGTGGCGGTGTTGATCGCCGCCTGGCTGATCGCCGAGCAGCTGCCGCCGCCGCCGAGGCTGAGGTTGATGACCTCGGCCGGGTTGGGGTTGGCCGGCACGCCGGCGACGGTGCCACCGGCGGCCCAGACGATCGCGTCGGCGATGTCGGAGGTGTAGCCGCCGCATCGGCCGAGCACGCGTACCGGCAACACCCGGGCATCGTGGGCGACGCCGGCCATGCCGATCGCGTTGTTGCTCAGTTCGGCCACCGAACCGGCGACGTGGGTGCCGTGGAACGAGCTGTCCGACGCCGGTCGGCCGGCGGCGCACTCATCCGCGGCCTCCCAGTCGCCGTAGTCGTACGCGCCCGGCACGCGGGCGTCGGTCTCGCGCCGCGACACGAACGCGTCGGTGATGAAGTCGTAGCCTTCCAGCATGTTCGCGTCCATGTCGGGGTGCGGCACGATGCCGGTGTCGAGCACCGCCACCACCACGCCTTCGCCGGTCGAGGCGTCCCAGGCCGCCGGCGCGTCGATGCCGCCGGTCGCGTCGTGCAGGTGCCATTGGTACTGCGCGTAGTACTGGTCGTCGACCACCAGCTGCGGCTGCGCCAGCGTCGCCCGGCGCGGGCCGGGCAGGCCGGTGTGGCGCAGCATCCGGTCGACCTCGACCGAGCGCACCGAGGGGTCGGCCGCCAGCTCTCTGACCAGCGTGGACAGCCCGGCGTCGTCGAGCTTGCGCGACAGCTGCAGCAGGTCGGCGCCGACCGCGAGCCTGCGGACGTGGCGCATGGTTGGCGCCGCGGTTCGGACATCCGACATGCTGCGGACCAGGCGCTGGCCGTGTGCGCGGCGGGCGGCGGCGTCGGCCACCTGCAGCTTCGTCGCGCGATCGGTGCCGGCGTCGCGGTACCGCACGATCAGGCGCGCGCCGTGCGTCTCGGCGTCGGCGGCGGCGGGTAGCGGGCGGGTGTCCAGCGGCGCGCCGGCGTGGGCGGCCGGTACCGCCAGGGCAGCGGCGATCATCGAGGCCAGCAGGCCGGTGCGCGGATGCTTGTTACCAGTCATGTCCATTCCTTCTGGTTGATTGGTCGGGCGTGTGTCGTGGAATGTGGTGGCCGGCTTACCAGCCGAAGCCGACGCCGGCGCCGACCGAGGTGTCGTCACCGCTGAAGGCGCCGCCGAAGGTCACCGTGGCCCGCTCCGACAACGCGCGCTGGTAGCCCAGCGACAGTGCGGTCGCGCCGTTCTGGAAGCCGACGCCGACGCCGACGCGGTTGGCGCTGTCGATGCCCGCCGCGCTGGTGGCCATGTTGACCATCGCCGCGCTCATCGCGCCCATCTGGTCGATGCGGTGCTCCTGCTGGTTGAAGCGTGTGTCGACCTCGCCGCGCAGCGCGGTGAAGTCGTCGTTGAGCATGGTGAAGCGGGTGTCGGTGTACGCATTGGCCGAGTGCAGTGTCTGTGTCGCGGTGGTGTCGGTGTAGGCATTTGCCGATTGCAGCGTCTGTGCCGCAGCGGCGTCGGTGTAGCCCTGCGCACTGGCCAGCACGCCGGCGTCGCCGGCCTGCACCTGATCGAGGCTGGCAGTGCCGGCCGTCGCCGGTCCGGCCCCGCCCACCGTCAGCCGGCCGTCGATGTCGCCGTGGCCGATGGCCGCCACCGGAGCACCGGTCCCGGACGTGTCGGCTGCCAGCGACCCTTCCGGCGAAGACATCGCACCGGCGTCGGATGAACTGGCACTCGCGCGTCGCTTGCGCTTGCGGTCCTTGGCGCGGTTGCCGGGGATCGCATCGATCTCCTCGGCGAGCGAGCTCAAGCGCTGGTCGACCGCGGCGAACGCGCTGCCGATGTCGCCGTAGCTGCTGCCCTGGATCATGTAGCTGGGCGGGGCGAACACACCGCCGACGAAGCCGGCGCCGCCGCCGAGTACCGTCGCCAGCGACTGCAGCTGGCCGACGTTGACCGCGTCGTACGCCTGGGAGCCGGCGGCGACGTTGGTGATTTGACGCTGGAACGCCTCGCTGTAGTCGTCACCGGCGCTGCCAACCGAGATCGTGTTGGCTCGGTCGGCCAGCGAGCCGGCGCCGAGCGCGACGCTGTCGTAGGCATCCGCGTTGACATAGGCATTGGTGCCGACCGCCACGCTGCTGTCGGCGCCGGCCATAGCGCCGAAGCCGAGCGCGGTGGAGTAGCCGCCATCGGCGACCGACATGCTGCCGACCGCGGTATCGCCGATCGATTCGTAGTACTCGCTGCCGGCCACCGCGCCGTTGCCCAGCGCGGTCGCGCCGATCCCGTGGGCGGCGGTCAGCATGACGATCCGGCCCGGCGGGAGGCCGATCACCGCGCCGAGGTCGAACATGCCGCCGGCGGCGTAGCTGTAGTCCCCGGTGGCACTGGTGCCGGCGCCATAGCTGGCCGAGAACGCGCCACTGGCCAGGCTCATGAAGCCGGTGGCCACGCTCGCTTCCCCGCTGGCCAGCGACTGGCTGCCAAACGCGAGCGTGCCGGTGCCGCTGGCCTGGGCTTGCGAACCCAGTGCGACGCTGGCGCCGCCAGAAGCGATGGAACCGCTTCCGAGCGCGGTCGCCCCCGCGGCGATGGCTTGGCTGCCGGCGCCATAGGCGCTTGCGTCGGCGTGGTCGGCCACCGCGTTGAAACCGGTCGCGGTGGCGCCGTCGCCCAGCGCGAACGCGCCCGAACCGAACGCGCCGGCGCCGGTGCCGATCGCGCTGCTGGCCGAGCCGAACGCGCTGCTGTAGTCGCCCTCGGCCAGCGCATCGGAGCCGGCGGCGATGGACTCCTCGCCCAGCACCAGCGCCTCGCCGGCACCGGTCGACTCGAAGTAGATATCGGTCGACCTGGCCATCTCGCCGAGTTCTCGCAGCTGGGCGACGTTGACCGCGTCGGTGTCCTCGACACCGGCGGCGACGTTGGTGATCTGCCGTTCGCTACCTTCGCTGCCGACCGACACGCTGTCGTCGCGGTCGGCGACCGAGCCGCCGCCGAGGGCGACGGCGTTGGCCGCGGTTGCACTGGCGCCGTAGCCCACCGCGGTGCTGTTGATGCCGCTGGCGGAGCTGCCCGACCCGAGCGCCGACGAGTAGAAGGCGCTGGCCTGGCTGCCGGTGCCGAACGCCGACGCGGCGTAGTCGGTCGCGCTGCTGCCTGCACCTACCGCGGACGCGTTGATGCCATCGGCGGTGCTGCCGGCGCCGACGGCGGTGGCGCTGACATTGACCGCCCGGCTGTCGGCACCGATCGCAGTGGCCGCCGAGCCGGTCGCGCTGCTGCCGGCGCCGAACGCCGAAACCTTGTAGCCGAACGCCTGGCTGCCGGCGCCGACCGCGGTCGCGGCCTCGCCCATCGCCATCGCGCCACTGCCGCAGGCGAGGCTCTTCTCGCCGTTGGCCATGGCCGGAGCGGAGCCGTCGGTCAGGCAGATCCCGGCGGCGGCCGCCGGCAATGCGGCCAGCGACAGCGTGGTGGCCAGTGCCAGCGAGAGTGGGGTCAGGCGCGTGCGCGGCGCGGACGAGGGGCGTGCGGAAACGGCGGAAGCGCGCAACGTCGGCGCGTTGTTGGAGACGAGCATGGTGATTTCCCTATGTGTGCGTCCATTCAGAGCGCGCGCCAGCTGGCGTGCCTCTCCCCGAACCAGCCCGCCCGCCCGATCCCGCGCAATGCAACGGCCGGTCATTGGCCAAGAGCGCGGGAGCGTTGCCGTCGCGCCGTCAGGCGACGCGGGGCAGCGACCGGAGTGGTGGCGCGGAGGTCGACGACGCCCGCGCTACCCATAGCGATATCACGAACATGACGGGAATGTGAACAACACGCCGCAGTACGGCACTGCGTTCGCACGCGCGGCGGTTCAGCCCGCCCATCTGGCAAGGCTCAGGCAGGGAAAGGCCGCGGGGCCTGTCGCGGCGCTGCACCACGCGGGCGCGGAATCATTCCTGCAGAAGTGCCCGGATCGCGTCGAACCCCGCCTTCGCCCGCTCCTGCTTGCGCGCAGCATCGGCGACCGGGTCGGCGCCGTCGCGCTGCACTTCGTCGGCCGGCAGTTCGTCGAAGAAGCGGCTCGGCTTGAGCCGCAGCAATTCGCCCCACTTCTGCGCCTGTTTGGAGTACGACAGCCACAGCTGTTCCTTGGCGCGGGTGATGCCGACGTACAGCAGCCGCCGTTCCTCGTCGATGCGGCCTTCCTCGATGCTCGCCTCGTGCGGCAGGTTGCCGTCGTCGACGCCGACGATGAACACGTAGCGGAATTCCAGCCCCTTGGCCGCGTGCAGGCTCATCAGCCGCACCTGGTTGCCGGCGTCGCCCTTGTCGGCGTGCGACAGCAGCGCCAGTTGCGCGGCAAGCTCACCCGGGCCCGCGCCCTTGCCGCCGTCGAACCAGTCGGCCAGCTCTTCCAGGTTCTGCTTGCGGCGCTGGTAGCCGGCCTCGTCCTTGCACTGGGCGCGGATCGACTGCAGCAGGCCGGAGCGATGGGCGAGTTCGCGCACAAGCTCGGCCGGGGTCAGCCGGCGGGCGTCCTCGCGCAGGCCGCGCACGATCGTGGCGAAGCCGTCGAGCGCATTGGCGGCGCGCGGCGGCAGCTGCTTGAGCGCGCCGACCGACTCGATCGCACGTGACATCGGCATGTGCGCGCGCTGCGCGAGTTCGGCCAGCTTCGCCAGCGTGGTCGCGCCGACCTCGCGCTTGGGCGAAGTGACCGCGCGCAGGAACGCGGCATCGTCGTCCGGGTTGGCGACCAGCCGCAGCCACGACAGCGCGTCCTTGACCTCGCCGCGCTCCAGGAACGCAGTGCCGCCGGTCAGGTGGTAGGGAATGCGCAGCAGCTGCAGCGCCTTCTCCAGCGCGCGCGACTGGTGGTTGCCGCGGAACAGGATGCAGAAGTCGCTCCACGGCGCCTGCTTCGCGGCCGCGGTGAACTGGATCTCGGCGGCGACCTTCTCGGCCTCGTGGGCGGCGTCGCGGCACTCCCAGATGCGGATGCGTTCGCCGTCGGCCTGGTCGGACCACAGCGTCTTGGGGTGCTCGTGCGGGTTGTGCGCGATCAGCGCGTTGGCCGCGCGCAGCACCCGGTTGGAGCAGCGGTAGTTCTGTTCGAGCTTGACGATCCGCAGCGCCGGGTAGTCGGTGCCGAGCGACAGCAGGTTGTCGGGATTGGCGCCGCGCCAGGCGTAGATCGACTGGTCGTCGTCGCCCACGCAGGTGAACAGGCCGCGCGGCCCGGCGATCGCCTTGAGCAGGCGGTACTGGGCGTCGTTGGTGTCCTGGCACTCGTCGACCAGCAGGTAGCCGATGCGCTCGCGCCAGCCGGCGGCGCACTCGGCGTCGCTTTCCAACAGTTGCACCGGCAGCCGGATCAGGTCGTCGAAATCGACCGCGTTGAAGGTGCCCAGCCGCGCCTGGTACAGCGCGTAGACGGTCGCGGCGTCGACCTCGCGTGCGCTGCGTGCCTCGGCCATGGCCTGCTCCGGCGACAGCCCGGCGTTCTTCGCTCGCGAGATCAGGTTGCGCATGTCGTCCAGCGCGTCGGGCTTGGTGCCGGTGCCGAGCAGGTCCTTGATCTGCGCCGCGCTGTCGTCGGCGTCGAAGATCGAAAAGCCGCGGCGCAGGCCGAGCTTCGCATGCTCGATCTGGAGGAACTTCAGCCCGAGCGCGTGGAAGGTGCAGATCGTCAGCCCGTCCGCCGCGTCGCCGCGGATGCGCTTGGCGACGCGCTCGCGCATCTCCTTCGCCGACTTGTTGGTGAAGGTGATCGCGGCGATGCGTTTGGCCGGCATCCGCCCGGACGCGATCAGGTGCGCGATCTTCTCGACGATCACCCGGGTCTTGCCGCTGCCGGCGCCGGCGAGCACGAGCAGGGGGCCGTCGGTGTGCTCGACGGCGGCGCGCTGGGGGGGGTTGAGGCCGTGCATCGGACGCGGAGAACCGGGTGGTGCGGCCGGGCATTCTAGCCGGCGCCGCCGCGGCGGACTGCGCGTGCCGGCGCACTCCCGACGCTAGACTGCGTCGATGGCAAAGCTCTATTTCTACTACTCTGCGATGAACGCGGGGAAGACCACGACCCTGCTGCAGTCGGCGCACAACTACCGCGAGCGTGGCATGCGCGTGGCGATCCTGGCGCCGCGGCTGGACGACCGTGCCGGCCCGGGCACCGTGGCCTCGCGGATCGGGCTCAGTGCCAGCGCGGTCGCGTTCGGGCCCGAGCAGGACCTGCAGCGGCTGGTCGAGGCCGACATCCTCGCCCGCGGGCCGCTGCATTGCGTGCTGGTGGACGAGGCGCAGTTCCTGCGCAAGGCGCAGGTCTGGCAGCTGAGCGAGGTGGTCGACGCGCTCGGCATCCCGGTGCTCTGCTACGGGTTGCGCACCGATTTCCGCGGCGAGCTGTTCGAGGGCAGCCAGTACCTGCTGGCCTGGGCCGACGAGATCAGCGAGATCAAGACGATCTGCCACAGCGGCAGCAAGGCGACCATGAACATGCGCGTCGACGCGCAGGGCCGCGCGGTGCTCGAGGGGCCGCAGGTCGAGATCGGCGGCAACGAGCGCTACGTGTCGGTGTCGCGGCGCGAGTACAAGAAGGTGATGCGCGGCGAGGGCACGATCGAGCCGCTGCAGGCGCCGCTGCCGTTGTAGCGGGCGCGGCACCGGGCCCGCGGCGGGACGAGGTCAGCGTGGCGCGGTGGCGTCGGCCAGTGCCGGCGACGGCACTGGCGGCAGGTTGCAGCCGGCCCGTATCGCGGCCACCTCGCGGTTGATCGCGCCGCCTTCCGGCCGGCTCTGGCGCAGCTGGCCGTCGAGCCGGTCGAGCATCATCAGCGCCTCCGCCTGCTGGCCATGGCGGCAGCGCTGCTGCGCGGCATGCGCACCGGCGCGCCACGCGACCTGGCGCAGTTCGATGTCGTCGGTTGGCAGCGCGGCGAGGGTGTCGAGCAGGGTCAGCGCCTCCCGTGCCTGCGTGGGGTCGGCCGCCTGTGCGGCGTGGAGGGCGAGTTCAAGCTCGACCCGGCGGGTGCCGGGGTGGCCGTCGCCGAGCCGCCTGCGTGACACCTCCAGCGCATGCGCCAGCCGCTGCAGGCCGCTGTCGGTCCGGCCCAGCGCCAGTTCGACGCTGCCAAGCACGCGTTCGGCGGCGGCCGACGCGTGCCCGTCGCCGTGCAGGCCGCGGCGCAGTTCCAGCGCCTCCAGCAGCAGCGGGTGGGCCGGCCGGTGCTGGCCGGAGCGGTGCAACACGCTGCCCAGTTCGACCAGCGCGTCGGCGACCGGGCCGGGGACGCCGGCTTCGCGTCGGAGTGCCAGCGCCTGGCGCAGTTCATCGGCCGCGGTGGCGACGTCGCCGCGCTCCCACGCCAGGCGTCCAAGCCGGCCGTGGCCCTCGGCGAGCGCGACGTGGCGGTCGCCGTGGCGCCCGGCCAGCCTCCGCTGGATCGACAGCCAGCGTGCCCGCGCCTCGGCATGGCGCCCCTGGTCGGCGAGGATGCCGGCCAGCTGGCGCTCGACCGTCAGTGTGGTGGCGTGGCCGGGGCCGTTGATCTCGGTGGTGATCGCCAGCGCGTCCATCAGCTCGCGCTCGGCCTCGCCGAGTCGGCCGCCGGCGCGGTGCAGCCGGGCCAGGTTGCGGTCGATGTCGACCAGCAGCGGGTGGCGGTTGCCGGCCTCGTCGCGCAGCTGGTTGCGGGCCGCCTCGAACTCGGCCAGGGCGATGTCGACCTTGCCGGCGTCGGCATCGAGTCCGGCGAGGTCCATCAGGTTCTCGACCTCGCCGACGTGGTCGGTGCGGTTCTCGCGGCGCAGCGCCAGCGAGCGCTCGAACAGCTGCCGCGCGCCCTGCAGCTGCCCGTCGGCGCGCCGGCAGCGGCCCAGTTGCGAGTAGAACTCGGTGACCTGCGGCGGCAGCTGGGCCTGCTCGCGCTGGGCCATCGCCAGCGCAGGCTGCATCAGCTCGAGGCAGCCATCGGCGTCGCCGAGCAGGCGCAGCACGCGGCCACGCTGGGTCAGCGACTCCAGCTGCAGGCTGGTCGGCACGTCGGTGCCCTCGATCAGCCGCGCCTGTCGCGCCAGCAGCGCGCGCGCCTCGTCGTAGTCGCCCAGCCCGGTGCGCAGCCGCGCGATCACGCCGAGCAGCTCGGCCAGTGTGCGCGGCTGCCGCGCCAGCTCGCGGTCGCCACGCTCGACCGCGGTCGCCAGCAATTGGCGCAGGTCCAGCGGCTGGCCGTCGCGGGTGCCGCTGGCGCGCTCGAACACGCCGACCATGAAGTCCTGCATCGCCTGCGCGCGCGCGGCCTCGCGCACCGCTTCGCGTGCCTGCCACGCGACCACGCCGAGCGAGGCGGTCAGCACCAGCGCGGTCAGCGTGCCGGTCGCCAGCGCCCAACGGTGCCGGCCGATGTACTTGGCGACGCGGTAGTTGAGGCTCTGCGAGCGCGCGTGCACGGGCTTGCCGGCGACGTGCCGCTGCAGGTCCTGGGACAGCGCCTCGACCGAGGGGTAGCGTCGCTCCGGCTGCTTGGACAGCGTCTTCAGCACTATATTGTCGAGGTCGCCGGACAACGCCCGCGCGCGCCGCTGCATCGCCGCGGCGGCGGGGTCGTCGTGGCGGCTCTCGGCCGCGCGCTGCAGCGCCTGCGACGGCCGCAGCGGGTCGTGGGTGAGGATCGCCTCCTCCCAGGCCGCGTCGCTGTCGCGCTTGGGCCGGTATGGCTTGTGGTCGCTCAGCAGCTCGTACAGCACCACGCCGAGCGAATAGACGTCGGTCATCGTCGTGACCGGTTCGCCGCGCACCTGCTCCGGCGCGGCGTAGTGCAGGGTGAACGCGCGCATGCCGGTGCGGGTCTGTTCCGGTGCGCCGTCGGTGTCGAGCAGCTTGGCGATGCCGAAGTCGAGCAGGCGCACCTCGCCGGCCGGCGTCACCAGGATGTTGGACGGCTTGAGGTCGCGGTGGACGATCAGGTTGGCGTGGGCGTGGCTGACCGCGTCGCAGATCTGCCCGAACATCCGCAGCCGGGCCTCGAGCGGGGTGCGGTGTTCGCGGCAGTAGTCGGTGATCGGTGCGCCGTCGACGTGTTCCAGCGCCAGGTACGGCAGGCCGTCCGCGCTGATGCCGGCGTCGAGCAGGCGGGCGATGTGCGGGTGCGCCAGCCGCGCCAGGATCTGCCGCTCGCGGGTGAAGCGCAGGCGCAGGTTGGTATCGGCCAGGCCCGGGCGCAGCAGCTTCAGTGCGACCCGTCGCTGGTACAGGCCGTCGGCGCGCGCGGCCAGCCAGACCTGGCCCATGCCGCCTTCGCCGAGCAGGCGTTCGAGCCGGTACGGGCCGACCTCGCCGCCGGGCAGCACGCCGCGCTGCGGCGACACCACCGGTTCGGCGAGGAAGTCCTCCTGCCCGACCTCCAGCGCGATCAGCTCCTCCAGCTCGTCGGCCAGCGCCGGATCGTCGGCACGCAGCTCCGCCAGCCGCCGTGCGCGGCCGTCGGGTTCCAGCTCGAACAGCTCGTCGAGCAGGGGGGAAAGCCGTTGCCAGCGCGTGCTGTCCATCGTCCGGTGGTACCCGTTGCGTCGCCTCGACCCCGTCTGGCGCGGGCCGGTGGCGGCTACTCCTGCAGCGAGGCCAGCAGGAACAGCCGCGCCTTCTGCCAGTCGCGCCGGATGCTGCGCTCGGAGCGTTCCAGCAGCGCCGCGATTTCCAGTTCCGACAGGCCGGCGAAGTAGCGCAGCTCGACCACCTGCGCCAGCCGCTTGTCGACGTCGGCCAGCCGGGTCAGCGCGGTGTCGAGGCCGAGCATCTCCTCATCCAGCCGCAGGCCGCCCTCCAGGTCCTCGGGCAGGTCGGTGACGCGGTGCAGGTCCCCGCCGCGCTTCTGCGCCAGCCGCTGGCGCGCGTAGTCGACCACCACCGAGCGCATCGCCGAGGCCGCGTAGGCGAAGAAGTGCGCGCGGTCGTCGAACTTCGCTTCGCGCCGGCCGGCGAGCTTGAGGTAGGCCTCGTGCACCAGGGCGGTGGCGTCCAGCGTCTGCCCGCGCTGGCCGGCGAGCTGGCGCCGGGCCATGGTGTGCAGCTCCTGGTACAGCGTCGCGAGCACGCGGTCGAGTGCGCCACGGTCCCCGTCGCGGGCTGCATCCAGCAGTTGGGTGATGTCGGCGGTCCCCGCCATCCTGTGATCCCCGTCGCGTTTGCGGGGGACTATAGCGCGCCCGGTCGGCCGGCGTATGGCGGGCTGTGGGCGGTCTGAACGCTGCCGGGGCCACCGCGGGCGCGCGGCCGTGCCGTCAGCGCTGGCAGTGGCCGCACCAGACGGTCGCGCGTTGGCCGACCATGGCGTGCCGCAGCGCGCGGCCACAGGCCGGGCAGGGCAGGCCGGCGCGGCCGTAGACCGACAGCTCCTGCTCGAAGTAGCCCGGCGCGCCGTCGGGGCTGATGAAGTCGCGCAGGGTGGTGCCGCCGCGCGTGATCGCGTGGCCGAGCACCCGCTTCACTTCTTCGGCCAGCCGCCCGTAGCGCCCGCGCGAGATCCGCCCGGCCGGCCGCAGCGGCGAGATGCCGGCGGCGAACAGCGCCTCGGCGGCGTAGATGTTGCCGACCCCGACCACCACCGACTGGTCCATCAGGAAATTCTTGACCGGCGCGCTGCGGCCGCGTGACAGCGCGAACAGGTGGTCGCCGTCGAAGGCATCCGACAGCGGCTCGGGACCGAGCGCGGCCAGCAGCGGATGGACCTCGCCGGGTGCCTGCCACAGCAGGCAGCCGAATCGGCGCGGGTCGTTGAAGCGCAACACGCGGCCGCCTTCCAGCACGAGGTCGACGTGGTCGTGCGCGCGCACCGGGGTGTCGGCCGGAAGCACCCGCAGGCTGCCGGACATGCCCAGGTGCAGCAACGCGCTGCCGGCTGCGGTGTCCAGCAGCAGGTACTTGGCCCGGCGCCGCACCGCGTCGATGGTCCGGCCCGGCAGCAGGGTCGACACTTCCGCCGCGATCGGCCAGCGCAGGCTGTCGCGGCGCAGCGTCGCGCCGAGCACGCGGCGGCCCTGCAGGTGGGGCGCCAGGCCGCGGCGGGTGGTCTCGACTTCGGGCAGTTCGGGCATCGCGCAAGCTTAGTCGCGCCGGAGGCGGCCGGCGGCGGACTTGCTGAATGCGACGGGCGCCGCGCTTGCGCACGTCGATGAACACCCCCATCACGGAATGGACAGGCACCCGCGTGCGGGCCGGTGGGCGATGGCATCATGGTCCGGGGCTCGCATCGCCGCGTCCGCCGGCCCTGCCGCTGTCCCGCCCGTTTGCCCGCTGTCCCGCCGTATCGGAGTTCCGACGCAATGCCCGCTTCCCTGCTCGATTTCCTCGCCGGCGGCCTGTTCCAGGCCGGCTGGGGCGCCCTCGCGCTGTACCTGCTGGTCGCGACCCAGCTGACCATCTTCTCGGTCACGCTGTACCTGCACCGCAGCCAGGCGCACCGCGCGGTCGACTTCCACCCGGTGATCGCGCACTTCTTCCGGTTCTGGACCTGGCTGACCACCTCGATGATCACGCGCGAGTGGGCCGCGATCCACCGCAAGCACCACGCCAGGTGCGAGACCGAGGAAGACCCGCACAGCCCGCAGGTGAAGGGCATCGGGACCGTGTTCTGGCGCGGCGTGGAGCTGTACCGCGAGGCGCGCGGCGACCGCGAGTCGATCCAGAAGTACGGCAAGGGCTGCCCGGACGACTGGATCGAGCGCCACCTGTACACCCCGCACGCGACCCTGGGCCCGACCCTGCTGCTGTTCATCAGCTTCGCGCTGTTCGGCTTCGCCGGCGTCGCGGTGTGGGCGATCCAGATGCTGTGGATCCCGTTCTGGGCCGCCGGCGTGGTCAACGGCCTCGGCCACTGGTGGGGCTACCGCAACTTCGAGACCACCGACACCGCGACCAACCTCACCCCGTGGGGCGTGTGGATCGGCGGCGAGGAGCTGCACAACAACCACCACGCGTTCCCGAGCTCGGCCAAGTTCGCCCTGCGCCGGTTCGAGTTCGACATCGGCTGGAGCGCGATCAAGGCGCTGCAGGCGGTCGGGCTGGCGAAGGTGCTGCGCGTCGCGCCGTCGCTGGACGTGCGCCCGAACATCGCGATGCCCGACGGCGAGACCCTGAAGGCGCTGCTGGCGATCCGCTTCCAGGCGATGACCGACTACTACCGCAAGGTCACCCTGCCGAGCCTGCGCGAGGGCGGCTCGAAGCTGCCGCGCGCGCTGCGCAAGGGCTTGGCCGACGGCGGCCGCTGGCTCGACGACGACAAGCGCGCGCGCCTGCAGGCGTGGCTGGCCGAGCGGCCGAAGATGGCGACGCTGGCCGAGTACCGCCAGCGCCTGCAGCAGGTGCTCGACGACCGCTCGCACGACGCCCAGACCACGCTCGCCCGGTTGCAGGCCTGGTGCGCCGAGGCCGAGGCGACCGGGATCCAGTCGCTGCAGCAGTTCTCGGCGCGGCTGAAGGGCTACACCCTGGTGCCGGCGCGCGCCTGAGCCGGCGCGACACCCCCGTGACCGCGCCGGCCCCGCCACGCGAACGCATGAAGCCCGCCGCGCTTGCTGCGGGCTTCGCGCTGGCCGCGATCGCCGGGGCGGCACTGGCGCCGCCGGCCGCCGCGCAGGTGACCGCGCCGTCGGCCTACCTGGAGCGGATCGACACCGACGGCAGCGGCGACGTATCGCTGGCCGAATACCAGCAGTGGATGGGCTACGCGTTCGAGCGCATGGATGCCGACGGCGACGGCGTGCTCGCCCCGCACGAACTGCCCGGCGGCCGCGGCCGGCCGGTGCGTCTGGCCGACCACCGCGCCGCGCTCGCCGCCGCGTTCGCACGGCAGGACGCCGACGGCGACGGCGTGCTCGACGCCGCCGAGCTGGCCGCGCCGCCACGCTGAGCCGCCGCGCGCGCCGGCGTCAGGCTCAGGCGCCCTCTGCGTCCACCTGCGGCGCCCGGTGCCGGTCGGGGTCGAGCACGTAGGCCAGCAGGTCCTCGTCGGCCGGTTCGCGGTCGTTGAGGAACACGCTGATGTCGCCGGTCACCTCCAGCACCGCGCAATGCACCTGCGACAGCGAGCGGGCGCCTTTCATGCGCAGCTCGGCGTACAGCTCGCGGCGGGTGGTGCGCTCCTTGCGCAGCGCCTCGAAGTCGACCCGGCCGTCGCGCACCAGCACCCGCGGACGCGATTCCATGTAGTCGCGCAGCGGCCGCGAGTGTTCGGCCAGCGTCTCCAGCAGCACCATCACCAGGGTGACGCCGACCAGGATCAGCGCCGCGTACACCAGCGGCACCGACGGGTACAGCAACGCGTCGCCGGCGGCCGAGCCCAGCGCGATCAGCAGCATCTGCTGCATCGGGCTGAGGTCCTGCTGGCCGCGCTTGCCCATCAACCGCAGCACCAGCATCAGGATCGCGAAGACCACCAGGATCTTGAACACGATCTCCAGCATGTAGAGCTTCGGCGGCAGCCCGAGCAGCAGGCGGTCCCAGTCGAATACGCGGATGTCGGTTTCCATGGCGGCCCTTCGCGGTGAGGCCGCCAGTTGGCACCGGCGACGGGCAAGGCGGGGTGACGGATGCGACGCCCGTCGACGCGCCCGCGGTGCGCGCTGGGGCACACTGGGGCCTGCGGCGGTCGCCCGCCGCGCCCGTCGAACAGCCCAGGAGCGCGCCATGAACACGACCCCCACGGTCCATCCGGTCGATCCCGCCTTCGCCGCCGATGCGCGGATCACGCGCGAGCAGTACCAGCGCCTGTACGCCGGGTCGTTGGAGCAGCCGGAGGCCTTCTGGGGCCGCATCGGCGAACGGCTGGACTGGATGACGCCGCCGACGGTGATCAAGGACACCAGCTTCGACCTGCACGACTTCCGCATCCGCTGGTACGCCGACGGCGAGCTCAACGCCGCCGCCAACTGCCTCGACCGCCACCTCGCCGAGCGTGGCGACAAGACCGCGATCATCTTCGAGCCCGACAGCCCCGACGCGCCGGCGCAGCACATCAGCTACCGCGAACTGCACGCGCGCACCTGCCAGGCCGCCAACGCGCTGCGGGCGCTGGGCGTGCGCAAGGGCGACCGGGTCACGATCTACCTGCCGATGATCCCGGAGGCGGTGGTGTCGATGCTCGCCTGCGCGCGGATCGGCGCGGTCCACTCGGTGGTGTTCGGTGGCTTCGCCGCCAGCTCGATCGCCGACCGCGTCGCCGACTGCGGCAGCAAGCTGATCATCACCGCCGACGAGGGCCGTCGCGGCGGCCGCGGCGTGCCGCTCAAGGCCAACGTCGACGCCGCGCTGAAACTGCCGGGCACCAACAGCGTCGAGACCGTGCTGGTGGTGCGCCACAGCGGCGCCGCGGTCGACATGCAGATGCCGCGCGACCGCTGGTTCGACGCGGTGGTCGACAGCCAGCCGGTCGAGTGCGAGCCCGAGCGCATGAACGCCGAGGACCCGCTGTTCATCCTCTACACCTCCGGCAGCACCGGCAAACCCAAGGGCGTGCTGCACACCACCGCCGGCTACCTGGTCTACTGCGCGTACACCCACGAGGCGGTGTTCGACCTGCGCGAGGACGACGTCTACTGGTGCACCGCCGACATCGGCTGGGTCACCGGCCACAGCTACATCGTCTACGGCCCGCTGGCCAACGGCGCGACCGCGCTGGTGTTCGAGGGCGTGCCGACCTGGCCCGACAGCGCGCGCTTCTGGCAGGTGATCGACAAGCACGCGGTCACCATCTTCTACACCGCGCCGACCGCGATCCGCGCCCTGATGCGCGAGGGCGACGAGCCGGTCAAGTCGACCTCGCGCGGCTCGCTGCGGCTGCTGGGCAGCGTCGGCGAGCCGATCAATCCCGAAGCCTGGCGCTGGTATTTCGAGGTGGTCGGCGGCTCGCGCTGTCCGGTGGTCGACACCTGGTGGCAGACCGAGACCGGCGGCATCATGATCAGCCCGCTGCCGGGCGCGATGGACCTCAAGCCCGGCTCGGCGACGCGGCCGTTCTTCGGCGTGCAGCCGGCGCTGGTCGACCCCGCCGGCCGGGTGCTGGAGGGCGAAGCCGAGGGCAACCTGGTCATCACCGATTCCTGGCCCGGCCAGATGCGCACGGTCTACGGCGACCACCAGCGTTTCATCGACACCTACTTCCGCACCTACCCCGGCAACTACTTCAGCGGCGACGGTTGCCGCCGCGACGCCGATGGCGATTACTGGATCACCGGCCGGGTCGACGACGTCATCAACGTGTCCGGCCACCGCATCGGCACCGCCGAGGTCGAGAGCGCGCTGGTGTCGCACCCGAAGGTGGCCGAGGCGGCCGTGGTCGGCTTCCCGCACGACGTCAAGGGGCAGGGCATCTACGCCTACGTGACCCTGGTCGCCGGCGAGGCCAGCAGCGACGGCCTGCGCGACGAACTGGTGCGCCACGTGCGCGCGCAGATCGGCCCGATCGCCACGCCCGACCACCTGCAGTGGGCGCCGGGACTGCCGAAGACGCGCTCGGGCAAGATCATGCGGCGGATCCTGCGCAAGATCGCCGAGAACGCCACCGACCAGCTCGGCGACACCAGCACGCTGGCCGACCCGTCGGTGGTGGAGTCGCTGGTGCGCGACCGCCGCGTGCCCTGACCGGGCCGGCGGCGGCTACTCCACCGCGATGCGCCGCCCCTGCGGCAGCGCCGCGGTGAGCCAGTCCAGCGTGGCGCCACGCATGCCGGTGCTCGCCACCTGGGAGCCACGGCCGGAGGCGTCACACGGCCCCAGCCGCGCGTCCGCCGGCACCAGGCTATGCAACGCGACCTGCGCCGCTACGTCGCCGACGCGGTGGGCCTCGGCGTGGCTGGCGAGCAGCTGCGCGGTCGCGGTTTCGTGCTCGCCGCGGGCCAGCGCCAGCAGCATCGCGACCACGTCCATCCGCAGGTCGGTGGCCCACAGCTCCGGCGGCAGCATCGTTCGGGCGGTGGCAAGGTGGCTCGCGGCGCCCTGCCAGTCGCCGGTGGCGGCGCTGTTCTCGGCCAGGCCGAGTTCGGCGTGCCCCTGCAGCCAGTGGTAGCCGGTGCCCTGCAGTGCCGCGACGGCCTCCCGGTACAGCGTGGCGGCCTGCTCGTGGCGGCCGTTGCGGTCCAGCAGGTAGGCCAGCTCGATGCCGTCGCTCCAGCGGTCCGGTGACGGCGGCTGGCCGGTGACCTCGGCGGCCAGCGCGTCCAGCCGCTGGTCGGCGGCCGGGGTGTCACCGGCCATCTGGTCGAGCCAGGCGCCCAGCCACTGCGCGCGCAGCTCCACGAACGGCTCGTCGGTGCTGCCGCAGCGGTCCAGCTCGATCCGCGCCTGGTCCATCCGGCCCTGCAGCACCAGCAGGTCGCCGCGGGCGCAGGCCAGCCGCGCCAGGGTGGTCTCCGGCAGCCCCGGCAGGCCCTTGCGCTGCAGCCGCTGCGGGGTCTGGCCGAGCGCCGCCATCGCGCCGGCATAGTCGCCGTGCAGGGCCTGGATGAAGGCCTCGAACTGGTCGAGCCAGACCGACTCGTCGGCGGCCAGGTCGTCGTGGCGGATCCGCCGCACGCGCTCGCGGGCCTGGTCGAACTGGCCGGTCAGCAGGTCCTCGTTGAGCAGGTCCAGCTCCAGCGCGCGCAGGCCCAGCGCGTCGCCGGCGGCCTCCGCCGCGGCGCTGGCCTGCTCCAGCCGCGTCCGGTACATCGCCAGGTCGCCGGCGGCGTAGTGCTGGAACGCCGAGCGCCGCAGCAGCTGGATCTCGATGCTGCGGTAGCCGCCGGCGTACGCACGCGCCAGCAGCGTGTCGAACCGCGTGTAGTCACCCGGCGGGCCGGTCAGGTCGGCCGAGACGCGCGCGTACAGCGCGTCCAGATCGGCGCCGATCGACTCGTACAGCTTCGCCGCCTCCTCGAAGCCGGAGCGGTCGGCCTTCGGCCCGTGCTGGTAGACCTCGACCATCGCCAGCAGGTGCAGGGCGCCGGCCAGTTCGCGTTCCCAGCCGGCGCCGGCCGCGCGCGCCATCGCCTCGGTCCGGCCGGCATGTTCGCGCACGGCCGCCGGGTCGCCCTGCGAGAACGCGATGTCGGCGCGGGTCAGGTGCCAGCGGATGCGCACGTTGGCCGGCTGGGCCTGCCAGTCGACCGTGTCGAGCGTGGCCAGCGCCGCCTCGGGGTTGCCGGAGCGGTACTGGTAGCCGGCCTGGTCGAGCCGGAAGCCGGTCTTGCCGGGGTAGTCGCGGGCCAGCGCGTTGTAGGCGTCCGCGGCCTCGAGGTAGCGCTGCGGGTCGACCGTCAGCGCGGCGGCGTCGAGCACCCGGCGTGCGTCGTCTTCCAGCGGGGTCAGGCGGCTGAGTGCCGCCCCCATGTGGGCGACCGCCGGTCGGGCCTGGCCCAGTCGCGCGAGGCTCATCGACAGTTGCAGGTGGGCCAGCCCGAAGCCGGGGGCGCGCTCGACCACGGCCTCCAGCGCCTCGACGCTGCCGGCGAGGTCGCGCCGCGCGTAGCGGTCGTAGGCGGCGGCGTAGGCGCGGGCGGTGTCGGCGTCGATCGCCAGCGCCGGCCAGGCGGCGTCCGCACGGGCCGGCAGCAGCGCCGCCAGCACCTGCGAGGACAACTGGTCGACCAGCGCGGGGATCTCCTCGGCGCTGCCGCGCAGCTCGACGTTGCGCGGGCCGTCGGGTCCGTCGAGGCGGGCGCGGACGAAGTACTCGTCGGGCCGCCCCGCGGCGGTGCCGGAGGCCAGCAGCACGACCCGCGGGGCCAGTTCGCCGGCGTCGGCGGCGAGGTGGGCCTCCGTCAGCAGCATGGCCTCGGGCAGCGAATCGAGCTTGAACTCCAGCCACGCGTGCAGCAGCGCGGTCGGCCAGCTGCGGTCGCGGTCCGTGCCTTCGCCGACCTCGACCAGCGCGATTGCGACCGGTCCGGTGCCCGCGGTGCCGGTGCGCCACGGCGACAGCAGCAGCGCGGCGGCGACCACCAGGAGCGCCACCGCCGCGGCCGCGCCGCCGATGAGCAGGCGGCGTCGCGGCAGGCGTGTGCGGGAGCGGCCCGGCGCGGCGTGCCGGGCGGGCGGGACAGGTGGGGCCGGGACGAAGGCCGGGTCCGGCGCCGGTGTCGTGGCCGGATCGAGCGCCTCGACGGCGTCACGGGACGGCGGCGCGGTCACGGGCTCCGGTGTTGCCGGAGTCACTGGCCGCTCCTCCGACGCAATTCCGGAGGCCGGTGCCGCAACGGCATCCGCCGGCGGAACCGGCGCGGAAGCCTCCGCGGCCGCCGTACCGGCAGTCGACAGCGGGCCCGCCGGTGGAACCGGCAGACCAGCGGCCGTCGGATCGACGACGGCCTCCGCCGCCACCGCCGGGTCCGCCGCCTGTCCAGGCTCGCTCCCTGCCACCACCGACACCGCACCCGGCGGTTCGAACACGTACCCGCTCTTGGCCACCGTCCGCACCCAGTCACGGCGCGCCGGGCCAAGCGCCTTGCGCAGCATCCAGATGCTCTGCGACAGGTTGGCGTCCTCGACCACCAGCCCCGGCCAGACCTGCTCGAACAGCGACGCCCGCGAGTGCAGCACCCGCGGCCGGGCCAGGAACACCAGCAGCAGGTCGAACACCCGCTGCGGCAGTTCGACCTGCTGTTCAGGTCCCTCCACCTGCCGGTAGCGCAGGTCGATCCGCAGGTCGCCGACCTGCAGACGGGTGGCATCGAGCGGCCAGGGTGCGCCGTCCCGTTCTGTCACAGCTCTCTCTCCCCGGGCGGCGCGGCCGCGCCGAACGGACCGCGGCGTCGCCACCAACGGCCAATGAATTCAAACAGTTATGCCCTGATCCATGGGCCTGGGAGAACTCCGGCACTGCATCTTTTAGAACTTAATGAGACCGAATTTAGCACCCCGCAGAAGCGCCGACCCGATCCGGTCACATACATCTGCATGGTGCTCCGGCGCCGGTCAGGATGACAGGCGGCGGGAGCGCGCGGGATCGCGACAGAGGCGGCACGGAACGCCGGACAGCGATACCACGGTCGTGGACGCCGGGATGGATCCGCATCCACGACCTCCTTTATTTCCGGACCCTCCAACGGCATCGGGACGATGCCTGCGGGCCACAGGGGGTCGGGTCCGGACCTTGAGACTGATACCCAGCCAGGCACACGCCAGGGGAATTCCACGATGTCCACAGGTTCCAATCCGCACCGCATGCGCAAGCATGCCCTCGCCGCCGCCACCGCGGCCGCTCTCACCGCCGCCATGGTCGCCGCGCCGGCCGCCGCCGCCGGCAACGGCCTGGTCAACGCTTCCGGCCTGCAGTCGGACGCCAGCAACGACCGCTTCATCGTCAAGTACAAGGACGGCGCCGACGAGCGCGTCAACCCGGCCGCGCTGCGCCGCTCGCTCAACGCCGCCGCGCAGGCAACCGTGCACGGCAAGGCGCTGGGCCTGCACAAGCTGCGCAACATCGCGACCGGCGCGACCGTGCTCAAGACGCAGAAGAAGCTCGGCCGCTTCGAAGCCGAGGCGCTGATGCGCCGGCTGGCCGCGGACCCGGACGTCGCCTACGTCGAGGTCGACCGGCTGATGCAGCCGATCCTGACCCCCAACGACACCTACTACAACGACTACCAGTGGCACTACTACGAGGCCGCCGGCGGCATCAATGCCGATGACGCCTGGAACGCCACCACCGGCACCGGCATCGTGGTCGCGGTGCTGGACACCGGCATCACGGACCACAGCGACCTCAATGCCAACATGATTGCCGGCTACGACTTCATCAGCGATGCCTCCATCGCCGGCGACGGCAACGGCCGCGACAGTGATCCGAGCGACGAAGGCGACGCTTCAGGCGGCCGCAATTCGAGCTGGCATGGCACCCACGTGACCGGCACCGTGGCGGCGGTGACCAACAACAACTCCGGCGTCGCCGGCGTTGCTTACGGCGCCAAGGTTTCGCCAGTGCGCGTACTCGGCAAGGGCGGCGGTTACACCTCCGACATCGTCGACGGCATCGTCTGGGCCGCCGGCGGCAGCGTCTCGGGCGTGCCGTCCAACCCGAACCCCGCCGAGGTCATCAACATGAGCCTGGGCGGCGGCGGCGGCTGCTCGTCCAGCTACCAGAACGCGATCAACTTCGCGGTCGGCCAGGGCACCACCGTGGTGGTGGCCGCCGGCAACAGCAACGACGAGACCGCCGGCTACACTCCGGCCAGCTGCGACAACGTGATCGCGGTGGCGTCCACCACGCGCGACGGCAGCCGTTCGAGCTTCTCCAACTACGGCAGCCTGATCGACGTGGCCGCGCCGGGCAGCGACATCGCCTCGACCATCAACACCGGCACCACCACGCCAGCGTCGGAAGGCTACAGCCTGTTGTCGGGCACCTCGATGGCCAGCCCGCATGTGGCCGGTGTCGTCGCACTGATGCAGGCCGCCGCCGGCGGCACGCTGAGCCCGGCAGAGATCGAGTCGACCCTCAAGAGCACCCTGCGTGCGTTCCCCTCCACCCCCGATCGCGACATCGGTGACGGCATCGTCGACGCCGCGGCGGCGGTCGCTGCCGTGTCCGACGGTGGCGGCGGCGGCGGTGGCGGCGGTGGCGGCGGCGACGGCACCCTGCAGAAGGGCGTGCCGGTGAGCGGGCTGTCGGCCAGCACGGGCAGCGACGTCACCTTCACCTTCGAGGTCCCGGCCGGCGCGAGCAACCTGTCGTTCACGATGTCCGGCGGCAGCGGCGATGCCGACCTGTACGTCAAGCGCGGCAGCGCCCCGACCGACAGCAGCTACGACTGCCGTCCGTGGCGCAGCGGCAATGCCGAGACCTGCAGCTTTGCGACGCCGACCGCGGGCACCTACCACGTCCGCATCAAGGCGTACTCGAGCTTCAGCAACGTGAGCCTGGTGGCCGACTACACCGCCGGCGATGGTGGCGGCGATGGCGGCGGCGACACCGGTCCGCAGACCTACACCAACAGCACCGACTACACCATCTACGACAACAGCTACACCACCAGCTGGCTGACCGTGTCGGGCCGCAGCGGCTATGCCCCGGCGACCACCCGCGTCGACGTCGACATCCGCCACAGCTACCGCGGCGACCTGAAGGTCGAGCTGATCGCGCCCGACGGCAGCGCATACCTGATCAAGGCTGCCAACAGCCGCGACAGCGCCGACAACGTCATCGGCTACGCGACCCTCGATCTGTCGAGCGAGCAGCTCAACGGCCGCTGGACGTTGAAGGCGACCGACAACTGGACCGGCGACACCGGCTACATCAACAGCTGGGGCATCACGTTCTGATCCAGCGTAACGGCTGACCCTGGAAACCCGCCGCAAGGCGGGTTTTCTTTATCCGGCAATGCAGCCAGGAGGCGGCGCGCGCACTCCGGCCGGCACAAAAAAACCCGCCGTGAGGCGGGTTTTTGGTGACTCGAACAAGCCGGAAGGCTTACTTGATCTTTCCTTCCTTGTACATCACGTGCTTGCGAACGACGGGATCGTACTTCTTCATCTCCATCTTGTTCGGCGTGTTTTTCTTGTTCTTGTCGGTGGTGTAGAAGTGACCGGTACCGGCCGAAGAGATCATGCGGATCTTGTCGCGCTTGCCTGCCATGATTCAGTCCTCCTCAGATCTTTTCGCCGCGTGCGCGGAGATCGGCGAGGACGGCGTCGATGCCGTTCTTGTCGATGGTGCGCAGGGCCTTGGTGGAAACACGCAGCTTGATCCAGCGGTTCTCGCTGGCGACCCAGAACCGGCGTTCGTGCAGGTTGGGCATGAAGCGGCGGCGGGTCTTGTTCATGGCGTGCGAGACGTTGTTGCCGGTCGTCGTTCGCTTGCCGGTTACTTGGCATACACGGGACATACGCACCTCGAAAGGTAGTTGGGGCTTCCCTTGGCCAGGGAGGCGGCGGCCCTGCCAGCCGCGGGTTCCGCGGTGGCGCGCGATGCAGGTGGTGGAACCCGCCACGCAGGGCGGTTGCTGGAACCGGCGGGCCGGAATCGCGCTTCCGGAGGGCCGCCTCGCCGACCCCCGTGGGGCGGCTGGACACAGCGAGCCGGGCATTGTCGCGGTTTTTTCGACGTGGGGCAAGCGCCCCGGCGGGCGGACTAGCCGGCGCCGTCGCCGCGCAGCCGCTCCAGCACGCCGTCGAGCGAGTCGAGGTCGCTGTAGTGGATCACCAGCCGCCCCTTGCCACCACGCCCGTGCAGGACGTTGACCTTGGTGTTGAGCGACTCCGAAAGCTCGCGCTCGAGGCTGACGATGTCGGCCTGCGGCTTGGCCCGGGCCGGCTTGGCGCGCTTGCCCTCGGGCACCTTGCCGAGGGCGAACTGCTGCGCGCGGTGCTCGACCTCGCGCACCGACCAGCCGTGCTCGGCGGCGTCGGAGGCGAGCTTGCTGGCCAGTTCCGGCGACAGCGTCAGCAGCGCGCGGGCGTGGCCCATCTCCAGCCGGCGGCTCTCGACCAGCGCGCGGATCACCGGCGGCAGCTCCAGCAGGCGCAGCAGGTTGGACACCGCCGCGCGCGAGCGGCCGACGGCACCGGCGGCCTGTGCATGGGTCAGGTCGAACTCGTCGATCAGGCGCTGCAGCGCGGTCGCCTCTTCCAGCGGGTTGAGGTCCTCGCGCTGGATGTTCTCGATCAGCGCCATCGCCACCACGGTGCGGTCGTCGACCTCGCGCACCACCACCGGGATCTCGGCCAGGCCGGCGCGCTGGCTGGCGCGCCAGCGGCGCTCGCCGGCGATGATCTCGTAGGTGCGCGAGCCGCGGTTGCCGTCGCGCACCTCGCGCACGACGATCGGCTGGATCACGCCCTGGGCGCGGATCGACTCGGCCAGCTCGTCGAGCTTCTCGTCGTCCCAGTGCTTGCGCGGCTGGTACTTGCCGGCGGTCAGTGCATCGACCGGCAGGTGGCGCAGGGTGTCGCTGCCGGTGGCCTCCAGCGACGGCGCCTCGGCGGCGGCCTTCGGCCCGAGCAGCGCCTCCAGCCCGCGGCCGAGCCCGCGCTTCTTGGCGGCGGCACCCTTGGCCGGCGCCTTGGCGATGGTCTCGTCTGCACTCATGCGGTGGCCTCCTGCGGCTGTGGCGTGGCCTGCTGGCGCTCGCGCTGGCGGCGCAGCACCTCGCCGGCCAGGCCGAGGTAGGCGATGCCGCCGCGGCTGGCCTTGTCGTAGCCGACGATGCTCTGGCCGTGGCTGGGTGCCTCGGCCAGGCGCACGTTGCGCGGCACGATGGTGCGGAACACCTTGTCGCCGAAATGGTGGGTGAGCTCGGCCGAGACCGCGTTGGCGAGGTTGTTGCGCACGTCGAACATGGTGCGCAGCACGCCTTCGATCTCCAGCGCCGGGTTGAGGTTGGCCTTGAGCGCCTCGATCGTGTCGAGCAGGGCGCTGATGCCTTCCAGCGCGTAGTACTCGCACTGCATCGGCACGATGATCGAGTCGGCCGCGGTCAGCGCGTTGAGGGTCAGCAGCGACAGCGCCGGCGGGCAATCGACCAGGATGAAGTCGTAGTCGCCGGCGACCGGCGCGAGCGCCCGCTTGAGCTGCTGTTCGCGGCCGTCGACGCCCATCAGGCGGATCTCGGCGGCGGTCAGGTCGATGTTGCCCGGCAGCAGGTCGAAGTCCTCCGGCGCGCGCACGATCGCCTCGCGCGCGGCGGCCTCGCCCAGCAGCACCTCGCAGACCGAGGTCTCCAGCTCGCGCTTGTCGACGCCGCTGCCCATGGTGGCGTTGCCCTGCGGGTCGAGGTCGACCAGCAGCACCTTCTTCGGCGTGCGCGCGAGCGCGGCGGCAAGGTTGACCGCGGTGGTGGTCTTGCCGACCCCGCCCTTCTGGTTGGCGACGGCGATGATGCGGGCCATGCGGCTCGTCCCCGATTCTGTGGTGGTTCTGTGTGTGCGCAGGACGGCGCGTGGCGCCGGTCGGACAGGCGATTATGCCCGCCTCGGCCGGGGCTTGCCCGAACGGGGCCGACGGTGCCGATGCTCGCGCGTGCCGGCGGCGGCCGGCGTGACTGCGGTCACGGCCGCGCGGATGCGTCCCGGTCGTCGTTGCGGCCAACCACCACCAGGTGGCGTTCGGCGGCCAGGCCGGGGACCCGCAGCGGGTGCGATTCGAGCATCGTCCAGCCGGCGGGCAGGGCGGCGATCTCGTCGGCGGGGTAGACGCCCTTCATCGCCAGCAGGCGGCCGCCGGGGCGCAGCAGGTGGCCGCCAAGCTCGACGATCAGCGGCAGCGTCGCCAGTGCGCGCGCGGTGATCGCGTCGTAGCGGCCGGGCTCGTCCAGCGCCTCGATGCGCGACTGGGCCACGCGTACGTCGGCCAGCGACAGCCTGCGGATCGCCTCGCGCATGAAGCGCGCCTTCTTGCCGTTGCTCTCGACCAGGGTCACGCGCAGGCCGGGCCGGGCGATCGCCAGCGGGATGCCGGGCAGGCCGGCGCCGGTGCCGAGGTCGGCCAGTGTGCCGCCGGCCGCGGCAATGCCGGCGACGAACGGATGCATCGCCAGCGAATCGAGCAGGTGCTTGTCGACCATCTCCAGCGGGTCGCGCACCGCGGTCAGGTTGTAGGTGCGGTTCCAGCGCAGCAGCAGCGCGAGGTAGTCCAGCAACGGCCCGGCCAGCGCGCGGTCAAGGCCGAGCGTGTCGAGGCCGGCGGCGAGGTGGGTATCGAGTTGCGTGCGCAGCGCGGGCGGGAGGGCGTCGTTCATCGGCGCGATTATGCCGCGGGCGCCGCCGGCGGCCGCCGCCACGCGAGTGCGCCGAGGTAGCCGGGGGCCGGCCGCAACTGCCGCAGCTGCCAGTCGGCCGGTGCGCCGAGGGCGGGGTCGCAGCCGGCCAAACGCGGCTCGCCGTCGTCGTCGATCACGATGTGCAGACGGTCCAGCCCGAACGACAGCCCGCGCCCGTGCGCCTTCAGCACGGCCTCCTTGGCGCACCACAGGCGGATGAACGCATCGGTGCGCGTCGATGGCGGCCGCGCGGCCAGCCAGTCGGCCTCGCGCGGGTCGAAGAAGCGCCGCGCCAGTTCCCCCGCGCGCGGCCGCGGGCGCAACCATTCCAGGTCGACCCCGACCCGCAGCCGGTGGCCCAGCGCCACCAGCAGGCCTTCGCCGCTGTGGCTCCAGCTGCAGTCGGCGTCGTCGAGCGGCGGCCCCAGTTGCGGGCGGCCGCGGCCGGTCCGGGACAGCGGCAACGTTATGGCGTCGTGTCCCAGCTGCGCCGCCAGCCAGGCCCGCGCGAGTGGCTCGGCACGGGCGCGGCGCGGCAACGGCAGGAACGTCCAGCGCGGCGGCGGTGGCGCAGACAGGGACATGAAAGCTCGGTTGGCGCGTGGCCGGCGGGCCAGCGTAAGCTAATCCACAGGGGGCGGCGTGGCCGCAGGAACACAGAAGAACAATGTCCGCGGTGATTGAAACCACTGCCGCGCAGGTCGCCTCGGGCGCGCGCGCGGCGTTGACGATGGGGGCGCCCGGGCGTGCGATCGCGTTCGACGCCCGCGGCGACATCCTGCTTGAGCAATTCCGCCGCGAGGTCCGTGGCGTGGCCGCGACGCTGCCGGCGGCGCCGTACGCAATCAACCTGTGCGAGGACCGCTACCGGTTCCTGGTCGCGTTCTGCGCGGCCGCCTCGCGCGGGCAGGTCACGCTGCTGCCGTCCTCGCGCGCCGCGGCGGTGGTCGACGAAGTGCTGGCCGCGCACCCCGGCAGCTACTGCCTCGGCGACCAGCCGCTCGATCCGGTGCCACCGCATTACACCTGCCTGCCGCCGCAGCTGCCGCAGCTCGACGGCGGCCCGCTCGACATCGCCGCCGACGCGCTGGTCGCGATCGGCTTCACCTCCGGCAGCACCGGCCAACCGAGCGCCAACCGCAAGCACTGGAGCTCGTTCCGCCGCAGCACCGCGCAGAACCTCGCCGCGCTGGCCGACCTGCTCGATCGCCACGGCAGCACCCACGTGGTCGCCACGGTGCCACCGCAGCACATGTACGGCATGGAGATGTCGGTGCTGCTGCCGCTGCTGGGGCCGGTCGCGGTGCACGGCGCGCGGCCGTTCTTCCCGCAGGACGTCGCCCGCGCGCTGGCCGAGGCGATCACCCCGCCGCTGCTGGTGACCACCCCGGTCCACCTGCGCGCGCTGCTGGAATCGGGCATCGGCCTGCCTCCGCTGGCCGGCATCGTGTCGGCGACCGCGCCGCTGCCGGCCGAACTGGCGCAGGCCGCCGAGGTCCGCTTCGGCTGCGAGGTGCGCGAGGTGTTCGGCTCGACCGAGACCTGCGTGTTCGCCCGCCGCCGCACCGCGGTCGAGACCGCCTGGACCCTGCTGCCGGGCGTGCGCCTGGCGCCGCAGCCCGATGGCACCGCGGTGCACGCGCCGCACCTCGACCACCCGGTGGTGCTGGCCGACCTGGTGGAACTGTGCGCCGACGGCCGCTTCGAGCTGCGCGGCCGCAACGCCGACCTGCTGGAGATCGCCGGCAAGCGCGCCTCGCTGGCCGACCTGACCCGCAAGCTGCTGGCGGTGCCGGGCGTGGTCGATGGCGTGGTGCTGCAACTGGATGCCCGCGACGGCGCCGGCGTGCGCCGGATCGCCGCGCTCGCGGTGGCTCCGGGGCTGGACGCCGCGGCGATCCTGGCGGCGCTGCGGCGCCAGGTCGACCCGGTGTTCCTGCCGCGCCGGCTGCGTTGCGTCGACACCCTGCCGCGCAACGACACCGGCAAGCTGCCGCGGCACGCGCTGCTGGCCCTGCTGGAGGGGTGACAGACCGCCCGTTCAGGCGGCCGTGGCGGCGCCCGTTAATTCCCCACATCGCCGTCACGTGGGCCTATACAGACTGAAATCCGCCCCCACGCAGGGGTGCGTTCCCACCCTCTGTAACGGACCAAGGAGACACAACCATGATGGGTATCATCATTTGGCTGATCGTTGGCGGCATCATCGGCTGGATCGCCAGCATGATCATGAAGACGGATGCGCAGCAGGGCATCTTCCTGAACATCATCGTCGGCATCATCGGCGCCTTCCTCGGCGGCTGGATCGGCAGCATGCTGGGCCTGGGTGGCGACATCAACGACGGTGATTTCAGCCTGTCGGGCCTGTTGCTGTCGCTGGTCGGCGCGATCATCCTGCTGGCGATCGTCAACCTGTTCCGCCGCGGCCGGGTACGCTGAGTCCGGCTGTAAGGTGGATCGAAAAGCCCGGCACCCCGCCGGGCTTTTTGTTGCGGCCCGCGTCATGGCTCCGCGCGGGCCGCGGAAACCGGCACGGGCCGAACTGACGGGTCGGGCAAGGTCGCCCGCGGCGGTCGATGCGAAGATGCCGGCTGGCCCCGGAACCCGAGTCGCCCGTGAACCTCCGCCATCCAGTCCTGTTCGCCTGCATCACCGCCGCCCATCTCGCGCTTGCCGCCCCGGCCGCGCTCGCCGACGCGCCGGCATCCGCGCAGGCCGCCGCCACGGACGCCGCGGCCGCGCCCAGTGCCGCCGACCGGCAATTCACCGCCATCCATGAACGCGAGTGGGAGTGGCGCCGGCAGCAGTTCGGCATGGCCGACGAGGACAGCGCCGGCGATGACGCCCGGCATACCCTGCCGTCGGTCGACCCGGCCAGCCAGGCCGCGCGGCTGGAGGTCTGGGAAGGCGTGCTGGCCGAGCTCGACGCCCTCGCCACCACCGCGCTGTCGCCGGAGAACCGCATCCACCTCGCGGTCTACCGCCCGCAGATCGAGAACCTCGCCGCCGAGGTGCGCTTCCGCGGCTACCAGATGCCGTTCAACTCCGACTCGTCGTTCTGGTCGAACCTCGGCTTCATGGCCCGCGGCGACTTCGACGGCGTCGGCGACTACCGCGCCTACATCGACCGCCTCGCCGACGTGCCGCGCTACTTCGACCAGCAGATCGCCAACATGCGCGACGGCCTGGCGCGCGGCTTCAGCGTGCCGCGCGCGGTGCTCGACGGCCGCGACGTATCGATCGCGATGGTGGCCGAACTCGACGACCCGACCGCGTCGTCGCTGTACGAACCGTTCAACAGGCTGCCGGCGACGATCCCGGCCGACGTGCAGGCGCAGCTGCGTGCCGACGCCCGCAAGGCGATCGCCGAGCGCGTGATCCCCGCCCACCGCGAGCTGCTCGCGTTTTTCCGCGAGGAGTACGTGCCGCAGGCCCGACCCACCCTCGGCGCCTCCGAGCTGCCCGACGGCGAGGCGTACTACCGCCAGCAGATCCGCGAATACACCACGCTCGACCTCTCGCCCGACGAGATCCACCGCATCGGCCTCGCCGAGGTCGCCAGGATCCGCGCCGAAATGGACAAGGTGATCGACAGGACCGGGTTCGACGGCAGCTTCGCCGAGTTCCTGCACTTCCTGCGCACCGATCCGCAGTTCTACGCCAAGACCCCGCAGGAGCTGCTCAACCACGCCGCCTGGATCGCCAAGCGCATCGACGCGGTGGTCGGCGACTACATCGGCACCCTGCCGCGCGCGCGCTTCACTATCGTCCCGGTGCCGCCGGAGATCGCGCCGTTCTGGACCGCCGGCCGCGGCGGCAACAACACCTACTGGCTCAACACCTACGACCTGCCGTCGCGCCCGCTGTACAACCTGCCGGCGCTGACCCTGCACGAGGCCTCGCCCGGCCACGCGCTGCAGGGTGCGCTGGCCGAGGAGCAGAAGGCGCTGCCGGACTTCCGCCGCCACACCTACATCTCCGCCTTTGGCGAGGGCTGGGGCCTGTACGTCGAGAAGCTCGGCGAGGAAATGGGCATCTACGAAACCCCGTACCAGCAGTTCGGACGCCTGACCTACGAGATGTGGCGCGCCTGCCGGCTGGTGATCGATACCGGCGTGCACGCCAAGGGCTGGACCCGCGAGCAGGCACTGGCCTACCTGCGCGACAACACCGCGCTGAGCGAGCACGAGGTCACCACCGAGGTCGACCGCTACATCTCGTGGCCCGGCCAGGCGCTGAGCTACAAGCTCGGCGAGCTGGCGATCGTGCGGCTGCGCGGCGAGGCCGAGCAGGCGCTCGGCGCCGACTTCGATATCAAGGCCTTCCACGACATGGTGCTGGCGCTGGGCTCGGTGCCGCTGCCGGTGCTGGAAACGCAGGTGCGCGCGTTCATCGCGGACCGCGCGGCCGCGGCGAAGGAGAAATCCGCGGCGAAGACCGCGGCGCGCTAGTCGTCCGAATCGCCCGGGCGGGCGACGTCGAGCAGGTCTTCCAGCTGGCCGAGCACGGCGTCGTCGCGGATCACCCGCTTGAGCCAGGCGTGCAGGGGCATCTCGCCCCAGTGCGCGGCCTTGTCGGCGAGGTAGGCGACCGGGCTGTGCGGCTCGGTGCGGCGGAACCAGTTGGCGACGTTGCGCAACTGCGCGATCGCCTCGGCGCGGCTGGTGATCTCGCCGTTGCGTGCGGCCGGCGCCGCGGCCGCGGCGGTGCCGGGCGCGGTGCCAGGTGCGGCCGGCGCGTCGTCGGCGAGGTCGACCAGCACGCCGGCCTCGCGGGCGAAGCGCTGCACGGTGTCGTCGAGCCGGGCCAGCTGGTCGCGCAGCGCGGTGAAGCTGGGACCGTCCTGGCCGAGCCGTTCGTCGACCACCTGCTCCAGCGCGGCCAGAGATTCCTGGCACAGCGGCATCGCGTTGCTCAGCTGCAGGTAGAACTCGTGCGGGGTATCGCGGCGCGCGGCTTCCATCGTCTCCAGCGTCGGGCCGTCGCCGTCGTCGCCCTGGCGCGCGCGCGCGGCCTCGAAGTCGGCCAGGCCGAACCGGCCCTGCGGCGCGCGGGTCAGCGGGACCTGCCGCAGCCAGTCGCCGGAATGGCCGATCAGCCACACCAGGTTGCCGATGCGCTGCTCCAGGTCGCCGTCCTCGACCGCGGGATGGACATCGTCCCAGTAGCGCTCGCACAGCCCGGTCAGCAGCCGGTAGCCGGCGGTCAGCCCCTCGATGCCGTGGTTGCGCGCCTGCGCCTCGGTCCACCACACCGCCAGCCGCAGGTCCTTGCTGCGCTCGCGCAGCAGCTGGCTGCACTGGCGCGCGACCGCCGGCCAGTCGGCGGTCTTGAGTTCGGTCACCCACTCGCCCTGTTCCAGCGACGGGTCATCGGCGCGGCGCGCCTCCTGGATGGTGTCGTACTCCAGCGAGAACGACAGGTCCTCGCCGGTCGGGCGGCTGTCGGAGACGGGCTGCAGCAGGGTGTCGAAATCGAGCATGGCGGTCCGGGCGGGGTGGCCGCCCGCTCGGGTCAGGGCAGGGTGATGGTCAGGTGGGCGGTGCGCTCGGGCAGCTGCACTACCTTGTCGTAGCCGGCCAGCTGCTGGCCGGTGTCGCGCTCGAGCAGGGCGGCGATGCCGAAGTAGCCCAGCAGGCCGACCCCGGCCAGCACCGCGGCCGGCGCCCAGAGCGGCATCACCCGGCGCAGCGCGTGGGTGACCTGGTCGGGCGGTGCGCGGTGCGGCGCGAAGCCGGTGCGGCGGCCTTTCAGGTAGACGATCTCGTCGCCGAGCCGTGCCACCAGATAGCCGAGCTTTTCCGGCCCTTCCAGCCGGTACTTGCCCTCGAAGCCGAGCAGCAGGCAGTAGTGGTAGACCTCCAGCGACGGCAGCCGCGGCGCGCCCTGCGCGCGCAACTCCTCCAGCCGGTCGAAGAAGTGCTCGCCGGCGAGGTGCTCGCCGAACAGCCGCAGTTGCAGCGGGTTGCATTCCCACGCATCGCGCAGCGGCGAGGGCTGGGTCAGCATCGCCTCGTCGACCGCGGCGCAGAATGCGTACTTGGCCGCGTAGACATCCTCGGCGGCGATGCCGAGGCGGTTGGCGCCGCGCTCTACGCCGTCGAGGAAACGCTGCACCGCGTCGACGAACGACTTCTCCGAGACCGGCAGCCGGCCGCGCTTGAGCAGCATCAGCAGGTAGAAGCCGTCGCCCATCAGGTCGAGCAGGCTGCGCGGGTTGGCCGCGCCGGTGCCGGCGGGCGCGGCCTGGGCCGGCGAGAGCGACGGCATGTGCCGGGGAACGGGCGGTTGCGGGTATTCCATGACTTCCGTGTCCGAGAGGGGGTTACGCGGTCAGCGCGATCAGTTCGAGCTTGAGGTCGCGGATGCCGGCGGGGACGTAGATCATCAGCGACTGCGACTTGAGCATGCGTTCGTACAGCGGCCCGCGCGGCTCGACCTGGAAATACTGCGAGCCGGGCCGGACCGGGATCGCCGACGGCACCTGCGCGGCATGCAGCAGCTTGAGGCCGGGCAGCGCCGACAGCACGCACTTGTCGACATCGTCCGGCGCGCCGAGCTTGAACCGTACCGGCACCGTCTGCACCAGCTCGGTGCCGGGGAGGTCGGCGCCGACCGCGAGGTACAGCGCCGAGCGCTCGTCGATGCGCTGCGAATCCAGCCGCGCCAGGTGGAACGACGGCTTGACCTCGTTCAGCGCGATCGAGAAGTAGCGCTCGGAGATCACCGTGCCGAGCAGGTCGCGGACGATCCCGAACAGCTGCTCGAAGCCGGCCTCGGGCTGGTCGTGGCGGTAGGCCGGCAGGTCGGCCAGCGAGTGCTCGCCGGAGAAGGTCAGAAGGCCGCCGGCCAGCCGCAGCAGCTCCTGGTGCAGGCGCTCGGGATGCAGGCCGGGATGGCGGAACAGGTGCGACAGCGCGGCGAAGCCGGCGTTGACCGTGTGCAGCAGCCAGAACGAGGCGATGTCGCCGGAGCGGAACTCGATCACCGACTGCGACGGCGCGCGATGCAGGCCGTGCAGCGCCTCGGTCTTGGCCTGCAGGTTGTCGAGCAGGCGGCGCAGTTCGGCCAGCAGCGCCGGCGCGGCGCCGATGCCGAGCGCCGGCGGCAGGAAGTCGTCGTCGAGCTCGAACCCCGCGGCCGCGGTGCGGCGCACGCGCGCGACCGGCACGGTCACGTACGGGTCGCGCGGCTCGTCATCGGTCAGCAGCCGCACGCTCTTGCGCAGGTAGGCCATCTCGGCCTCGCCGGCGTCGGTATAGAGGTCGGCGGTCGGGTGGTTGCTCTGCTGGTAGCGGGTCGCCACCCGGCCATCGCCGCCGCCGCAATTGCCGCCGTGCTCGCGCAGCAGCGGCAATGCCAGGTGGATGGTGGTGGACTGCACGCCGGCCGGCAGGTCGCCCAGCGCCAGCGGCTCGGGCAGCTCGTCCGCGGCCGGCGCGTCGTACAGCTCGCCGTCGGGGAACACCACCGACAACCGCTGCGCGCGCAGGGTGCCGCTGGCCAGCGACTGCGGGTCGAAACGCAGCTCGCGCACGCCCCAGGCGTAGGGATGCATCGCACTGGCGAGCGCCTGCAGGCGCGCCTCGTGGTAGGCGTCCTGGCGCTGGAAATGCTGCGGGCGCAGGAACAGGCCCTCGCCCCACAAAACCTTCGACATCCGGCTCATCGCGATCCTTGCTGGCTGTTGCTCCGTCGCATCCGCGGCCCCGGGAGGCGGCGGTGCGGGCGGCAGGGTACTACATCCGGTCAGCGGCCCGGCGTTCCGCACCGGCTCGACGACAGCATGTGCGCGCCGCTGGCGAGGCCGGTCAGGAGGGTGCTGCTGCTGGTGGTCATCGCGCAGCCGTGCAGGCCGACGGTGATGCCGTCGGCGGTCGCGCGTCGCGCGTCGAAGGTCAGCCGCCAGCGCGTCTGCGCCGGCTGGCGGAACAGCGCGACCACGCCCAGGTGGGTGCCGTCGGCAGCCAGCGGCTCGATGAACTCGTGGCGCTGGCCCGGCGCCAGCAGCACCTCGGTCACCCGCACCAGGTCGTCGCCGAGCACGTCGCGTTCGCGCTGCTCGTCGATGAAGACGTCGAACGCGGCCTGCTCGAACCGCTCCGTGGCGCGCAGCTGGTACACGCGGACCACCAGCGAGGCGGCGCGTCCGCCGTCGCCGGCGTTGAGGTTGTCACCGGCGTGCAGGCGCACCGGCAGCAGCGCAGGTCGCGCCTGCAGGGGTTCGAGGCCGACCGACTGAAGGGTCGAGGACACCGCCTCGCGGAAGCCGCCGTCGCTGGCGCAGCCGGTGGCGACCAGCAGAAGCAGCGCGGGCAGGAATTTCAGCGCGGCCGCGCGCAGCGCGCGCGCGGCGTGATTCGATCGTCCATCCATGGTGCATCTCGCTCCGTCGAGGCCGCCTGTACCGGGCCGTTTGGCCGGGATTTGCACAGTCGGCCGTCCGTGGTGAAGAATACGCCCGCCGGGGTCGTGCGACTCCGGCGGAACCCAAGGCTACTATACCCAGCCAAGGTGCCTTCAAGTGTCCGCCCCGCGAGCGCTTGAGTCATGGAGATCTGCCGCACACGCACCGTGCGCGCCCACAAGGAGAGTGTCGGATGAAACCCGTTCGCCCGTGTGTCCCGTTCCGCCTGCTGGTTGCCGCCGTGCTGGTGGTGGCCCTGTCCGCCTGCGCCTCGTTGGGCCGCAAGGACGGCGGTGACTACGCTGCCCTGCTGGCCCAGGCCGAGACCGATGTCACCGCCGGCCGCGTCGAGACCGCGCTGGTCGCGTTCGACCAGGCCGCGATGGCCGACCCCACCCGCAAGGAGCCGTGGCTGCGGATCGCGCAGCTGCAGTTCGACGCCGGCAACTACGGCCGCGCGATCGTCGCCGCCGAGGAAGTGCTGCACCGCGACCCCGACGACGCCGTCGCCGACAGCGTGTTGACGGTCGCGGGCCTGCGGATCGCCTCGCAGTCGCTGCAGCGCCTGCAGGGCAACGGCGCGCTGGCATCGGCCACCGCCCGCACCGAGGCCGAGCGCCTTGCCGAGACCATGCGCGCGACCATGGGCGATTCGATCCTCGCCCAGGAAGAGCCCGAGCCGGTGCGCCGCCGCGCCACCCGCCGCCGCGCACCCGCTGCCGCACCGGCCCCGAAGCCCGCGGCCAAGCCGGCCGTCGCCAACCCGTTCGGGTCGCTGGGCGGCTGAGCCGTCCCGCATCAAGCAGTTCGTTCGTCAGGGAGACGATGAAATGTCCAAGAAGGAAAGCATCCAGAAGCGCCTCGAGAAGGTGCGTCCGCCGCGTGTCCAGCTGACCTACGACGTCGAGAAGGGCGACGCCATCGAGCAGAAGGAGATTCCGTTCGTGGTCGGCGTGCTCGGCGACTTCAGCGGCCAGCCGGAGCAGCCGCTGGCGCGCCTGAAGGACCGCAAGTTCGTCAACGTCGACCTCGACAATTTCGACGAGGTGATGGAGGGCATGGCGCCGCGCGCGCAGTTCCGCGCGCCCAACACGCTGGCCGGAGACGGCAGCGAGATCGCGGTCGAGCTGAAGTTCAACTCGATCGACGACTTCCGTCCGGAATCCGTGGTGCAGCAGGTCGAGCCGCTGCGCAAGCTGCTCGAGGCGCGCTCCAAGCTGGCCGACCTGCGCAACAAGGTCGCGGGCAACGAGAAGCTCGAGGACCTGCTCAACGACGTGCTCGCCAACACCGAGCAGCTCAAGCAGCTCGGCCAGGCCGAACCGGCCGACCAGGAGTAAAGCCATGAACGCACAGGCAAGTGCAATGCAGGCGGGTGCCGGCGCGGCCGAGCTCGGCCTGCTCGACCAGATCGTCGAAAAGAGCAAGGTCGCCAAGTCCGACGCCGAGCACCAGCGCGCCCGCGACATCATCTCCGAGCTCGCCCGCGAGGTGCTCAAGGGCACCGTGGTGGTGTCGGAGAACCTCAACCTGACGCTCGACGCGCGCGTCGCCGAGCTCGACCGGATGATCTCCGAGCAGCTCACCGCGGTGATGCACGCGCCGCAGTTCCAGCAGCTGGAAAGCACCTGGCGCGGCCTGCACTACCTGTGCGGCCAGACCTCGACCGGCGCCCAGCTCAAGATCAAGGTCCTCAACGCGCCCAAGAAGGACGTGGTCAAGGACTTCAAGTCGGCGATCGACTTCGACCAGAGCGCGCTGTTCAAGAAGGTCTACGAGGAAGAGTTCGGCACCTTCGGCGGCTCGCCGTTCGGCGCCCTGCTGGGCGACTACGAGATCGGCCGGCAGCCGGAGGACATGTACTTCATCGAGCAGATGTCGCACGTCGCCGCCGCCGCGCACGCGCCGTTCATCTCGGCCGCCAGCGAGGACATGTTCGGCCTCGAGAGCTTCACCGAGATGGGCAAGCCGCGCGACCTGGCCAAGGTGTTCGACACCGTCGAGTACGCCAAGTGGAAGTCGTTCCGCGACTCCGAGGACAGCCGCTACGTCGGCCTGACCCTGCCGCGCTTCCTCGGCCGGCTGCCGTACAACCCGAAGGACGGCACCACCGTCGAGGGTTTCAACTACGTCGAGGACGTGGCCGGCGACGACCACTCCAGCTACCTGTGGTGCAACACCGCGTACGCGTTCGGTGCGCGCCTGACCAGGGCGTTCGAGGACTTCGGCTGGTGCGCGGCGATCCGCGGCGTCGAGGGCGGCGGCCTGGTCGAGGAACTGCCGACCCATACCTTCCGCACCGACGACGGCGAGGTCGCGCTCAAGTGCCCGACCGAGGTCGCGATCACCGACCGCCGTGAGAAGGAGCTGTCGGACCTGGGCTTCATCCCGCTGGTCCACTGCAAGAACACCGACTACGCCGCCTTCTTCGGCGCGCAGTCGGCGCAGAAGCCGAAGAAGTACAACACCGACGCGGCCAACGCCAACGCGTCGCTGTCGGCCCAGCTGCAGTACATCTTCGCGGTCTCCCGCGTCGCCCATTACCTCAAGGCGATGATGCGCGAGAAGATCGGCAGTTTTGCCTCGGCAGGGAACGTCGAGGATTTCCTCAACCGGTGGATTGCCCAGTACGTGTTGTTGGACGACAACGCGACGCAGGAAGCGAAGGCGCAATTTCCGCTGCGAGAGGCTTCGGTGCAGGTGTCGGAAGTCCCCGGCAAGCCCGGCGTGTACCGCGCCGTGTCGTTCCTGCGCCCGCACTTCCAGCTCGACGAGCTGTCGGTATCGCTGCGACTGGTGGCCGAGCTGCCGGGAGGCAACAAGTAGCGGCGTCTTGCGGTACGCGGTAGCAAACAGGCCACAGAGTCTGGTGTGGTTGGCAGTTCGCAATGGCTGTAAACCGCGCCGGGACGTCGTCGACCGACGGCGGAACCGGCACCACTCTCACGGAAGAACGGAACAAAGGAAACCAGATCATGCAACACGCATTCCTCACCATCGACACCATCAAGGGCGAGTCCAAGGACGCCGAGCACAAGGACTGGATCGAGATCGAGTCGTTCAACCAGGACGTCCTGCAGCCGCGTTCGGCGACGGCGTCCAGCGCCGGTGGCACCACCGCCGCCCGCGTTGAAATGACCCCGATCGAGATCAACAAGCGCATCGACCTGTCGTCGACCGCTCTGTTCCAGGCCTGCGCCAACGGCACCACCTTCCCGAAGGCCCGCATCGAGTTCATGCGCGCCGACAAGGACGGCAAGGCGATCAACTACTACACGATCGAACTGCTGAACGTGCTGGTCCACCGCGTCTCGACCGCGCTCGGCCACGACGGCATGCCGTCGGAGCAGGTCGCGCTGAGCTTCGGCGCCATCAAGTGGTCGTACACCCAGCAGAAGCAGGGTGGCGGTACCGGTGGCAAGACCGTTGCCCAGTGGAGCAACACCAACAACAAGCCGACCTACACGGTCTCTTGATGTGTTGATGCGGTGGCGGCTCCGGTCGCCACCGCACTGCAGCCGCCGGATGGCTGCGGTGATCACGGCGGACAGGACATGAAAGGATTCGAGCCCAGCCTGCTGGAGAAGCTGTTCGATGACGAGCCGCGCGCAACCGCGCCGAGCCGCATCTTCAAGTCGATATCACTCGACCAGTACAAGGAATCGGTCGCCCGCGACCTCGAAGGCCTGCTCAACAGCCGGGCCGCCTTCGACGAGGCGATGCTGAAGGAATACCCCAACTGCCAGAAGTCGCTGATGACCTACGGGTTGCGCGACTTCTCCACCCGCAGCCTGGCCAACGGCCATGACCGCGCCGAGATCTGCCGGTTGCTGGAGCAGTCGATCGCCCGCCACGAACCGCGCCTGCACAACGTCCGGGTCACCCTGGAAGGTAACGGTCGCGGCGTCGGTGGCCTGCATTTTTCGATCCACGCCCTGCTCGACGTGCAGCCGGCGCGCGAACCGGTCAGCTTCGACGCGATGCTGCAGCCGAGCACGCTGCAGTACTCGGTCAGCCGGCTGCGCCGCGCCGTGGCGGCGTGAGCGGCGCGTGGACGTGATCGCCTGAAATGGAAGACCTGCTGCCCTACTACGAGCGCGAGCTCGCCTTCCTGCGTCGCTACGGCCGCGAGTTCTCCGAGCGCTACCCGAAGATCGCCGGGCGCCTGCTGCTGTCCGGCGACGGCAGCCAGGACCCGCATGTCGAGCGGCTGATCGAATCGTTCGCGCTGCTCAGCGCGCGGGTCAGCAAGAAGATCGAGGACGACTACCCGGAATTCACCGAATCGCTGCTGGAGGTGCTGTACCCGCACTACCTGCGGCCGTTCCCGTCGTGTTCCATCGCCCGTTTCGATATGGGCCCGGCGCTGGCCCAGCTGACCGCGCCGGTGACCATCGAGCGCGACGCGCTGCTGCATTCGCGCAGCGTGCGCGGCGTGACCTGCCGCTTCCGCAGCGCCTACGACGTTACCCTTGCGCCGGTGCGGGTACGCGCCGCCCGCTACCGCGGCATCGCCGATGCACCGATGGCGACCGCGCTGCCGGCGGGCGCCGGCGGGCAGATCTCACTGTCGTTCGAGCTGGTCGGCGAGACCGCGAACGTCGATGCGCTCGGCCTCGACACGCTGCGCCTGTTCATCGACGGCGAGCCGTCCTTCTGCGCGGCCATGCGCGACGCGCTGGCGTTCGGGGTGCGCGCGGCCTACCTGGAACCGGCCGACGGCGGCCGCTGGGTCGCACTGCCGGGCAACCCGCTGCGGCAGGTCGGCTTCGCCGACGACGAGGCGCTGATCGACTTCCCCGAGCGCTCGCAGCCGGCCTACCGGCTGTTGACCGAGCTGTTCGCGTTCCCCGAGAAGTTCGGCTTCTTCGACCTCGACCTGCGGTCGATGAAGCACCACCCCGGCGGCAGCTTCACCGTGCACCTGGTGATGGCGGCGCAACCGCCCGGCCACCCCGCCGCGCGCATCCTCGAAGGGCTGCAGCGCGACCACGTGCAGCTGGGCTGCACGCCGGTGGTCAACCTGTTCGCCCAGCACGGCGAGCCGATCCGGATCAACCACCGCAGCACCAGCTACCCGGTGGTCGCCGACGCCCGCCGCGCGTTCGCCTACGACGTGTTCTCGATCGACTCGGTCAAGCGCGTGCGGCAGACCCCGCAGGGCGAGAAGGTCACCGAGTTCCGGCCGTTCTACTCGCTCCACCACGGCGAGACCCCGGACGGCACCGGCCACTACTGGCTGGCGCGGCGCGACGAGCGCGTCGCGCGCAGCAGCCCCGGCTTCGAGACCGAGCTGTCGTTCGTCGACCTCGACTTCAACCCGGTGCAGCCGCAGACCGACGTGGTCAGCCTCGAACTGACCTGTAGCAACCGCGACCTGCCGGCGCACCTCGCCTACGGCGTGCAGGGTGGCGACCTGACGATGGAGGGCGGCGGCCCGGCGCGTTCGATCGCGCTGCTGCGCAAGCCGAGCCAGCCGATGCGCTTCGAGCGCGGCCGCGGCGTGCAGTGGCGGCTGATCTCGCACCTCGCGCTGAACCAGCTGTCGCTGAGCCAGGATGGCCTGCCGGCGCTGAAGGAGATGCTGCGGCTGTACGACATCGCCCGCACCAGCGTGTCGGGCCGGCAGATCGAGGGCATCGTCTCGATCGAACACCGCTCGACCAGCGCGTGGCTGCCGGGCAAGCACTTCGCCAGCGTCGTGCGCGGGGTCGATATCCGGCTCGGCATCGACGAGGCGGCGTTCGTCGGCCACGGCATCGCCGCGTTCGCGCGCGTGCTCGACCACTTCTTCGGCCTGTACGTGCACGCCAACAGCTTCACCCGATTGACCCTGGTCTCGGCCACCAGCGGCGAGGAACTGCTCCGATGCGAACCGCGCAGCGGCGAATCGATCCTGGTGTAGCGCAGCAGCTGCTCGCCCGGCCGCAGCGCTTCGAGTTTTTCCAGGCGCTGCGGATCCTCGAGCGGCTGTTCGCGCGGCAGGGCGTCAGGCCCGACGAGGTGCTGCCGGGCCGGCTGCGCTTCCGCAACTCGATGTCGATGGGGTTCCCGGCCGGCGAGATCGAGTCGGCGCAGGCGTTCTCCAGCGACGGCACCGAGCTCGACCGCGACGCCGCCGTCGAGCACGCGGTGACCATGGAGGACCTCGGCGAGGTCCACCTGACCCCGTCCTTCATCGGCCTGCTCGGCAGCCACGGCGTGCTGCCGCTGCACTACACCGAGAGCCTCGCCAGCCGCGAGCTGTACCAGCGCGACCGCGCCGCCCGGGCGTTCCTGGACATGTTCAGCAACCGCGCGGTGGCGCTGCACTACGCGGCGTGGAAGAAGCACCGGCTGGCGTTCCAGTACGAACTCGACAGCAACGAGCGCTTCCTGCCGCTGGTGACGTCACTGGCGGGCCTCGGCCTGCCGGGCCTGCGCAACCGGCTGCACGAGGGCGAGGGCGCGGTGTTCGACCAGGCGGTGGCGCACTACGCCGGGGTGATCCGGCAACGGCCGGTGTCGGCGGTGATGCTGCAGCGGATCCTGTCGGACTACTTCGCCGTGCCGCTGAGGGTCGAATCCTTCGTTGGCGCCTGGTATCCGGTGCCCGAGGCCCAGCGTACCCGCCTCGGTGTCGGCAACGCCGCGCTCGGCAGCACCGCGCTGGCCGGCGAGCGCGTCTGGCAGCGCGACCTGCGCATGCGGCTGTGGTTCGGCCCGCTCGACCGCACCCGTTTCGACCAGCTGCTGCCCGGCGGCAGCGCGGCGAAGGCGCTGGCGCGGTGGCTGACCCTGCTGACCGGCGCCAGCCTCGAGTACGAAGTGCGGCTGAGCCTCAAGCCCGGGCACCTGCGCGGTGCGTCGCTCGGCGCGGCCGGCGTGCGGCTCGGGTTCGACAGCTACCTGTGCTCGAGCCCGCCCGCGAGTCCGCGTTCGGACACCCGCTACGGCATCCACACCCTGCAATGACGGCCGCCGACCCGGCCGCCCACACACCTTCCGGAGCAACACGCATGGAGCGCATCGCATGAGCATCAACCTCAAGACCCTGATCGGCAAACTCAACGACACCTGCCGCCAGTCGGCCGAACGCGCCGCCAACCTGTGCCTGTCGCACGGCCACTACGAGGTCGACCTGGAGCACCTGTTCCTGGCGCTGCTCGAACACCCGCGCGGCGACGTCGCCCTGATCGCCCAGCGAAGCGGAATCGGCCTGGACGGGTTGCGGCGCGACATCGGCAACGAGCTGGCGCGCTTCAAGCAGGGCAACGCGCGCACGCCGGTGTTCAGCCCGCACCTGCCGACGTTGTTCGAGCATGCCTGGCTGATCGCCTCGCTGGACTCGCAGACCACCCGCATCCGCAGCGGCCACCTGCTGCTGGCGCTGCTGACCGAACCGGGGCTGGCGCAGCTGGCGTACCGCGGCTCGGCCCAGTTCGCGAAGATCAAGCGCGACGAGCTCAAGCACAATTTCGCCAAGCTGACCGAGGGCTCCAGCGAGGCCGGCGACGTGCGCTTCGCCGATGCCGGCGCCGGGGTTGAAGGCGAGACCGAAACGCCGCCCGAGCCCGGCCTGTCGAAGACCCCGGCGCTGGACCAGTACACGACCAACCTGACCGCGCGCGCCCGCGACGGCCACGTCGACCCGGTGGTCGGCCGTGACGCCGAGATCCGGCAGATGATCGACATCCTGCTGCGGCGCCGGCAGAACAACCCGATCCTCACCGGCGAGGCCGGCGTCGGCAAGACCGCGGTGGTCGAGGGCCTGGCCGCGCGCATTGCCGAGGGCGACGTGCCCGACGTGCTCAAGGCGGTCGAGCTGCACGTGCTCGATCTCGGCCTGCTGCAGGCCGGCGCCAGCGTGAAGGGCGAGTTCGAGAACCGCCTCAAGGGCGTGATCGACGAGGTCAGGAAGAGCCCGCACCCGATCGTGCTGTTCATCGACGAGGCCCACACCATGATCGGCGCCGGCGGCCAGGCCGGCCAGAACGATGCCGCCAACCTGCTCAAGCCGGCGCTCGCCCGCGGCGAACTGCGCACCATCGCGGCCACCACCTGGAGCGAGTACAAGAAGTACTTCGAGAAGGACGCCGCGCTGGCCCGCCGCTTCCAGGTGGTCAAGGTCGAGGAGCCGTCCGAAGTGCTGTGCGCGGCGATGCTGCGCGGCATGGTGCCGCTGATGGAGAAGCACTTCGGCATCCGCGTGATGGACGAGGCGATCACCGAGGCGGTACGCCTGTCGCACCGCTACATCAGCGGCCGCCAGCTGCCGGACAAGGCGGTCAGCGTGCTCGACACCGCCTGCGCCAGGGTCGCGCTGGGCCAGAGCGCGACCCCGGCGATCATCGAGGACACCCGCAAGCACCTCGACCGGCTCGCCGCCGAGATCGCCGCGTTGCGCCGCGAGACCGCCGGCGGTGCCAGCCACGATGAGCGGCTGGCCGAACTGCTGGCGCAGCAGTCACAGGCGCAGGCGGTGCTGGCCGACAGCGAAAAGCGGCTGAAGGCCGAGAGCGACATCGCCGGCAGGATCCAGGCATTGCGCGCGGAACTGGAAGCAGGCGATGACGCCGCTGGCGCTGCGGCGCCGGAGCAGCCTCGCACCGACGCAGGCGACGCCGGCGGCACCGCGGTTGCCACCAGGCCGAAGACCGCGAAGTCGAAGAAGGCCGCCAGCGCGCTCAGCCCCAGGCTCGCCGAACTCGACCTGCTGCGGGCCGAGCTGCGCGCCTTGCAGGGCGAAGCGCCGATGGTGCCGCTGCAGGTCGACGGCGGCATCGTCGCCGAGATCGTCAGCGCCTGGACCGGCGTGCCGCTGGGCCGAATGGTCAAGGACGAGATCCGCACCGTGCGCAACCTCGCGCCGTTGCTGGCCGAACGCGTGATCGGCCAGGACCACGCGCTGGAGGCCATCGCCCAGCGCGTGCGTACCGCCTCGGCCAAGCTCGAGGACCCGAACAAGCCGCGCGGCGTCTTCATGTTCGTCGGCCCCTCCGGCGTCGGCAAGACCGAGACCGCGCTGGCACTGGCCGACATCCTCTACGGCGGCGAGCGCAAGCTGGTCACCATCAACATGAGCGAATACCAGGAGGCGCACAGCGTCTCCGGCCTCAAGGGCAGCCCGCCCGGCTACGTCGGCTACGGCGAGGGCGGGGTGCTGACCGAGGCGGTGCGCCGCAACCCGTACTCGGTGGTGCTGCTGGACGAGGTCGAGAAGGCCCATCCGGACGTGCTGGAGATGTTCTTCCAGGTCTTCGACAAGGGCCAGATGGACGACGCCGAAGGCCGCGAGATCGACTTCCGCAACACGCTGATCATCCTGACCAGCAACATCGGCAGCTCGCAGATCATGCAGGCCTGCCTCAACAAGCCGGCCGCGGAGATCCCCGCCGCCGACGCGCTGGCCGAGGCGCTGCGCCCGGTGCTGATGAAGACCTTCAAGCCGGCCTTCCTCGGCCGCATGAAGGTGGTGCCGTACTACCCGATCAGCGACGACGTGCTGGCGCTGATCATCGCGCTCAAGCTGGGTCGCATCCGCGACCGCGTCGAGGCCAACCACAAGGCCGTGTTCGAGTGGGACGACAGCCTCGTCGAGGCGGTGCTGCAGCGTTGCACCGAGGTCGATTCGGGCGCCCGCAACGTCGACCACATCCTCAACGGCACCCTGCTGCCGGAGATCGCCGAATCGGTGCTGGCGAAGATGGCCGAGGGCGAGCGGGTCGCGAAGATCAAGGTGAGCGCCGGCAAGAAGGGCGACTTCAAGTACAAGGTCGCGTAGCCGGGTATCATTCGCGCAGACTGGTTCCGCATGGATGCGGGGCGGCCCTCACGGCCGCCCGGCGAATCGCAGGGAGCGAACAGCCATGGATGTCCTCGCAACGATCTTCGCGGCGCTCGGCGCCGGGCCGAAGCAGCACGACCGGCTGCTGCGGCTGCACACGCCGCTCGGCCCCGAGGTGCTGGTGGCCGAGAGCCTCGACGGTGTCGAGGCGCTGGCCCCAGCCCCCGATGGCACGGCCGGGTTCCGGTTCGAGCTGACCGCGCTGTCGGTCGACGCCCACCTCGACCTGTCCGAACTGCTCGGCCAGCCGGTGCTGCTGGAGCTGCAGACCGCCGCCAGCTTCAGCGAGCTGCGCCCGTTCCACGGCCACGTCACCGCGTTCGAGCGCATCGGCAGCAATGGCGGGCTGGCGCGCTACCGGCTGGTGGTCGAACCGTGGCTGGCGCTGCTGCGCCGGCGCGTGGACAGCTACGTGTTCCAGGACATGACGGTGGTCGAGATCGTCGAGTCGGTGTTCGCCGACTACGCCGCGACCGGGCGCATGGTGCCAGCCTGGCGCTGGGAGCTCGCCGACCGCGCGGTGTACCGCAAGCGCAGCCTGGTCACCCAGTACGAGGAGAGCGACCTCGCCTTCATCGAGCGCCTGCTGGCCGACGAAGGCCTGTTCTACTGGGTCGAGCACGAAGGCGCGCCAGGCGATGACAGCCTCGGCGCCCACACGGTGGTGATCGCCGACCACAACGACGCCTTCGCCGACCTTGGCGCGGTGCGCTTCCACCGCAGCGACGTGACCGAGCGCGACGACGGCATCCGGCACTGGTCGGCCGCGCACCGCTGGCAGACCGGGCGGCTGAAGCGTGCCAGCTGGGACTACCGCCGGCTCGACACCCGAGATGCAGAACTCGACGGCGACGCCCACGGTGCGGTAGTCGCCGAGGACAGCGACATCGCCGGCCCCTACGCGTGGCCGGACCGCGCCACCGGCGAGCGCCACCTGGAGCGGCAGCTGGAAGCGCTGCAGGTAAGCCGCGCGTCCATCGAAGGCGGTGGCAGCTGGCGGCGGCTGGGTGCCGGCGGCTGCTTCGCGCTGACCCGGCATCCGGGCGTCGATGCCGACGGCGCGTCGGGCAACCGCTTCGCCTGCCTGCAGCTGCGCCACCGCGCCCGCAACAACCTCGGTGCCGACGTGCTGGCGCAGGTCGAACAGCAACTGGGCCGCGCCGGGCTGCCGTCGCTGGCGTTGCCGGCGGCGCTCGGCCACGAGGCCGCGGCTTCCGTCGCCGCCGACGCGGCAGAAGTCGACTTCTACCAGAACAGCTTCACCGCGCTGCCGGCGGCCACGCCGTTCCGCGCCCGCACCACCGACGGCCACGGCCTGCGC
>NZ_AVPT01000003.1 GCF_000768335.1 Lysobacter arseniciresistens ZS79
CCCGCCCGCACCGCTCGATGCCGGGGTGCCGGTACCGCCGGCGCCGCCCGCTCCCCCGGCCGCGCCTCCGCCGCCGCCCGGTGCGCTCCCGGCCAACCGCACCCCGCCACCGCGCTACCCGGCGGCCGCGATCGAGCAGGGCATCGAGGGCGCCGTGGTACTGGTCGTGGAGATCGACGCCGAAGGCCGTCCGCTGGATGTCGAGGTCGAGAAATCCGAGCCGGCCGGCGTGTTCGACCAGGCCGCGATCGACGCCGCGATGCAATGGCGGTTCTCGCCCGCGGTCGAGGACGGCAAAAAGGTTCCTGGCCGGGTGCGGGTGCCGATCGAGTTCCGGTCAGACGGTCAAACCGGCGAGACCGGCGCCTGACTGAACGCACCCGTGATGCAGGATTCGGCCGTGAAGGCTCAACCGCCCAGTACGCGGTTGAGCAACCCCGCCAGCTGCGAGCCGCCGCGCCGCAACTGGGCTTCGGCCACCGGAAGCCAGGCCTGCACGTAGTCGTCGTCGACCGCCGCGCCGCTGGCCACGTACACGCCCGGTCGCACCACCACCTCGCAGGAGGCCTCGGCCCAGTCGGCCGGACCGGTGCCGGCCGGCACCGCCAGCGGCAACGCGCGCAACCGGGCCAGGTAGGCCGCATCGTCGAGTTCCGCGGTGTTGAGCAGGCCGCTGTCCCACAGCCGGTGCAGGTTGCCGCCGCGACCATCGGGCATCCGCAGCTGGACATCGTTGCCGCCCTTGTCGTGGCCGTAACCGGCGTGCATCGGCTGGTGCACGTCGCCGACGAAATGGACCACGAACTTCAGCGCCTGCCGGCGTTCTTCGAGCGGCCGGGCCGGGTCGCCGAGGACCGCCGCCTGCGCGCGGATCGCCTCCACCACGCAGTCGCCACCGGCGCAGGCACTGGCGGCGTCGTAACGGCAGCCCTGGCCGGCGATGTTGACGTAATGCCAGCGCGCACTGCGGCGGCCGATGTCGGGGTCGTTGCCGCGCAGGTCGTCGGCCCAGTTGGCGATGCCGGGCAGGGTCGGATCGGACTCACCGGCAAGCAATTGCTCGACCCGCGCGCGGGCCCGCGGGTCCAGTTCGTCCCAGGCCAGCGCAGCTACCAGCCGGTGGCCCTGCGGCCCCCACGCGGACGCGAGCGCGGGCGCCAGCAGCAGGCCGGCGAGGACAGAAGCGGCGGTGAGCATGCGCAGGCGGCGTAGCGGGCGGGTGATGGCCATCTTCGGGTCCCGGCACGGGTTGGGTCCGGAAGGATAGCCGCGCCGCGCTGCGCCGGTGAGGCGGCCGTTGGCGGCAAGGGAGGGTTGCGCCAGCTCGCGTCGCGGGCCGCGGGGCGGCAGATGGGCTAGAATTACGGGGTTTCACTCCCCCCCCCCCACTACCGCCCGCTCAGGAGCTTTCCGTAATGGCGATCAAGGTTGGCATCAATGGCTTCGGCCGCATCGGACGCAACGTGTTCCGTTCGGCCGTGCAGAACTTCGGCAACGACATCGAGATCGTCGGCATCAACGACCTGCTCGAGCCGGAGTACCTGGCCTACATGCTGAAGTACGACTCCGTTCACGGCCGTTTCGACGCCGACGTGTCGGTCGAGGGCAACGACCTCATCGTCAACGGCAGGAAGATCCGCCTGACCCAGGAGCGCGACCCGGCCAACCTGAAGTGGGGCGATGTCGGCGCCGACGTGGTGATCGAGTCGACCGGCCTGTTCCTGGACAAGGCCAGCGCGCAGAAGCACATCGACGCGGGCGCGAAGAAGGTGATCCTGTCGGCACCGTCGAAGGACGACACGCCGATGTTCGTCTACGGCGTCAATGACGGGAAGTACAACGGCGAGGCGATCATCTCCAACGCTTCGTGCACCACCAACTGCCTGGCACCGGTGGCCAAGGTGCTCAACGACAAGTGGGGCATCAAGCGCGGCCTGATGACCACCGTGCACGCCGCCACCGCGACCCAGAAGACCGTCGACGGCCCGTCCAACAAGGACTGGCGCGGCGGCCGCGGCATCCTCGAGAACATCATCCCGTCCAGCACCGGCGCGGCCAAGGCGGTCGGCAAGGTGCTGCCGGACCTCAACGGCAAGCTGACCGGCATGAGCTTCCGCGTGCCCACCAGCGACGTGTCGGTGGTCGACCTGACGGTGGAGCTGGAGAAGCCGGCGACCTACGCCGAGATCTGCGCGGAGATGAAGGCGCAGTCCGAGGGCGCGCTGAAGGGCGTGCTGGGCTACACCGAGGACAAGGTGGTCGCCACCGACTTCCGTGGCGAGACCCGCACCTCGGTGTTCGACGCCGAGGCCGGCATCGCGCTGGACGACAACTTCGTCAAGCTGGTCAGCTGGTATGACAACGAATGGGGCTACTCCAACAAGTGCCTGGAGATGGCCAAGGTGGTCGCGGCGAAGTAGGCCGCTGCCGCTCCCGAACCCGAGGAAGCCCCGCCACGTGCGGGGCTTCTTCGTTCCGGCGGCAGCACGCCACCCCGGCCTGGGCGATCCCGGACGCTGCCGCGGCGCTGTCTCAGCCCGGCAGCGCGGGCACCGGCGCGGGGCGACCGGCATCGTCCAGCGCCACCATCGTAAAGCGGCCGCGCGTGGCGAGGTGCGCGTGGCCGGAGTGCAGGTCCTCGCAGTGCATTTCCACCTCGACCTCCATCGAGGTGCGCCCGGTCGAGACCACGCGCGCGACCAGCTCCACCAGCGCACCGGTGGATACCGCGGCGCGGAAGTCGATCCGTTCCGAGCGCGCGGTCACCACCGTGCAGCGCGCGTGCCGGCTGGCGGCGATGAACGCCGCCTTGTCCATCCACGCCAGCGCCTGGCCGCCGAACAGCGTGCCCAGGTGGTTGCTGTGGTCGGGAAACACGATCTCGACCGTGCGCGTCTCAGCGGCGCTGCGAAGGGGCAGGGGGGCGCTTTCAGAACGCGGCATCAAACGCCACCTCGCCCTGCACGCCGACCTGGTACGCCGACACCCGGCGCTCGAAGAAGTTGGTCACCTCCTGCACGTCCTGCAGGTCCATGAAGCCGAACGGATTGCTCGCGCCGAAATGTTTCGGCAGGCCGAGCTGGCCGAGTCGCTGGTCCGCGCAGTACTCCAGATACTGCCGCATGTCCTTCAAGGACAGCCCGGCGACGCCGCCGGACAGCACGTCCTCGGCGAAGCGCATCTCGCAGTCGACCGCCTCGTTGAGCATCAGCACCACGTCGTCCTCGAACGCGGCGTCGAACAGCCCCGGCTCCTCCTTGCGTATCGTCGAGATGACCTCGAACGCGAACGCCATGTGCCCACTCTCGTCGCGGAACACCCAGTTGGTGCCGGCCGCCAGCCCGTGCAGCAGGCCGCGCGAGCGCAGGTAGTAGACGTAGGCGAACGCGGCGAAGAAGAACAGGCCCTCGATGCACGCCGCGAAGCAGACCAGGTTGAGCAGGAACTGCCGCCGTTGCTCGCGCGTCTCGATGCGCTTGAGTTCCTGCACCGAATCGATCCAGCGGAAGCAGAACTCCGCCTTGGCGCGGATCGACGGGATGTTCTCGACCGCGGCGAACGCCTTGGCCCGCGCGACCGGATCGGGCAGGTAGGTGTCGAGCAGGGTCAGGTAGAACTGCACGTGCAGCGCCTCCTCGTACAACTGCCGCGACAGGTACATGCGCGCCTCGGGGGCGTTGATGTGCTGGTACAGGTTGAGCACGAGGTTGTTGGCGACGATCGAGTCGCCGGTGGCGAAGAACGCGACGAGGCGCTCGACTAGGTGGCGCTCGGCCCGTCCGAGCTTGTGCTTGAGGTCGTTGACGTCGAGCGAGAAGTCGACCTCCTCGACGGTCCAGGTGTTGCGGATCGCGTCGCGGTACATGTCGTAGAACTTCGGGTAGCGCATCGGCCTCAGGGTGAGGTCGAAGCCGGGGTCGAGCAGGTGGGTGTGCATGGTGGGTGTCCTTGGTCGGGTGCGATCGCGATGGCTCCATATGTAGGAGCGACGTAAGTGGCGAACGCGCAGAGAACTGGAAGGTCGGCGGGTCGCGACTTACGTCGCTCCTACAACGAAGCGACATCAGGATCCGCGCCGTTGGCTGGCGGCATATGGCTACTGGCAGGCCTCGCAGCTCTCCGGGTTCTCCAGCGAGCACGCCACCGCATCGCGTTCCGATACCGGCGCCTGCACCGCCCCCGCGCTCACCGTCGACTTGGCGATCCGCGTCGCGGGGCGCGAGCGCAGGTAGTAGGTCGTCTTCAACCCGCGCTTCCACGCGTGCATGTACATCGACGACAGCTGGCCGATGTTCGGGCTCTCGATGAACAGGTTCAGCGACTGGCTCTGGTCGATGAACGCGCCGCGCTCGGCGGCCATGTCGATCAGCGAGCGCATCGGCAGCTCCCACGCGGTGCGGTAGATCGCGCGCAGCGATTCGGGAATCGCGGCGATGCCCTGTACCGAGCCCTCGGCCAGCTTGATCGCATCGCGCAGCTCCGGCGTCCACAGGCCGAGCGTCTTCAGCTCCCCGACCAGGTAGCGGTTGACCACGATGAAGTCGCCCGACAGCGTCTCGCGCTTGAACAGGTTGGACACCTGCGGCTCGATGCATTCGTAGCAGCCGGCGATCGAGGCGATCGTCGCGGTCGGCGCGATCGCGACCAGCAATGAATTGCGCAGGCCGTGTTCGCGGATGCGCGCACGCAGCGCGTCCCAGCGCTCGCGCTCGGCCGGTTCCACGCCCCACGCGTCGAACTGAAGCTCGCCCGCGGCGGCGCGGGTGTCGGTGAACGCCGGATGCCGGCCGCGCTCCATCGCCAGTTCGCACGAGGCGTCCAGCGCGTGGAAGTAGATTTCCTCGGCGATCCGTTGCGACAGGCCACGGGCCTCCTCCGAGTCGAACGCCAGCCGCAGCTTGAAGAACACGTCCTGCAGGCCCATCGCGCCGAGCCCGACCGGCCGCCAGCGCAGGTTGCCATCGCGCGCGCTGTCGATCGGGTAGAAGTTCAGGTCGATCACTCGGTCGACCTGGCGCACCGCCTGGCGCACCGTTTCGGCGAGCTTCCCGAAATCGAAGCGTCCGGTCCGGCCGTGCAGCGGTTCGTCGAAACACTCGACGTGGTGCGACAGGTTGATCGAGCCGAGGTTGCACACCGCGGTCTCGCCGGCGGAGGTCACCTCGATGATCTCGGTGCACAGGTTGGACAGGTGCACCACGTTGCCCTCGCGCGCGGTCTGGTTGCAGGCGCGGTTGCTCTTGTCCTTGAAGTTCATCCAGCCGTTGCCGGTCTGGGCCAGCGTGCGCATCATCCGCGCGTACAGCTCGCGCGCCTTGACCGTGTGGCTGGCCAGCCCGGCGGCCTCGGCGGCGCGGTAGGCACGGTCGAACGCCTCGCCCCACAGGTCGGTCAGCTCCGGCACCTTGCGCGGGTCGAACAGCGACCACGGCGCGTCGGCCTCGACCCGGCGCATGAACTCGTCCGGGATCCAGTTGGCGAGGTTGAGGTTGTGGGTGCGCCGCGCCTCGTCGCCGGTGTTGTCGCGCAGTTCCAAAAACTCCTCGACGTCGGCATGCCACGGCTCCAGGTAGACGCAGGCCGCGCCCTTGCGCTTGCCGCCCTGGTTGACCGCGGCGACCGAGGCGTCGAGCGTCTTCAGCCACGGCACGATGCCGTTGGACAGGCCGTTGGTGCTGCGGATCAGCGAGCCGCGCGAGCGCACGCGGGTGTAGCTCAGGCCGATGCCGCCGCTGAACTTGGACAGCTTGGCCACGTCCATGTAGCGCCGGTAGATGCCTTCCAGCGAGTCCTCGGGCGAGTCGAGCAGGAAGCACGACGACAGCTGCTCGTGGGTGGTGCCGGCGTTGAACAGCGTCGGCGACGACGGAATGTAGTCCAGCCGCGCCATCGTCTGGTACAGCGCGATCGCTTCGCCGACGTCCTCGCTCAGTGCGCAGGCCACGCGCAGGAAGAACTGCTGCGGGGTCTCGATGACGGTGCGCGCGGTCGGGTGGCGCAGCAGGTAGCGGTCGTACAGCGTGCGCAGGCCGAAGTAGTCGAAGCCGCGGTCGAGGTCGTTGTCGATCGCGTCGTTGAGCTTGCGCGCGTTGGCCTGCACGAAGCCGAGCAGGCGCTCGTTGACCAGCCCCAGCTCGTGCCCGCGCTGGACCGACTGCGAGAACGCGTTGATGTCGAGCGCGGCGACCTCCTTGCCGATCACCCCGGCCAGCAGCCGCGCGGCGAGGCGGCCGTACTCGGGTTCCTCGGCGGTCAGCAGCGCGGCGGTGCGGATCGACAGTTCGTCGAGCTCGCGCGTGGTCGCGCCGTCGTACAGGCCGGAGATGGTGCGGGTGGCGACACGCATCGGGTCGACCGCGTGCAGGCCGTCGCAGCAGCGGCCGATGGCGCGGACGATCTTGTTGAGGTCGACCGGCTCGTGCGCGCCGTTGCGCTTGGTCACGCCCATGCCGAGCGCGCCGGCGGGCGGGGTGAGGTTGAAGCTGCCGTTGCGGGTGTCGGCAGGCTCCGGCGTTTCCGCCCGGGCGTGTGCGGGCACGGCTTCGGGTTCGATGGCGTCGATGGCCGGGGTGGCGTCGGCGGCGTGGCTGGTCATGGGTGACTCCGGTGCATGGCGCACGGGCCGCCGCTCCTCCCTCGCGGGGCGACGCACGGGGAACGCGACGCACCGGCCGCGCCGCCGGTCGGCGACGAGGCACGCTGCGGCCACGCCCCCGCGGGCGTGGAGTCGGATCGTCGGGAACCGGGGTGCCACGCAACCGGCATCGGCCGGTCCGGCGACAGCGGCCGAAGGCCTGCCATCGCCTGCCGGGCGGAGACCCGGGCGCGACACCGACCGTCTTCCCCCGAAGACTCCGTGGCCGGTCACCGCGCGGTGTGCTTCGCGCGGCTGTCGGCAGGTCTTCGGGCTCTGGACGCGGACAGTCTGCTGTCCTCCTACCGGCCGTCGCTTCCCGGGGCGTACCCAGTGCCAAGACGGCTTTCGTTTCCACTACCGCTGCGGGGCAGCGCCGGCATTGGACTGAGGTGTCCGCACCGGCTTCCCTTTTCAGCCGACCGCGAGGCCGGCACCGACGTGACACAACATATCGCGCTTGTTGGATATGTCAACGCTAGATATTGTGGTGGGCGTGTCTAAAGGCAAAAGCGGCTGGTGGGTTGCGGAAGGCGCCTGCCGGGTAGCCTGGACAGTCGCTCCCCGATACTCGCTTGGTGTCCAAGCCACCCGGCAGGCGCTCGCCGAGCTGCGCCGGAGCCTGGGGGAGAGCAACGGCAAAAGCGAGAGCGCCACGGGCGGACGATCTTCTTCGCTTTTGATCTCCTCCCGGTTCGCCGGACCGTGGGGAGCGGGGGCGCGGTGCCGTCGCAACCAAGCGAGTATCGGGGAGCGACTTGCGGCGGCACCGCGCCCCCGCCCATCGAACGCCGCTTTTTGGACGTTTGCCCAACCCATCCCCCCATCCGACAATACCGGGCTGACCGCACGCCACCTCCACGCGTGCCCCCACACCACGGAAGCGCCCATGACCATCCTCCGCATGACCGACCTCGACCTCACCGGCAAGCGCGTGCTGATCCGCGAGGACCTGAACGTGCCGATCGACGCGGACGGCCGGATCACCTCCGAACAGCGCATCACCGCGGCCCTGCCGACGCTGAAGCTGGCGCTGGAGAAGGGCGCGGCGGTGATGGTGATGTCGCACCGCGGCCGCCCGACCGAGGGCGAGTGGCGCTCCGAGGACTCGCTCGCGCCGGTCGCCGCGCGGCTGTCGGAACTGCTCGGCATCGAGGTGCCGCTGGTGCGTGACTGGGTCGGCGGCGTGCCGGTCGAGCCGGGCCAGCTGGTGCTGCTCGAGAACTGCCGCATGAACGTCGGCGAGAAGAAGGACGACGAGGCGTTGTCGAAGGCCTACGCGGCGCTGTGCGACGTGTTCGTCATGGACGCCTTCGGCACCGCGCACCGGGCGCAGGCGTCCACCCACGGCGTGATCCGCCACGCCAAGGTCGCCGCCGGCGGCCCGCTGCTGATGGCGGAGCTCGACGCGCTCGGCAAGGCGCTCGACAACCCGGCGCGGCCGCTGTTGGCGATCGTCGCCGGTTCCAAGGTCAGCACCAAGCTTGAACTGCTGTCGTCGCTGGTGTCGAAGGTGGACCAGCTGATCGTCGGCGGCGGCATCGCCAACACCTTCATCGCGGCGATGGGGCACGGGGTCGGCAAGTCGCTGGTCGAGACCGACCTGGTCGACACGGCGAAGAAGATCATGGCCGACGCGAAGGCCCGCGGCGCCGACATCCCGGTGCCGACCGACGTGGTGGTGGCGCCGGCGTTCGCCGCCGACGCGCCGGCGACGGTCAAGCCGGTCGACGCGGTCGGTGCCGACGACATGATCCTCGACATCGGCCCGGACACCGCCGCGCGCTATGCCGCGATGATCGGGCGGGCCGGCACGGTGGTGTGGAACGGCCCGGTCGGTGTGTTCGAGTTCGACGCCTTCGGCAAGGGCACCGAGGCGCTGGCCCGCGCGATCGCGGCGTCGAACGCGTTCTCGATTGCCGGTGGCGGCGACACCCTGGCCGCGGTCGACAAGTACGGTATCGAGGACGGCGTGTCGTACATCTCCACCGGCGGCGGCGCGTTCCTTGAGTTCCTGGAAGGCAAGGAGCTTCCGGCGGTCGCGGCGCTGGCCGCGCGCGGCTGAGCGGGTTCCGCGTCGGCTTTGGTTCCGGTGTAGGAGCGACGTGAGTCGCGACCCGCCGAACGCCGGAGGCGATGTACAGGTCGCGACTCACGTCGCTCCTACGGACGCGGACCGATCTCGTATACGCGGGCGGAGGGCTTACCGCGCCCGCACCCGCCAGTCGGCCGCCAGCAGGCCATACATGGCGGAGTCACTGACTTCCCCGGCCACGCACCAGCGCTCGCGCAGCAGGCCCTCGCGGACGAAGCCCATCCGCTCCACCAGCCGACATGAGCCCGCGTTGCGCGGGTCGATGTCGGCCTCGATCCGGCGCAGCCCGAGCACGTCGAACGCGTGCCGCAGCACCGGCGCCATCGCCTCTTGCGCGAGGCCACGGCCCCAGTGGCTGGACGACAACGCGTAACCGGTCTCCGCGCGCCCCTGCTCGCGGTTGATCGCGAACAGCACGATGCTGCCGAGCAGGCGGTCGTCGCCCTGGTCGGCGATCGCCCAGCACAGCACCCGGTTCGCACCGCGCTGGCCGATCACCTGCGACAGCCGGTCCTGCGCCTGCTCGACGGATGTCCACGCCGGCCAGCTCCAGTAGCGCATCACCGCCGGGTCGGCATGCAGTTGGAAGTACGCATTGAGGTCGTCCTGGCGGTGCCCGCGCAGGCGCAGGCGCGCGGTCTCGATGACCGGCAGGTCGTCGACCGGGGGAGCGGACGTGGCGGCGTCGGAATCCTGCATTCGTATGCAACCCGGGGGGCGTGCGGGCTGTGCTAGCTTCGCGGCAACCTCAAGAGTCTGCCACGCCCATGACCGCGCGCCGCACCCGCATCCTCGCCACCCTCGGCCCCGCAACCGACGCGCCGGGCGTGCTCGACGCACTGCTGGCGGCCGGGGTCGACGTGGTCCGGCTCAACTTCTCGCACGGCGATCCGGCCTCGCAGATCGCACGGGCCGAGGCGGTGCGCGCGTCGGCGCGCCGGGTCGGGCGGGAGGTCGGCATCCTCGCCGACCTGCCGGGCCCGAAGATCCGGATCGAGCGCTTCGCCGGCGGCAAGGTGCAACTCAAGTCGGGCGAGCGCTTCGACCTGGTCGCGAGTGACAACGCGCCGCAGGGTTCGACCAGCGAGGTCGGCGTCAGCTACCTCGGCCTGCCCGGTGATGTCGCGCCCGGCGACGTGCTGTTGCTCGACGACGGCATGATGCAGCTGCAGGTCGAGTCGGTCGAAGGCGAGCGCATCGTCACCCGCGTCCTCAACGACGGCGAGCTGTCCGACCGCAAGGGGCTCAACAAGCTCGGCGGCGGGTTGTCGCTGGGCGCGCTGACCGAGCGCGACCGCGAACTGATCGGGGTCGCCGCGCAACTGGGGGCCGACTTCATCGCGGTGTCGTTCTGCCGCACCGCCGCCGACATGGACGAGGCGCGCCGGATCGCCCGCGAGGCCGGCAGCGATGCCGCCCTGGTATCCAAGATCGAGCGCGCCGAGGCGATCGAGAACCTCGCCGAGATCGTCGAGGCCAGCGACGTGGTGATGGTCGCCCGCGGCGACCTGGGCGTGGAGATCGGCGACGCCGAGCTGCCCGGCCTGCAGAAGAAGATCATCCGCGAGGCGCTGGCCCGCAACCGCGTGGTCATCACCGCCACCCAGATGCTGCAGTCGATGGTCGACAGCCCGATGCCGACCCGCGCCGAGGTGCTCGACGTCGCCAATGCGGTGATCGACGGCACCGACGCGGTGATGCTGTCGGCCGAGACCGCGGCCGGCCGCTACCCGGTCAAGGCGGTCGAGGCGATGTCGCGGATCTGCCTTGGCGCCGAGCGCCAGTTCGACCACGACACCGATTTCGAGGCCGCCCCACGCAACCTGCAGCGCGCCGACCAGGCCATCGCGATGGCGGCGATGTTCCTGTCCGAGCACATCGGCGTGCGTGCGATCGTGGCGATGACCGAGTCCGGCGGCACCGCGCGGTTCCTGTCGCGCTTCCGCTCGCCGGCGCCGGTGTTTGGCCTGTCGCGCCACGCCGGTGCGCGCCGCAAGATGGCGCTGATGCGCAGCGTCACCCCGGTGGACTTCGACAGCCGCGGCCTCGCCACCCGCGACGCCGTCCGCAACGCGATCCGGCAGTTGTTCGACGCCGGCCAGCTGGCCGAGGGCGAGCGCGTGATCGTCACCAGCGGCGACCACATGGAGCAGCACGGCGCCACCAACGTCCTGCGCCTGCTGCAGGTCGGCGCCGGCGGCATGGCCGAGGGGTTGGGCGAGCTGTAAAGTCCGCTCGGGGACAATCGTGCGCAGGGCACAGGGATGGATACTCGACCAGTTGCAGTAGCCGCCGCGCTGTTGCTGCTTCTTGCGAACGCTTGCGGAATTGCCCGGGCCGACGGGCCGGATGTCGCCTGGGAGCTGGAAAGCCCGATATTGCCGCCGCTCCCGGCCGGCATCGACGCCAACGGTATCGGCTGCGTCGCACTTGCCATGGCTGTGCTGGAAGACGGGCGGACCGCGCACCCGATGGTGCTGCAGGGCGCTTTCAACGGCAGGGTGGACGAGACGGCGCGCAAACGCTTCTCCGAGGCGGCCGTGGAAGCCGCCAAGGGGTGGCGGCATCGCCACGTCGGGCCTGGGCGGCGGACCACGGATTTTGTCACCCATGTCGTGGGTTTCGGTGCTGGCGTGGAGGATCGAGTGGTGCTTGGGATCGACGCACAGGCCGCACCGCTGCGCGACGCATGCCGGGTGGACGACCTCCACGCGTGGACGCAGCGTAATGCGATCCCGGTGGAAAAAGCTGTCGCGCTCCATGACGGCAAGGTGGCGTTGCACGACGACGATGCGGTGCCTTTATGGTTAGGGGTGACGCGAGAACCTCCCCGATACCCTGCGGCCGCGCTGTCGGCCGGGTACAGCGCGTGCGTGGTGGTTGGCTTCGTTGTTGGCAGTGATGGCCATCCGGGGCTATTCAAGGTGATCCGGTCCCGCCTGTCCGGACCGGGTTCGCGCTCAATGCGGGAGGCATTCGAAAATGCCAGCCTCGTCGCAGCCACCGAATGGACACACGTACCCAGCCCCGTCAACTTGCAGCGGCTACCGGAGTTCCAGCAGGTGCCCGTGGATTTCGCGATCGGAGGCGGCTCGGCGCCCCCATGTGAGTCGTTGTCTACGGAAGAACTGGAGCGACGGATGCCAGGTGACTCTGGGGAACCAGAAGCGGCTTCAAGGCTATAATCCCGGGTTTCCCACCGCTCCCGCAGGACGTCCACGAAATGAGCATCGAACAGCTTGCCGAAACCGCCCTGGCGATGGTCGCCCCGGGCAAGGGCATCATCGCGATCGACGAGTCCAACGCCACCATCAAGAAGCGTTTCGATGGCGTCGGCATCGAGTGCACGGAGGAGAACCGCCGCGCCTACCGGGAGATGCTGCTGACCACGCCGAAGCTGGGCGAGCACATTTCCGGCGCGATCCTGTTCGACGAGACCCTGCGCCAGTCGACCAGGGACGGCGTGCCGTTCACCAGGGTCATGACCGACAACGGCATCATCCCGGGCATCAAGGTCGACAAGGGCACCCACGCCCTGGCCGGCTTCCCGGGCGAGGTGGTGACCGAGGGCCTGGACGGCCTGCGCGCACGCCTGGAGGAGTACTACAGGCTCGGCGCCCGCTTCGCCAAGTGGCGCGCGGTGATCAACATCGGCGAGACGATCCCGTCCGGCGCCTGCATCGACGCCAATGCCCACGCGCTGGCCCGTTACGCCGCGCTGTGCCAGGAGCAGGGCCTGGTGCCGATGGTCGAGCCGGAAGTGATCATGGACGGCGGCCACGACATCGACGAGTGCTTCCAGGTCACCGAGGTGACGCTGCGTTCGCTGTTCGCGTCGCTGTACGAGCAGAACGTGATGCTGGAAGGCACCATCCTGAAGGCCTCGATGGTCCTGCCGGGCACCACCAGCGGCGAGAAGGCCAGCGTCGAGGAAGTCGCCGCGGCGACCCTGCAGTGCCTGAAGTCGACCGTGCCGGCGACCCTGCCGGGCATCGTGTTCCTGTCGGGCGGCCAGTCCGACGAGGACGCGACCGCGCACCTGGACGCGATGAACCGCATGGGCCCGAACCCGTGGCCGCTGAGCTTCTCCTACGGCCGCGCGATGCAGTCGGCGGCGCTGAAGCTGTGGTCGCAGGACCTGGTCGGCAACGTCGGCAAGGCGCAGGAGACCGTGTTCGCCCGCGCGCGGGACAACGGCCTGGCGGCGCTGGGGCAGTGGAAGGCGTAAGCCTCCGGTTCCGTCCGGAACAGAAAACGCCGGCTTCGCGCCGGCGTTTTTTTTTGGCAGAGCGCCCCGCGATGGTTCCCCTGTAGGAGCGACGTGAGTCGCGACCCGCCGAACGCCCGGGACCCTGTACAGGTCGCGACCCACGTCGCTCCTACGGACGCGAGGACGTTCCGCGGGGCGTGCTCACTACCCACTCGGCGCTACGACAACCCGGCCAGCCATGCGTCGTCGGAGCCTTCTTCCACGCCTTCCAGCAGGAAGGTGCTGAGGTAGCGCTCGCCGGTGTCGGGCAGCATCGCCAGGATCACCGCACCGTCGTCGGCGTCCTTCGCCACCTGCAGCGCGGCCGCGACCGTGGCGCCGGCGGAGATGCCGGTGAAGATGCCTTCCTCGGTCGCCAGCCGGCGGGCGGTGTCGCGGGCCAGCACGTCGTCGACCGGCAGCACCGCGTCGGCGGCGTCGCGGTTGAGCACCTCGGGGACGAAGTCCGGGGTCCAGCCCTGGATCCTGTGCGGCTGCCACTCCTTGCCGGCCAGCAGCGAGGCGCCGGCGGGTTCGCAGGCGGTGATGCGGACCCCGGGCCGGGCCAGCTTGAGCATCTCGCCGACCCCGGTCAGGGTGCCGCCGGTGCCCCAGCCGCTGACGAAGTGGTCGAGCCGGCGGCCGGCGAAGTCCTGCAGGATCTCGGCGCCGGTGGTGTTGCGGTGGTACGCCGGATTGGCCGGGTTCTGGAACTGCCGGGCGAGGAACCAGCCGTGCCTGGCCGCCAGTTCCTCGGCCTTGCGGACCATGCCGGTGCCGCGCTCGGCGGCTGCGGTCAGGATGACCTTGGCGCCGTAGGCGCGCATCAGTTTGCGGCGCTCGATCGAGAAGGTCTCGGTCATCACCGCGACGAACCTGTAGCCGCGCGCGGCGCAGACCATCGCCAGCGCCACGCCGGTGTTGCCGCTGGTCGCCTCGACCACGGTGTCGCCGGGCTTGAGCAGGCCACGCGCCTCGGCGTCGAGGATGATCGCCAGCGCCAGCCGGTCCTTGACCGAGCCGCCCGGGTTGAACGATTCGACCTTGGCGTACAGGGTGACGTGGGCCGGCGCGAGCCGGTGCAGGCGCACCACCGGGGTGCGGCCGATGGTGTCGACGATGCTGTCGTGGATCATGGGGAGGATCCGGTGCGGGGGGGCGTTCCAGCCTGCCACAGGTGCCGGGACGTGGCGTGTCGGCCGGCGCAATGCCGGCGTTCCACCGCTGCAACCGTCCGTGGTCGCGACGGCACGGTCGCGCAGACTTTGCCGGATCGGGTTTGCCGGGTTGGCTGTCAACCTCCGGCCCACGCCACCGTTAACCCCCGGCGACTAGACTCCCCGGTTCCCCGACGTGACTCCTCCCGCATGCAAGTGATGACCCGATTCGGCGCGGCCTGCGCCCTCGCACTGGCCCTGGCCGGCTGCAGCGACCCGGCACCCGGGCGCGGTGGTGGCGGCGCCGAGATCGTGACCACCGAGGTGGTCCGGATGCAGCCGTGGAACGACACCCTGCGCGCGCTGGGCACGGTGCAGGCGCGCGAGTCGGTGACGGTCACGGCCAAGGTCAGCGAGACGGTCGAACAGGTCCACTTCGACAGTGGCGACGTGGTCACCGCCGGGGCGCCGCTGGTCACCCTCAGCGGTCGCCAGCAGCGGGCCGCCCTGGCCGAGGCCGAGGCCGCCGCCAACGAGGCCTCGCGGCTGTACGAGCGCCAGGCCAACCTCGCCGAGCAGCAGCTCATCGCGCGGGCGATGCTGGACAGCCAGCGTGCCACCCGCGACGCCGCCAACGCCCGGGTCGCGCAGATCCGCGCCCAGCTCGGCGACCGGGTGGTCCGCGCGCCGTTCGCCGGCGTGCTCGGCCTGCGCCAGGTCAGCCCGGGCTCGCTGGTCACGCCCGGCACCGCGATTGCGACCCTCGACGACCTCGCCCGCGTATACGTCGACTTCCCCGTGCCCGAGACCGCCATCGCCCAGCTCGCCGCGGGCCGGCCGCTGACCGCCACCAGCGCCGCCTACCCGGGCCGCGAGTTCACCGGCACCGTAGCCACGGTCGATTCGCGGATCGATCCGGCCACCCGCTCGGTGACCGTGCGCGGCGACTTCCCGAACGCCGAAGGCCTGTTGCGGCCGGGCATGCTGCTGCAGGTCACCCTGATCCGGCCCGAGCGCGAGGCGCTGCTGGTGCCGGAGATCGCCGTGGTGCAGGTCGGCAACAGCTCGTTCGTGTACCGGGTGAAGGACGACGACACCGTCGAGCGCGTCAACATCGAGGTCGGTGCACGCCGTGGCGGGCTGGCCGAGGTGCTGTCGGGGCTGCAGAGCGGCGACCGGATCGTGGTCGACGGCACCGCCAAACTGCGGCCGGGCGCGAAGATCGAGGTTCGTCCGACGGGCGCCGGTGCCGGTGCCGGTGCCGGTGCGGAAAACGGTGATCCGGAGGCCGCCGAGACCGAAGCCGAAGCCAGGCCGGCCCGCGGCGCCACCCCCCCGGCGGACTGAACATGAGTATTTCCGAGCTGTCGATCCGGCGCCCGGTGTTCGCCACCGTGGTCAGCCTGCTGCTGATGGTGCTGGGCGTGATGGCGTTCTCGCGGCTGACCCTGCGCGAATTGCCGGCGATCGACCCGCCGATCGTGTCGGTCGACGTCAACTATCCCGGCGCCTCCGCCGCGGTGGTCGAGACCCGCGTGACCCAGGTGCTGGAAAGCGCGCTGTCGGGCATCGAGGGCATCGAGACGATCCAGTCGCGCAGCGTCAACGGCCGCGCGGCGGTGACGCTCGAGTTCACCCTCGAGCGCGACATCGAGGCCGCAGCCAACGACGTGCGCGACGCCATCAGCGGCGTCGCCGACCGCCTGCCCGACGAGGCCGACGCGCCCGAAGTCGAGAAGGCCGACAGCGATTCGGACACCGTGGTCTGGCTCAACATGAGCTCGACCACGATGGACACCCTGCAGCTGTCCGACTACGCCGAGCGCTACATCGTCGACCGCCTGTCCAGCCTCGACGGCGTGGCACAGGTGCGGCTTGGCGGCCGCCAGCGCTACGCGATGCGGATCTGGCTCGACAGCGCGGCGATGGCCGCGCGCGGGATCACCCCGGCCGACGTCGAGGCGGCGCTGCGCACCGAGAACGTCGAGCTGCCGGCCGGCCGGATCGAGTCGGCCGACCGCGACTTCACCCTGCGCGTGGCGCGCCAGTACCAGGAGCCGGCGCAGTTCGCGCAGATCCCGGTGAAGGAGGGCGCCGACGGCTACGTCGTGCGGGTGGGCGACATCGCCCGGGTCGAGCTGGCCTCGGCCGAGCGCCGCGCGTACTACAAGAGCAACGGCGAGACCAACGTCGGCCTCGGCATCGTCAAGACCTCCACCGCCAACGCGCTGGACGTGGTGAAGGCCGCGCGCGCGCAGGCCGAGGAGATCCAGAAGACCCTGCCGGAGGGCACCGACATCTTCGTCGCCTACGACGACACGGTGTTCATCGACGCCTCGATCAAGCGCGTGTACTGGACGCTGGGCGAGGCGATGGCGCTGGTGCTGCTGGTGATCTGGGCGTTCCTGGGCAGCTTCCGTGCGGCGCTGATCCCGGCGGTGACGGTGCCGGTGTGCCTGGTGGCCGCGTTCATCCCGCTGTACCTGTTCGGCTACTCGATCAACCTGCTGACGTTGCTGGCGCTGGTGCTGGCGATCGGGCTGGTGGTCGACGACGCGATCGTGGTGCTGGAGAACATCCAGCGCCGCGCCGACCTCGGCGAGCCGAAACTCGTCGCCGCCTCGCGCGGGACGAAGCAGGTCGCGTTCGCGGTGATCGCGACCACCACCGTGCTGGTCGCGGTGTTCCTGCCGGTCGGCTTCATGGAGGGCAATACCGGCCGGCTGTTCCGCGAGCTGTCGGTGGCGCTGGCGGGCGCGGTGGCTCTGTCGGCGTTCGTCGCGCTGACGCTGACGCCGATGATGTCGTCCAAGCTGGTGCGGCCGCACAACGAGGAGAAGTCCAACCGCCTCAACCTGTGGATCAACCGGCGCCTCAACGACCTGTCCAGCGGCTACCAGGGCTGGCTGCGGCGCAACGTCGGCAAGCGCTGGCTGCTGGCGCTGGTGATGCTGGGCGCCGTCGCGCTGAGCTATGGGCTGATCAGGTTCGTGCCGTCGGAGCTGGCGCCGGCCGAGGACCGCGGCAACTTCTTCGTCTCGGTGACCGGGCCGGAGGGCGCGGGCTTCGACTACACCGTCGGCCAGATGCAGCAGGTCGAGAAGATCTTCGCCCAAAACACCGGCGGGGACAGTGCGATCCGCCGCTACAACACCCGCGTGCCGGGCGGCTGGGGCGCGAGCGAGGAGATGCACACCGGCAACGTGATCGTGTTCCTGCAGGACTGGGACGAGCGCGAACGCAGCACCGCCGAGGTCGCCGAGGAGCTGCGCCGCGAGCTGTCGGTGCTGCCCGGCGTGCGCGCGCAGCCGCGCGTCGGTGGCGGCCTGGTCGGCGGTCGCGGCCAGCCGATCCAGATCGTGCTCGGCGGCCCGGAGTACAGCGAGATCGCCGGCTGGCGCGACACCATGATGCAGCGCATGGAGGAGAACCCCGGGTTCTTCTCGGTCGACTCCGACTACAAGGAAACCCGCCCGCAGATGCGCGTGCAGATCGACCGCCAGCGCGCCGCCGACCTCGGCGTCAGCGTCGCGAGCATCGGCCAGGCGCTGGAGACGATGATGGGCAGCCGCCGCGTCACCACCTTCGTGCAGGACGGCGAGGAGTACGACGTGATCGTGCAGGCCGACCGCGCCGACCGCGCCGACCCGGCCGACCTCGCCGCGATCCAGGTGCGCGCGCGCAGCGGCGAGCTGGTGCCGCTGTCCAACCTCGTGACCCTCAGCGAGCTGGCCGAGGCCGGCAGTCTCAACCGCTTCAACCGCCTGCGCGCGATCACGATCACCGCCGGCCTGACGCCGGGCTACAGCATGGGCGAGGCGCTGGAGTTCCTCGAGGCGACCGCCCGCGAGGAGCTGCCGGAGTACGCCCAGATCGACTGGAAGGGCGAGTCGCGCGAGTTCCAGAAGGCCGGCGGCGCGGTGCTGCTGACCTTCACCCTGGCGCTGCTGGTGGTGTTCCTGGTGCTGGCGGCGCAGTTCGAGAGCTTCATCCATCCGTTCGTGATCATGCTGACGGTGCCGCTGGCGGTGTTCGGCGCGCTGGTCGGGCTCGCCGCCACCGGTGGCACGCTCAACCTGTTCAGCCAGATCGGCATCGTCATGCTGGTCGGGCTGGCGGCCAAGAACGGCATCCTGATCGTCGAGTTCGCCAACCAGCTGCGCGACGAGGGCCGTGACATCGCCCAGGCCATCGTCGAGTCGGCCGGGGTGCGGTTGCGGCCGATCCTGATGACCTCGGTCGCGACCGCGTTCGGCGCGCTGCCGCTGGTGCTCGCCGGCGGCCCGGGCTCGGCCAGCCGCGCGACCATCGGCGTTGTGGTGATCTCCGGCGTGGCGTTCTCGACCCTGCTGTCGCTGTTCGTGGTGCCGGCGTTCTACGTGCTGCTGGCGCGGTTCACCCGCTCCCCGCACGCGGTCGGCAACGAGCTGGACCGGCTGGAGGCCGACACCCCCGAGGCGGGCGGCCACGCCTGAGGCGGCGGCGGCCGGGCTGCGTCCGGCCGCCGAATCCGGTTAAGGTGCGGAGCTTGTCCGCCCGAAGGATCCCCGCCCCGTGGAAGACCTGATCAACGCCCTCAACGGCATCATCTGGAGCAAGGCGCTGATCGCGCTGTGCCTCGGCCTCGGCTTGTACTTCTCCATCCGCACCCGCTTCATGCAGATCCGCGGCGTGCCGGAAATGCTGCGGCTGATGTTCAACAACAAGTCCTCCAACGCCGGTGTGTCCTCGTTCCAGGCACTGGCGCTGTCGCTGTCGGGGCGGGTGGGCACCGGCAACATCGCCGGCGTCGCCACCGCGATCGCCTTCGGCGGCCCCGGCGCGGTGTTCTGGATGTGGGTGATGGCCTTCCTCGGCGCGTCGACGTCGTACGTCGAGTCCACCCTTGCCCAGATCTACAAGGAGAAGGACGACGAGGGACGCTACCGCGGCGGCCCGGCGTACTACATCGAGAAGGCGATGGGCCAGAAGTGGTACGCGTGGATCTTCGCGGTGGTCACGATCATCGCCTGCGGCTTCCTGCTGCCGGTGGTGCAGGTCAATACGTTGGCCTCGAGTATGCAGACCGCGTTCGGCCTGCCACCGTTGCTGATCGCGCTGGGCGTGGCGATGGGGCTGGCGCTGATCATCTTCGGCGGCGTCACCCGCATTGCCAGCTTCACCCAGTTCGTGGTGCCGTTCATGGCGCTGGCCTACATCCTGGTGGCGCTGACCATCCTGGCACTCAACATCGAGCGGGTGCCGGCGATGTTCCAGCTGATCATCGAGAGCGCGTTCGGCCTGCACGCCGGCTTCGGCGCGATGCTCGGGCTTGCGGTGGAGTGGGGCGTCAAGCGCGGCATCTACTCGAACGAGGCCGGCCAGGGTACGGGCCCGCATGCCGCCGCCGCGGCCGAGGTCCAGCACCCGGCGCAGCAGGGCTACGTGCAGGCGTTCGCGGTATACGTCGACACCCTGCTGGTGTGCACCGCGACCGCCTTCATGATCCTGATCACCGACATGTATAACGTCATCGCGCCGGCCGGCGGCTTCCTCAGGGAGGCGCTGCCGGGCATGGACGCGGGTGCCGGGTTCACCCAGGCTGCGGTCGACTCGGTGCCCGACATGAGCGGCTGGGGCGAGGGCTTCGTCGCGCTGGCGCTGTTGTTCTTCGTGTTCACCACGGTGCTGGCCTACTACTACATGGCCGAGACCAACATCGCCTACATCAACCGCAAGGTGCACCGGCCGTGGCTGGTGCTGCTGCTGCGGCTGGTGATCATCGCCGCGGTGATGATCGGCGTGTTCCGCACCACCGGCGGTGCGTGGGCGCTGGGCGACATCGGGGTCGGCCTGATGGCATGGCTCAACCTGGTCGCGATCGTGATCCTGCAGAAGCCGGCGCTGCTGGCGTTGCGCGACTACGAGCGGCAGAAGAAGGCGAAGGTCGCCGACTACGACTTCGACCCGCGCGCGCTGGGCATCCGCAATGCCGGTTACTGGGAGCGACGCGAGGTCGGGCTGGAACCGGACCTGCCGTTGCCGGACGGCGTGGATGCGCCGCGGGGTGGCGATGGCCGCTGATCCGTACGGGCGGTTCCGCGGCGCCGGCCGGACGCCGCCGGACGACCGCGGCGGGCAGGACGTTCGAAGCGGGCGTCGCGACGAACCCTCCCGCGCCGCCGGCGAAGCGACGTCGCGCGAGCTGCGCCTGTACGGGCTGAACGCGGTGCGCGCGATGTTCGCCCGGCGGCCCGGCGCGCTGCGCAAGCTGTACCTGGCGGAGACGCGGATCCCGGCCCTGCAGCCGCTACTGAAGTGGTGCGTGGCGAACCGCGTCGGCTACCGCGTGGTGGAAGAGGACGACCTGCGCAAGCTGGCCGCCAGTTCGCACCACGAGGGCGTGGTCGCCGATGTGCTGCGCGAGGCCCCGCAACCGCTGGACAGCTGGCTGGCGGCGCTGCCTGCCGGCCCGCAATGCGCGGTCTGGCTCGACGGCGTCGGCAACCCGCACAACCTCGGCGCGATCCTGCGCTCGGCCGCGCACTTCGGCGTCGGTGCGATCCTGCTGCCGCAGGCGTCGACGCTGGCGCTGTCGGGCGCCGCCGCGCGCGTTGCCGAGGGCGGCGCCGAGGCGGTGCCGATGGTGCGGCTGGACGGTGTCGACGAATCGCTGGCAGCGCTGCGCGGGGCCGGTTTCGCCACCGCCGCGACGGTGGTGGACGGCGGTGACGACCTGTTCGCCGCCGCGCTGCCACGAAGGCTGGTCTACGTGCTCGGCGCCGAGGGCGAGGGCATGGACCGCGGCCTCGCGTCGCGGTGCGACCTGCGGCTGTCGATCCCCGGCACCGGTGCGGTTGAAAGCCTCAACGTGGCCGCCGCGACCGCGGTTCTGCTGGCCGCGTGGCGCAGCCGGACGGGGTAGAAGTCCCGGCGCCGGACCGTAGTTGTTGCCGCAGAGGTACCGATCGGTAGGAGCGACGTGAGTCGCGACCCACTGACCGGACGAAGTCCGACGTTCAACGCCATGCGCAATCGCGCGAAACAGTTATCGCGTTGACCGCCGCCAGTCGGGCGGTCAGTGGTACAGGTGCGTGGTGGAGTGCTCGCGGCTCGCGTGCGGGGCCATCGGCAGCCTGGCGCAGACACAGGTGCCGCCAGCCTCGCCACGCCGCACTTCCAGCGTGCCACCCAGCTGCTCGGCGCGCTCGCGCATGGTCACCAGCCCGAGACCCGGGCTGCGGCGCGGGTCGAAACCGACGCCATCGTCCTCGACGCGCAGTTCGATCACGCCTACCAGGTCGCCGCCGGTCGCGACATCCGCGCCCCGGTGCATGCCTCCACCGCCACCGGCCGCCATTGCCGCATCGTCGTGGTGCGCGATGTCGACGTCACCACTGCTCGACACCGTGCCCTCCTCGACCGCGGCATCGAGCACCAGCTCCACCCGCGTCGCGCCGGCATGGCGCAGCACGTTGGTCAGTGCTTCCTGGGCGATGCGGAAGCAGGCCAGCTCGACCGCCGGTGCCGGCCGTTGCGGTAGCGGTTGCAGCGACATCGCCAGCTCCGGTGTGCCGCTGCGGAACATCGTGCCGGCCTGCCAGCGCAGCGCCGCTTCCAGCCCCAGTGCGTCGAGTTGCGGCGGGCGCAGCAGCAGCGAGAGGTTGCGCAGCTTGACCACGGTCTGGTCGGCAATGGCCGAGATCTCGGCGATGGTCGCGCCGCGCCGCGCGTCGTCTTCGTCGTCCAGCGCCAGCGCGCACAGCTTGATCGCGGTGATGGCCTGGCCGATGTCGTCGTGCAGTTCGCGCGACAGCGCGCTGCGCTCGTCTTCCTGCAGGGTGATGATGCGCCGCGTCAGGGCCTGCAACTCGACCCGCTGCCGGCCCACCGTGTCGGTGTTGTTGCGGACGGTGCGGCGGCACAGCACTTCGTAGCAGACCGCGGCGCCGGCCAGTGCGGCGACCGCCGCGACCAGGGCCATCAGCAACAGGGACGAGGTGAGCGGCATGCCCGCAGTGTGCCTGCGGTAAAACCCGGAAAGCAAAATCCCCGCCACGGGGGCGGGGATCGGGTGTTGCGGGCGGCCCGGGCCGGCGGTCAGAACAGCTCGACGCTGCCGGCGTCCATCGACTGCTGCATCACCGGCTTGTGCGGCGGGCGCTCCCAGTCGCTGCGCATCTGGCCGATGCGCTGCACCAGCTTCTTCAGCGCGGCCTGGACCTCGCCGTCGTGGTGGTCGCGGTGCAGCAGGTCGTGCAGTGCGGTCGCTTCGTTGTTGATAGCGCTCAGGCGTTCCAGGTGCAGGTTGGCCGCGCCGAGTGCCTGGGTGGCGATGTCCTCGAACTGCAGCGAGCGCACCGCCTCGGCCACCGAGCCGTCGATCGCGCGGCCGCAATCGGCGATCTCGCGCATGCCGTTGCCGAGGCCACGGTTGATGCCGTCGACCCGCTCCAGCATCGCGGCGGCTTCGGCACGGGCGCCACGGGAGCGGTCGAGGTCTCGCGAGGCCATCGTGGTGACGGTGTCGCGCACCTTGGCGATCGCGTCCTTGGAGCTGTGGGCGAGCTTGCGGATCTGCTCGTTGAACGCGGTCGAGCGCTCCGACAGGTTGCGCACCTCGTCGGCGACCACCGCGAAGCCGCGGCCGGCCTCGCCGGCGCGCGCGGCCTCGATCGCGGCGTTGAGCGCCAGCAGGTTGGTCTGGTCGGCGATCGACTTGACGTCTTCGAGCAGCGCGAAGATGCCGTCGAGGTGCTCGGCCATCGCGTCGATGTGGGTCACGGTGGTGCCGCTCTGACCGGCGACGGCCTCCAGCGCCTCCACCAGCTGCTCCATCTTCTGGCTGGCCTGCAGCGCGAACTGCTGGATATCGACGCCGGCGCCGTTGTCGCTGCCGGTGCGGTCGATGATGCGGGCGACCACCTCGCCCTGCTCGCGCGACTTGCGGTTGACCGCGTCGAAGCTGTTGCCGAGCTTGGCGACGGCTTCGCGGATCAGCTCGCGGGTGCGCTCGATCTCGGTGCGCGAACCCTGCACCTCGGAACCGACGAAGCTGCGCAGTTCCTCCAGCAGGCGGCTCTGCTCGCGGACCGCCGCGCCGGCCTGGCCGGGGCGCAGGGTGAACCAGGCGAACCCGAGCCACGCGGCGGTCATCGCCACCAGCGCGCCGAGGCGCACGGCGACGGGCCAGCCGAGGAGTTCGGCACACAGCAGGACGGCGGTAAGCACCAGCGGTGCGGCCAGGCGGATCATTGCGCGGGAGTCCATCAGAGCTCTCTCGGGGGCGGTCACTCCCGGTATCGGCGCGTGCGCGGGTTGCTTTAGCAACGGGCCGCGCGATTCGCGACCTGCGTCGCTACCGGTTGGCGGTGGCCTCACGCGGCGGCGGGGTGAGCAGTGCGGTGGCCACCTCGTCCAGCGGCACCATGCGCTGCGCCGCACCCAGCGCGACCGCGGCGCCGGGCATGCCCCAGATCACGCTGCTGGCCTGGTCCTGCGCGAAGGTCGCCGCGCCGGCGTTGCGCAGCGCGAGCAGGCCGCGCGCACCGTCGTCGCCCATGCCGGTCAGCAGTGCGGCGGCGGCGTTGCCACCGGCGTGGCGGGCAATCGATTCGAACAGCACGTCGACGCTGGGGCGGTGACCGCGCACCGGCTCGTCGTCGGCCAGCTCGCAGTACCAGCGCGCACCGCCGCGGCGCACGCGCAGGTGGCGACCGCCGGGGGCGACGTAGGCGTGGCCGGCGAGCAGTTGTTCGCCGTCGCGCGCCTCGACCACGGTCAGTCGGCTGTGGCGGTCCAGCCGTTGCGCGAACGGACCGCTGAACGGGGCGGGGATGTGCTGCGCGATCACCGTTGCCGGCGCGTCGGCCGGCATCGACGCGAGCACGGAACGGATCGCCTCGGTGCCACCGGTGGAGGCGCCGATCGCCAGCAGGCGGTCGGTGGTGCGATAGCCGATCGGCCCCGCGACGGGTGCCGCGATGCCCTCCGGCTGCAGCCGGCAGACCCGTGCGCCGGCCGCCTGCCGGACCTTCTCGCACAGCAGTCGCGCGTGTCCGGCCAGCCCACGGGCGACGTCGATGCGCGGCTTGGCGACGAAGTCGACCGCGCCCAGCGCCAGCGCGTCCAGCGTGACCTGCGCGCCGCGTTCGGTCAGCGAGGACACCATCACCACCGGCATCGGTCGCAGCCTCATGAGGTTGCGCAGGAAGGTCAGCCCGTCCATCCGCGGCATCTCGACGTCGAGCGTCAGCACATCGGGCGCGAGCTGCTTGATCTTCTCCCGCGCGATGAACGGGTCCGCGGCGGTGCCCACCACCTCGATCCGCGGGTCGGCCGACAGCAGTTCGGCCATCAGCTTGCGCACCAGCGCGGAATCGTCGATGACCAGCACCCGCACCGGGCGCCGTGGCGTGGGCGCCACCGCTCGCGCCGCCATGGATCAGAACAGCTCGACGCTGCCGGCCACCGGCGCGCGGTTGAGGCTGCCCAGGTACGCGCGCTCGGCCCGTGCGATCTCGTCGTCGCGGGTCGCCGGCAGGCGCTTGACCAGGGTGCGGCCGGTCTGGGCGAAGAAGCAGACCTTGCGCGGGTGGATGTCGCCGAGGTCCTGCGCCATCACCGGGATGCGCTCGGCCGCCAGGTACTCCAGAACGAAGCGCGCGTTGCGGGTGCCGATCGGATCGGTGTGGAACCCGCTGAGCACGTTGCCGCCGCCGAACACCTTGGCCAGCAGCCGGTTGCGCCGCGCGCCGCGCTTGAGCAGATCATTGATCAGCAGTTCCATCGCGTGGGCGCCGTAGCGCGCGCACACGCTCTTGCCGTCCTCGCCGGGCAGCATGAAGTGGTTCATGCCGCCGACCTTCACCGCCGGGTCGTACAGGCAGGCGGCGACGCATGAGCCGAGCAGGGTCACCAGCGCGACCGGTTCGCCGGTGGCGACGTAGTCGGCCGGCAACAGCTTGATCGCCTCGGTCTGCAGGGTGCGGTCATAGTAGCGGCCGTTGAGGGCCTCGGCGACGGGGGATACAGCGTTCACGGGCGGGCTCCGGCGCGCGGCGCGACGCGGTAGACGGTGCGACCGCAGGGCACGACGATGTCCTGCGCGTGGGCGAAGCTTTCCGAGTGGCCGGCGAACAGCAGGCCGCCGGGCGCCAGCAGCGGTGCCATCCGCGCCAGCACCGTGTACTGCGTCGGCTTGTCGAAGTAGATCATCACGTTGCGGCAGAACACCGCCTGGAAGCCGCCGCGCAGTCCGTAGTCGGCGTCGAGCAGGTTGAGCGGGCGGAAGGTCACCAGCGCAGCCAGCGCCGGCTTGACCCGGCACATGCCGGCGTGCGGCCCGCCACCGCGCTGGAAGAACGCACGCTGGCGCTGTTCGGACACCGCCGCGATCCGCTCCAGTGGGTAGACCCCGGCGGCGGCGGTGCGCAGCACGTTGGTGTCGATGTCGGTGGCGAGGATCCGCACCGGCGGCGTCGGCGTGTCGAACGCCTCGCAGGCGGCGATCGCGATCGAGTAGGGCTCCTCGCCGGTGGATGCGGCGGCGCACCAGATCGTGATGCGCTCGGCCGGCACGTCGCGCAGGTGGCGGACGAGTTCGTCGAAGTGGTGCGCCTCGCGGAAGAACGAGGTGAGGTTGGTGGTCAGCGCGTTGGTGAACGCCTCCCACTCCGGGCCGTCGTCTTCTTCCAGCGCGTCGAGGTAGTCACAGAAGCGGTCAAGCCCGAGCGCGCGCACTCGGCGGGCGAGGCGGCTGTACACCATGTCGCGCTTGTGCGCGCTGAGGTGGATGCCGGCGCGGGTGTGGATCAGGCGCGAGACGCGGCGGAAGTCGCGCTCGTCGAACGCGAAGTCGCGCTCGACGTCGTCGCGGGCCGCGCCGCGCGGGTGGGCGAGGGCGGTGTCAACCATGGCCGGCGGTCTCCGGCCGCGTCCACGGCGCCGCCGCGGGGTCGTGGGTATGTGCCGCCAGCCACTCGGCGAAGGCCTGCGGGTCCAACGCCGGCGCGTACAGGAAGCCCTGCGCGCCGTGGCAGCCGAGGCCGCGCAGCAGCAGCGCCTGCTCGTGGCTCTCGACACCCTCGGCGACCACCTGCAATGCCATGTTGGTCGAGATCAGCAGTATTGATTTCACGATCGCCGCGTCGCCGGTGTTGGCGAGCATGTCGCGCACGAACGAGCGGTCGATCTTGACCCGGTCCACCGGCATCCGCTGCAGCAGCGACAACGACGCGTAACCGGTGCCGAAGTCGTCGAACGACAGCCGCACGCCGCGCGCGCGCAGCCCGGCCAGCGCACGCGCGCCGTCGTCGTCGGGGTTGAGCGCGATGGTCTCGGTGATCTCCAGCTCCAGCCGCTCCGGCGGCAGCCCGCTGGCGGCCAGGGCCTGGTCGATCTCGTGCGGCAGCAGGCCGTTGTTCACCTGCACCGGGAACAGGTTGATGCTGATCGCCAGCGGCTGGCCGCCGACGCGCGGCCACGCGGCGGCATCCTGGCAGGCCTGGCGGATGATCCAGCGACCCACCTCGGCGGCGACCGGGCTGGCCGCAAGCACGTCGATGAAGTCGACCGGCAGCAGCAGTCCGCGTTCGGGATGGCGCCAGCGCAGCAGTGCTTCGGCGCCCATCGTACGGCCACTGCCGAGGTCGATCTGCGGCTGGTAGTGGACCTCGAACTCGCCGCTTGCGTATGCGCGGCGCAGCTCCAGCTCCATCAGCCGGCGCGCGTTGACCTCCTCGCGCATGCCCTCGTCGAAGCGGCAGCAGCGGCGGCCGCCGGCGGCCTTGGCCTTGTACAGCGCGAGGTCCGCGCGGGCGACCAGCTCGCCGGCCGGGCAATCGTCGTCGCCATGGCACAGCGCGATGCCGATGCTGGCCTCCAGGCTCACCGGATGGCCGTCGATGTCCTCCAGCCGGCAGACCTGCCGCAGAAGATCGGCCAGGTGCGCGCCGAGACGCACGGCGTCCGCGCCGGGGCAGACCAGCGCGAACTCGTCGCCACCGAACCGCGCAAGCATCGCGCCGGCCGGGAGCAGCGACTCCAGGCGCACGGCGGTGGCGCGCAGCACCGCGTCGCCGACATCGTGGCCCAGGGTGTCGTTGATCGACTTGAAGTTGTCCAGCCCGACCACGGCGAAGCCGACCGCGATGCCGGCGTCGATGTGGCCGGACAGGGCGGCCAGCGCCGCGTTGCGGTTGGGCAGGGCGGTCAGCGGATCGACCAGCGCGGCCTGCCGCAGACGTTCTTCCTGCTCCAGCTGGGCGGTGATGTCGCGCAGTACCAGCGCGACGCCCTCGCCGTGCTGCAGGCGCCACGCGCAACGTGCCGCCTCCAGGGTCAACAAGGCATCACCGTGGCGCACCCGCAGGTGGAAGGGCGCGACGGGGTGGGTGCCGCGGCCGTGCAGCCACGCGCTCGCGGCCTCGGGATCGGCCTGCAGGTAGGCCGGGAACAGCGTGTCGACCGGCATCCCGCGCATCGCCCGCGCACCGCCGCCGAACAAACGCTCGGCCGCGTGGTTGACGTAGCCCACGCAGCCGCGCGGGTCGACCATGACCACCGCGCTGAAATCGGCCTGCACGATCTGCGCGGCGATCCGGTTGCGGCGTTGCAGCTGGTGGCGCTCCAGCAGGCGCGCGGCGAGCCGGCCGAGCTGGCCGAGCAACGGGTCGTCGGCCGGCGGCGGGGCGGGGCGGGTGTGGTGGTCGGCCACCAGCAGCCGGCCCAGCGCGCAACCGTCGGTACCGACTACCGGCAGCACCATCGCGAAACGCGCGCCGGCGGCGACCAGCGGGTCGCGGCGCAGGGATGGCACCGCGGCGGCGTCGGCCACGGCGGCCGTGCCTTCGCGCAGCATCGTGCTGTTGCGCATGATCGCAGGGTCGAAACCGTGGTGCGCGATCAGCCGCGCGTCGTCGCCACTGCCGACCACCAGCGCCGCCATCGAAGCCCGCAGCAGCGAGGCCGCCAGCGATACCAGGTCGGTGAACTCCTCGCCGCTGCGCTCGCCACCGGGCAGGTCGTCGCCGGTCCGCGGCCACGGCATGCCGGCCTCGCTCGTGCTGGGGTGGAACGGTGGCGGCATGGGCTTCCCTGAAGCTCCGGCGGGTGGACCGGGGCGCGCGGCGGACGGCGATGCCGTCGGTGAGGATTAACGGCGTGCGGCGGTTCGACTTGAGCGGGCCGGACGCGACCACTCCACAAACGTTGAACGCCGGAAACGGCAAAGGCCGCGTCGTTTGCACGCGGCCTTTGCGGGATTCCGCTCCGGGTGGGCCAGCCCCCGTCAGAACTCCTGCCAGTGCTGGTCGCCCGCGGCCGGCTTGGCGCTGGTGCGACGGGCCGGGCGGGCCGGCGCGGCGGGCTTCAACGCAGCGGCCTTCAGCGGGGCCGGTGCGACGGCGGGCTCGGCCACGCGCACGATCGTCGCCGGCTGCAGGTGCTCCTCGTCGGCGGCGAGGCGGAACGCGGCCACCGCCTGCACCAGCTGGCCGGACTGCTGCTCCAGGCTGCGTGCGGCGGCCGATGCCTCCTCGACCAGCGCGGCGTTCTGCTGGGTGCCCTCGTCCATCTGCAGGATCGCCTGGTTGACCTGCTCGATGCCGCTGCTCTGCTCCTGCGAGGCGGCCGAGATGTCGGCGATGATGTCGGTCACGCGCTTCACGCTGCCGACGATCTCGTCCATGGTCTTGCCGGCCTGGTCGACCAGTGCGCTGCCTTCCTCGACCTTGCCGACCGAGTCGGTGATCAGCTGCTTGATCTCCTTGGCGGCGTTGGCCGAGCGCTGAGCCAGCGAACGCACCTCCGAGGCGACCACCGCGAAGCCGCGGCCCTGCTCGCCGGCGCGCGCGGCTTCCACCGCGGCGTTGAGCGCGAGGATGTTGGTCTGGAACGCGATGCCGTCGATCACGCCGATGATGTCGTTGATCTTGCGCGAGGAGTCGTTGATCGCGCTCATGGTGTGCACGACCTGGCCGACCACCCGGCCGCCCTGCTCGGCGACGTCGGCCGCGCCGATCGCCAGCTGGTTGGCCTGGCGCGCGTTGTCGGCGTTCTGCTTGACCGTCGAGGTCAGCTCCTCCATCGACGAGGCGGTTTCCTCCAGCGACGCGGCCTGCTGCTCGGTGCGCTGCGACAGGTCGTTGTTGCCGGCGCTGATCTCGCCGGCGGCGGCGCTGATCGCGTCGCTGCCGTTGCGGATCCGGCCGACCACCAGTGCCAGCTGGTGGACCGCGCCATTGGCATTGCGTGCCAGCTCACCGAACTGGCCCGGCAGGGTGTCGTCGGCATTGCGGGTCAGGTCGCCGTCGGCCACCGCGCCCAGCAGCTGGCCGACCTCGTCGATGCCGCGGTCGGCGCTTTCCATCAGTGCGTTGAGGCCGTCGATCATTTCGCGGTAGACGAACTCGAAGCGCCCGGCGTCGCCGCGACGGCTGAAGTCACCGGCCACGGCGGCGTCGACCAGGGTCTTGATCTCGCCGTTGACCGCCAGCATGCGCGCCTTGACGTCGTCGACCGCCTCGGTGATGCGCGCCTTCTGGCCCGGCAGGCGCTCGATGTCCTCGGACAGGTCGCCGCGGCCGTAGGCATCGACGATCGCGACCACGCGGGTCTGCAGGTCGATATGCGAACCGACCAGGGTGTTGATCTCCTCGGCCATGGTGCCGAACGAACCCGGGAACGCCTGGCAGTCGAGCCGTTCGTCGACGTTGCCGGCCTGGTGGGCGTCGAACAGCGAACGCTGGGCGTCGGCGAAGCGGCGCAGGTTGGACACCGCGGCGTCGAGGCTGCCGGCGATGTCGCTGAGTTCGTCCTTGCCGTCGACTCGCACGCGCTCGGGGAACTCGCCGGCGCCGATCGACTCGGACACGCGGCGGATCTGCTGCAGCGACAGGCGGGTGCCGCGGATGAAGCCGAGGAACAGGTAGGCGGCGACCAGCAGGGTGACCACGGTGAACAGCGTGATCAGCCACAGCTGCCGCTGCAGGCCGGCGATCTCGGCGTCGGTGGACGCGACCAGGCCGTTGTTGGCGCCGATCAGCGCGGCGGTCAGCGCCAGCCGGGTGGCCTCCTCGCGCGCGGCCATCGCCTGCACGGGCTTCTCCGGCATCGGCGCGTCGAGGATGTGCTCCTGCACGTAGGCGGTCTGCTTGTCGACCGCGGCCAGCGCGGCGGCGAGCTTGTCGCCGACCGTGCCGGACAGCTCCGGCATCGCCTGCGCGGCGTTGGCGGCGTCGAGCTCGGCGCGCTGGCGCAGGAAGTCCTGCATGTTGCGGGTGATCGCCAGCGTGGTGCGGTCGTCGACCCAGATGCTGCCGGCGCCGAGCACCACCATCGCGGTAGCGGCCTGGCGCGAGGTGTACTCGGCCAGCGCCGGCAGCCACTCGGTGGCGACGCTGCTGGTGTACAGGGTCTCGGCGGCGTTGGCGCGCGACAGACCGGCAATGTCGGCCATCAGGCGGATCACCTCGTGCAGGCGGGTCACCGCGTGGTTGCGCGCGGCGATCGCGGTGGCGAGGTCGGCGTGTTCACCGTTGGCGGCCTGCCACGCGGATTCGGCTTCATCGAACGCGGTGGCCAGTGACGCCGACTCGGGCAGGTTGGCCCGCGCCCACTGCCTGACCTGGCGCAGCTCGGTGCCCGCCTCGGCCTTGGCGGCGTCGAGCGCGGCGGCCGCAACCTCCTCGCCGGCATCGCTGCGGACTTCGAGCTGGCGGACGGTGTGCATCGCCTGCATCGACCGCTGCAGCCGCGCGATCGGTGCGATCGCGTCGCGCTGCATCCGCGCGTCGGCCAGTGACGAGGCCGCGTTGACGATCACCATCCCGCCAAGCACGGCGCAGGTCAGGGTGAACGCGGCGCCGATCACCATCGCCTTCTGGCCGAAGCGCAGCCGCGCCATCAATCGCATCGCCGGCGCGAACGCCTGGTCGAGCAGGGAAACGGGTGCGCGGTAAGACATGGAAACCTCGGCAATGGTGACCGCTGGGTGGGTCGACTCTCCGGACCAACGGCACGCCGCGTCGAAACTTTAGGTCGGCGGGGTGCGGCAACCGCGCTGGGAGGCAGGGCCTGCGATGTGCATGCGTAGCGGTGGCGCGTGGCTGAACGGGAGGTGTACCTGTCGGTGTGGCGGCGGTCACAGTTCCGCTGAGGATCGCGAAAGTTCGCGCGATGGCGGCCGATGGAAGGGGCAACCCCCAGGCAGTTCCTCCCAAGGAGTCATCCCCATGTTGCGTTCGCTCTTCGTCGCCGCGCTGGCCGTGGCATTCGTCACCCCCGCCTTCGCCTCCCCGGACCTCAAGCCGCTGAAGCGGGTCGAGCCCGATTACCCGGTCGAGGCGATGCGCGCCGGCACCGAAGGTTTCGTCGAGGTCGAGTTCTCGGTCGACGCCGCCGGCAAGGTCGAGAGCGTCTCGGTCGTCAACGCCCAGCCGGCCCGCGTGTTCGAGCGCTCGGCCGTGGCCGCGGTCAAGAAGTGGTCGTTCGCCCCGGGCGGCGGTCGCGGCAAGGTCCGCCTCGACTTCGCGCTGTAAGCCAAGGTCCCGCCGGGTCACCGGCGGCATCCGTTCGCGGCAAAGAAAAGAACGTGCCCTTTCGGGGCGCGTTCTTTTTGCGTGCAGGAGTCGCGCAAGGCCGGCCATGCTTCGCTTGCCGCGCGTGTCCCGTCCGGGTTCCAACGCCCGGCATGGTAGGAGCGACGTGAGTCGCGACCCGCCGAACGCGTGGGATGCGGTGCGATTCGCTTGCGAACGGATTGTCCGGGGCCTGCTTCGGCAACCCGCGTCGCGGCTGGTGGTTCCGTCGCGTTCCGTGGCGATGTACAGGTCGCGACTCACGTCGCTCCTACGGGGGAGGGCATCGCTCTGGCGGGGGCAGCGGAATCGCCGCGGCAGATGCAGTGGACTTACGCCGCGAGCGCCTCGCTCACCAGGCCCATCTCGCTGCTGGTCATCAGCCGCTCGATGTCGAGCAGGATCAGCATGCGCTCGTCGAGGGTGCCGATGCCGGTCAGGAACTGGCGGTCGATCGCCGCGCCCAACTCGGGCACCTCGCGGATCTGCTCGCCGGCCAGGCGCACCACGTCGGACACGCGGTCGACCACGATGCCGACCACGCGGTCGGCGACGTTCAGCACGATCATCACCGTCAGCGGGTTGTAGTCGGCGGCGAGGCGGAACTTCAGGCGCATGTCGATCACCGGCACGATCACGCCGCGCAGGTTGATCACGCCCTTGATGTATTCCGGCGCGTCCGGCAGGCGCGTCACCGCGTCGTAGCCGCGGATTTCCTGCACCTTGAGGATGTCGACGCCGTACTCCTCCTCGCCCAGGGCGAAGGTCAGGAACTCGTTGCTGGCGCCGTCGCCGTCCACGCCGGGGGCGTGGTGGCCGGCGGCGTTGCGGGTGTCGGGGCGGGGGCTGCTCATGTCGGGTCCTTGGTTGCGGTCCGGCGGCGGCGCTCAGGCGGCCGACGGAAGGGTGTTGGGTTGCGCCAGGCCACCGGCGTCGACGATCAGCGCGACCCGGCCGTCGCCGAGGATGGTCGCGCCCGACACGCCGGCCACGCGGCGGTAGTTGGCTTCGAGGTTCTTGACCACCACCTGCTGCTGGCCGAGCAGTTCGTCGACCTCCAGCGCCAGCTTGCGGCCGTCGCTTTCCACCACCACCGCGATCGGCGCGGTGGTCGCGGCGTTGGCGGCGGCACCGTGCACCGGGTCGGGCAAGCGGTACTGCTCGCGCAGGTTGATCAGCGGCAGGTAGTCGTCGCGCACCTTCAGCACGCGGGTGTCGTTGGCGATCGTGCGGATCTCGCCCGGTCCGGGCTGCAGCGACTCGATCACCATGTTCAGCGGCAGGATGAAGACCTCGTCGCCGACCGCCACCGACATGCCGTCGAGGATCGCCAGCGTCAGCGGCAGCTTGATCGACACCGTGGTGCCGACGCCCTTGGCGCTGCGGATCTCGACCTGGCCACCGAGGGCGACGATGTTGCTCTTGACCACGTCCATGCCGACACCGCGGCCGGACAGGTCGGTCAGCGCGTCGGCGGTGGAGAAGCCGGGGTGGAACACGAGGTCCCACACCTGCGCGTCGGTCGGCTCGGCCGGCAGCGGCAGGTTGCGCTCGGCGGCCTTGCGCAGGATCCGCTCGCGGTCCAGTCCCTTGCCGTCGTCACCGACCTCGATGACGATGTGGCCGCCCTGGTGCGCGGCGCTCATGCTGATGGTGCCGGTCTCGTCCTTGCCCGCGGCGCGGCGCTCGGCCGGCGACTCCAGGCCGTGGTCGATCGCGTTGCGCATCAGGTGGACCAGCGGGTCGACGATCTTCTCGATCACGCCCTTGTCGAGCTCGGTCGCCTCGCCCTGGGTCTTGAGCCGGACCTTCTTGTCGAGCCGCGCGGCGAGGTCGCGCACCATCCGCGGGAAGCGGCTGAAGGCGAACTCGACCGGCAGCATGCGCACGCTCATCACCGCTTCCTGCAGGTCGCGGGTGTTGCGGTCGAGCTGGTCGAGGCCGCCAAGCAGCGCCTCGTGGGTGTTGGCGTCGAGCCCGGTGGACTGCTGGCGCAGCATCGCCTGGGTGATGACGAGCTCGCCGACTAGGTTGATCAGCGCGTCGACCTTGTTGACCGCGACGCGGATCGAGGTTTCCGGTTCGGTGGCGCGGGTGGACGGGCCGGCGGCGTCGGCGGTCGCGGTTGCCGCGGGCGCGTCGGGTGCCGGGGCAGGCGGCGCCGTTGCGGGCGCGGCCGCGATCGCCTCGATCGACAGCTCGCACTGGTCCTCGACCCACGCGAACGCCTCGTCGATCGCGCCGCGCGGCACGCTGCCGGGCAGCATCAGGTCCCACGCGAGGTGCGCCTCGAACGGGTCGAGCTGGTTGAACGGCGGCAGGCGGTCGTCGAGGCAGGTTGCCTGCACCGGGCCGTGGCTTTCGAGTTCGCGCAGGATCCGCAGCGGGTCGTTGCCGCTCATGAACAGCGACGGCTCGGGGCGGAAGCCGATGCGCCAGCCGTCGGTGGCGGCGTCGCCGGACGGAGCTTCGGTACCCGCATCGGTGGCGGCCGCGCCGGCATCGCCGCTCAGGATCGCGTCCAGCCCGGCGCGTGCACGGGCGAGTGCGGCGTGGTCGATGTCGCCGTCGCCACGCTCGGCCGCGGCGAGCAACCCTCGCAGCACGTCGACCGCCTCCAGCAGCACGCCGATGGCCGCGCTGTCGAGCACGCGCTGGCCGGCGCGGGCCTGGTCGAGCAGGGTCTCCAAGAGGTGGGTGAGGTCGGTGACGTGGCCGAAGCCGAACGTCGCTGCGCCGCCCTTGATCGAATGCGCGGCGCGGAAGATCACGTTGACCACGTCGGCGCTGGCGCCGCCGGCCTCCAGTCCCAGCAGGCCGGACTCCATCGCGTCGAGACCCTCGCGGCTCTCCTCGAAGAACGCGGCGTGGAACTGGGTGATGTCCATGGTGCCGGGCTTCCTCAGCCCAGGACCTTGCGGACGGTGGCGAGCAGCTGGTCGGGGTCGAACGGCTTGACCAGCCAGCCGGTCGCGCCGGCGGCCTTGCCTTCCATCTTCTTGTCGCCGCCGGACTCGGTGGTGAGCATCAGCAGCGGGGTGAACTTGTAGTCGGGCAGGGTGCGCAACTGGCGGATCAGCTCGATGCCGTCCATGCGCGGCATGTTGACGTCGGTGACGACGGCGTCGAACTTCGCGGTCTTCGCGATGTCGAGCGCGGCCTGGCCGTCTTCGGCCTCCTTGACGTTGTAGCCGCCCGACGACAGCGCGAAGGCGACCATCTGCCGCATGGAGGTGGAATCGTCGACGATGAGCAGGTTTTGGGGCAGATTGGCGCTCACGCGGGTTCTCCGGAGGGTGAATCGACACCGAGGCTGGCGGCGAGCGCGAGCGAGCGCGCGGCGTCGGCCAGGGTCGGCGAGGCGAGGGTGACGGTGGTGCTGCGGCCGGCGGCGGCGCGGTCGCGGACGAAGGCGTGCAGCAGTTGCAGGCCGGCCGCATGCACCCGCCGTACCTGGTCGCCGGCGAGCTGCACCGGGGCCTCGTCGTCGAGGTGCGGCAGCAGCGCGGCCTGCAGTTCGGCGACGTGCTCGATGCCGAGATCGGGTTGCAGCGACAGTTGGGTCATGGCGGCGCGGCGAAGGGGTGGTCGAGTGGTTTAACGGCGGGGCGGGCTGGGACTTGAGGCGGCCGTCGCGCGGGAATGCGGCTGCGTCGTTGTAGGAGCGACGTGAGTCGCGACCTGTACATCGCCCCGGTTCCAGCCGCGGTCGCGACTTACGTCGCTCCTACATCCGACGGACACCGGTGGTTGCGGTGGCCCGTCCCGGTGCGGGCCAGCAGGCCTGATCCACTCCACCATCCCTCACGCGAACAGCGCGTTCGCGTCCAGCAGCACGGTCGGGCTGCGGCCGATGCGGGCGATGCCGAGGATCGCGCCGGCGTCGCTGCCGACCAGCGGCGGCTCGATGTGCTCGCGGGCCAGGGTGGCGACGTCTTCGACCGCGGTGACCAGCACGCCGATCAGCTCGTCGTCGCGCTCGACCACCACGATCCGCGACTGCTCGCCGGCCAGCACGGCGTCGCCGCCGAGCCAGCGGCCGAGGTCGAACACCGGGACGATGCGGCCGCGCAGGTTCATCACTCCGGTCACCGCCGGCGGCGCGCCGCGCATGGCGACGGTCGGGGCGACGCGCACCACTTCCTGCACGCGCAGCAGTTCGAAGGCGTAGTGGTCGCGGCCGATGCCCAGGCGCAGCCAGCGGCTGGTGGTGGCCGGGCGCGGCATCGGACGCGCGTCGCCGTCGTTGCCGGCGGTGTCGTTCGGGGCCCGGAACGGTTGCGGCGTCTGGACGGGTTGCGGTTCGGGCACGGCTGGCGCCGGAAGCGGTGTCAGCAGTGGTTCGGCGGCAATCGCGACGGGCCCGGCTGCAGGCGGAGCGAGGGCCTCGGGGGCGACGACCGCAACGCGCGGAGCCGCACCCTCGTCCGCCACCACCGGGGCATCCGACACATCGGTCAGCAGCTCGTCGAGGTAGGCGTCAACCACCAGCGTGTTCATGCGGCCTCCTGCTGGCGCGGCATCGCCGCCAGCAACCAGTTCAGTGCCGAGCGGTAGGCGTCGGCGCCGCGGCCGCCGGGTTCTTCGCTGGCGGTGAGGGTGGCGGGGTCGCGCAGGCGGGTGTCCATCGGGATCGCCTTCGGCCACACGTGGCCTTCGTACAGGTCGTGCAGGCGCTCCAGGCTCTGCACGCCGGAACGGGTGCGGCGGTCGTACAGCGTCGGCAGGATGTGGCGCGGCAGCGGGCGACGGCGCGAGCGCTCGACCATGTCGGCGGTGCGCAGCATGTCGGCCAGCCCGTGCAGCGCCAGCGGGTCGGTCTGGGTCGGTACCACGAGGCGGTCGGCCGCGGCCAGCGCGTTGACCATCAGCAGGCCGAGCGTCGGCGGGCAGTCCAGCACGGCGTAGTCGAAATGCGCGCGCGCGGCATGCAGGGCGCGGCCGATCGACAGGCCCAGCCCGGGCTGGGTCGCGCCTCGGCGCTCCAGCGTCGCCAGTGCCGGCTGCGCGGCCACCAGCAGCAGGCCGTCGATGGCGGTGCCGCGCGCCAGCGAGCGCAGCTCGACGCTGCCGCCGGTGTTGAACAGGTCGTGGCTGCCCGACGGCGCCGGGTCGGTCGGCACGCCGAAGGCGCGGGTCAGCGACGCATGCGGGTCGAGGTCGACCAGGACCACGCGCGCGCCATCGGCGGCGAGCCCGCGCGCAAGGCACAGCGAGGTGGTGGTCTTGCCGACGCCACCCTTCTGGTTGGCGATTGCCCAGGTCTGCATGTCAGGGGACTCCCAGGGCGGCGCCGGCGGACGCGGCGTCCGGCAGCGGGTAAAGAGGGGCGAGGGCGTCGTCGGCGGCGGGCTGCCCGGCTTCGGCAGTGGCGGTGTCGACCTCGCCGGTGGCCGCGCCGGCCATCACCGGCGGCAGCGGTTCGGTGATCGCGTCCGGGCCCTGCGGCGCGGCGAGGATCACCAGCAGCACCCGCCGGTTGGCGTTGCGGCCTTCGACCGTGGCGTTGTCGGCCACCGGCTGGTGCTCGCCGAAGCCGACCACGGCCAGCCGCGACGGGCCGACGCCGGAACCGACCAGTTCGTGCACCACGCTGCCGGCGCGCGCGGCCGACAGTTCCCAGTTGGACGGGAACTGCGCGGTGTGGATCGGCTGGTCGTCGGTGTAGCCCTCGACCCGGACCGAGTTCGGCTCGTCGCGCAGCACGCCGGCGAGGCGGCGCACGGTTTCGGTCGCCAGCGCATTGGGCACCGCCGAACCGCTGGCGAACAGGATGTCGCTGCGGATCTCGACCTCGAGGAAGGTCTCGCTGCGGCGCACGGTGACCAGCTTGCGCTGCACCAGGTCCGACAGTGCCTCCTGGATGCGCTTGCCGATCGACTGCAGCTGCATGGCGCGCTGGCCCTGCGCCGCGTCCGGGCGCATCGCCGCCTGGGTCGGCCGGGCCATGTGGCCGAAGGTCGGCATGTCCAGCACCTGCAGCATGCGCGGCGAGTTGATCGGGCTCGCGGCCGACGGCCCGGCCTTGGAGTCGGGCGTCTGCATCGAGGGCCGGTCGAACGACGAGCCGCGCAGCTGGGTCTTGCCCAGCTGGATCGGCGAGATGGTCCGCGGCGCGCCGCCGAACGCCGACGACAGCGAGTCGGCCAGCACGCGGTACTTGCCCTCGTTGAGCGAGGAGATCGCGTACATCACCACGAAAAACGCCAGCAGCAGCGTCATCAGGTCGGCGTACGGGATCGCCCAGGCCTCGTGGTTCTGGTGCTCCTCGTGGCGGTGGCGGCGGGCCATGCGCGGCGCCTCAATGCACGAAGCCGTTGAGCCGCGCCTCGATGTTGCGCGGGTTCTCGCCCTGGGCGATCGCGATCAGGCCTTCGACGATCATCTCGCGCTCCTGTGCCTGGTGGCCGATCAGCCCCTTGAGCTTGCTTGCCATCGGCAGCAGCGCCAGGTTGGCCATGCCGATGCCGTAGATGGTCGCGGTGAACGCGGCGGCGATGCCGTGGCCGAGCTGGCTCGGGTCGGCGAGGTTCTTCATCACCGCCATCAGGCCCAGCACCGCGCCGATGATGCCCAGCGTCGGCGCATAGATGCCGGCGCCTTCGAACACCTTGGCCGCGGCCACGTCGCGGTCGGACTGGCCGTGCAGCTCGATCTCCAGCATCTGCCGGATCGCTTCCGGCTCGACGCCGTCGACCACCATCTGCAGGCCCTTGCGCAGGAACGGGTCCTCCAGCGCCTGCACCTCCGCCTCCAGCCCGAGCAGGCCCTGCTTGCGCGCGGTGCCGCTCCACTCGACGATCCGCGCGATCACCGCGGTGCGGTCCTGCATCGGCGGCTGGAACACCCAGCGCATGATCTTCAGCGCCCGCTTGAAGGTGTCCATCGGGGTCTGCAGCAGGATCGCCGCGATGGTGCCCAGCACGACGATCACGAATGCCGCCGGCGACCACAGCCCGGCCAGCCCCGCGCCCTTGAGCACGCTGCCACCCATCAGGGCGCCTATCGCCAGTACCGTACCGATGATGCTGAGCCTGTCCATTGTTCGCGTTATCGGTTTCCGGAGCGGTTTCTTGAGGTGGGCGGGGCGATGCGGGTGCGGTCAGCGGTTGCCGCGCACGCCGGTGCGGTAGAGCGCGTCGACGTCGAGGATCAGCGCCATCCGGCCGTCGCCGATCAGGCTGGCACCGGCGTAACCGGCCAGTCCGCGCAGGGTTTTCGGCAGCGCCTTGATGACGACTTCCTCGCGCCCGCGCACGCTGTCCACCGACAGGCAGAAGCGCTGTTCGCCGGACTGCAGGACCACCGCGGTGGGTTCCTCCAGCGCGGTGCCGGGCACGCCGAGCCACTGCCGCAGCGACAGCAGCGGCACCGGTTGCTGGCGCAGGTCCAGCACGGTCTGGCCGTCGACCTGCATCGCCGCGCCGCGCTCGTGCGACAGCACCTCCACCACGCGCACCAGCGGCAACGCGTAGACGTCGCCGGCCAGTTCGACCAGCAGCGTCGGCAGGATCGCCAGAGTCAGCGGGACGCGGATCAGGAAGCGGCTGCCACGTCCGGGCTCGGACTGGATCTGCACCTCGCCCGACAGCTCGCGGATCTTCGACTGCACCACATCCATGCCGACGCCACGGCCGGACAGGTCGCTGACCTCGGTGCGGGTGGAGAAGCCGGCCATGAAGATCAGTTGCAGGCACTCGTCGGGCGACAGCCGGGCGGCGGCGTCGGCCTCGATCAGGCCCTTGCGCACGGCGCTGTCGCGGATCCGGTCGGGGTCGATGCCGGCGCCGTCGTCGCGCACCTCGATGGCGACGTGGTCGCCTTCCTGTTGCGCGCTCAGCACCACCTGGCCCTGTGCCGGCTTGCCGGCGGCGAGGCGCGCATCGGGGCTTTCGATGCCGTGGTCGATCGCGTTGCGGACCAGATGCACCAGCGGGTCGGACAGGGCTTCGACGAGGTTGCGGTCGAGCTCGGTCTCGGCACCGATGACTTCCAGCTCGACCTTCTTCTGCAACTGGCGGGCGACGTCGCGGGCGAGCTTGGGGAAGCGCGAGAACACGCGGCCGACCGGCTGCATGCGCGCCATCATCACCGCCGACTGCAGGCGCGAGGTGGCGGCGTCGAGCGTCGTCACCGCGCGGTCGAGCTCGTCGTCGCGCAGGCGCGGGCGGATGGTCTTGAGCCGGTTGCGGGCGAGCACGAGTTCGCCGACCAGGTTGACCATCGCGTCGAGCCGGCGCACGTCGACGCGCACGGTCGGGTCTTCGGCGTGGGCGGCCGCGGCCGGCTTGCGTGGTGCAGGCGGCGTGGCCTCGGTTGGAGTTGCAGGCGCCGGCTTCACCGGTGCCAGGGCGGGCGCTGCCGGCGTCGCCGCGGGCGCGGCCTCGCCGCTGCCGGGCAGGTTGCCGGCGCCGTGCAGGCTGTCCAGCAACGCGTCGAAATCGAGGTCGTCGAGGTCCTCGCCGATGCCGGCCGGCGCGGCGTCGGCGCCGCTCGCGGCCGGCGCGGCGGCACCGCCGGAACCGGCGCGCAGACCGTCCAGCAGCCTTTGTGGCGCCGGCATCAACGTCTCGCCGGCGGCCACGCAGTCGAGCAGGTCGACCAGCAGGTCCAGTGACTGCTGGGCGCCGTCGAAGGCGTCGGCATCCAGCGGCACCTCGCCGCTGCGCGCGGCGTTGAGGCGGTCCTCGACCGCGTGGCAGATCGCCACCATCGGCGCGAAGTCGAGGAAGCCGGCGCCGCCCTTGATCGTGTGGAAGCCGCGGAACACCGCGTTGAGGCATTCGCGGTCGGCCGGGCTGCGTTCGAGCGCGACCATCTGCTCGCCGAGCTGGTCGAGGATCTCGCGCGCCTCGATCAGGAAGTCGGCGCAGATGTCATTGCCTTCGAACGCGGCGTTCATGCGTCAGAGCCCCAGCGAGGACAGCAGTTCGTTGGCGTCGTCCTGGGTCGCCGGGGCGGGGTCGAGGCCGGCGATGGACGGGCCGTTGCCGCGGCTGGACAGGTGCAGCGGCGCGCTCGGCCCGGTGACCTCGCCGAGGCCTTCCTGCACCGCACGCACCAGCTCCACCACGCGCAGGATGATCTGCCCGGTGAGGTCCTGGTAGCCCTGCGCGGCGGTCATTTCCGACAGCCGCTCGCGGATGCCGGCAACCGCGTCGGGCTGGCTCGCGTCGCCGGACTGCAGGCGGCCGAGCAGGCCCGAGCACTCCTGGATCAGGTCCAGCGTGCGCATGCTGGCGGTCTCGGTCAGCGTGACCACGTGCTCCAGACGCGCGCAGGCGTCGGGCAGCGAGCCGCCGTGGCTGGTGGCATCGCCGAGCGCGAGTTCGAGCTCGCGTGCGATCCGCGCCAGCCCCTGCACGAACGGCTGCGTGCGCCACTGGATCAGCTCGTCGACGTTGGCCCGCCAGCCGGCGTGGTCGTCGTGCTCCAGCGCCCACAGCGCCGCGTGCAGGCGCCGCGTGATCAGCTGGCGGTCCTGCTCGGGCAGGCCCCGGGCCGGTTCGTCCGTGCCGGTCGCCGCGGTGCTCACGCCGCCGACTCCAGCCGCTCCCAGATCTTGCCAAGCTTGTCGCCGAGCGTGGACGCGGTGAACGGCTTGATCACGTAGCCGTTAACGCCCGCCTGCGCGGCCTCGATGATCTGCTCGCGCTTGGCCTCGGCGGTGACCATCAGCACCGGGATCCTGGCCAGCGAGGCGTCGGCGCGGATCGCCTTGAGCAGGTCGATGCCGGGCATGCCGGGCATGTTCCAGTCGGTGATGACCAGGTCGAACGGGCCCTTGCGCAGTTCCACCAGCGCGGTGGAGCCGTCGTCGGCCTCGGTGGTGTTGAAGAAGCCCAGGTCGTTGAGCAGGTTCTTGACGATGCGTCGCATCGTGGAGAAGTCGTCGACGATCAGGATCTTGATGTTCTTGTCCATGGGTCAGGCTCGTGCAGCGGAGTGTCCGGGAAAGGGGGCGGCGGCGGAGGCCGTCATTCGTCGTCGAGCTGGGCTTCCTCGCGCCAGTCGCCCAGCCGCGCGCGCAGGCGCAACATCGCCTGGCCGTGGATCTGGCAGACGCGCGATTCGCTGATCGACAGCACCGCGCCGATCTCGCGCAGGTTCAGCTCCTGCTCGTAGTACAGCGACAGCACCAGCTGTTCGCGCTCGGGCAGGTCGCCGATCGCGCCGCCGAGCGCCTCGCGGAAGGCGGTGTGCTCGAACTCGCGCGCCGGGCTGGCGCTGCCGGTGGAGGCGAGCCGCGGCTCGCCGTCGTGCTCCTCGATGTGCGCGTCGAGGCTGATCAGCTGCCCGCGCGCGGCGTCCTCCAGCATCCGGTGGTACTCGTCCAGCGGCACTTCGAGCTGGGCGGCGACTTCCTGCGCGGTGGCGGCGCGGCCGGTGTCCTGCTCGACCGCGCGGGTGGCGGCCACCACGTCGCGGTACTTGCGGTGGACCGAACGCGGCACCCAGTCGCCGCGGCGGATCTCGTCGATCATCGCGCCGCGGATGCGGATCGATGCGTAGGTCTCGAACGCGGCGCCCTGGTCGGCCTGGAAATTGCGGGCGGCGTCGATCAGGCCGAGCATGCCGGCCTGGATCAGGTCGTCGACCTCGACGCTGGCCGGCAGGCGTGCGGCGAGGTGGTGGGCGATGCGGCGCACCAGCTCGCCGTGGCGCTCGACCACGAGTGCGGTCTCGCTGGGCTGGTGGGCGCGATAGGCGGCAGCGGCGGTGCTCATGCGGCGGCACTCCTCGACGGTTGCGCGATCAGGCGCTCCATGAAGAACTCGACGTGGCCGCGCGGGCCCTGCGGGCTCTGCCACTGGCCGGCGCGGCGGGCGATGTCGCGGAACGCGGCCGAGGCCGGCGCCGACGGGAACGCGTCGACCACCGCCTCCTGCCGCTGCACCGCGCGGCGCAGCCACTCGTCGCGCGGGATCGCACCGAGGTAGTTGAGGGTGACGTCGAGGAACTTGGACGTGACCCGCTGCAGCTTGTCGAACAGCAGCCGGCCCTCGGCGGCGTGTTGCACCTGGTTGGCGAGGATCTGCACCCGGCTGACGCCGCGGTCGCGGCTGAGCACCTTGATCAGGGCGTAGGCGTCGGTGACCGAGGCCGGCTCGTCGCAGACCACCACGATCACGTCCTGCGCGGCCTGGCAGAAGGTCAGCACCCCATCGGCGATGCCCGCGGCGTTGTCGACCACCATCGTGTCGATCGGCACGTCGAGCTGGCTGAAGGCGTGCACCAGGCCGACGTGCTGCTGCGGCAGCAGCTCGGTCATGTGGCGCTTGCCCGAGGCGGCCGGGACGATCCAGATGCCGCCGGGGCCCTGCAGCAGGGTGTCGCGCAGCTCGCAGCGGCCGGCGAACACGTCGGCCAGGGTGAAGCGAGGCGACAGCCCGAGCATCACGTCGACGTTGGCCAGGCCCAGGTCGGTGTCCAGCAGCAGGGTGCGCTGGCCGGCGTTCTGCAGCGACAGCGCGAGGTTGACCGAGACGCTGGTCTTGCCGACGCCGCCCTTGCCGCTGGCCACGGCGATGACGCGCACGGGCGCCGGCGCAGCGCCGGGCTGCGTCGCCGGGAAGGTCGGGTTGTGGTCAGGCGACGGCATGACGGTCCTCGGTGGCAAGGGGGTTATCGGCAGCACGGCGCAATTTCTCCAGTAGCAGCACGAGGCGGGAGGCATCGGCCGCGGCGAGGTCGGTGGTGACCTGCTGGCCGGCGGTGGTGTAGGCCAGGCTCAGGCCGTTGCGGATCACGGTCGACAGGGCGGCGCCGAGGCGGCCGGTCTCGTCGAGCTTGGTCAGCACCACGCCCTCCGGGCTGGCCATGCGGTAGCGGCGGACCACCTCGTTCATGTCGTGCGGGTGGCCGTTGGCCGGCAGCACCAGCAGGCTGCGCACGTTCTGGGTGGCCCGCAGCCAGGTGATCTGGCCGAGCAGGGCACGGTCGCGGGCGCCGTAGCCGGCGGTGTCGACCACCACCAGCGGGTAGTCCTGCAGCTGGTCGAGGGTCTGCTGCAGCGCCTCCGGGCCGTTGGCCTCGCAGACGGTGATGCCGAGGCGGCGGCCGTGGGCGTGCAGTTGCTCGCAGGCGCCGACGCGCTCGAAGTCGGTGGTGACCAGGGCGACGTCGCGGGCGCGGTGGCGGGCGGCGAAGCGGGCGGCGAGCTTGGCTGCGGTGGTGGTCTTGCCGGCGCCGGTCGGGCCGACCAGGGCGATGATGCCGCCGTCCTCGATCGGCTCCTCGCGGGTGACGGTGAGCATGCGGGCCAGCTCGGCCAGCATCGGCGCGTGCACGCGGGCGGGGTCGAGGGCGGGGTCGATCTTCGCCGCGAGGGTCTGCGCCAGCGATTCGTCGCAGCCGTAGCCGAGCAGGGTGTCGAACGCGGCGGCGCGCGCCGGCGAGCCCTTCAGGCGCTCGACCGCGAACTGGCCCATCTCGCGCTCGATCAGCTGGCGCATGGTCGCCAGCTCCTCGCGCATCGCGGCGACGGCGGGGTCGGCGTCCCAGCGCGGGACGGCGTGCAGGTGGCGGGGGGCGTCGGCGGGGTCGTTGGCCGGCTCCGCCCCGGCGACCGGCTCCAGCGTCAGTTCCGGGTGCGCGGGGGTTTCGGTTTCGGGTTCCGGTTGCGGCTCGGGCAGCGGTTCGAGGGTCAGTTCGAGCTTCGGTGCGGATGCCGTGACCGCGGCCGGCTCTTCAGCGAGGGCCTGCGTGGCAACCGCAGCCGGAACCTGCGCCGGCGCGGCCGTCGCCGTGGCGTCCTGCCCGGCGACCGGCCGCGGCGACGCCGGCGGGGAAACCTGGTTGGCGGCCGACCGTGCGGCGCCGGACAGGGCGACCACGTCGTCGGCCGGTTCCTGCAGGGCGGCGGCCGGCACGCCGAGCGCAGCCATCATCGCGTCGAAGCGGCCGGCGCCCGTGTCGGCGGTATCGTTCGCGCGGGACGGGGCGTTGCCGGCCGGCGCGGTGGTGGCGGGCGCCGGGTTCGCGTCGCCGGTCAGCTCGGCCAGGGTCGGCTCGTTCGATGCCGGGCGGTTGGCGTCGCCGATGCGGAACACCGCGCGGGCGCGGCTGGCGAGGGTCTCGCGGACCGGCGGCGGGGTCGCGGTCGCAACACCGGCGAACGACGGCAGTGGCGCCTCCGCCGGGGCAGGCGTCGGCACCGCAACGGGCCTGGCGGCCGGCGCGGCCTGCGCCGGCATCGACGGTACCCGCACCATCGCCGGCGCGGCGGCGCGCAGCGCCTGGTGCACCAGCGCCTCGTCGTAGTCGGTGGCCGAGACCACCTCCACCCCGCCCTCGCACGGCCGGTTGGAGAGGATCACCGCGTCCGGGCCCTGTTCGTCGCGGACCATCCGCAGCGCGGTGCGCATGTCGCTGGCAATGAATCGCTTGATTCTCATCAACTACCCCTGACCACTCCGGCTCGTGCCGTTCTCGTTTCGTCCCGCACCGCGGTGGCGGTGCCTCGTTGTGTTCAGCCGACCGCGCCGACCAGGCGCAGCCGCTTGTCTTCCGGCACTTCCGTGTAGGCCAGCACCGACAGCGCGGGGACGCTGTGGCGGACGAGCCGCGCGATGGTTGCGCGGATGCCCGCCGGGACCAGCAGCACCGCGGGTTCGCCGCGGCCTTCCTGCTGGGTCACGCAATCGCTGAGGTTCTGGTGCAGCCGCTCGGCGAGTCCGGGTTCCAGCGCGGCCCCCTGGCCGTTGACCGAGTCCTGCAATACCCGTTCCAGCGCCGGCGCCAGGGTGTAGACGGGCAGCTCCGGGTTGAGCCCGTTGAGCTCCTGCACGATGAAGCGGCCCAAGGCGGTGCGGACCGCGGCGGTCAGCGTGGCCGGGTCCTGGGTGTGGGCACCGTGCTCCAGCAGGGCCTCGACGATCTGCCGCATCTGCCGCAGCGGCACCTTTTCGACCAACAGCGACTGCAGCACCCGCACCACCACCGACAGCGGCAGCAGCTTGGGCGTCAATTCCTCGACGAGCTTCGGCGCCGCCTTGCCGACGCTGTTGAGCAGCTGCTGCGCCTCTTCGTGGCCGAGCAGCTCGGAGGCGCGCTCGCGCACCACGTGCGAAAGGTGGGTGGCGACCACGGTGGCGGCGTCGACCACGGTGTAGCCGAGCGACTCGGCGTGGGCATGCTGCGATTTCTGGATCCACACCGCGTCCAGCCCGAACGCCGGGTCCTTGCCGGGGATGCCATCGAGCGGGCCGAACACGCGGCCGGGGTCGAGCGCCAGTTCGCGGTCGGCGTGCAGCTCGCCGGTCGCCACCGGCACGCCGTGGACGAGGATGCGGTACTGGCCCGGCGCCAGTTCGAGGTTGTCGCGCACGTGCACGGCCGGGATCAGGAAACCGAGGTCCTGGGTCAGCTTGCGGCGCACGCCCTTCAGCCGCGCCAGCAGCTCGCCGCCCTGGGCCTTGTCGACCAGCGCGATCAGCTTGTACCCGACCTCCAGCCCGAGCGGCTCGACCGGGCGCACCTCGTCCCAGCTCAGTTCGGCGGTGGTCGGGGCGCTGGCCAGTTCGGCGGACTCCTCCTCGACCCGCGCCTCGGTGGCGCCGCGCCTGTGCAGTTGCCAGGCGGCATAGCCCAGCACTGCGGCCAGGGCCAGGAACGGGATGTTCGGCATGCCCGGCACAATGCCGACCAGCCCCATCAGCAGCGCCGCGACGATGAGTGCGCGCTTCTGCCCGAACACCTGCTTGCGCACCGCCGGGCCCATGTCCTGCTCGCGGGTGGCGCGGGTGACCAGCATCGCCGCCGCGGTGGAGATCAGCAGCGCCGGCAGCTGCGCCACCAGGCCGTCGCCGATTGCCAGCAGGGTGTAGACCTGGGCCGCGTCGCCGAAGGCCATGTCGTGCTGCATCAGGCCGATCAGGATGCCGCCGACCAGGTTGATCGCGAGGATCAGCAGGCCGGCGATGGCGTCGCCGCGGACGAACTTGCTGGCACCGTCCATCGAACCGTAGAAGTCGGCTTCCTCGCGGACCTCCTCGCGGCGGGCCTTGGCGTCCTCGCGGCTGAGCAGGCCGGCGTTGAGGTCGGCGTCGATCGCCATCTGCTTGCCGGGCAGGGCGTCGAGGATGAAGCGCGCCGACACCTCGGAGATGCGCCCCGAACCCTTGGTCACGACCACGAAGTTGATGATGGTCAGGATCGCGAACACCACGATGCCGACCGCATAGCTGCCGCCGATCACGAACTGCGCGAACGACTCGATGACGTGGCCGGCCGCGGCCGGGCCTTCGTGGCCGTGCAGCAGCACCACGCGGGTGGAGGCGACGTTGAGGCCGAGCCGCAGCAGGGTCACCAGCAGCAGCACGCTGGGGAACACCGAGAACTCCAGCGGCCGCTTGACGTAGACCACCGCCATCATCACCACCAGCGACAGCGCGATGTTGATGGTGAACAGCGCGTCCAGCATCAGCGGCGACAGCGGCACCACCACCATGGCCAGCAGCGCCAGCACGATGACCGGGGCGGCGGCGCCGTTGCGGACCGCGGCGGCGACGCCGGAAAGCCGGCTCTGCGAACTCATCGCGTCGGCTCCCCGTCACCGCTGTCGGGCGCGCCATCGGCGCCGACGTCGACCTGCGACAGCACCGGCGCGGGCCCGTGGGCCGGGTGCCAGCGCCTGAGCTGGTAGATGTAGGACAGTACCTGCGCGACGGCGGCGTAGAGTTTCACCGGGATTTCCTGGTCGACCTGCGCCTGCCGATACAAGGCGCGTGCCAGCGGCGGCGCCTCCAGCACCGCGACCCGGTGCTTGCCGGCCACGTCGCGGATCGCCAGCGCCATCTCGTCGACGCCCTTGGCCACGACCTTCGGCGCGCGCATGTTGCCGGCGTCGTACTTCAGCGCGACCGCGTAATGGGTCGGGTTGGTCACCACCACGTCGGCGGTCGGCACCGCCTCCACCATCCGGCGCTGCGACATCTGCTGGGCGATCTGCCGGACCTTGGCCTTGACCTCCGGGTTGCCTTCCATCTCCTTGAACTCGTCGCGGATCTCCTGCTTGGTCATCTTCAGCTTGCTGCGGTGCCGGTAGTGCTGCCACGGCACGTCGACGGCGGCCAGCACGGCGAGCGAGCCGACCATCGCCAGCAGCGCCCAGAGCGCGGTATCCAGCCCGGTCCTGATCGCCTCCTCCAGCGACATCCCCGGCATCGCCACCAGCTCGTGGAAGCCGCGGTAGACCATCGCGGCGCCGACGCCGAGCACCAGGCCGACGCGCATCAGCGAGCGCAGCAGTTCGGCGAAGCCCTCCTTGCCGTAGATGCGGGCCAGGCCGGATGCCGGGTTGAGCCGCTTGAAGTCCGGTTGCAGCGCCTGGGTGGAGAACCGCAGCCCGCCCAGCACCGCCGGGCTGATCAGGCACGCCAGCAGCGCCGCGGCCAGCATCGGCAGCACCGGCAGGACCAGCCCGCCGGCCAGCCGCGCGCTGTGGGCAAGCAGGCGGTCGGGGTGGCCGAGCAGGGCCGGGTCGAGCATCAGCGCGCCGCGCAGCCAGCCCTGGCCGGCATCGGCCAGCGACGACGCGGTGACCATCAGGGCGACGGTCGCCGTGCCCAGCACCGCGACGTTGCCGAGTTCACGCGAGCGCGGTACGTCGCCCTTTTCGCGGGCGTCGCGAAGGCGTTTTTCGGTAGGTTGTTCGGTGCGGTCGTCCTTGTCTTCGCTCGCCATCTCGCCGGCCCTGTCGTGGGCGGCGGACGGCCGGCCCGGTTGCTATGGAGTCAGTGCGCGGGCCGCGAGGAAGGCGTCCTCGAACAGCCGCTGCACCGGCCCCTGCAGTTCCCGTGCCAGCAGCGACATCAGCACCAGCCCGACCAGCAGCGCGACCGGCAGGCCGATCTGGATCGGGTTGAGCGAGGCGGCCGCGCGCGACAGCACGCCGAAGGCGAGGTTGGACGCCAGCAGCGCCATCATCACCGGCAGCGCCAGCAGCAGCCCGACCCGCAAACAGGTACCGAAGAACGCCGGCAGCGCGGCGAGGAAGCCCGCCACGTCCGCCAGAGGCGTGCCGATCGGCAGCGCGTGGTAGCTGTCGACCAGCAGGTTGACCAGCGCCAGGTGGCCGTCGAGGGTGAAGAACAGCAGCCCGAACACCAGGAAGAACCATTGCGACAGGACGTTCGAGGAGGCGCCGCTGAGCGGGTCGGCCATGGTCGCGAACGACAGGCCCATGCCCTGGCTGACCAGCTCGCCGGCGAACTGCCCGGCCTCGAATGCGAGCCGCAGCACCAGCCCCAGCGCGATGCCGACGGCGAACTCGCGGATCACGTTGAGCACGGTGGCCGCGTCGACCGCGGCCGGTGGCGGCGCCGGCAGGATCGTCGACATCGCCGCCGACAGCGCCAGAGCCAGCACCAGCCGCGCCCGCATCGGCATGCCGCGGCCGCCGACCATCGGCAGCACCTGCAGCGCCGCGCCGATCCGCAGCAGGTGCCACAGCACCGCGGCGAGCATGCCGAACAGGTTCAGCCCGTCGACGGTGGTGGCGGTGACCGGATCCATCGGGCGCGCGCGCTCAGCCGATCAGGTGCGGGATGCGCTGGAACAGGTCGGTGGTGAACGACACCAGCCGGCCGAGCAGGAAGTGCCCGGTCACCGCCAGCACCGCCACCAGCGCAATGGCCTTGGCGACGAAGGCGATGGTCTGCTCGTTGATCTGGGTGGCGGCCTGCAGGATGCCGACCACCACGCCGATCACCAGCACCGCCAGCAGTGGCGGCGCGCCCAGCAGCAGCGCCATCTGCAGGCCGCGGCCGATCTCGGTGAGGGCGGTTTCCGGACTCATCGTGCGCGCCTCAGGTGTTGAAGCTGGCGGCGAGCGAGCCGACCACCAGCACCCAGCCGTCGACCAGCACGAACAGCAGGATCTTGAACGGCGCCGAGATCATCATCGGCGACAGCATCATCATGCCCATCGACATCAGCACGCTGGCCACGACCAGGTCGATGATCACGAACGGGATGTAGATCAGGAACGCGATCTCGAACGCGGTTTTCAGTTCGCTGGTCAGGAACGACGCGGCCAGCACGCCGAACGGCACGTCCTGTGGTGACGCGTAGGGACCGGTGCCGGACAGGCCGGCGAAGGTCATCAGGTCGTTCTCGCGGATCTGCGCCAGCATGAAGCCGCGGAAGGGTTCCAGCGCCGCGCTCCACGCCTGGCGGAACTCCATCTGGTCGTTGAGGTAGGGCGAGATCGCCGTGACCCAGGCCTGGTCGAACACCGGCATCATCACCATCGCGGTGAGGAACAGCGCCAGCGCCAGCAGCACCTGGTTGGACGGGGTCTGGCCGGTGCCGAGTGCCTGTCGTAGAAGCCCGAGCACGATGATGATGCGGGTGAACGCGGTCAGGCCGAGCAGCGCCGCCGGCAGCAGCGTGATCGCCGTCATCAGCAGCAGCACCTGCAGCGGCATGCTGACCGGCTCGCCGCCGATGTTGCCGACGTTGACCGACGGCAGCGGCTGGCTGGCCGCCGGGACCGCGGTGGCCGGCGCGGAGGCCGCCGGAGTGGCGGCCGGCGCGGTCTGCGCCTCGGCCGGGGCGATGAACAGTGCCGCCGCGAACAGCAGCATCAGCGCCATGCCGATGCGCAGCAGGCGGGCGGCGCGGGTGGCCGGGTTGCGCCGGCCGGGAATGGCGACGACCTCGCGGCTTGGGTGCAGGCCGGACGCGGTCATCGCGGCTTCTTCCCGAACTGCTGCGCCAGCACCTGGGCGAACGGCGACGGCGTGCCGGCCGCGACCGGCAGCGGCTGCTCCAGCGTGTGCAGGGTGCGGGTGCCGCCGGGACCCGTGGCGAGCAGCAGCTGGGTGCCGCCGACATCGACCACGACCACGCGCTCGCGCGGACCGAGCGCCAGCGAGCCGACCACCTTCAGCGCCGGGTTGGCGGCGCCGCCAATGCCCGGCATGCGCTTGGCGAGCCACGCCAGCAGCAGGATGAAACCGATCACCAGCAGCAGCGTCACCACCGTGGTGCCGACCATGCCGGCGCCGCTGGGCGGGGCGCCGAGCGGAGCGGCCGTCGGCTGCGCGGTGGTGGCGGTCGCGACCGGCTGGCCCTCGGTGAAGGCGCTGGCGGCGCTGCGCGGGGCGGTCGTCGTGGCGTTGGTCGACGTTTCGATGAAGCGCGCGTGGGCCGAAGCGGGTGCGAGTGTCGCTGCAGTGGCATCGGTTTGCGCCGACGCGGCGGGCGCCACGGCGGCGACGCCGGCCGCGGCATCACCCGCGCCAGCGGCCGGCAGCGGCTCGACCACGGTCGCGCCCGCGCTCGCCAGCAGCGGCCAGGTCTGCGCCACGCCGGCGGCGTCGGCGGTGATCGGTGACGGTTTCATCGCAGGCGCTTGATCCGCTCGGCCGGGCTGACCACGTCGGTCAGGCGCACGCCGAAGCGGTCGTTGACCACGACCACCTCGCCCTGGGCGATCAGCGTGCCGTTGACGAACACGTCCAGCGGTTCGCCGGCCGCGCGCTCGAGCTCGACCACCGAGCCCTGGTTGAGCTGCAGCAGGTTGCGGATGGGGATGCGCGCGCGGCCGACCTCGAGCGACAGCGCGACCGAGACGTCGAGGATCACGTCGAGGTTGAGGTCGGCGCCGGCGGTGGCGTCGGCGGTCAGCGACTCGAACGAGGCGCGGGCCGGATCGGCAAGCTGGGCGGAATCGGATGCGTTCATGGCGTGGTTGTCAGGCTGGCGATTGAGGGGACGGTGCGCGCGGCGTGGACCGCGGTGACCTTGATGGCGTTGCGGCCGTTGTGGGTGCCGAACTCGCCGGAGAACAGCGGCATCTGCTCGACCTGCAACTGCACGGTCTGCGGCAGGTCGATCGGGATCACGTCGCCCACCTTCAGCCGGCACAGCTCGCGCAGGCTGATCTGGCGCTGGGTCAGGGCGCAGGCCAGTTCGACCTCGGCGTCCTGCAGCTGGGTACGCATCGCGCGGGTCCAGCCCTCGTCGCGCTCCACCCGGTCGCTCTGGACGCCGGCGTCGAGCTGCTCGCGGATCGGCTCGAGCATCGAGTAGGGGATGGACACGTGGAACTCGCCGCCGCCGCCTTCAAGCTCGACGTGGAAGCGGCTGACCACGATGTACTCGCGCGGGCTGATGATGTTGGCGAAGTGCGGGTTGACCTCGGAGTTGAGGTACTCGAACTCGACCGGCATCACCGGCGCCCACGCCTCCACCAGGTCGGCGAAGGTCTGCTTGAGCAGCAGCTGGATGACACGCATCTCGGTGGCGGTGAACTCGCGGCCCTCGATGCGCGTGTGGTACTTGCCGTTGCCGCCGAAGAAGTTGTCGACCACGGTGAACACCAGCCGCGGCTCGTACACCACCAGCGCGGTGCCGCGCAGCGGCTTCATCTTCACCATGTTGAGGTTGTTGGGCACCTGCAGCGAATGCATGTACTCGCCGAAGCGGATCAGGTCGACGCCGCGCACCGACAGGTCGGCCGAGCGCCGCAGCAGGTTGAACAGGCCGATGCGCCAGGTGCGGGCGAAGCGCTCGTTGATCATCTCCAGCGTCGGCAGGCGGCCGCGGACGATCCGGTCCTGGCTGGCGAAGTCGTAGCTGCGCGCCTCGCCGGGCGCCGGCGGGGCGTCCTCGGTGTCGACCGCACCGCTGTCGACGCCGTGCAGCAGGGCGTCGATTTCGTCTTGTGACAGCAGGTCGCTCATGGCTCGTGTCCGGGTGCGTTACTGGGTGACCAGGCTGGTGAACAGCACCGCCTCGACCTTGGCCGGCGCGGCCTCGGCCTTGAGCACGGCGACGACCTCGGCCCTGGCCTTCTCTTGCAGCCGCTCCTTGCCGCTGCGCTGCGCCAGTTGCGCGGCCGACTGCTGGCCGAACAGCAGCAGCAGGCGGTTGCGGATGGCGGGGGTATGCAACTCCAGCGCGGCGGAGGTGGCCGCGTCGCGGGTCATGAGCTGGACGTCGGCCTGCAGGTAGCGGACCGCGTCGGTGTCGGCGAGGTTGACCACGAATGCCGGCTCCAGCGCGTAGTAGCGGGCCGGCGCACGGCCGGGGGCGGCGGCCGGCGCCTGTGCACCGTCGGTGGCCGGCGGCGCGGCGCGGGCCTGCATGAACCACCAGCCGCCACCACCGGCGATGGCCAGCAGCAGCACGATGATGATGATCCAGGGCAGCTTGCTGCCTTTGGTGGCGGGGGCGGTGGAACTCTGGGCAGGCACGCGATCACTCCGGCTGTCGGTGCCGGTTACCGTGCAAGGGGTGTGCCGCGATGCGCGCCGGGTTGCCGCCGGTGATTTGACGCGAAGGTGAACGGAGCGGTGACGGGTTTCCGCGGATGCCGGGTTCAGGCGTACTCGTCGAGCAGCCCGCGGGTGCGCAGCTGCACCGGTGCGCGCTCGCTGCGGCCGTCGGCGTGGATGCCGTCAGCGTTGCCGGCCACGGTCCCGGCGCGCCCGCCGGCGCTGTCGCCGGCACCGTCACCACGCCCTTGGCCGACGTCGCTGTGCGCCAGCTGCAGGCCGTGCTGGCCGAGCAGTTCGCGCAGGCGGCCGACGCTGTTCTCCAGCGCGTGGCGGACGTCGGCGTGGGCCGACTGGAACTCGGCGACGACGCGGGTGCCGTCGATTTGCAGGCGGACGTCGATGGTGCCGAGGGTCTCCGGGTTCAGGCGGATCTCGGCGTGGCCGATGCGCTGCTCGGCGAGCCAGCCGATTCGCGCACCGAAGGCGTCGTCGAAGCCGGCGTCGGGGTCGGCCGGGAAGGCGAGCGGCGGCTGGCCGGCGGCGGTGACGGGGCGTGCACCGGTGGGCGTGCTGCCGGTGGCGCCCGGCGGCAGGGTGCGCTCGCCGGTCTCGAATTCGGGGATGAGGTCGGGCGAAGTGCCGTCGGCGGACTGCTCCAGCACCGGGGCGAAGTCGACCGGCGGGGCGCTGCCGGCGGAGCCGACTGCGGTGTCCGTGGCCACGGGCATCGCGGGCAGGGGTGCCAGGCCGGCGAGGGTGGATGCGGCGGTGTCGGAAGTGGCTGCCGCGCCGGCCGGCGTGGTGGCCGCGACGGGTCCGGAGGCGAGCAGGGTCGCGGGCAATCCGTCAGCGGTAGCCGTCGGGAACAGTGTGGCCGCCGGCATCGCAGCGGTGCCGCCCGGCGCGCCGGATGGCGGCGGCCCGATGCCCGGCGCCGGCGCGGTCTCGCGCCATCCGCCGATCATCGCGAACAGCTGGTCCGGCAGCGTTGCATCGGCGGCGTCCCCGCCCCGTGCATCGGCCGAATCCTTTGTCGCGGCGGACGCGTCGCCGTCGCCTTCCCGCCGCTCCGCGCGTGCGGCGGTGCCCGGCGACGCATCGCTGGAACCGGCGGCGCCGGTCGCCTCGCCGGCGCGCGAGCGCTCGTCCGCCGAGCGCGAACCGTCGTCGCGGGCCTGCGAGCCGCGCGACTGCGAAGCCCGCGCATCCGCCCCGGCCGCGGGACGTGCCGCCGCGGGATCCAGCAAGCGCTCGAAGCTGTCCCCGTCCCGCCCACCGCCATTGCCACGTGACGCCCGGCCACCGTCGCCCGACGGCGCGGCGGACGGCGCCGAAGCCAGCCCCGACGCGATCACGCCGGCACCTCGCCGTCGTCGCGGGTGGTGTTGCGCACGCGACGGGCGCCGAGGTCGTCGAGCTCGCGCTGCACGCGTTGCTCGGCGGCGCGCGACTCCTCGGCGCGATAGCTGGCCGACAGCTTCTCCAGCACGTGGGTCTCGCGGCTGGCCAGCATCAGGCGGGCGCGCTCGACGTCGGCGTGCTGGCGGGTGTTGTCGACCACGCGCACCTGCTGGGCGACGGCGGCGTCGAGGCGTTCGCGGAATGCCAGCCGGTTGGCCAGCAGCGCCGGGTTGGTCAATGCCGCGGCCGGTGCCGAGTACTCGGCGGCGTAGCGGCGCAGCGCCTCCAGCCGTTCCTCCTGCTCGGCCACGGCACGGTCGCGCTCGGCGACCTCGCGGGCGACGTCGTCCTGGTGTTGCTGCTTGACCCGCAGCAGCGGGTCGAGCCGTTGCGAGCGCGTCATCGGGCAGGCTCCTGGGCCGGGGTGGGCATCTGGGGGGTTGCGGTGGCGGGCGCAGCCTCGCGGCCGTCGTCGAGCAAGCGGGCCAGCGCGGCGCGGCTGGCCTCGACATCGGAGGCCTCGGCCACGTCCTGGCCGAGGAACTCCATGATCCTCGGCCAGCGCGCCACCGCCTCGTCGACCAGCGGGTCGCTGCCGCGCTGGTAGGCGCCGATCGCGATCAGGTCGCGCTGGGCGTTGTAGGCCGCCATCAGCCGCTTCAGCTTGCGGATGCGCTCGCGCCACGACGCGTCGGTGATCTCCTGCATCACGCGGCTGACCGACACCTCGACGTCGATCGCCGGGTACTGGCCGGCATCGGCGATCCGGCGGGTCAACACGATGTGGCCGTCGAGGATCGCGCGGGCGGCGTCGGCGATCGGCTCCTGCTGGTCGTCGCCCTCGGTCAGCACGGTGTAGAACGCGGTGATCGAGCCGCGGCCGTCGGCGCCGTTGCCGGCGCGCTCGACCAGCTGCGGCAGCTTGGCGAACACGCTCGGCGGGTAGCCGCGGGTGGTCGGCGGCTCGCCGACCGACAGGCCGATCTCGCGCTGGGCATGGGCGAAGCGGGTCAGCGAATCCATCAGCAGCAGCACGTGCAGGCCCTGGTCGCGGTACCACTCGGCGATGGCGGTAGCCCGCAGCGCACCGTGCAGGCGCGCCAGCGGCGGGCGGTCGGCCGGGGTGGCGACCACGACCGAGCGGCGCAGGCCTTCCTCGCCGAGCGTGCTCTCGACGAAGTCGCGCACTTCGCGGCCGCGCTCACCGATCAGCCCGACCACGATCACGTCGGCGGCGGTGTAGCGGGTCATCATGCCCAGCAGCGTCGACTTGCCGACGCCGGACCCGGCGAACAGCCCGATGCGCTGGCCGCGGCCGATCGGCAGCAGGGCGTTGATCGCGCGCACGCCGACGTCGAGCGAACGGGTGATCGGCTCGCGCATCAGCGGGTTGATCGCCTCGCCGCCGAGGCCGACCCAGCTTTCGGGGCGGATCGGGCCGCGGCCGTCGAGCGGCACGCCGTCGCTGTCGATCACGCGGCCCAGCAGGCCCTCGCCGACGGCCACTTCGCCCTGCTGGCGGGTGTTGACCACGCGCGCGTTGGGCAGCAGGCCGGCGAGGTCGGCGGTCGGCATCAGGAAGGTGCGGTCGCCGGAGAAGCCGACCACCTCGGCGTCGACCCAGCGACCGCCCGCGGTCTCGACCCGGCAGCGTGAACCCAGCGGCGCCGAACAACCCGACGCCTCCAGGGTCAGGCCGACCGCGCGGCGCAGCACGCCCTCGCGGGCCAGCCCGAGTGACGGCGGCTGCGCGCTGGAACCGTCCAGCCGCGCGGCCAGCCGCAGGTTGCGGGCTTCTTCCCAGTGTTCGGCGGCGACCGAAGTCATGCGCGCGGCTCCGGCGGGGTGTTGGCGAACGCGTCGAGGCTGGCCTGCAGCCGGGCGGCGAGGGTGCCGTCGATGCGCATGCTTTCGCTGTGCAGCCGCAGCTCGCCGCGGCCGAGGGTGGAATCGGCGGTCAGGCGCACGCCGCTGAGGCCGGCCAGGTGCGGCGCGAGCACGCCGAGATCGTCCGGGTGCAGGCGCAGTTCGACCTCGCGCGAGCTGGTGCCGACCGCGTCCAGCGCCTCGCGCACGAGGTCGGCCAGCAGGGTCGGGTCGGCCGCGTAGGCACGACCGAGCAGGGCGCCGGCGATGCGCACGGCGAGGTCGCCCAGCGCGTCGGCGACCTCCGAGTCGAGCCTTGCCAGTGGCCGGGTGAAGCCGTCGAGGATGCCCTCGATGCGGGCCAGCTGGCGCCGCACCTCGGCCTGTCCGCTGGCCAGCCCCTCGGCATGGCCGGCGGCGTAGCCTTCCTCGTGGGCGGCGCGCTCGAGCGCCTGCAGATCCTCGACGCTGGGCGGTGGCGGCAGAGGTTCGGGTTCGACGTACTCGAAGCCCGGCGCGGTCCAGCGCACCGCGCCGGAGGCGTCGGCGAACCGCGCCTGCAGCAGGGTCTCGCTCATACGAAGGCCTCGGCCTTGGCGGCCAGCTGGATGGTGCCCTCATCGGCCATCTTGCGGACGGTGGCGAGGATCTCCTTCTGCGCCGCCTCCACCTCGGCCAGCCGCACCGGGCCGCGCGCCTCCATGTCCTCCAGCAGGATCTCGGCCGCGCGCTGCGACATGTTGGTGGTGATCTTCTCGCGCACGCGCGGGTCGGCGCCGCGCAGGGCCACGGCGAGCTTGTCGGACGGCACGTCGCGCAGCACGGTCTGGATCGCGCGGTCGTCGATGTCGGCGAGGTTGTCGAAGACGAACATCAGGTCGCGGATGCGGCCACCCAGCGCGTCGTCGATCTCGCCGATGCTGCCGAGGATCACCTCGTCCTGGCCGGAGTCCATGAAGTTGAGGATGTTGGCCGCCACCTTGATGCCGCCGACCGACGACGACTTGATGTTCTGGCTGCCGGAGAACTGCCGCGCCATCACGTCGTTGAGCTCGTTGAGCGCGTTGGGCGGGATGCCGTCGAGGGTGGCGATGCGCACCAGCACGTCCGGGCGCACGCGCTCGGGCAGCACCTTGATGACGTCGGCGGCCTGGTCGGGGTCGAGGTGGGACAGGACGATGGCGATGATCTGCGGGTGCTCGTTGCGCACGAGGTCGGCGATCGCGCGCGGCTCCATCCACTTCAGCGTGTCCAGCCCGGAGGTGTTGCGGCCGGCGAGGATGCGGTCGATCAGGCTGCTGGCGCGCTCCTCGCCGAGCGCCTGGGTCAGCACCGCGCGGATGTAGTCGTCGGCCGAGCCGAGCGCGCCGGGCTGGGCCAGCACGTCGACGAAGTCGTCGAACACCTGCGCGACCGACTCGTGCGAGATGCCGCCGACCGACGTCATCGCCAGGCCGAGCTTCTGCACTTCCTTCGCGCTCATGTGCTTGAGCACCTCGGCCGCCTGCGTCTCGCCGAGCGAGAGCAGCACCACCGCGGCACGCTGGGTGCCGGTCAACACGTCGAGCTTGCGGCCGCCGGCCGTTGCCTCAGCCATCGGATTCCACCCAGTTGCGCACCACGTTGGCGACCCGCTTGGGATCATTGGCGACCGCGGTCTTGGCGACGGTCAGCTTCTCGTCGAAGTTCATCGCCGCCTCGGCGGTGACGCGTGGCTGCGGCTTGGGTTTCTCGGCCGGCGAGGACAGCGAGACCGGGATTTCCTCGTCCTCCGGCAGCACGGTGACCACCGCGGTCTGCGGCGCGCGCGGCGCCAGCAACTGGCGGAACGCCGGCCGCAGCACGGTCAGGATCAGCACCAGCACCGCCAGCCCGCCCAGGCCGATGCGCAGCAGCTCCTGCGCGCGCGGGTGCTGCCAGAACGGCGGCGCTTCGGGGGCGTCGAGTGCATCGCCGCGTGCGAACGGCGCGTTGACCACCGACACCGTGTCGCCGCGCGTAGCGTTGAAGCCGATCGCCTGCTGCACGAGCGTCTCGATGCGTGCCAGTTCGTTGTCGGTGAGCGCGCGGTAGCTGGTCTTGCCGTCGGCGGCGGTCTGCGGGACGTTGTCGACCAGCACCGCGGCGGTGACGCGGGTGATCTGGCCCGGTGCCTGGCGGGTGTGGGTGAGGGTGCGGTCGATCTCGTAGTTGCGCACCGCGGTGCGCGCGCCGGTGCCGGTGCCGCCGGTGGCAGCCTGCGGGGTGGCGGCTGCGGCGGCGGCCGCGGCGGTGTCGGGGTTGTTGCTGGCCGCGCCGGGCACGCCCTGCGGGCCCTGCAGCGCGGCGAGGTCGCCGGATTCGGAGATCTGCTCGCTGCGGATCATCGCCGGGTCCGGGCCGTAGGTCTCGCTGGCCTGCTCGGTCTCGGCGAAGCTCATGTCGATGCTGACCTGCGCGCTGATGCGGCCCGGGCCGGCCAGCGGTTCCAGCAGCTCCTGGATGCGCTGCACGTAGACCGCCTCGGCGCGGCGCTGCTGCTCGAAGCGCTGCGCGGTCAGCGCCGATTCGCTGTCGGGGTTGTCGTTGGACAGCATGCGGCCGAACTGGTCGACCACGGTGACGTTGTCGACCGGCATCTGCGGCACGCTGGAGGCGACCAGGTGCTCGATCGCGGCGACCTGGCCGGGTTCGAGCACGCTGCCGCTGCGCAGGTGCAGCACCACCGACGCGCTGGCCGGCTCCTTCTGGCGGGTGAACGCGCTCGGCTTGGGCAGCGCCAGGTGCACGCGGGCCTCGCGCACCGGGCGCAGGTTGGCGATGGTGCGGGCCAGCTCGGTCTCCAGCGCGTGCTGGTAGCGGGCGTTCTCGACGAACTGGCTGGTGCCGAAGCCCTGGTCGCCCTGCAGGGTCTCGAAGCCGCCGCCCTCGGCCGCCGGCAACCCGGCCGCGGCCAATGCGAGCCGCGCCTTGCCGACCTGGTCGGTCTCGACCGACAGCGCGCCGCTGCCGGGGTCGATCCGGTAGGGGATCTGCGCGGTGCGCAGCAGCTCGCTGGCCTCGGCGGTGGAGCGCGCGTCGAGCCCGGCGAACACCGGCACGTAGCTCGGCTTCTGGGTCCAGAAGAACAGCCACAGGCCCAGCGCGATGACCGCGGCGACCAGCGCGAACAGGCCGATCTGGCGTACCGCCGGGATGTCCTGCAGCGGACCGAGGTCCTTGAGGCTGCTGGCGGCGTTCTTGGGAAGGGTGATGACGCTCATGCGTGGTGTCTCGGCTCGTCATCCCCGCGGGCGCGGGGCGTGGGCGTGGGGACGGGGAAGTGGGGTGGGCGGGGCCGTGCGTCAGATCGGCATGTTCATGACGTCCTGGTAGGACTGGACCAGCCGGTTGCGGACCTCCGCGGTGGCCTTGAACGCGACCGAGGACTGCTGCATCGCCACCATCACCCGCGCAAGGTCGGCGCGCGGGTCGCCCATCTCGAACGCCGCCTGCAACTCGCCCGACACCCGCTGGGCGCGGCTGACGTTGTCGAGCGCGTTGTTGAGGGTGGCGCCGAAGCCCGGCGCGCCGGCCTCGGCGGCCTCGCCGGCGCGGCCGATCCCCTCCGGCCGCAGCCCCTGCGGGTTGATCGCGTTGCCGGCCGGCGCGTCGGCCAGCGGCCCGCGCGCACGCATCTCGTGGGCGCGGATCTGGGAAAGGATCGATGAAATCGCGTCGGTCATGGCGTGGCTTGCGCGTCCGGCGGGTCTGCCCGTTCATAGGCAAGCCGCGTGCCACGGATGTGCCGGGAACCCGTCGCGCCGCCGGCGCGTCCCGGCGATGCGGTTCTCAGTCCCGCTCGATGCCGTACTTGCGCAGCTTTTCCACCAGGGTGGTGCGGCGCAGGCCCAGCAGCGGTGCGGCATGGGCGACCACGCCGTCGGCCTGCTGCAGGGCGGCGCGGATCAGTTCCAGCTCGATCTCGGCGATGTGGCTGCGCAGGTCCAGGCCTTCGGCTGGCAGGGTGGTGGTCGGCGAGTAGCTGGCCGGGTGCGGCGGGGCGGCGTCGTTGGCGGCGGCCGGCAGCCCGGCCGGCAGGTCGTCCTCGATCGTCTCCGGCATCGCCGCGCGGTAGCGCGCCGGCAGGTCGGACGCCTTCACCATGCCCGACGGGTGCAGCACCGCCAGCCGTTCCAGCAGGTTGCTCAGCTCGCGCACGTTGCCCGGCCAGTCGTAGTGGGCCAGCGCGGCCACCGCACCGCTGCCCAGGCTGACCCGGCCGCGGCCGCTCTCGGCCAGCTGGCGGGTGATCGCGGCGATCAGGTCCGGCAGGTCGGCGACGCGCTCGCGCAGCGGCGGCATCTCGATCGGGAACACGTTGAGGCGGTAGAACAGGTCCTCGCGGAACTTGCCCTCGTGGATATGGGCCTCGAGGTTGCGATGGGTCGCGGCGACCACGCGCACGTCGCAGTGGATCAGCTGGGTGCCGCCGACGCGCTCGAAGCTGCGCTCCTGCAGCACGCGCAGCAGCTTGACCTGCATCGGCATCGGCATGTCGCCGATCTCGTCGAGCAGCAGGGTGCCGCCCTCGGCCATCTCGAAGCGGCCCTTGCGCTGTGTCAGGGCGCCGGTGAACGCGCCCTTCTCGTGGCCGAACAGTTCGCTCTCGAGCAGGTCCGGCGGGATCGCGCCGCAGTTGATCGCGACGAACGGCTTGTTGGCGCGCCTGGAGCGCTGGTGCACCGCGCGCGCGGCGACCTCCTTGCCGGTGCCGGACTCGCCGAGGATCAGCACGGTGGTGTCGAACGGGGCGACCTGGTCGATCATCCGCGACAGCTCCAGTACCGCCGGGCTGCGGCCGGTCGGGCCACCACCGGCGTTCTGCTCGCGGCGTTCGTCCTCGTCGATGCGCTTGAGGCTGGCGCGGCGCAGCGCCTCCTGCAGTTGCACGCGCCGCAGCGGGTAGTCCAGCGGCCATTGCGTCTCGGGGTGCAGGCGCTCGCGCCAGGCGGCGTCGGGCGGGTGGCCGGGCAATACCAGCAGCGGCGGGTGCAGCGGCTGACCACTGAGCCAGTCGACGAAGCCGAGCCAGTCGTCGCCGCCGCCGGTGTCGCCGACCACCACCGCGACCCAGTCGCTGCCACGCGCCCGGGAGAGGTCGATGTCGGATGCCTCGGTCACGATGCGCGGGTTGAAGTCCATGAACTCCAGCAGCGTCGCCACGTGTTCGGCGCGGTCCATGTCGCGCTCGACGACGAGGATGCGTGATTCGCTCATCGTCGCTTACGCCTGGCTGGCGGTGGTGTGCCGGTCGGCCAGTGCCTGCAGCAGTGGCACCACGTCGTGGATGTACGACAGCTTGCTGACGAAGGCGTCGGCACCGGCGCGCAGTGCGTGCTCGCGGTGCTCGGCGTCGTCGAAATGGCTGGCGATGACGATGTACGGCGGGTTGTCCTGCGCCTTGATCAGGCGCGTGGCCTGCAGCCCGCCCATCTCCGGCATGGCCAGGTCCATCAGCACCGCGTCGGGGCGCAGCGCCTCGCACTGGGCGATCGCCTCGATGCCGTTGCCGGCCGAACCGACGATGTCGAGCCATTCGGTGCGCCGCAGGTGGCGCATCGCGGCGTTGATGAAGCCTTCGTGGTCGTCGACCAGAAGCAGTCTGACGGTGCTCATCGGTGTCTCCGGATCAGGCCGCGAGGGCCGGCTTGCAGCGCTGGCGCGCGGACGGGATCGACAGCTGGTCCCGGTACTTTGCCACCGTGCGCCGCGCGATGCGGACACCGCGGCGTGCGAGCAGGCCGGCGATGACGTCGTCGGCCAGCGGCGCGTGGCCCGGTTCGGCGTCGATCAGGCGCTTGACCATCGCCTTCACCGCCGCGCCGGACACCGCCGCGCCCTCCAGTCGCACGGCGAACAGCCGCTTCAGCTCGAAGGTGCCGCGCGGGGTCTGGATGTACTTGCCGCTGGTGATGCGCGAGACGGTGGACTCGTGCATGCCGATCGCATCGGCGACCTCGCGCAGGGTCAGCGGCGCGATGGCCTCCTCGCCGCGTTCGAGGAACGCGCGCTGGCGCTCCACCAGCACCTGCACGGTGCGCAGCAGGGTGTCGTTGCGCATGGCGATGCCGCGCACCAGCCAGCGTGCCTCGTCGAGCAGGCCGCGCAGCACGCTCTGGTCGCCCGGCGCGTGGGCCAGAGCCTGCTCGCAATGGGCGGCGATGCGGATGCGCGGGGTGGCGCGGCCGTTCAGCGCGACCCGCCACTGGCCGCCGAGGAAGCGCACGCTGACGTCGGGAATGACGTGGCCGTCGTCCTCGGCCGCCGGCGGTTCGACCGGCGAGGGACGCAGCGACAGCACCAGCGCGGTGGCGGCGGCAACCGCGTCGGCATCGGCGCCGAGTGCGTGGGCCAGCGCGGCATTGTCGTGCGCGGCGAGTGCGTGGATCTGCTCGCCGACCATGCGCTCGGCCAGTGAGCGGGTGGCGTCGGCCGGATGGCTCGCCAGCTGCGCGAGCAGGCACTCGGCGGCGCTGGCCGCGGCGACGCCGGTCCAGGCGCCGTGCAGCAGGCGCTGGCGCGCGGCTTCGAGCGCGGCGGCGGTGGTCGTCAGGGCGGCCGCCCCCTCGCGGGCCAGCTCCCCGGGGTCGCCTTCGAGCAGACCATGGTCGTCGCAGTGGTCCAGCCACCATTGCGCCTGCCGCAGGGCGCCGTCCCCCCATTCGAACGACAGCTCCTGCAGCAGGCGCACGCGCCAGTCGGTCGACTCGCCCGCGGCGATGCGCGCGCAGGCGTCGTCGTCGGCGCCGCCGGTCCCGCCCCCCGACAGGAACACCGGGTCGGGCAGCTCGTCCCACGCCGCGGCCTCGAGTTCGGCGTCGGTGGCGGTATCGACGGCGTCGGCTTCCCCGGCCTCGTCGTCGTCCACCGGCTCCAGCATCGGGTTGCGGTCCAGCGCCTGGCGCAGCTCCAGCTCGAGCTGCGGCGCGGTCAGCTGCAGCAGCCGGATCGACTGCAGCAACTGCGGCGTGAGATTGACGCCCTGCGTGAGCTGGGCCCTGACGCTGGTCTTCACTTCGCTCCCTCCCGGTCCATGCCGCCGTCTTGAAGCTGGCTGCGGCATGAATCCTGCAGAAGGCGCGCCGGCGATCGCATCGGGAGGAACCCGTCATCCGCCGGGGTTGGCCCGACCCGTGTGGGGGAATCCCCGACACAACCGCCGTTTTTCCGGTACGCCGGTCACGCTGGACGGCCGCAACGACTTGCCGGTATTGGGACGCAGGTCCGCCCGGCGTCGGGCGGCAAACCTACAGGTCGCCGTGGATCCGCATCGCGGTGCGCAGCAGCTCGGTCGCGTTGCGGCAGCCGAGGGCATCCATCAGCCGGGCGCGGTGGGTCTCGACCGTCTTGACGCTGATGCCGAGGTCGGCGGCGATCTGCTTGGTGCTGCGGCCGGCACCGATCGCCGCGAGAATCTCGCGCTGGCGCGGCGGCAGCGCATGCACGCCGCCCTGGCCGGCCGTGGCCGCGCGGGTGGTGGCCAGCTGCGGCGCCGACACCTGCGGGCTGAGGAAGGTGCGGCCGGCAAACGCCGCGCGCAGGGCGATCTCCAGCTCCGCCGGAGCGGCCTCCTTGACCACGAAACCCTTGGCGCCGCGGGCCAGTGCCTCGCGCACGTGGCTGGCGTCGTCGTGCATCGACATGATGACGACCGCGCAACCGGGGCAGGTGCGGTGCAGCTCGGCGAGGGCCTCGAAGCCGTTGCGACCGGGCATCGACAGGTCCAGCAGGACGACGTCGGGCAGCGCCTCGCCGGCACGGATCACCGCTTCGTCGGCGCTGGCCGCCTCGGCCACCACCTCGATGCCGTCGAACGACTCGATCAACCGGCGCAGGCCGGCGCGGATCAGGGTGTGGTCGTCGCAGATCAGTACCCGCACGTGGAGGGTGTCCCTGTTTGTAATGTGCGCCCGGTCACCTTAGCGGAGCGCCTCGCGCTTTTGTAGGAGCGACGCAAGTCGCGACCCACTGACCACCCGGTCAAGCCGCGGACAACGCGAATCCGTGCTCGCCCGATCACGCCACCACCACCCCCGGGCGTCCGCTCGACCCGATTGCCAGTGGGTCGCGACTTGCGTCGCTCCTACGGGAAACCCGTGGCCTGGTGTCGATGCGCCTAACGCCCCCGCCGGCTCTCGGCGATCGCACGGCGGTGGACGCGGAACAGGTGCCGTGCCAGCGCCGATTCCAGCGCCGGGGTCAGCGGGCCGAAGCGCAGCCACAGCTGCTGGCCGCGGCCGTGGGCGACGCTGGCCAGCACGGTGGCCGGCAGCAGCAGGGTCTCCGGCAGCCAGTCGGAGGGTTGCACGCGCAAGGCGCCGGCAGTGCCGGGGGCGACCACCTCGTCGACCTCCAGGCAGGCGCCCAGTGACGACCAGCGCAACGGCCGGCGCGGGTCGAAATGCTCGCCGAAGCGGCTCGCGACCAGCGCGGTCAGCAGGTCGAGCTTGGCCTCGATGCGGTGCAGGACCACGTCGGCGGCGCCGTGTTCGTCGGTGTCGTCGCCGCGGCTGTCCTCGACCACCGCCAGCGAGCGCAGCAGGCTCTCGCCACGCAGGCAGGCGGTGCGTGCGGCGGCCGGCGACAGCGCGCCGGGCACGAACGCGGCCGGGCGCACCTCCTCGCAGGCCAGCGAGTCGCCGAAAACCTCGTCGCGGGCGCTGTCGGCGTTCATCCGGCGGCGGTCCTGTAGGCGGCCGCGCCGCGGTGGCTGTCGCGCAGGCGCTGCAGGCCCGAACCGGCGTGGCTGCGGGCGGCCTGCAGGTCGCTGACCAGTTCGCGCTGGGCCTGCAGCAGGGCCAGCCAGTTGGCGCGGCTGCCGGCGTCCGGCGGCGCGCTGGCGACCGCGGCGCGGACCTGCCGCTCGTGCTCGGCCAGCAGGGCCGAGGCGCGGTCGAAATCGCCGGCGTCCAGCGCCTGGCGCACGGTCGCGATCGGCAGCAGCGGGATCACGCGGCGCCTCCCGCCACGGTCGGCGCCGCGGGGTCGATGGCGCGCCAGGCCTGCTCGATGTCGCCCAGCAGTTCGTCGACCTCGGCCAGCGGGGCCGGGTCGTTGTTGCCGTTGGCCTCCAGCAGGCGGCGCTGGAAGTAGTCGTACAGCGCGTGCAGGCCTTCGGCGATCTCGCCGCCGGCGTTCATGTCGAGCGTGCTGTTGAGCCCGCCGATGATGCCGCTGGCGGAGCTGATCGCCTGCGCCTTGCGGGCGAGGTCGCCGCGCTGCAGGCAGGCGATGGCAAGCTGCACGCGTTCACGCGCGCCGCCGAGCATCAGCGAGACCAGCTGGTGCGGGCTGGCGTCGAGGATCGCGCTGGTGGCGCTGGTCTGGCGGTACTGGTTGGCGAAGGCGCGGGCGCTGTGCATGTCACGGACTCTGCGAGTAGTTCGGCAGCCGGGCCAGCTGCTGGGAGAGGAAGGAACTGACCGAGCTCATCTGCGCGACCATCGCGTCGAGGGCGGTGAACTGGCGCAGGTAGTTGGCCTCGACCTTGTCCATCCGGCGGTCGAGCGCGAGGCGGTCGTTTTCGAGGCGGTCCATGCGCGATTCCAGCGCTTCGGTGCGGTCGCTGATCATGCCGTCGTCGCCCAGCCAGGACTTGAGCGCGCCGGCCAGCGGCGCGCGCAGCGAACCTTCGTCGCCGAGCAGGCGCTGTACCGCCTGCGGGTCCTCGGCCACCGCCTTGTCGAAGGTGGCGCCGTCGAGGCTCAGGGAGCCGTCGACCTCGGTCTCGAAGCCGAGCGCGGACAGTTCGGCGTAGTTCTGGCTGACGAAGCCGCGCAGTGACTGGGTGATCCCGCGCGGGGCGGCGTCGCCGCTCAGCGCCGCGCCGGGCGTGCCCTCGCTGCCGGCCGCGCTCTGCGTGCGCAACTGCGACAGCGCGGTGTTGTAGGCGCTGATGAGGCCCAGCAGGCCGGCCTTGAGCGTGCTCGGGTCGGACTTGAGTTCGAGGTCGAACGACTCGCCCGGAGTGGCCTTGGTCAGGTCCAGGGTGACGCCGTCGATCAGGTCGTCGATGCGGTTGCTGCTGCTGGTGCGGGTGATGCCGTCGACCACCACCACCGCGTCGTTGCCGGGGTCGGCGACGGTCATCGTGCCACCGCTGGTGGCCAGTGCCGACAGGCCGCCGTCGCCGCCGCTGGCGGCGACCGTCAGCCGGCCTTCGCTGCCGGTGGTGGTGGAGGCCAGCACCAGCACGTCGCCGGCGTCGCCGCGAACGAGGGTGGCGCTGACGCCGTGCGCGCCGGCCTGCTTGTTGATCGCGTCGCGGATGTCGGCGAGCGAGCCTTCGCCCTCGGCGATGTCGACCGTGACCGGATCACCCGCGCCGACGGTGATGGTGAGGCTGCCGTGGCCGAGCTGCGCATCGGAGGCGAGCGCGGCGGACTGCAGCTTGTGGGTGCTGGCCAGGCTTTCGACGGTGATGCCGTAGCGGCCGAGCGCGGCGGTAGCGCCGGCGGTCGCGGTGAAGCCGGCGTCCTCGGGCACGTGGACCTTGCGGCCGGGCAGGGCGCCGTTTCCTTCGAACTTGGCCAGCGCGTCCTGCAGGCCCGACAGCGCGCTGCTGATCTTGCCGAACGCGGAGATCTGCGACTGGGTGGTGCTTTCGAGTCGACTGATGCGGTTCTCGGTCGGCGCGCGCTCGGCGGCGACCAGCTGGGTCACCATCGTGTTCACGTCGAGGCCGGAACCGACACCGGGGCTGGAAAGGGAGGCCACTGCTGTCTCCTGGGACGGGTGGACGGGTTGGGGCGGGTGCTTCGGACGGTGATGCTTCGAACCGCCGGGGCAAGAACCGTTCCGCCGGGGCTTTGACGCGGTGCACGGCCGCTGCCTGCCTTGCTTCCGGTAACGGCCGCGGGCGCCGCGGCTTTAGCGTCGGCGCGTCCTCACCGCCCGCGCCCGGGCACAAAAAAACCGGCCAGGGCGAAGCCACTGGCCGGTCCGGAGAGACGAGGAGTCTCCGTTTGCGCGGTGATCAGCGCAGCAGGCTGAGCACGCTCTGCGACGACTGGTTGGCCTGCGCCAGCATGGCGGTACCGGCCTGCTGCAGGATCTGCGTGCGCGACAGGTTGGCGGTCTCCTTGGCGTAGTCGGCGTCCATGATCCGACTGCGCGCGGCCGACAGGTTCTCCGAGCCGGTCTGCAGGTTGGTCACGACCGAGGAGAAGCGGTTCTGCACCGCACCGAGGTCGGCGCGGGCGTCGTTGACGGACTTCAGCGCGGCGTCCATGGCGAGCATGGCCTTGTCGGCGCCCGCGGCGGTGGAGATGTCCAGATTGGCAAAACCGGTGTTGTCGACGCCGTTGGTGTCCTTGGTGAAAGTGTCGGCGGTCAGGCCGGTGTTGCCGGTGGTGGCGGAGGTGCCCAGGGCTACGGTGATGTCCGAGCCATCGATGTTGCTCAGGGTGACCGCGCCGGTGGTCGAGTCGGCGGTGGCCGTCACGCCGGTCTCGGCGGTCACGGCGTTGATGGCGGCCGCCACGGCCGAGCCCTGCGCGGTTGCGCTGCCCGCGGCGGTGATCGCGCCGACGTCCACGCCGTTGATCGTCAGGTCACCCGCCGCGATGTCGTTGGTGCCGGCGACGAAGTCGGTCGGCGCAGCGCCCACCACCTCGACCGACTGGTAGGTACCCAGCGACTCGATGTTGGCATCGGCGATCGCGGCGATGTCGATGGTCTCGCCCTGGTTGGCGCCGACCTGGAACGACTGCGCGGTGAAGCTGCCGTCGAGCAGCTTGGTGCCGTTGAAGTTGGTGGTGTCGGCAACGCGGTCGATCTCGGCCTTCAGCTGGTCGACTTCCTTCTGCAGCGCGGCGCGGTCATCGGCCGAGTTGGTGGCGTTGCGCGACTGCACGGCCAGCTCGCGGATGCGCTGCAGGTTGTTGCCGATCTCGCCCAGCGCGCCTTCGGCGGTCTGCGCCAGCGAGATGCCGTCGTTGGCGTTGCGGGCGGCCTGGTCCATGCCGCGGATCTGGGTGGTGAAGCGCTCGGAGATGGCGAGGCCGGCGGCGTCGTCCTTGGCGCTGTTGATGCGCAGGCCCGAGGACAGGCGCTGGATGGTGGTGCCGAGGTCCGCGCTGTTGGCGGTCAGGTTGCGCTGCGCGTTGAGCGACATCACGTTGGTGTTGATGACAGACATTTGAAGGTCTCCTGGATTCGGAAGTCCGGCGTTTCGCGCCGGTTGGCGTCGCAGGGGCTTGCCGTGATCCGGTCCTGTCCGCTGCTGGTATGGATAACGGCTGGGGGTTGCCGGCCTTTAGGAAATTTTTTGCATTTCCGGTGTTTTTCGTGCAGGGCGTCGCCGCCCATGCGCTTACAGCAGGTTGAACAGCGACAGGCCCTGGATGCGCACGGTCACCTGCTGCGCGGCCTGCAGCGCGGTCATCTGCATCGCGAAGCGACTGGCGGCCTCGGCATAGTCGGTGTCGCGCAGGTCAGACAGCGTGCCTTCCAGCGCCAGCGAGGTGGCACTGCGGCTTTCGGCGGCATGGTCGAGCGTGGACAGGCGTGCGCCGGTGCTGGCGCGCGCGGCCAGCAGGTGTTCCTGCGCGGTTGCCAGGTCGCCCAGGCCGGCTGTCAGCACGTTGGTGCGGCGGGCGCTGTCGGCGGGGCTGTCGTCCGGTGCTTCCATCGCGTCGGCCAGTGCATCGAGGGTGGCGAAGATGTCGCGCTCGCCGGCACGTTCGACGCCGAAACGATCGCCGGCGGCGGGCGCGCCGTTGAGCTGCATCTGCACGCCGCCGGCGCTGATGGTCTGTCCGTCCTGCCAGGTGCCGGTGCCGATTTCGGTGCCGCCGGCGTCGAGCACGCGGTAGTTGGCGCCGTCGAGGAATTCGACGGTGACGCCGGCGCCGTTCCAGCTGCCGTGGTCGGTCACGCTGGCCGAGGCCAGCACGCCGCTGCCGCTGTTGCCGGCACCGGCGCTGCCGCGGACGATGCCGTCGCCGGTCGCCACGCGCAGGAACAGCGCGCTGCCGGGGTCGGTGTCGGCCACGGCCAGGTCGGGGGCGACGTCGACATCGTTGCGGCCGGCGTCGCCGGCGTAGGTGATGCTGCCGCCGTTGTCGGCGAACGGCACCACCCCGTCGCGGGTGCCGGCGAACAGCGCGCGGCCGGCGCCGTCGCCGCGGTTGCCGATCGAGATCAGCTCGGCGCGCAGCTGGCGCATCTCCACCGCGATGACCTTGCGGTCGTCGTTCGACAGCGTCGGCGTGTTGGCGCGGATCACCAGTTCGCGGGCGCGGATCAGGTGGTCGCCGGCGTCGGCCAGCGCGTTCTCCTGCAGGCCGAGGCGGCGCTCGAGGTGGCCGCTGTTCCGGCCGAACTGCTCCAGCGACGACACCGCGTGGTCGAGCCGCTGCGCGTTGGAGAACGCGGCCGGGTCGTCGGCGGCGGTGACCAGCTTGCTGCCGGTGGTCATCTGCTGCTGCGTCTTCGCGATGGCCTGCTGGCGCTGAAGCATGCCCTGCAGGCCCTGGTTGTGGATCTGCGCGGTCGACAGTCTCATGCGGCGGTCCTCACGTGGGCCTCAGCGCACCGCGCCGAGCAGGGTCTGGAACATGTCGTCGGCGGTCTTGATGATCTGCGCCGCGGCCTGGTAGGCCTGCTGGTAGCGCAGCAGGTCGGCGGCCTCCTCGTCGAGGTTGACGCCCGACACCGACTCGCGCTCGGCCATCACCTGGGCGTGGATCGCGTCCTGCGCTTCGAGGCTGAGGCCGGCGTGGCGCGCCTCGCTGCCGGCGCGGCCGGTCAGCTGCGCCAGGCCGGCGGTCAGGCCGACACTGCCGCCGTCGAGGATGCCGTCGGTGTCGACCGCGGCGAGCGCGCGCGCGTTGGCGTTGTCGGACGAGCGCGGCGGGGTGGCGGTGAGGCTGAAGCGGTCGCCGGCGGCGGGGGCGCCGTCGAGTTCGAGCGACCAGCCGTCGCCGCTGACCGGCGTGCCCGGCGTCCACGCGAACGGCCCGTTGCCGTCGACCGTGTACTGGGTGGCGTCGATGAACTCGACCGTCGCGCCGGTGAAGCCGGCGAACGCGGCGGAGTCGGTGATGCGCGACGCACCGGCGCTGGCACCGCCGAGGTTGGCCGGGTCGGCGCTGGCCTGCAGCGGGCTGGCGGCGGCGATGCCGAGCGGGTCGTCGAGCACCACCTGCAGTCCGCTGGCCGCGCCGGAGGTGGGACGTAGCGAGAACCGGTCGCCGTTGGCCGGGGTACCACCGACCACCAGTTCCACGCCGTCGACCACCAGCGGGTCGGCCGCGGTGCCGCTGCCGGTGAGCGGGACCGCCTCGCCGCTGCCGGCGCGGGTGGCGCTCCAGCTGCCGGCGTCGAAGCGCAGCACCAGGTCGTGGCCCTTGAGCGCGCCGACGTCGCCGATGCCGGCGGTCAGCGTCGCGCTGCCGGTGTTGCCGGCGTGGCGGTCCACGCGCGGCGACGGCAGCGAGAACATGTCGCTGCCCGGCGCACCGTTGTAGTCGACGCCGGCGCGCTGGGTTTCGTTGAAGCCGTGGGCGAACGCGACCGCGAGGCGGCCGAGCTCGGCGCGCATCGGGTCGAGCACGCGCTCACGGAACTCGACCAATCCGCCGACCTCGCCGCTGACCGACGACGACGGCAGCCGGATCGATCCGCCCGGGCTTTCCAGCGCGATCTGCACGCGGTCGGGGCGGTACGGGTCGCTGGCGGTCGACAGCGCCATCGACTTGTTGCCCAGCACCAGCGCCTGGCCGCCGGGCGTGAACACGTTGACCGCGCCGTTGTCCTGCTCGACCGTTTCCGCGCCGACCAGCGCGGCGAGCTTCTCGATCCGCAGCGCGCGCTGGTCGAGCAGCTCCGGTGTGGCGTTGCCGCCGGCAGCGACGATCTGCTTGTTGAGCGAGGCGATCTCGCTGGCCATCTTGTTGGCGGCCGCGACCTGCGCCTCGATACGCACGTCGACCTCGTCCTCCATGGTCGCCATCTGCGCGTCCATCGAACGCCAGCGCGCGGCGAGCTGTTCGCCCGATGCCAGCAGCTGGCTGCGCGCGGAGGTCGAGGTCGGTTCGGCCACCACGCCCTCGGCCGCGGCGAAGAACGCCGACCACGGCGCGCCGAGCCCGGTCGCCGAGTCCGACATCAGGCTGTCGACCCGCGCCGACAGCGACGACAGCTGCTGCAGCCGGCCGAGCTCGCCGCTGCTGTCGACCTGCCGTGCGAACACCAGCCCGTCGGCCAGCCGCTGCAGCCGGGCGACGTTGACGCCGGTGCCGACCGTGCTGGCGCCGAGGGTCTGGCCCGGGCGGGTCTCCAGTTCCACGCGCTGCCGGCTGTAGCCCGGCGTGGCGGCGTTGGCGACGTTGTTGCCGACGGTGGCCAGCGCGCGCTGGAAGGCGAGCAGGGCCGAGCTACCGGTGGACAGCATGCCGCTCATGGTCAGCCTCGCGGAGTGGTGGGCAGGGCGGCGACGTTGCGCACGTCACGCGTCGGCATCGACGCCAGCGCGCGGTCCAGCGTCGGGCCGTTGGCAATCGCGGTGATCTTGGCCGCGTACGACGGGTCGGTCGCGTAGCCGGCGCGTTGCAGCGCGTTGGCGAAGCCGCGGGTGTCGTCGCCGGCGGCAAGCGCGTCGGCATAGCGGTCGTTGCGCATCAGCCGGGCGTAGTCGGCGAAGCTCTCGTTGATCGAACCGTAGGCGCGGAAGTCGTCGCGCTGGTCGTGGCGCACGCCGCCGACGAACTCGTGGGTGGCCGAGTTGACCTTCGCGCCGTTCCAGCCGGTGGCCTTGATGCCGAACAGGTTGTGCGAGCCGTCGCCGCCGACCAGTCGTCGGCCCCAGCCGGTCTCCAGCGCGGCCTGCGCAACCAGCGCGCGCGCCGGCACGCCCAGTTCGGCCGCGGTGCGCTGCGCGTGCGGCCAGATCGAGCGGACGAAGGCTTCCGGGCTGCTGGCGTCGATGCGTGCGTCGGGGTCGACCGGCATGGCGGGATCGGGCGATGCCGGTTCCGGCCACGACGGCGCGGCCAGCGGTGCGACCGTGCCGAGCGAGACGCCGCTGTCGCTTGGGGCGAGCGCGAGGCCGGCGGCCCCGGTCGACAACGCCATCGCCGGCGAGGCCGCCGACAACGGCATCGCCATCGGCAACTGGCGGGTCAGTGGCAGGCCGCCCGGCGTGGCGAACGTCGCCTCGACATCGCCGCCGCCCTGGCTGCGCTCGAGCTGCCGCACGATCATCGGCGCCAGCCCGAGGCCGTCGCCGCGGGCCATCTCCTTCGCGAGCTGCTGGTCGTACATCTCGCGGTACATCGTGTTGTCACCCAGCATCGGGTCGCCGAAGCCGGTGCTGCGCATCGACTTCAGCATCATCTGCGCGAACTGCGTTTCCAGCTCGCGCGCAGCCTCGCGCAGCCGGTCCCGCGAGGGTCCGGCTGCGTGGGTGAATGGCATCGCGGTGGCGGATTGCAGGTTCATGGCCGTGGCTCAGATCACCTCGAGCTCGGCACGCAGGGCACCGGCGCGCTTGAGCGCCTCGAGAATCGCGACGATGTCACCCGGCGCCGCGCCGACGGCGTTGACCGCCTGCACGATCGCCTGCAGCGACGCGCCTTCCAGCACGAACATGCGGTTGCCCGACTCGGTCACCTCGATCGACGACTGCGGCGCGACCACGGTGGCGCCGTTGCCGAACGGCGCCGGCTGGCTGACCTGCGCGCTTTCGACCACCGACACCGTGAGCGAGCCGTGCGACACCGCCGCCGGCAGCACGCTGACCTCGCCGCCCATCACGACGGTGCCGGTGCGCGCGTTGACGATCACCTTCGACGGCGCCGTGCCGGGGCTGACCTCCAGGCTTTCGAGCTGGGCGAGGAAGGCGATGCGGTTGCCGGCCGGCGGCGCGACCTCGATGGTCACGCCGTCCACCGCCTGCGCGCGGCCGGGACCGAACGCGGCGTCGATCGCCGAAACGATCCGCGCGGCGGTGGTGAAGTCGAACTCGTGCAGGTTCAGGGTGATGCTGCCGCCCGGCGCCGCACCCGGCACCGCGCGCTCGATCACGGCGCCGTTGGGGATGTTGCCGCTGTTGGGCGCGTTGACCGAGATCCGCGAACCGTCGCGGCCGGATGCACCGAAACCGCTGACGATCAGGCTGCCCTGGGCGATCGCGTAGACCTGGCCGTCGGCGCCCTTCAGCGGCGCCATCAGCAGGCTGCCGCCACGCAGCGAGCCGGCGTTGCCGATCGACGACACGGTGATGTCGATGGTCTGGCCGGGCTTGGCGTGCGGCGGCAGCTCGGCGTGGATCGCGACCGCGGCGACGTTCTTGAGCTGCGGGTTCACGCCCGGCGGGATGCTGACGCCGAGCTGGTCGAGCATCGTCTTCAGGCTCTGCACGGTGAACGGGGTCTGGCTGGTGCGGTCGCCGCTGCCGTCGAGGCCGACGACCAGGCCGTAGCCGACCAGCGGGTTGCCGCGGACGCCGGCCACCTGGGCCAGGTCCTTGATGCGTTCGGCCTGCGCGGCGCCGCTGGCCAGCAGCAGCGCGAGCAGGGCGAGCGAGGAGGTGATCAGGCGCATGGCGGTCGTCCTCGGCGGTGTCAGTAGGGGAAGGCGGCGGAGTTGAAGAACCGGCCGAGCCAGCCCATCGCGTTGGAACGTGCCAGCGTGCCGCGACCGCCATAGACGATCTGGGCATTGCCAACGCGGTCGGAGGTGATGCGGTTGTCGGGACCGATATCGGCCACCCGGACGATCCCTTGAACCTGCACCAGCTCGTCGCCCTGGTTCAGGCGCATTTGCTTCTGGCCGCTGACCAGCAGGTTGCCGTTGCCGAGTGCGCGCACCACGGTGACGGTGATCTCGCCGTCGAGCCGGTTGCTCTGCGACGAGGTGCCGGCGCCGTCGAACTCGCGCCCGGCTTCCACCTCGGCCTGCAGGATCGACTGGCCCTTGTAGGTCACCGGTACCCCGGCGATGACCGGTGCGCCGAGGCTGAAACCGCTGTCCTTGGTCACCGCGGTCTGCGCGCGGCTGGTCGAGGAGGTGCGCTCGACCAGCACGATGGTCAGCAGGTCGCCGACCTGGCGCGCCTTGTTGTCCTCGAACAGGCTCATCGAGCGGCTGCCGCCGTACGCCGCACCGCTGGCGGCGCTGGCGTAGATCGAACCGCTGGCGGCATGGCCGCCGACCGCCGGCGCCGGCTGTGCGCCGGGGTAGGCCTGGGCGGCGAGGGCCGGGTCGACGCCCGCGACCGGCACAACAGGCGCAATCGGCTCGAACGGCCGGACGTCGCCGACGAAGCTGGCGCAGCCGGCGAGGGCGAGCAGGGCGGTGGCGGCAACGAGGCGCTTCATGGTCACAGGTTCTGGTTGAGGAAGCCGAGCATCTGGTCGACGGTCGAGATCGCCTTGGCGTTGGTCTCGTAGGCGCGCTGGGTCTCGATCATCGACACGAGTTCTTCGACCGTGTTGACGTTGGAGGACTCCAGTGAGCCCTGCGCGAGCAGGCCGATGCCGCCGGTGCCGGGGCCGCCGACCTGTGCCGGGCCGCTGGCGCCGGTCTCGACGAAGAGGTTGCCGCCCTTGGCCTGCAGGCCGGCGGGGTTGACGAAGTCGGCCAGGGTCAGCGCGCCGACCTGCACCGCCTCGGGCTCGCCAGCCACCTGCACGCTGACGGTGCCGTCGGCGGCGATGGTCACGCTCTGCGCGCCCTCGGGGAACTGCAAGCCGGGTTGCACCGGATAACCGGAGTTGGTGACGAGCTCGCCGTTGGCGTTGATCTGGAAGCTGCCGTCGCGGGTGTAGGCGGGGCTGCCGTCGGGCATCAGCACCTCGAAGAAGCCGCGGCCGTTGATTGCCACGTCCAGCGCGTTACCTGTCTGCGACAGGTTGCCCTGGGTGAACTGCTTGGCGGTCGCGGCCACGCGCACGCCGGTACCGGTCGACAGGCCGGACGGCAGCTGGGTCTGCTCGCTGGACGCGCCGCCGGGCTGGCGGACGGTCTGGTACAGCAGGTCCTCGAAGCTGGCGCGGTCGCGCTTGAAGCCGGTGGTGTTGGTGTTGGCGAGGTTGTTGGAGATGACCGCCATGCGCGTCTGCTGCGCGTCGAGGCCGGTCTTGGCGATCCACAGAGCCTGGGTCATGGCGGGTTACCTCTGTTAAGCGTCAGGAAATCAGCGCGAGGACAGCAGGGAATTGCTGGCACGGGCGCTCTCGTCCCCGCTCTGCAAGACCCGTACCTGCATCTCGAACTGGCGCGACAGCTGGATCATCGAGACCAGCATCGCGGTGCTGTCGACGTTGCTGGACTCCAGCGCGCCGGCGGTCAGGACGTTGCCGGCAGCCGGCGGGGCGGGGTCGGCGCCGGGCGGCATCCGCATCAGGCCGTCGTCGCCACGCACCAGCTGGTCGGTGCGGGCCTCGACCACCTGCAGGCGGCCGGCCTCGGCGAGGGTGGACGGCGGCTGGCCGAGCGGGACCACCGAGATGGTGCCGTCGCCGCCGATCAGCATCGACTCGTTGGGCGGCACCGCGACCGGCGCGCCGCCCTGGTCGAGCACGGGCAGGCCGGACGCGGTGGTCAGCAGGCCGTTGGCGGTCAGCTGCAGGTTGCCGGCGCGGGTGTAGGCGACGCCGCCGTCGGGTGCCTGCACCGCCAGCCAGCGGTCCTGGTGCAGGGCGATGTCGGTGGCGTTGCCGGTCTGGTTGATCGCGCCCGGCGCCGCGCTGACGCCGAGCGTGCGGTGGCTGGCGGCCACCCGCGAGTCGAAGCCCTCGCCCTGCACCGGCGCGGCGACGGTGCCGCTGAGCGTGGCCTGGAAGCCGACCGTGTTGGCATTGGCGAGGTTGTGCGACACCGACGCCTGCGCCTTCAGCGTGGCGCTGGCGCCGGTCATCGCGACGTAGAGGGCTCTGTCGATCATTGGATCTCCACGGTCGGACTGAGGGTGGTGCTTGCTGTAGGAGCGACGTCGGTCGCGACCCGCCGAACGGCGGAGGCGATGTACAGGTCGCGACTTGCGTCGCTCCTACAGCGTCATCCCGTCAGCGGATGTTGATCACCGTCTGGGTGATCTGGTCCTGGGTGGAGATCATCTGCGCGTTGGCCTGGAAGTTGCGCTGCGCGGTGATCATGTTGACCAGCTGCGCGGTCAGGTCGACGTTGCTGGCCTCCAGCGCGCCGCCCTGGACCATGCCGAACTCCGAGGTGCCGGCGGCGCCGCGCAGCGGCTGGCCGGACTCGAAGGTCTCCGCCCAGCCGTTGTCGCCCAGCGGCTGCAGGCCCTGCGGGTTGCTGAAGTTGGTCATCGCGACCTGGCCCAGCGCGGTCGACACGCCGTTGGTGTAGTTCGCGGTCACCACGCCGGTGGCCGAGACCTCGATGCCGGTCAGGCGGCCGGTGGCGTTGCCGTCCTGCACCAGGTTGGAGACGCTGAAGGATTCGCCGTACTGGGTCGAGTCGGCCAGGTCGAGGCTGACCGTGAGCGGCGCGGCGCCGTTGCCGGGGTCGTGCGCCGGCAGTGCGACGGTGCCGGTGGCCGGTACCTGCAGCGCGCCGGTGTCGGAGTACTGCAGCGTGACCGGGCCGCCGACCGCGGTGCCGTCGATCGAGGTGTGGACCTGCCACTCGTTGGCGTTGGCGGTCTTGACGAAGTGCAGCTGCTGCGTGTGCGGCGCGCCCAGAGAGTCGTACACGGTCAGCGAGGTGGTGTGGTTGTAGCTGGTCGGGTCGCTGGCGTCGAACGGGGCGGTGACCGGCACCGGGGGGTTGGCCGGCAGGTTGCTGCCGACCGAGACCTCGCCGGTCGGGCGCGGTGGCGCGTCGCCGGTGGCCAGTTGCAGGTCGCTCATGCGGCCGGTGTCGAATCCGGTACCCGAGGCGCTGGGCAGGTAGACCTGCAGGCGGTGGCCCGACGGGTTGACCACGTAGCCGTCGCGGTCGGCGCCGAAGTTGCCGGCGCGCGAGTACACGGTGGAGCCGCCGTTGGACAGGGTGAAGAAGCCCTTGCCGCTGATTGCAAGGTCCAGCGCCTTGCCGCTGAACTCGACGTTGCCCTGCTCGAACTGCTGGGCGACCTGGTTGAGCCGGACGCCGGCGCCGATGGCGTTCTTCGACAGCCCGTAGGCCGACACCGGGAACACGTCGCCGAACTCGGCGCGCGACTGCTTGAAGCCGGTGGTGTTGGCGTTGGCGATGTTGTTGGAGGTGACGTTGAGGTCGGCGGTAGCCGCGTTCATGCCACTGAGCGAGATGCGGAAACTCATGCGGGTGCTCCGGTCGGGCGGGTTCGGTGGTTGTTGCAGGTGGTTGTGGTAGCGGCTTCAGCCGCGATCCGAGGTGTTGGGGCCGGTCAGCCGATCCGCCGCACCGCGCCCAGCGCGTGGCTGCCGAGGCCGGCGAGGTTCAGCACCAGCCCCTGCGGTTCGATCGAGACGCTGTCGATGCGGGCGGCGACACCGACCGCGAGCGATTCGCTGTCCTCGCCGCTGCCGGCGGTGGCGCGGATGCCGTAGCGGCCGGCGGCGGCCGGGTTGCCGCTGTCGTCGAGCCCGTCCCAGCGCCACGGCACGCCGCCGGCGGCATCGGCCTGGACGGTGGTGCGGCGCACGGTGGCGCCGGAGGCGTCGACGATCTCGACCTGGATGGTGCCGGCGCGGGTCGCGGCGATCTCGCCGTTGACCCCGGCGCCTGCGGCCAGCTCGACGGTGTCGGCCTCCACCAGCGCCTCGCGGCCGACCAGGGTGGCCGCGCGCAGGGTCTGGTCGGACTCCATCACCGATGCCACCGACGACAGCGCGCCCTGCATCTTGTCGATGCCCTGCACGGTCGAGAACTGCGCCAGCTGGCCGAGGAATTCGGCGTTCTGCAGCGGCTTGAGCGGGTCCTGGTTCTTGAGCTGCTCGGTCATCAGCCGCAGGAAGTCGGCCTGGCCGAGCGAGGTGTCGCGCGCGGGCGCCTGCGAGGCGAGGCCGAGCGAGCCCCACGGGTTTTCCAGGCTGGTGCCGGGGATGGCGCTCATGGCGTGGTGTCCTTCATGTCAGCGGGCTCACTTGCCCATGTTCAGCGTCGCGGTGGCCAGTTCCTTGGCGGTGTTGAACACCTCCACGTTGGCCTGGTAGCTGCGCGAGGCGGAGATCAGGTCGACCATCTGCGCGACCGGGTCGATGTCGGGCGCGTAGACGTAGCCGTCGCCGTCGGCGAGCGGGTGGCCGGGCTCGTAGCGCTTGAGCGGGGCGGCGGTGCTGTCGACCACTTCGGCCACGCGCACGCCCGACAGCGCCGGGTCGCCGGCAACCGGCGCGGCGTTGAACACCGGATGCTTGGGCTGGTAGACCGCATCGGGGTTGCCGGACACCGTGTCGGCGTTGGCGAGGTTGCTGGCGACGGTGCTCAGGCGCACCGACTGCGCGTTCATCGCGCTGCCGGCGACGTCGAAGATGGGGAGCGTGCTCATCGTCGCGCCCCCTACTGGCCGGTGATCGCGGTCAGCATGCCGCGCACCTTGGATTCGACGAACGACAGCGACGCGCGGTATTCCAGCGAGGCCTGCGCGAACGCGGCCTTGGCCCGCTCGCCGTCGACCGTGTTGCCGTCGAGGCTGGGCTGGATGGCGCCGGGCGCGTACTGCGCGGCGGCGACCGCGTTGTCGATCCGGTCACCGGGGCCGACCGGGCTCAGCGCGGCGTTCAGGGCCGACTGGAAGTCGAGGTCCTGCGCCTTGAAACCGGGCGTGTCGGCATTGGCGATGTTGCCGGCGAGCAGCTGCAGGCGCTGCTCGCGCAAGGCCAGCGCGGTGCCGTGGATACCGAGGAACGATGAATCGAGCGAAGGCATGGCTGCCCTCCGGGTCTGGTTCACCCGGGATCAGGCAAGCGCCGTGCCACGCAGTCGATCGGGGCCGGGCCGGCCGGCCCGGCGCGCGCCTCAGGTGGCGCGTTGCAGCGCCGTCATCCGCACCGCAATGCGTTGCGCCAGCTCGTGCTCGGAGTACTTGGGCACGAAGTCGTCGGCGCCGACGCGCTCCACCATCGCGTGGTTGAACACGCCCGACAGCGAGGTGTGCAGCAGCACGTAGAGCCCGCGCAGGGCCGGGCTGCGCCGGATTTCCGTCGTCAGCGTGTAGCCGTCCATCGCCGGCATCTCGATGTCGGAAATCACCATCGCGTAGCGGCTGGCCGGCGGGCGGCCGGCGTCGGCCATCTGCTGCAGGTGCTCCAGCGCCTGGCGGCCGTCCGACAGCAGGGTCGCGCCCAGGCCGAGCTGCTCCAGTACCTGGCGGATCTGGTTGCGGGCGACGCGCGAGTCGTCCACCACCAGCACCTCGTGTGGCACGCCGGGCGCCTGCGGCAGGGCGGTGATGCCGGCGGCGTCGCTGGCGCGCGGGGCCGACTCGGCCAGCACGCTCTCGACGTCGACCAGCTGGATCAGTTCGCCCTGGTGGCGGGTCACGCCGGTCAGGTAGTGGGCGTCGCCGCCGAGGTCGGGCGGCGGCTGGATGTCCTCGACCGCGATGTTGACGATGCGTTCCACCCCCGACACCAGGAAGCCCTGGACGGTGCGGTTGAACTCGGTCACCACCAGGTAGCCGGGCTCGGCGCCGTCGTGGGCGTGGCCGATCGCACGGGCGAGGTCGAGCACCGCCACGGTGCGGCCGCGCACGTCGGCCGCGCCGGCGAACGCCGACGGCAACTGCGGCAGGGTGAACAGCGGCGGCCGCGGGATCACCTCCTGCACCTTGAACACGTTCACGCCAAAAAGCTGACGCGTGCCGAGGCGGAACAGCAGCAGGGCCAGCCGGTTGTGGCCCGCCAGGCGGGTACGTTGATCGATGCGGTCCAGCAGGTCGCGGCTCATGGCGGGTTTGTCGGCCGCCGCGGGCGGTTCTTGAGGGCGGGCGATGTCCGTGAATCCCTGCGGGCGTCGCGCCGCCGGACGCGGCACGGGACTTGCCTCCACCGGGGTGAACCCGATCCCGGAGCCTTCCGTGCGGCCGATGTCGTTGTCCCTCCTGCTGGTGCTGGCGCTGCCCGTCGGCCTTGTCCCTCCCCGGGCGTCCGCCGCGGACGGGGCGATCACCGAGCCCGCGGCCATCCGTGCCGCGGCGATTGCCGCGGTCGGTGGCGATGCGTCCAGCGCCGAGGCGACCGTCGACCCCAACCTGCGCATGGCGGCCTGCAGCGCGCCGTTGCAGGCGGTGCCGACCAGCACCCGGGTGGTGCAGGTGCGTTGCCCCGACGCGCCCGGCTGGCACCTGTACGTGCCGGTGCAGGTGCGCCGGGTCGAACAGGTCGCGGTGCTGACCGAACCGGTGCAGGCCGGCCAGACCATCACCGCGGACATGCTGGCGATGCGCCGGCGCGACATGGCCGGCGCCGGCGAGGGTTTCACCAACCCGGCCGAGCTGGTCGGCCAGACTGCCCACCGCGGACTGGCCCCGGGCGCCGCGCCGACCGATGTGGACGTTGCCGACGTGCCGCTGCTGCGCCGCGGCGACCCGGTGGTGCTGGTCTCGCGCGCCGGCGGGATCGAGGTGCGGGTGGCGGGCCGCGTGCTCGGCCGGCCGATGCCGGGCGGGGCGGTGTCGGTCGAGAACCTGCAGTCGCGGCGGGTGGTGCGCGGCCGGGTGGCCGGTGCCGGGATCGTCGAGGTCATGCGTTGAGGCTGGCGGCACGGGCTTGCCGCGCCGGCCGGCGTGGTCGCGACGTGGGTTCAGGGAAGCCGCTAAAGTTCGGCCGGCGGGCGCCGTTACCGGGTTCGACCGAGCCACCAGGAGCATTCCCATGACCACCAAGATCGACGGCGCACCGCCGCCGGCCGTCCGTACCGCCGAGCTGGCAGCGGCCGGTGCCGCCCAGGTGCGTTCGGGCGAGGACCGTTCACAGCCGGTCGCGGCCGCGCCGGCCTCCGACAGCGTCCGCCTGACCGGCGAGGCCGAGGGCCTGCAGGCGATGCAGCGCGAACTCGGCGCCCCGGGCATCGACCTGGCGCGCGTCAACGAGATCCGGAGCGCGCTGGCCGACGGCAGCTACCGCGTCGACCCGCAGCAGATCGCCAGCCGCATGCTGGCGCTCGAAAGCGAGCTCGGCCAGTGAGCTCCGCGGTCGTCCAGCCGGTGACGGCGCCGGCGGCCGATGCGCTGGACTCGCTCGAGCAGGCGCTGCAGGCCGAGCGCCGCGCGCTGCTTGCGCATGACGTCGACGCGCTGCTCGATTCGACCCAGGCCAAGCTGCGCGCGCTGCGGCAGGTCGAGGCGCTGCCCCTGCGCGGCAACGACCCGGCACGGGTCAGCGCGCTGAGCGAGCTCAACCGAGCCAACTCCATCCTGCTCGCCCGCCGCCGCCGCGAGGTGAACTGGGCCCTCCGCCACCTTGGCCGCGTCGAATCGACGGGCGTGTACGATGCCGGTGGGCAATCGGGCGCACGTCCGCAGGTGCGCTGCCTCGGAGTGGGATGAGCGAACGACCCGACACATCGACGCACCCCGGCGACTGGAGCGACGACATGCTCTGGGCGCTGGCCGCGGTCGACACCGCGGTGCTGCTGGTCGACCCCGACGGTGCGCTGGTCCATGCCAACGAGGCCGCCCGCCTGCTGGCGATGCGGCTCGGCGACGGCTCCACCCCGGCGCAGCTGTTGGCGCGCGTGCCCGACGCCGCCTGGGACGCCGCGGTCATTGACGGACGCTGGTCCGGCGACCTCGTGGTCGACGAACCGCCGATCGTGCTCGAAGCACGCCTCTACTGCGGTCGCGGCGAACACGCCGGCCGGCGCTTCGCCACCTTCACCGACGTCTCCGCCCGCTCGGCCCGCGAGGGCGAGCTGCAGCAGCGCCACGACGAACTGCAGCGCACCTACCGCCGCCTGGCCGGTGCACAGGAGCAGTTGCTGCAATCCGAGAAGATGGCCTCGATCGGCCAGCTCGCCGCCGGCGTCGCCCACGAGATCAACAACCCGATCGGCTACGTCCACTCCAACCTCGGCACGCTGCAGGAGTACACCGGCGCGCTGATGGCGCTGATCGAGGGCTACGCCAACGCGCTGGGTGCAGACGACCCGGCGTCCTGCCGCGATGCGATCCGCGGCATGCGCGAAAGGCTCGACTTCGACTTCATCTCCGGCGACCTGCCGCAGTTGCTGTCGGAGTCGCGCGAGGGCATCGAGCGGGTCACCAAGATCGTGCAGGATCTCAAGGACTTCTCGCGCGTCGGCCGCGACGAGGCGATGCGCCCGTCGGACCTTGAGCGCGGGCTGGAGTCGACCCTCAACATCGTCTGGAACGATCTCAAGTACAAGGTCCGGGTCGAGAAGCACTACGGCGAACTGCCGCTGGTGGAGTGCCACGCCTCCGAGATCAACCAGGTGCTGATGAACCTGCTGATCAACGCCGGCCAGTCGATCGCCGAGCGCGGCACGATAAGCCTTGCGACCGGCTGCGAGGATGACGAGGCCTGGATCTCCATCGCCGACAGCGGCTGCGGCATCGCAGAGGAGTCGCTGCAGAAGATCTTCGACCCCTTCTACACGACCAAGCCGATCGGCCGCGGCACCGGCCTCGGGCTGGCGATCTGCTACAGCATCGTCGCCAAGCACCACGGCCGGATCGAGGTGTCGAGCCGGCTCGGCGTGGGCACCACGTTCCGGGTGGTGCTGCCGGTGCGGCAGCCGGCAGGCGTCGCCGACGCGCAGGCGTAACCCCGCTCAGAACCCGGCTTCGCCCGCCGCGCGCCGCTCGAACGCGCGGAACGCGGCGTGGATGTGCTCGCGCAGCTCCTCGTCGTTCCACGGCTTGGTCAGGAAGCGGTAGATCGCGCCGCGGTTGATCGCCTCGGTGATCGTGGCCACGTCGGTGTAGCCCGACAGCACCAGCCGGATCGTGTCGGGGTACAGGTCGCGGACGCGGCCGAGGAACTCGGTGCCGCTCATGTCGGGCATGCGCTGGTCGGAGACGATCACCTGCACCGCGTTGCTGGCGAGCAGGTCGAACGCCTCGCTCACGCTGTTGGCGGTGAGGATCCGGTAGCCGTCGCGGCGGAACAGGCGGACCAGCGAGCGCAATACGTTTTCCTCGTCGTCGAGCAGCAGCAGGGTGCGCTCGGGACGGGTCGCGGCGAACGCGCCCGGCAGCAGGAAGCGGCGCCGGATCAGGTCGTCGAGCTCGTCGGCCGGCAACGGCGCACTGAACAGGTAGCCCTGGAAGAAGTCGCAATGGTTGCGGCGCAGGAAGCCGAGTTCGGCCTCGTTCTCCACGCCCTTGGCGGTGACCTTCATGCCCAGCCGGTGGCCCATCGCGATGATGCCGCGCACGATCGCCGCGCTGCGGGTGTCGCTGGCCACGTTGCGGATGAAGCTGCGGTCGATCTTGAGCCGGTCCAGCGGGTACTGCGCCAATGCGGCGAAACTCAGGCCGCCGAGGCCGAAGTCCTGCACGGTGAGGGTGGCGCCGAGGTCGCGCAGGCCGTTGAGGGTGTCGAACACCTGGCGGGCGTCGAGCGCGAGCACGTTCTCGGAGATCTCGAACTCCATCGCGCCGCCGGGCACGCCCTCGCGGTGCAGCAGCTCGCCGATGCGGTCGACGCAGTCGGCCTGGGCCAGCATCGAGCCGGCCAGGTGCACCGACATGCCGAGGTAGTCCAGGCCCTGCGCGCGCCAGTCGGCCAGTTGCCGGACCGCGGTCGCGGTGACCCATTCGCCGAGGCGGGCCGACAGGCCGACGCGCTCGACGATGTCCATGAACCGGTTCGGCCGCAGCAGGCCGCCGTCGGTCTGCCAGCGCAGCAGCGCGCCGAAGCCGGTCAGGCCGCCGTCGCTGGCGCTCACCAGCGGCTGGTAGAACAGCCGGAATTCGTCGTTGTCCAGCGCCTCCACCAGCCGTCCGGCGAAGCCGTCGCCGCTGGCCGGGCGGGCCGGGCGGGTCGAGTAGTGGCCGACCGCGTCGAGGCCTTCCTCCTTGACCCGGCGCAGCGCCTGCTCGGCCTTGGACAGCAGGCCGGCGGCGTCGTGGGCGTGGTCGGGGTAGGTCGCGATGCCGATCGAGATCGTCATCGGCAACGTGTACGGCGGGATCGACAGCGGGATCTCGAGCGCGTCGCGCAGGCGCTCGGCCAGGCCGGCGCCGTCGAGCTCGCTGTCGCGGTAGCCGATGCCGGCGATGAACTCGTCGCTGTTGAGCCGCCACAGCCAGGCATCCGACGGGATCGCCTTGCGCAGCCGCTGGGCGACCGCCGCCAGGGCCTGGTCGCCGATGTCCTCGCCCATGTTCGCGTTGATCGAACGGAACATGTCGATGTCGATGTGGAGCAGCGCCACCCGCCGCTTGGTGGCGCCGGCGGCGGCCAGCGCCGTGGCCAGGTTGGGACCGTTGGCGCCGAGCCGGTAGACCCCGGTCACGGGGTCGGTGGCGATGCTCCCGAAATCGTCATAGCGCTGCGACATCGCCACAGCTTACTTCCCGTCGGCGTCTCCGTCGGCGTCGGCCTTGGTGCCGCTGCCGAAGTCGCCCTCGGCCGAAGCCGCGAGGTAGGCGAACACCGCGTAGGCGGCGACGTTCTGCGCCAGCGCGGCCGGGTCGATCTTGTCGAAGGTGTCGTCGGGGGTGTGGTGCAGGTCGAAGTAGTCGGTGCCGTCCTGCGCCAGCCGCGCCCAGGCCAGGCCCCCGGCGGCGAACGGGCTGATGTCCGGACCGGGGCCGCCCCTGTCGCCGGCGTACTCGATGCCCAGCGGCGCCAGCACCTGCGCGATCCGCTTCACCGCGCCCTGCGCGTAGTCCGGCGCGCCGGTGCTGATGGCGTAGATGCGACCGGCGCCGAAGTCGCTCTCGGCGGCGATCTGGTGCTTGCGGACCTCGTCGGCATACTTCTCCGCGTACGCCTTGCCGCCCCACAGGCCCTGCTCCTCGTTGGCGAAGGCGACCACGCGGATGGTGCGCGCCGGCGCCCGGTCGAGGTCGCCGATCAGCTTGCCGGCGGCCATCGTCAGGCCGACGCCCGCGCCGTCGTCGATCGCGCCGGTGCCGAGGTCCCAGGAGTCCAGGTGGCCGCCGATCAGCACCACCTCGTCGGGCTTGCTGCTGCCGGTGATCTCGCCGATCACGTTGTGGCTGGTGGCTTCGCCGTCCCAGCCGCAGTCCAGTGCCAGCCGCACCGTGACCGGCTGGCCAAGCGCCAGCAGGCGGGCCAGCTGGTCGGCGTCGGGCACCGACAGCGCGGCCGACGGGATCGGCTCCAGGCCCTCGTCGAAACGGGTGATGCCGGTGTGCGGGTTGCGGTGCGAGTCGGTGCCGGCCGAGCGCATCAGGTAGCCGATCGCGCCGGCGCGGATCGCCGCCGACGGCCCGCGCGAACGCACGCGCGAGCCCGGGCCGTAGCCGCTGCCGTCGCGGGCGCGCTCCATCTTGTAGTCGATGAAGGCGATCCTGCCGTCGAGCGAACCGGCCGGCGCGGCCTCCAGTGCGGCGAGGTCGGGAAAGCGCACGACCTCGGCTTCGACCGTACCGCCCGGGCTGCCGCCCAGCGCGGTGACCGACAGCGGCTGGGCGTAGCGGCCGGTGACCCGCGCGCTCTCGCTGCGGCGCTCCCACTTGGGGAAGGTGACCGGTTCCAGCCACACCTTGTCGTAGCCCAGCGCCTCGAACTTCGCCTTGGCCCACTGCACGGCGCGGGCGTCGGCCTCGCTGCCGGGCAGGCGCGGGCCGATCTCGGTGGTCAGCGATTCGGTGATGCGGTAGCCGAGGTCGCTGGCCAGCGCGGTCTCGCGCAGCTGCGTTGCGGTCTCGACCACCGCGTCGGGGATGCGGGTGGCTTCGGCGGCCTGGGCGGCCGGTGCCAGCAGCAGGGAGGCGGCCAGGGTGGTGCCGAGCAAGTTCGGGATCGCGCGCATCAGGTCTCCTGCAGGGGCCGCGGCCCCGGAAAGAACGAAGCCGCGAGCGTATCAACTCGCGGCTTCGTGCCGGGGTGCCTCAAGTCACGCAGGGCTGTGCCGCGCTTGGCAGTTCGATGGTCGCGCTTACAGGCCCGGCCGCTTGAGCGAATCGCGGATCTCGCGCAGCAGCAGCACTTCCTCGGCCGGCGCGGCGGCGACGGCCTCCGGCGGCGGGTTCATGCGGTTGTAGGCCTTGATCACGAGGAAGATCACGAACGCGATCAGCAGGAAGTCGATGATCGTCTGGATGAACGCGCCGTAGGTGATCACCGGTGCGGCGGCGGCCTGCGCGGCGGCGAGGTTGGCGTAGTCGTTGCCGTCCAGCGCGACGAACAGCTGCGAGAAGTCCACCCCGCCCATCGCCATGCCGACCACCGGCATGATGATGCCGTCGACCATCGCGGTGACGATCTTGCCGAATGCCGCGCCGATGACCACGGCGACCGCCAGGTCGAGTACGTTGCCGCGGTTGATGAATGCCTTGAACTCACTGACCAGGCTCATGGTCTTGCTCTCCGTAGTGTGGACCCAGCGGGTGAATATATATCCCCGTCAGCCGGCCGTGACCACCCGGCCGCACAGTTCGACGACGCCATCGAGGCTGGCGCTGAACACGTCGCCGGCCACCAGCGGACCGACCCCGGCCGGCGTGCCCATGAACACCAGGTCGCCGGCCTTCAGCGCGAACAGCCGCGACAGCTCGTGGAGGATGTCCGGCACGTCCCAGATCAGGTCGGCGAGCGCACCACGCTGGCGGACCTCGCCGTTGATGCGCAACGTCAGCGCGCGACTGGCCAGATCACCGACTTCGCCGGCCGGTACCAGCTCGCTGACCGGCGCGGAGTGGTCGAACGCCTTGCCGGTGTCCCACGGCAGGCCCTTGGACTTGGCTGCCGCCTGCAGGTCGCGCCGGGTCAGGTCCAGGCCGACCGCGTAGCCGTACACCAGCGCCGGTGCGGCCTCGCGGTCGAGCACGCCGGGCGGTGCGTCGGCGCCCAGCGCGACGACCAGTTCGATCTCGTGGTGCAGCTCGCCGGTGCCGCGCGGGTAGGGCACCACGCCGTCGGTCACCAGCGCGTCGGCCGGCTTGCAGAAGAACACCGGCCGGCCGCGCTCGGCCTTCGAAGCCGGCGCACTGGCGCCCATTTCGCGGGCGTGGTCGGCGAAGTTGCGGCCGACGCAGTAGATGCGGCGGACCGGAAAGGTGGCGCCGTCACCGGAACGGATCGGGAGGCGCGGCTGCGGCGGCGCCGCGATCACGTCGGTCATCGTTCCAACCAGGGTAGGGGGGCGCGGCCGTGGCTGGCCGCAGCAGGTCAGCGGGTGAGGACCGGCTTGCCGACCACGCGGTATTCGGCGTCGACCACGCGACGCCCGGCGCGCTGCGCGGCACCGATCCGACCGCGGCCACGCCAGGCCTTGAACAGCAGGCCGGCGACGACCATCGCCGCGCCCAGCGCCACCGAAAACATCACCAGCAGCGCCAGCAGGCCCAGCCCGACCACCCCGAGCGCGAACCGCACCACGCGGTGGCGCGGCTTGCGCGGCTCGAACGCCGAACGCATGCGGGACTGGAACCGGTGGCTGTCGAAACGGAAGCTGGAACTGATCATCGATACGTCGTGACACAATGCGGCTTGCGCCGGACGCCCCAGTATCGGCGGAGGCACGACGGTGATTGTGAGAACTTCGTTAAGTTCCGACCACACGAAGTGTGACAGGGTTGTGAAGACGGGCATCCCGGCATGACCGAGCCACTGATCCGGCTGGCCCACCTGGCCGATGGCGGCTTCGGCGAGGTCGAGGCCACCGTGGATGGCGACAGCGAGTCGCTGATCCTGTACCGGCAGGGCGACGAGGTCCGGGCGTGGATGAACATCTGCCCACATGCCGGCCGTCGGCTCGACTGGGCGCCCGGGCAGTTCCTCACCAGCCGCGACGGCCTGCTGGTGTGCGCCGCGCACGGCGCGAGCTTCGAACTGCAGGGCGGCGAGTGCACCGCCGGGCCCTGCCGCGGGGAGTCGCTGCGGCAGGTGGCGGTGGAAGTGCGGGACGACGCGGTCTGGCTGCTGTAGGCGTCAGAACAGCAGGTTCACCATCAGCACCGCGATCAGCGAGTACGCCAGCGACAGCGGCGCGCCGACCCGCCACAGCTCCTTGCCGGTGTAGCCGGCCGGACCGGTGATCATCGAGATCACCGGGTTGGATGCGGTCATGAAGTTGTTGGACGCCGACAGCGCGACGATCAGCGCGAACGCGGTCGGGTTGCCGCCGGCGGCCAGCGCGATGTTGATCGCCAGCGGCACCATCACGATCGCCGCGCCGACGTGGCTGATCACCAGCGAGAACGCCGTCGTCAGCAGGCCGAGCACCAGTTGCAGCAGCCAGCGCGGCGTCGCCTCCGGCAACTGCTCGATCGTGTGGCCGGCCACCCAGGCCGCCGCGCCGCTGGAGTCCATCGCCCAGCCCAGCGGGATCAGGCAGGCCATCAGGAACACGGTTTTCCAGTTGATCGCCGAGTAGGCCTCGTCGATGTGGAGCACGCCGGCGATCAGCATGCCGGCCACGCCGGTCATCAGCGCGATCGACACCGGCAGCCGCGAGGACAGCGCCAGCAGCATCGCCACGCCGAAGATGCCCAGCGCGATCTTGAGCTTGTGCGGGCGCTGCTCGCCCTTGGGGTAGTCGGTGACGACCACCAGGTCCTTGCCCTTGGCGGCATCGGCCAGGTCGGTCCAGATGCTGTGCAGCACCAGCATGTCGCCGGCGCGCAGCGGCACGTCGCGCACGTTCTCGCGCAGCACGTTCTTGTCGCGGTTGACCGCCAGCAGGCTCAGTCCCAGTTGCTTGCGCAGCTGCAGGTCGCGCCCGGTCTTGCCGATGAACTTGGAAGTCGCCGGGATCACCGCCTCGGAGATGCCGGCGCGGCTCGGGTTGAACAGGTCGCCGAAGTGCCGCAGCCGGGTGCTCAGGCGCAGCATGTTGTTCTGCGCGAAGTCGGCGACCTGCCGCCGCGAGCCCATCGCGCCGATCACGCTGCCGACCCAGATCCGCGCGTCCGCCGGCGGCGACAGCCGGGCCTCCTCCTTGGTCTTGAGCGCGAGTACCAGCGGCGCGCCGTGCAGCACCTCGGCCTCGCCCAGCGACATGCCCACCAGCGGGCTGTCGGCGGTCACGGTCAGCTCGTAGACATCGCCCTCGATGCCGTAGGCGTTGGCGAAATAGCTCTGGGTGCGCGCCGGCGTGACCCCCTTGCCTTCCTCCTCGTGCAGCCGGCGGTTGCCGAAGAAGCGGAAGTACAGCAGCGAGGTCGCCAGCAACGCCGCGCCGATCGGCAGCGTCGCGAACATCTTCAGCGGTTCGATCGTCGCCACGCCCGAGGGCAGGTTGCTGTTGGCCTGCAGCAGCAGGTCGTTGAGCATGATCAGCGGCGAGTTGCCGACCATCGTCAGCGAGCTGCCCATCACGATCGCGGTGGCCAGCGGCAGCAGCAGCCGCGGCAGGGTCAGGCCGGTGCGCGACGACAGCCGCGAGGCGACCGGCAGGTACAGCGCCATCACCGACGGGTTCTGCATCACCGAGGAGTTGATGCCGGCGATCGCACCGGTCAGCAGCAGCAGGCGCTGCTCGACCCCGTGCGCGCGCCGCAGCAGCCAGCCGGCGAGGCGGTTGAGCGCGCCGGTGCGGTCCAGCCCGGCGCCGAGGATCATCGTCGCGATGATGCTCATCACCGCGTTGGAGGAGAAGCCGTTGAAGATCTCCTCGGGCGCGACCAGTCCCGACAGGCCCAGCAGCACCAGCACGACAAGCGCGACCACGTCGGCGCGGATCCGCTCGAACAGGAACATCACCATCGTGAAGCCCACCAGCCCGAGGACGAGCTTCATGTCGGTGGTGAGCGTCAGCGCGGTTTCCATGCCCGGGGTCGGCTACTCGTCTTGGGTCGGCGACTCCGGTGGAGCGGTCGCGGAGGGCTTGTCGTACAGCAGGTCCCAGACACCATGGCCAAGCTTCTGGCCACGGGTCTCGAAATGCGTCTGCGGGCGCCATTCCGGCCGCGGCACCGCGCCGCGCGGGCCGGCCCGGTTGGCGATGCCGGCGGTCGCATCGAGCACGTCCCACATCTGCTCGGCATAGTCCTGCCAATCGGTGGCGAGGTGCAAGCGTCCGCCGGGCGCGAGTTTGCGCACCAGCAGCGCGGCGAACTCCGGCTGCACCAGCCGCCGCTTGTGGTGGCGCTTCTTGTGCCACGGGTCGGGGAAGTAGATGCGGACCTCGTCGAGGCTGCCGTCGGCAACCTCGTGGGTCAGCACCTCGACCGCGTCGTGGTGGTAGACGCGCACGTTGTCGGCGCCGTCGGCGGCCAGCGCGTTGAGCAGGCGGCCAACGCCGGGGGCATGGACCTCGATGCCGATCAGGTCGCGCGCCTTGTCGTGTTGCGCGGCGAACCGCAGCGCCTCGCCGTTGCCGAAGCCGATCTCCAGCACCCGCGGCGCGCAGCGGCCGAACACCGCGTCGTAGTCGCGCGGCACGCCCTGGTAATCGATGCCGAAGTGCGCCCACTGCTCATCGAACGCGCGCTGCTGGGCCGGGGTGAACCGGCCCTGCCGCAGCACGAAGCTGCGCACCTGGCGGTGGCCTTCGGTGACGGTGAAGGGCTTGGGCGGCGCGGCCTTGCCGGGCGCCTGCTCGCGCTCGTCCATCAGCCGATCAGCCCGTCCACCGGGCTCGACGCGCTGGCGAAGCGCTTGCGCGGGATGCGCCCGGCCTTGAACGCGGCGCGGCCGGCCTCGACCGCCAGCTTCATCGCGTGGGCCATCAGCACCGGGTCCTTCGCGCCGGCGATCGCGGTGTTCATCAGCACGCCGTCGCAGCCCAGCTCCATCGCGATGGCCGCGTCCGAGGCGGTGCCGACGCCGGCGTCGACGATGATCGGCACCTTCGCGTTCTCGACGATCTCGACCAGGTTCCACCGGTTCTGGATGCCCAGGCCGGAACCAATGGGCGCGGCCAGCGGCATCACCGCGACGCAGCCGATCTCCTCCAGTCGCTTCGCCAGCAGCGGGTCGTCGGAGGTGTACACCATCACGTCGAAGCCGTCGGCGACCAGGGTCTCGGCGGCGGCGAGGGTCTGCACCACGTCGGGGAACAGCGTGCGCTGGTCGCCCAGCACCTCGAGCTTGACCAGTTTGTGGCCGTCGAGCAGCTCGCGTGCGAGCCGGCAGGTACGCACGGCCTCCTCGGCGGTGTAGCAGCCGGCGGTGTTGGGCAGGATGGTGTAGCGGTCCGGCGGCAGCACGTCGAGCAGGTTCGGCTCGCCGGGGTTCTGGCCGATGTTGCTGCGGCGGATCGCGACGGTGACGATTTCGGCGCCGGCGGCCTCGGTGGCGCGGCGGGTTTCGTCGAGGTCCTTGAACTTGCCGGTGCCGGTCAGCAGGCGCGAGGCGTAGGGCTTGCCGGCGATGACGAGGGGTTCGGGCGCGGTACTGGGTGCGTGGGGAGCGTTCATCCGGCAATTATCGCATCGCCGCGACCGGCCGGGCCGGCAGGCCGCGCCGCAGGTGCGGCCGGTGTCAGCCGCCGCCGAGCGCGTGCACGATCTCGACCCGGTCGCCGTCGCCGAGCGCGTGTTCGCCATGCAGGCTGCGCGGCACGATCGCACCGTTGACCTCGACCGCGACCCGGCGCTCGGCCAGGTGCTCGGCCGCCAGCAGGCCGGCGACGGTCAGCGGGGCGGGGAATTGGCGGGGTTCGCCATTGAGGGTGATGTCCATGCCGGCATTGTCCCGCGCCACGCGCCCGCGGGCCAGCGGCCGGGTCTCCATGTTGCGGCGCGACGCGGTGCGTGCACGACCTGCGGGCCTTGCCCGGTGCGGCGACGCGTGCTTCGATGCGGTCCATTCGCAGGCGCATGTCGCGCCGGCCGCTGCAGGAGCAACCCGATGAAGCCAGCCCGCACCATCCTCGCCGCCGCCCTCGCGCTGGCCGCCATGCCGGCCTTCGCCCAGGACCACCCGGCCAACAACGACCAGCCGTACTCGCAGACGGTGTTCTTCGGCGACAGCCTGACCGACTCGGGTTACTTCCGGCCGGCGCTGGTGCAACTGGCGGGACCGCAGGCGGGCATCCTCGGGCGCTTCACCACCAACCCGTGGCTGGTGTGGTCGGAGTACCTGGCCGACTTCTACGGCACCGACGCGACCGCGGCCAACCAGGGCGGGACCAACTACGCGGCCGGCGGCGCGCGCGCGGGCGTCGACGGCTCGGCGACGCTGGCGCCGGGCGTGACCCTGCCGGTGCCGTCGATGGCGACCCAGGTCGGCAACTACCTCGCCGCCACCGGCGGCGTCGCCGACCCCGACGCGCTGTATACGGTCTGGGGCGGCAACAACGACGTGTTCGCCGCGCTCGCGACCGCCGCGGCCGGCGGTGACCCGGCGCCGGTGATCGGTGGCGCGGTGGCGGCGCAGGTCGGCGTGGTCGGCACGCTGCAGGGTGCCGGGGCGGAGTACGTGCTGGTGCCGACCATCCCCGACATCGGCCTGACCCCGGGGTTCCGCGCGCAGGGCCCGGCGGCGCAGGCGGCCGCCACCCAGTTGTCGGCGGCGTACAACGACGCGCTGTTCGGTGCGTTCGCCCAGGCCGGCCTGCGGGTGATCCCGCTCGACACCTTCCACCTGTTCCAGGAAGTTGCCGCCGACCCGGCCGCGTTCGGCTTCAGCAACATCACCGGTACCGCCTGCCAACCGCAGATCACCGCCCAGTCGCTCACCTGCAACCCGGGCACCTACGTGTCGCCGGGTGCCACCACCAGCTACGCGTTCGCCGACGGCGTGCATCCCTCCGGCGGCGCCCACGAGGTGATCGCCGACTACGCGGTCTCGGTGCTGGAGGCGCCGCGGCAGATCGCGGTGCTGACGAACTCGGCGGCGATGACCGGCCGCGCGCGGGCGGACCGCGTCGCCGCGCAGCTGGCGGTGCCGGCCGACGGCGAGGGCACCCGCTGGTGGGCGGACGTGCGCGGCGACTTCCAGCGCTACGACCACGGCAGGCTGTACGACGGCGTCGGCCCGGCGCTGACGGTCGGCGTCGACTGGCGCAGCGGTGCGCTGACCTTCGGCGCGTTCGGCGGCTACGGCCGGCAGGAGCACGACTGGGGCCGCCGTGGCGGCAGCTTCGACCAGGACGAGGCCAGCATCGGCGCCTACCTGGGCTGGGCCTCCGGGGCCGGCGGCTGGCTCAATGCGCAGGCCAGCTACGGCCAGCTGGGCTTCGACATCGAGCGCAACGCCAACCTCGGCCAGGCCACCCGCGTGCACCGCGCCGACGTCGACGGCGACAACCTGAGCTTCGGCGTCAATGCCGGCTGGGAGTTCGGCGACGGCGCCCTCCGCCACGGCCCGGTGATCGGCGTGCTGGCACAGCAGATCGACATCGACGGCTTCGCCGAGAGCGAGCCGGCCCTGTCGACGTCGCTGGCCTACCCCGAGCAGACCTTCGATTCGGTGATCGGCAGCGCCGGCTGGCAGGTCCGCTACGACGCCGGCCACTTCCAGCCGTACGCCCGGGCGACCGTCGACCGCGAGTTCGAGGACCATCCGGAGCAGGCCTTCGCGCGGCTGCAGTCGATGCCCGGCACGACCGACTACGCCGTCGCGGGCGTCGCCTTCGACGACAGCTACGGCAGCCTGCTGTTCGGCGCGCGCGCCCGGCTGTTCGGGCTCGACGCCAACCTCGGCACCAGCCTGACGGTCGGCCGGACCGGCGGCCACAACACGACGGTGTTCGCGACGGTCGGCAGCCGCTTCTGAGCCGGCCCGCCCGCCTGCGCATCGGCGCGGGCGGGCGCTTCCTGTCGCGCCCCGGCAGGCTGTAGACTCCCGGTCATGCGGGTGTAGTTCAATGGTAGAACTTCAGCTTCCCAAGCTGATAGCGTGGGTTCGATTCCCATCACCCGCTCCAGACCCACGGCGGCCCCGTTCCTCGGACGGGGCCGCCGTTTTCGTTCCGGCCCCGGGCCGTTGCCCGCGCCCGGCCATCCCCCGTGGAGGCGACCGATGTCGATCCCGTCCAGAGTCGTGCTCGGCTGGCGCGAGTGGGTGGTGCTGCCCGCGCTGGGGGTGCCCGCGGTCCGGGCCAAGGTCGACAGCGGCGCGCGCAGCTCGGCGCTGCATGTCGACGACCAGTGGCGCTTCAGCGAGGGCGGTGCCCCGTGGGTCGGGTTCCGGCTGACTCCGGCCCACGCCGGCGAGGCGATCGAGTGCGCCGCACCGGTGGTCGACGAGCGCACCGTGGTCGATTCCGGTGGCCACGGCACCCGGCGGGTCTTCATCCGCACCACGCTGCGGCTGGCGGGGCTCGAGCGCGAGGTCGACGTCAACCTGACCCGCCGCCACGGCATGGCGTTCCCGATGCTGCTCGGCCGGACCGCGATGGCGAGGGCGTTCACGGTGGATCCGTCACGCTCGTTCCTGCATGGCCGCGCCGGGCCGCTCCCGTTCGCCGCGGCGTTCCCCCCAACCGACCCGCACCGCACCCACCCATGAAGCTCGCGATCCTTTCGCGCAACACCAAGCTCTACTCCACCCGGCGCCTGGTCGAGGCCGCGCGCGAGCAGGGCCACAGCGTCCGCACGCTGGACCCGCTGCGCTGCTACATGCGCATCTCCAGCGACGGCTTCGCGATGCACTACAAGGGCCAGTCGATCTCCGGCTACCACGCGGTGATCCCGCGGATCGGTGCTTCGGTGACCCGCTACGGCACCGCGGTGCTGCGCCAGTTCGAGCTGATGGGGAGTTTCACCCCAAACTCGTCCGACGCGATCCTGCGCGCGCGCGACAAGCTGCGCAGCCACCAGCTGCTGGCCGCGCAGGGGATCGGCATGCCGGCGACGGTGTTCGGCGACAACCCGGACGACACCGCCGACCTGCTGTCGATGCTCGGCCCGCCGCCGCACGTGATCAAGCTCAACGAGGGCACCCAGGGCGCCGGCGTGATGCTGACCGAGAAGCTGTCGGCGTCGAAGGGCGTGATCGAGGCGCTGCGCGGGCTGTACGCGCAATTCCTGGTGCAAGAGTTCATCCCGGAGGCGAAGGGCGCGGACCTGCGCTGCTTCGTGGTCGGCGGCAAGGTCGTGGCGGCGATGAAGCGGCAGGCGCCGAAGGGTGACTTCCGCTCCAACCTGCACCGCGGCGGCAGCGCGAAGGGGGCCCGCACGACCCTCGCCGAGCAGGAGGTCGCGATCCGCGCCGCCCGGGTGCTGGGGCTGGGCGTGGCCGGTGTCGACCTGATCCGCTCCGCCCGCGGGCCGCTGGTGCTGGAAGTCAACGCCTCGCCCGGGCTGGAAGGCATCGAGGACGCCAGCGGCGTGGACGTGGCCGGGGCGATGGTGGAGTACGTCGCCGAGCGCCACAAGCGACGGCTGGCCAAACGCGCATCGAAGTCGTAACTGATTGAATCGGAATGGTTTTGCCGGAACCCTTCGGCGCTTAACGGGCATTTAATCGGGCCCGGCGTAGGCTTCCCCAAACCGCAGCTTCGCCCGTGACCGGTGCAGCCGAGTCGGCAGCCGGACACCCGCAGGTCGCGGTATCGGGGCAACACCCTTGGCCCAGGCGCGGTGGCTCCGCGCCTGGGTTTTTTATGGTTCCGCGATGGGGACCCGCGCTGCCGCAGCGGCGACGAGGCCGTCACGCGGCACCGGGGCATGCTGGTGGCGCGTGCGCTCTGGCAGAATCCAGCGGATCGCCGATGCCGCGCTTCTCATCCCATGCCAGCCGCCCGCCTTTGTAGCGGGTGGCCAACGAACAGGAAGGCCCGATGCGCATTCTCGTCATTGAAGACAACCAGGACATTGCCGCCAACCTCGGCGACTTCCTCGAGGACCGCGGGCATACCGTCGACTTCGCCGCCGACGGCATCACCGGCCTGCACCTGGCAGTGGTCCATGACTTCGATGCGATCGTGCTCGACCTCAACCTGCCGGGCCTGGACGGCCTGGAGGTGTGCCGCAAGCTGCGCAACGAGGCGCGCAAGCAGACCCCGGTATTGATGCTGACCGCGCGCGACAGCCTCGACAACAAGCTGGCCGGCTTCGAGTCCGGCGCCGACGACTACCTGATCAAGCCGTTCGCGCTGCAGGAGGTCGAGGTCCGGCTCAACGCGCTCTCGCGCCGTGGTCGCGGGGTGCAGACGCGGGTGCTCAACGCGGCCGACCTCGAATACAACCTCGATACCCTCGAGGTGCGCCGGCAGGGCAAACTGCTGCAGCTCAACCCGACCGCGCTGAAGATCCTGCAGGCGCTGATGGAGGCCTCGCCGGCGGTGGTCACCCGGCAGGAACTGGAGACCCGCGTGTGGGGCGAGGAGCTGCCGGACTCCGACTCGCTGCGCGTGCACATCCACGGGCTGCGCGCGGTGGTCGACAAGCCGTTCGACACCAACCTGATCCAGACGCGCCACGGCATCGGCTACCGGATCGCCGAACTCGATGGCGGAAACTGAGGCGGCCGACGGCCACGCCGTGCCATCGCGGCGGGCCAAGCGGTACCGGCGGCGGCTGCGCAGCCGCATCATCCTCGCGTTCGTCCTGCTCGGCTTCGGGCTGACCACGCTGTTCGCCTGGGCCACCAACGAGGTGCGCTCGCGGGTGGAGAACCAGCTGGTCGAGGAGATGATGAACCGCAACATCTCCAACGCCGCGCTGCAGTTCGAGCTGGACCCCGACAACCCCGAGTTTCCGGTCGACCAGATCCGCGCATTCGTCTACACCCCGGACAAGTTCGAATCGGTGCGGATCAACCGGCCCGAGTGGTACGAGCTGTCCGACGGCATCGTCGGCATGACCGGAGTGGACGAGGACGGCGAGCAGTTCGCCTACAAGCTGGCCGTGCGCAAGACCCCGGACGCGTGGTTCTACCTCGCCTACGACATGACCCAGACGGTGCGCGCGGAGCAGCAGTTCAACCGCGCGATCTACGGCTCGGTGTTCCTGTTCACCCTGCTTTCGCTGCTGGTGGGCTGGTGGGCCGCGTCGCGCGTGATGAGCCCGGTGTCGGAGCTGGCGGCGCGGCTCAAGCAGTCCGGGCGCAGTTCCGACCCCGAGTCGCTGGCCGCGCACTTCCCGGACGACGAGGTCGGCCAGCTGGCCGAGGCGCTGGACGACTACGCCGCGCGGCTGACCGAGGTGGTGCAGCGCGACCGCGAGTTCAACGCCGACGTGAGCCACGAGCTGCGCACGCCGCTGTCGGTGATCCGCGGCGCCGCCGAGCTGCTGCTGTCGCGGCCCGACATCGACGACAAGACCCGCGCCCGGCTGCAGCGGATCCAGCGCGCCGAGCAGCAGTGCACCGACCTGATCAGCGCGCTGCTGCTGCTGTCGCGCAACGAGCGCGGGCACGGCGCCACCGACGTGGCGAAGATCGCCGAGCAGTTGCTGGAGGTGCACCGCACCCAGGTGGTCGGCAAGGCGCTGGAACTGCGGCTGGAGGGCGAGCGCGGACTGGTGGTCGATGCGCCGGAGGCGGCGGTCGCGGTCGCCCTGGGCAACCTGGTCGGCAACGCGGTCAAGTACACCACCCAGGGCGAAGTGGTGGTGCGGCTGTTGCCGCGTGCGGTGGAGGTGGTCGACTCGGGCCCGGGCCTCAGTGCCGAGGACGCGGCGCAGCTGTTCCAGCGCGGCTACCGCGGCACCCATGCAGGTCATTCGCAGGGTGGCGGTATCGGCCTGTCGATCGTGCGCCGGCTGTGCGTGCTCTACGGCTGGAACGTCAGCGTCGCGCCCGGCAAGGTGCGCGGGGTGGTCGCGACGCTGAGCTTCGACGCGCCCGAATCCACCTCGCGCTAGCCGCGGCGGTTACGGGTCCAGCGGCTCCAGCCAGCCATGGCGGTCCGGCGTGCTGCCGTCGAACAGCCCGAAGAACAACTCCTGCAGGCGCCGGGTGACCGGCCCGGCCTCGCCGGCACCGATCTGGCGGCCGTCGACCGAACGGATCGGGGTGATCTCCGCCGCGGTGCCGCACATGAACAGCTCGTCGCACAGGTACAGGTACTCGCGCGGCAGGTCGCGCTCGACCACCGGGATGCCGGCCTCGCGGGCCAGGGTGATGATCGAGTCGCGGGTGATGCCGTTGAGCAGCGCGGCGCTGACCGGAGTGGTGTGCAGCGCACCGTTGAAGACCAGGAACAGGTTCTCGCCGGCGCCTTCCGACAGCAGCCCGGTCGAGGCCAGCGCGATGCCCTCGCCGAACCCGAGCCGCCGCGCCTCGCGAGCGACCAGCTGGCCCGACAGGTAGTTGCCGCCGGCCTTGGCGCCGGCCGGGATGGTGTTGGGGGCGAAGCGCTGCCAGCTCGACACGCAGGCGTCGATGCCCGCCTCCAGCGCGCCCGGGCCGAGGTACGGGCCCATGAACCACGCGGCCACCGACATCTCCACCGGCGTCTCGGCCGACAGCCCGAAGCCGCCCAGCCCGCGGAACGCGAACGGCCGCAGGTAGGCGCGGGTCAGGCCGTTGCGGCGGACCACCTCGCGGCAGGCGGCGTTGATCTCGTCGAGGCCGTACGGCATCGGCATGTCATAGATGCGCGCCGACGCGTACAGCCGGGTGTTGTGGTCGGTCAGGCGGAAGATCGCCGGGCCGGACGGCGTCTCGTAGCAACGGATGCCCTCAAACACCGACGAGCCGTAGTGCAGCGCGTGCGCCATCACGTGGGTGGTCGCGTCCTGCCAGCGCTTGATCGCGCCGTTGTGCCAGATCCACTCGGGGTACTGCATGCCGGTCATCCGCTCGGGAAACCGCCATTGTGCCCGGCGGCCGCGCGCGCGGGCAGGGGTGGTCAGCCCTTGATCCAGACGCAGCCGAAGTGCTGGTGCAGGTCGAACACGGTTTCCGAGGGCGTCACCCCGTCCTCGAGGGTCTGCACCACCCGCAGCGCGACCGGCTCCGACGCGGGAGCCGGGAGGCTGGCCGGCATGGGGACCGGTGCGACGTCGCCGAGGGTTTCCACCAGCACCGCGGCGGCTTCCGCGGCCGGTCCGGCGGGCGTCGGCGTCGCGGTGGCGCGGGTGGCGACCGCAGCTGCGGCCGGCAGCACCGCAGAGGCCAGCTGCGCGGTGGCCCACGGGTCGGGCCGCGCCGGCATCACCGGGACGATGTCGACCAGCGGCCGCCGCACCACGGTGTCGAGCCGGTCCATCACCGAGTAGCCGCTGCGGCCGGACATGCCGGCCCAGTGGTAGACGTTGGCGAGCCGGTTGGCGTCGCGCGCGTCGATCGCGGTGGACATCTCGAACATCAGGTCCTGCAGGTTGCGCGCGCAGCCGCCGCGGTAGGCGCGGCGGTTGCCGGTGAGGCTGGGCACGCGCGCGGCCGCGGCCATCGCGCCGATGCTGGCGCAGCCGCGGTCGGTGTAGACGGCGGTGCCGTCGGCCTGCTGGCAGGTGTTGACCTGGGCGGAGGCGGGCAGCGCCGCGGGCGCGGACAGCACCAGCAGCAACAAAACCGGGATGGCGGAAAGACGGACCATCGGCCGAGCCTACCCCGATGTGAAGAAGGGGTGAAGAGCGGGCGCCGGAACTGCGGCAGGCGTCCCGGTTTTCGGGCGGTCAGAACCGCACGAAGTAGCAGCCGCGGTAGCGGCGCACCTCGAGGTCCTGCACGCGCTGGCCGCTGCCCTCGGCGAACACCAGCTGCATGATCCCGACGTTGCCGTCACGGGCGGCCGGCGTGACCGAGGCGTCGGCGAACTGCATCGCGCCGCTGCCGATGCGTGCGTCGAAGAACTGCGTGTCCCACAGGGTGGCGGCGGACAGCCGGTCGAGGCGTTCCATCACCGAGCGCGCCTGCGTGCTGTCCATCCCGACCCAGTGGTAACTCTCGGCGATACGGTTGACGTCGCCCAGGCCCCACGCGCCGTGCAGGTCCATCGCCAGCTGCGTGGTGCTGCGCGCGCAGCCGCTGGCTGCCGAGCGGCGCGCGACGGCAACAGGACGCGGACCGTCCTGGCCGGTGAAGTTGATCGCACCGGTGTCCGCGCCGTCGTGGACCAGCCGGCTGACCAGTGCGCCGGACATCGGCGCCGCCTCGGCACCGAACGCGGCGCAGGCCTTGTCGGTATAGATCGCGGTGCCGTCGGGGGCGATGCAGCGTTGGATCCCGGCGCTCTGCGCGGGTGCGTTGCAGGGCATCGCCGAGGCGGCCAGCACCGTGGCGGCGGCGATACTGAAGGGAAGTCGGTTCATGGCGGCGGGGGCGCTGCGGGGGGTGTCCGCAATGCTCCGCCCGGCACCGTCAAAGCCTTGTGGCAGCAGGCCCGCGGGACTGAACCGCGTGGCAACCGCGGCTTAATTCAGCCCAAACGCGCGAGCACGTTCAGCGTCGGTTTCGCCAGGTTCAAGGTGTAGAAGTGCAGCGCCGGTGCACCGCCGTCGATCAGGCGCCGGCACAGCTGCGCGACCACTTCGGCACCGAACTCGCGCACGCTGGCGGCGTCGTCACCGTAGGACTGCATCCGCTGCGCGATCCAGCGCGGGATCTCGGCGCCGCACATCTCCGAGAACCGGCGGATCTGGCTGAAGTTGGAGATCGGCATGATCCCCGGCACCACCGGGACGTCGACGCCGGCCGCGCGGACGTCGTCGACGAAGCGGAAGTAGGCGTCGGCGTTGTAGAAGTACTGGGTGATCGCGCCGTCGGCGCCGGCGCGGACCTTGCGTACGAAGTTCTCGATGTCGACCCGCGAGTCGCGCGCCTGCGGGTGCATCTCGGGGTAGGCGGCGACCTCGATGTGGAAATGGTCGCCGGTCTCGGTGCGGATGAACTCCACCAGCTCGCTGGCGTAGCGCAGGTCGCCGGGGCTGACCATGCCCGACGGCAGGTCGCCGCGCAGGGTCACCAGGCGACGTGCGCCGAGGGCGCGGTACAGCTTGAGCAGCCCGCGGATCTCCTCGCGCGAACCGCCCATGCAGGTGATGTGCGGCGCGGCGTCGTAGGCGTGCTGGCCGCGCAGCCGCTGGATGGCCTCGGGCGTGTGGCTGAGGGTGGAGCCGCCGGCACCGAAGGTCACGCTGACGTAGTCGGGCGCCAGCTCCTTCAGCCGCGTCGCGGTCCGGTCCAGCTGCGCGCGCTGCTCGTCGGTCTTGGGCGGGTAGAACTCGAAGCTGATCGGAGTCATTCGGGTGCGCTGGCGGCAAAGGTGGGTGCAATATATCGCTTCATCGGGATGAATGAAAATAGTTTCCGGGCCTTTCGCCCGTCGCAACGCCCGGAAACAGAAACGGGCGCCGAAGCGCCCGTTTCCGTGTGGTGCGTGCAGCCGCCGCTCAGTAGCGGTAGTGGTCCGGCTTGAACGGCCCGTCCACCGACACGCCGATGTAGTCGGCCTGCTGCTGGCTCAGGCGGGTCAGCTTCACGCCGATCTTTTCCAGGTGCAGCCGCGCGACTTCCTCGTCGAGCTTCTTCGGCAGCAGGTAGACCTGGTTGCCGTAGCTGTCCTTGTTGGCCCACAGGTCGATCTGCGCCAGCGTCTGGTTGGCGAAGGAGTTGGACATCACGAAGCTCGGGTGGCCGGTCGCGCAACCCAGGTTCACCAGCCGGCCCTCGGCGAGCAGGAAGATGCTGTTCCCGTTCTTGAACGTGAACTTGTCGACCTGCGGCTTGATGTTGGTCTTCTGCACGCCGTCCAGCGCGTACAGCGCGTCGACCTGGATCTCGTTGTCGAAGTGGCCGATGTTGCAGACGATCGCCTGGTCCTTCATCGCCTGCATGTGCTCGACGGTGATGATGTCCTTGTTGCCGGTGGTGGTGACGTAGATGTCGCCGCGGCCCAGGGTGCTTTCGACGGTGTTGACCTCGAAGCCTTCCATCGCCGCCTGCAGCGCGCAGATCGGGTCGATCTCGGTGACCACCACGCGCGCGCCGTAGGCCCGCAGCGAGTGCGCGCAGCCCTTGCCGACGTCGCCGTAGCCGCAGACCACCGCGACCTTGCCGGCCAGCATCACGTCCATCGCACGCTTGAGACCGTCGGCCAGCGACTCGCGGCAGCCGTACAGGTTGTCGAACTTGGACTTGGTGACCGAGTCGTTGACGTTGATCGCCGGGATCAGCAGCTTGCCCGCGTCGGCCAGCTGGTACAGGCGGTGGACGCCGGTGGTGGTCTCTTCCGAGACACCCTTCCAGTCGCGCACGACGGTGGTCCAGAAGCCGCGGCGCTCGGCGTGCACGCGCTTGAGCAGGTTCTTGATGACCTGCTCCTCGTGGCTGCCCGAGGCGCTGTTGACCCAGCTCTCGTCACCCTGTTCCAGCTCGTAGCCCTTGTGGATCAGCAGGGTCACGTCGCCGCCGTCATCGACCACCAACTGCGGGCCGAGGTAACCGCCGTTGCCGTCGGGGAAGCTCAGCGCCTCCAGCGTGCAGTCCCAGTACTCCTCCAGCGTCTCGCCCTTCCAGGCGAACACCGGGGTGCCGGTCGCGGCGATCGCGGCGGCGGCGTGGTCCTGGGTGCTGAAGATGTTGCACGAGGCCCAGCGCACGTCGGCGCCGATGTCCTTCAGGGTCTCGATCAGCACCGCGGTCTGGATCGTCATGTGCAGCGAGCCGGTGACGCGCACGCCCTTGAGCGGCGCCTGCGCGGCGTACTTGCGGCGGATCGACATCAGGCCGGGCATCTCGTGCTCGGCGATGTCGATTTCCTTGCGGCCGAAGTCGGCCAGCGAGATGTCGGCGATCTTGTAGTCGCCATCCATCGAGAATTGCCTGGTAGAAGCAGGCTTGGCTACAGCGTTCATGGGTGAAGCTCCGGTTATGCGCCGATCCACTTGCGGGAGGGCTGGTGTAAGCAACCGGGCGCCGTTGATGCGTGGATTCCACCGAGCCTGGCCGCGTTCTATGTCGCGGTCGCAGCGCCCCTCGGTGGACTCGACATTGTACCGGGATGAACAACGGTGTCCCATGACTGGATTGAAATGGTTGGATTCAAAGTCCGCCACCCGAGTGGGCCGAGTTTTGAAAGTGAATGGGGGCTGGCTTCAAAGGCCCGGGCGGCCCAGCGGCGCCGCTACATCGAAGACCGCGAGCGACCGAGGCCTGCGCCAGTGCCATATTTCGTGTAACCTCATTGGTTATAAACCAGAGGCCATGGATGGATATCCGTTTCGCCGACCGCAGGCTGGAGAAGGAATGCAACGATGCGCGCCTCCTGCAGAGACGCCACGGCGAGCGCCGGGCCAAGCTTCTGATGACCCGTCTAACGGTGCTTGCCAGCGCTGCCACCTTGGCCGACATCGGCCCGCCCTACCGGGGTCCGATGCGTTGTCACGAACTGACCGGCGACCGCGCAGGACAGCTATCCATTGATCTCGACCAGCCGTACCGCCTGATCCTGCGGCCCGACCACGACCCGCCACCCACCCGGGATGAAGGCGGACTCGACTGGCGACAGGTCACCCGCATCCTCATCGTCGCGATCGCCGACACCCATTGACCAGGCATGTGCATGAACAGCCAGACCCGATTCCAGCCCAACTATGCCGTCGCGCCCGGTGCGGTGCTCGACGAGCACCGCGACGCGGCCGGCATGACCCAGGCCGAACTGGCCCAACGCATGGGGTTTTCCACCAAACACGTGAACCGCCTGCTGGGCGGACAGGAGCCGGTCACCCCGGAAACCGCGCTGAAGCTGGAAACCGTGTTCGGCCTGCCGGCACACGTCTGGCTCGGCATGGAAGCACGCTACCGCGAGCATCTGGCACGCGCGATGGAGGAGCAGAGCCTGGCCGCCGAGTTGCCCTGGCTGGAGCAGCTGCCGCATCGTTCGCTGGCAAAGCTCGGCTGGCTGCCGAAGGGCTTGCGGGGGACCGAACTGGTACGCGCCCTGCGAACCTTCTTCGGTGTCGGCTCGCTGGCCTTCCTGCCCGGGGTCTGGGGTGATGTGCAGGCTGCGTACCGCAAGACCGATGCGTTCGCCTCCCACGAGTGGGCGATGCTGGCTTGGCTGGCACAGGGCGAACGCGAAGCCGAAGCCATCGCCTGTCGACCCTTCGACGGCGCGGCCCTGCGCGCGGCGCTGCCGGAGATCCGGGCGATGTCGCGCCTGCCCGGCATCGAATTCGTCGCGCCGCTGGTCGACCGTTGCGCCACCCTTGGCGTCGTCCTCGTGTTGCTGCCGGCACCGGATGGCGCCCGCGTCTGCGGGGCTACCCGCTGGCTGACCAAGGACAAGGTGCTGGTGCAGCTGAGCCTGCGCTACAAGACCGACGACCAGCTGTGGTTCACCCTGTTCCACGAGTTCGGGCACGTGCTTCTGCATGGCAAGCGCGAGCAGTTCATCGACTTCGAGCGCACGCGCGACCCCAGCGAACAGGAGCGCGAAGCCAACGACTTCGCCGCGCGCCAGCTGATCGCTCCAGCGGAAATGACCCGCTTCGTCGCCTCCGGCGACTTCTCGCGTGCGGCAGTGCAGGCGTTCGCGGCGGCGCAGGGTGTGGCCGATGGCATCGTCGTCGGCCAGCTGCAACACCGGCGCTTGGTGCCGTTTGCCAGCCCGTTGAGCAAGCTCAAAACCAGCTTCCGCTGGCAGCATGAAACCCGCGCCGCTTGAACGCCCTCCGATCATTGGATAACCGCGATGCCTGAACTGAACTGGCTGGGCGACCGCAAGGCCCGCCGTGCCGCCCGCCACGTCGCCCACCGCCTGCTGCAGCCGGTCGAGCAGGTCGGCGACGACGCCAACGGCAATCTCCTGATCCAGGGCGACAACCTCGAAGCGCTGAAGGCGCTGCTGCCGCTGTACGCCGGCCGGGTCAAGTGCATCTTCATCGACCCGCCATACAACACCCGCAGCGCGTTCGAGCACTACGACGACAACCTCGAACACAGCCAGTGGCTGTCGATGATGGTTCCGCGACTGGCGCTGCTGCGCGATTTGCTGAGCGAGGACGGCAGCATCTGGGTGACGATCGACGACAACGAGGCGCACTACCTCAAGGTGTTGATGGATGAGGTGTTTGGGCGGCGGAATTTTGTCGCGAACGTTGTCTGGCAGAAGACGCTTACTCGCCGGAACGACGCTCGCGCCTTATCGAATGCACACGATCATGTGCTGGCATACGCCAAGTCGTTCGATCAATTTGCGGTCAATAAGCTGGAAGCGGGCGAAAAGCAAAGGGCCACTTATACAAATCGGGACAACGACCCGAGAGGGGATTGGTTGGCAGTGCCATTCCACGCGCCCAACATTCGACCGAACCTGACGTACGAGATCCTTACGCCAGGTGGCAGGTCGCTATGGCCGCCTAAGGGACGGTGTTGGAGTACGACAAAGGAGAAGTTCGACGAACTAGTTGCAGACAATAGGGTCTATTTCGGGCTGGATGGCAACGGCATGGCTCAAAGGAAGAAGTTCTGGAACGAGTCGGAGAACAAGATGGTCCCTTGGACTTGGTGGGGCTACCAAGAGGCCGGAGATAATCGTGAGGCGAATCGGGAAGCCAAGGAAATTGCCGAGGCGGCGGGCATCGACCTGAAGTTTGATACGCCAAAGCCAGAAAAATTGTTGAAGATGGTTCTTGAGATCGCGACGACGCCCAACGACATCGTCCTCGACTCCTTCCTCGGCTCCGGCACCACCGCCGCGGTCGCGCACAAGATGGGCCGGCGCTGGATCGGCATCGAGATGGGCGAGCACGCCCGCACCCACTGCCTGCCGCGCCTGAAGAAGGTAGTCACCGGCGAGCAGGGCGGCATTTCACAGGCGGTCGGCTGGCAGGGCGGCGGCGGCTTCTCGTTCGTGCAGCTCGGCGAGGAGGTGTTCGACGAGTACGGCCGCATCGCCGAAACCGTGCGGTTCGCGCCGCTGGCATCGTGGCTGTGGTTCGCTCACACCCGCGCGCCGCACCCGGACGGCCGGTTCGACTCGCCGCTGCTCGGCGTGCACGACGGCACCGCGTTCGTGCTGCTCTACAACGGCATCCTAGGCGACAAGCGCCCGCAAGGTGGCAACGTGCTGACCCGCGCCGTCTGGCAGGACGTGGCGCAACTGCTGCCGGGGCATGATGGCCCCTGGGTCATCTTCGGCGAGGCCTGCCGGCTGGCGGCCGACACCTGCAAACGCGCCGGCATCGACTTCCGCTATATCCCGCACGAGCTGGGCATCCGCTGATGGCGCTGACCCTCAAGACCTATCAGAACAACGCGCTGGCAGCGCTGGAGTCGTTCCTGACTGGTGCCCGCGGCGCGCAGGACGAAGCCGCGCTGGCTGCCGCCTTCCACGCCGCCCGCACCGAGGTACTGGGCGAGAGCGCGCCGCGGGTGTCGTACCACTCGCCGGCCGACCTGCCGTCGGTGCCGCAATGTTGCATCCGCATCCCCACTGGTGGCGGCAAGACCCTGCTGGCCGCGCATGCGGTGGAGCGCGCCGCGCGGCTGTACGTTGGCCGCCCGCACGCCCCGCTGGCGCTGTGGCTGGTGCCCAGCAACGCGATCCGAACGCAGACGCTGGATGCGCTGAAGACCCCCGGCCACCCCTACCGCGAGGCGCTGTTGCGCTATTACCCGGCCGACCGATTGCGCGTGCTCGACATCGCCGATTGCGCGCAATTGCGCCCGCAGGACCTGGAGGGCGCGGCGGTGGTGGTGGTCGGCACCTTGCAGACGCTGCGGGTGGAGAACACCGTGGGCCGCGAGGTCTACGCCTACAAGGAGGCATTCGAGCCGCACTTCGCCGCTCTGCCGGAGGCCGACTTCTTCGAGCGCGTGAGCGAGCGCGACCTGGCCGCGCAGCCGTACCTGACCCGCGCCGACCTGGGCAAGGTCAAGCGCAGCTTCGCCAACCTGTTGTCATGGCATCGGCCGATCGTGATCGTCGACGAGGCCCATAACGCACGTTCGGATCTGTCGTTCGAGGTGCTGCGCCGTATCCGCCCGGCCTGCGTGATCGAGTGGACCGCGACTCCGGCGCGCGAGCAGAACGTGCTGTACCACGTCTCGGCGCAGGAGTTGAAGGCCGAGCACATGATCAAGCTGCCGATCGTGCTGGCCTCGCACCCCAACTGGCACGAGGCAGTGCGCGACGCGGTGCTGACCCGCGAGACGCTGGCGACCGAGGCGCAGGGCGAGACCGATTACGTGCGGCCGATCGTGCTGTTCCAGGCCGACGCGAAGGACGGAGAGGCGCCGGTGGAGGTGTTGCTGGCACACCTGACCGACACCCTGCAGATTGCGCGCACGCGCATCGCGGTGGCGACCGGCAAGCAGCGCGAGCTGGAAGACATCAATCTGTTCGAGCGCGGTTGCCCGATCGACTTCGTGATCACGGTCGAGGCCTTGAAGGAAGGCTGGGACTGCTCGTTCGCCTACGTGTTCTGCACGGTGCAGAACGTGCGCTCGGCCAAGGACATGGAGCAGCTGCTCGGGCGGGTGCTGCGGCTGCCGTATGCGCGACCGCGGCACTCGGAACACCTCAGCCGCGCCTACGCCCACGTCTGCGCGCCGAGCACTGCGCGGGTCGCCAATCAGCTTGGCGACCGACTGGTGCAGATGGGTTTCGAGCAGATGGAGGTCGCACAGTTCCTGCAGCCGGATCTGGACCGTGATCTGTTCGCCGAACCCACGCCACGGCCGGAGGCGGTGGAGTCGGTGGCCGATGTGCCCGCCGCAGTCGCGAGCGCCGTGGCAGCGGCATTGCCCGGGGCGGCGCAGGCGTTGCCCGACCCCGCGGATGCCGGCGCGACCCTCCTGACCTTGCGTGGCGTGCTGCCGGCGGAGGCAATCGAGCGGGCGATCGATGCCGTGCCGAAGCGGGAACGTGCCGCCCTTGGCGCCGTGCTGGAGCGCCACCAGGCCCGCGCGCTGACCGCGGCCGCGCCCAGCGAGCGCGGGGAATCCTTCGCCGAGGTGCCGCAACTGGTGCTGCCGGTACAGGACGAGTTGCTGTTGTTCGAATCGGGGTTGCTGGCGGAACTGATGGATTATTCGCTGGCCGGACTCGCCACCGACCTGTCGGGTTTCCAGCGCGAGGACACGGCCACCTCGTACCTGATCGATGTCGAGCGCGGACGCCTGCGCGTGCGCGAGGACGAGCCGCAGTACGAGTTGAACATCGACGCGGCCAGCGAGGGCATCCGTCGCGAGGACGTGATCCGCGAGCTGGAGCGGCGCCTGCGCCGCAACCCGATCCTGCAACCGGACATGATCAATTGGCTGGGCCGGGTGCTGGACGGGCTGCTGGCGCGTGGCTTCGAGTTGACCTACCTGGCGCGCCATATCAACCGGCTGGCCGATGCCTGCGCGCAGCGACTGACCCAGCTGTTGCAGGGCGCGCAGAAGCAGGTATTCCAGCAGGCCTTGCTGGGCGACCAGCCGCCGACGCTGGCCGATGCCTTTCGCTTCCGCTATGACCCGCGCAGCTATCCGGCACGCTGGTTGTACGCCGGCCGGCACCGTTTCAGTCGCCACTACTATCCGCTGCCCGGCGAGCTGAAACCCGAACACGATGCCGAGGAAACCGCCTGTGCGATCGAGTTTGACGCCATGGCAGAGGTGAAGTGGTGGGTGCGTAATCTGGAGCGACAGCCGACAGCGGCGTTCTGGCTGCCGACCTCGACCGACCGTTTCTATCCGGATTTCGTGGCTCAACTACGCGACGGTCGCCTTTTCGTTGTCGAGTACAAGGGTGGCGACCGCTACAGCAACGACGATTCGCGCGAGAAGCGCGACATAGGTCAGGTGTGGGCTTCGGCGAGCGGCGGGCGCTGCGTGTTCGCGATGGTTACGGATGTGGCGACGGCCGGCCGGTCAGTGAAGGCGCAGATGCAGGCGGCTATCGGGTAGGCCTCCGCCAAAAGGAAACGGACCGCGATGCGGTCCGTTTCCGATGAGTCAAAAGCGCCCTCACCCCGGCCCTCTCCCGCAGGCGGGAGAGGGCACAAAGTGCGGCTTACTTCAGCTTCGCGGCCTTGCGCAGCTCGTCGGCGCGGTCGGTCTTCTCCCACGAGAACGCGGTCGCGGTGTGGGTGACGCCGGCCGAGTCGGTGTAGCCCAGCTCCTTCGGCTTGCGGCCGAAGTGGCCGTAGGCGGCGGTCGACTGGTAGATCGGGTGCACCAGGTCGAGCATCTTGATGATGCCGTACGGGCGCAGGTCGAAGTGGCGGCGAATCAGCTTCTCGATCTGCTCGTCGGGGATCCGGCCGGTGCCGAAGGTGGTGACCGAGATCGAGGTCGGCTCGGCCACGCCGATCGCGTAGCTGACCTGCACCTCGCAGCGGTCGGCCAGGCCGGCGGCGACGACGTTCTTGGCGACGTAGCGCGCGGCGTAGGCGGCCGAGCGGTCGACCTTGGACGGGTCCTTGCCGGAGAAGGCGCCGCCACCGTGGCGCGCCCAGCCGCCGTAGGTGTCGACGATGATCTTGCGGCCGGTCAGGCCGCAGTCGCCGACCGGGCCGCCGATCTCGAACTTGCCGGTTGGGTTGATGTGGAACTTGGTGCCCTTGTGCAGCCACTTGGCCGGCAGCACCGGCTTGAGGATCTCCTCGCGCACGGCTTCGATCAGGTCCTTGTGCTTGACGCCCGGCGCGTGCTGGGTCGACAGCACCACCGCGTCGATCGCGGTCGCCTTGCCGTCCTCGTAGCGGAGGGTGACCTGGCTCTTGGCGTCCGGGCGCAGCCACGGCAGCGGCGAGTTGCGCTTCTTGCGGACCTTTGCCTGCTGCTCGACCAGGCGGTGCGACAGGTGGATCGCCGCCGGCATGTAGCTGTCGGTCTCGTTGGTGGCGTAGCCGAACATCAGGCCCTGGTCGCCGGCACCCATCTCCTCGGGCTTCTTGCGGTCCACGCCCTGGGCGATGTGCGGGCTCTGCTTGCCGATCAGGTTCAGCACGCCGCAGGTGGCGCCGTCGAAGCCGACGTCGGAGGAGTCATACCCGATGTCGAGGATCACCTTGCGGGTCAGCGCTTCCAGGTCGATCCACGCGGAGGTGGTGATCTCGCCGGCGACGATCGCCACGCCGGTCTTGACCATCGTCTCGCACGCCACGCGGGCGCGCTTGTCCTGGGCCAGGATGGCGTCGAGGACGGCGTCGGAGATCTGGTCGGCGATCTTGTCCGGGTGGCCTTCGGACACCGATTCGGAGGTGAACAGGGTGCTGGACATCGGGTCTATATCCTTGCATTCGGATAAAAGGATGGGCGCGAATCATACAGAGTCGGCGCGCCCGTCGCATTGTGCCCGCATCGGGGTATGCCTGCGGTTAAGGCGGCGGGCGCTGTCACCTGACGGTCGTGGTGGCGCCATCGGACTGTCGCATCCGCGGCGCACCCTGCGCCCGACGCCGCCAGCCCCATACGCGCATGCTGCAACTGCAGGCTAGGGTCCAAGCCCGTTTCCCACGCTGGTTCGAAGGTCGCCGTGCGCATCTGGCGCGGCCATTGCTGCGGACCCTGGGGCGGTGGTCCCGGTTCGACGCGCTGGAGCGTTTCATCGCCGGCAACGCCCACCTGCAAGGGCAGGACTTCGTCCGCGCCGCGCTGGAGTACCTGCAGGTCCACTACCGGCTGGACGACAGCGAACTGGGGCGGATTCCGGCCCACGGTCCGCTGGTGGTCGTCGCCAACCACCCCTCCGGGGCGCTGGACGCGTTGGCGCTGCTGGACGCGCTGGGGCGGGTGCGCAGCGACGTACGGGTGGTCGCCAACGATCTGCTGTGGTGCCTGGAAGGCTTGCGGCCGCTGCTGCTGCCGGTGCGGATACTCGGTGGCCGGCCCGGCGTGGAGAGCCTGCGTGCGATCGACGCGGCGCTGGGGGCGGGGCAGTGCGTGGTGGTATTCCCGGCCGGCGAGGTGGCGCGGATGGGCTGGCGCGGGGTCACCGATGGACGCTGGCAGCGCGGGTTCCTGCGGTTCGCGTGCGGCTGCGGTGCGCCGGTGGTGCCGGTGCACATCCGCGCGCGCAACTCGGCCCTGTTCTATGGCGCGTCGGCGGTGTTCCGGCCGGCCGGGACCGCGTTGCTGGCGCGCGAGATGTTCGAACGCCGCTCGCGGCCGCTGGCGCTGCGGATCGGATGGCCGATGCAACTGCCGCCCACCGGCGACCCGCGACGGCAGTTGCGCGAGGTCCGTGCCGCGCTGCAGGCGCTCGGGCGTGGCCCGCAGGCGCGGACGCCGGCCGTGGCAACCCGTCCCCGGCCGGTGGCGGCGGCGGAGGATCCCGCGGCCCTCGGCATCGCGATCCTCGGGCTGGAGCTGCTCGGGCGCACCGCCGACGGCATGCAGATCCGCGCCGGCCGGCTCGATGCCGGCAACCCGCTGATGCGCGAGATCGGCCGCCTGCGCGAGTCCACCTTCCGCGCGGTGGGCGAGGGCACCGGCCGCGCGCGTGACGTGGACGCCTTCGACGGCTGGTACGAGCACATCGTGCTGTGGGACGAGCAGGCCGCGCGCGTCGCCGGCGCCTACCGGGTTGCCCGGGGCGCACCGGTGCTGGCCAGCCGCGGCCTGGACGGCCTGTACACCGCCTCGCTGTTCCGTTACGCCGACGATGCCATCCCGCGCCTTGCCGCCGGCATGGAGCTGGGCCGCAGCTTCGTCGCGCCCGAATACTGGGGCGGGCGCAGCATCGACTACCTGTGGCAGGGCATCGGTGCCTACCTCGCGCGCCATCGCAACGTCCGCTACCTGTTCGGCGCGGTGTCGATCAGCAACGCGCTGCCGGTCGCCGCGCGCGAGCAGATCGTCGCCTACTACGCCCAGCACCACGGCAGCGAGCGGCGTGACGTCGAATCGATGCGGCCCTTCCGGTACCGCGCGGCACCGCCGCGATTCGACCACCTCGACGTGGCGACCGGCTTCCAGGTGCTGCGGGCCAACCTCGATGCACTCGGCGCGACCCTGCCGATGCTCTACAAGCAGTACACCGAGCTGTGCGAACCCGGTGGCGCCCGGTTCCTCGCGTTCGGCGTCGACCCCGGCTTCGGCGATGCCGTCGACGGCCTGATCGAGGTGGATATCGAACGCATGCGGCCGCGCAAGCGTGCCCGCTACCTGGGCCGGGCCGCGGAGTCCGTCGCGGCCGCCGGCGGGGACGCGCGATGACCGCGCCGGTGGCCACGCTGCCGGTCCGCCACCGCAGCGTCTTCATCTCCGATGTGCACCTGGGTTCGCCGTACTGCCACGCGGCTGAACTGGCCGAGTTCCTCGCCGGGCTGCGCTGCGACCGCCTCTACCTGGTCGGCGACATCATCGACCTGTGGTGGCTCGCGCAGCGGCGCGCGACCTGGGGCGCCGCCCACCAGCGGGTGGTCGACCGCCTGCATGCACTGGCCCGCGCCGGGACCCGGATCATCTACGTGCCGGGCAACCACGACCGTCCGGTGCGCCGCTATTGCGGCCTCGTGCTGCCGCGCATGCAGGTGCGCCGGCGCACGATCCACGTCACCGCCGACGGTCGGCGGCTGCTGGTGACCCACGGCGACGACTACGACGCCGCCACCCAGTTCGGCGGCCTGCAGGAGCGCTTCGGCGACTGGTTGTACTACCGCATCCTCGCCGGCAACCGCCTGCTCAACCATGCCCGGCGCCGGCTCGGACTGCGCTACTGGTCGCTCGCGGAGTTCCTCAAGGCGCGCAGCGGGGCCGCCGGGCGGTACGTCGAACGGTTTGTCCAAGCGGGGTTTGACGACGCCGCGCGGCGCGGACTGGACGGACTCGTCTGCGGCCATATCCACCAGGCCGCGCTGCTGGTGCGCGACGGCCGGGTCTACGCCAACGACGGCGACTGGGTCGAAAGCCTGACCGCGCTGGCCGAGGACGACACCGGCGGCCTGCGGCTGCTGTCGCACTGCGGCGAGGTGCTGGCGTCGCTGCCGGCAGCGGCACCGCCACCACGCGAGGCGACCACGCGCGCCGCATGAACGCCGCACCGGGCGTTGCCGCGGAGTCGCGCCGGCTGCCTTAGCATTGCCCGATGGATTCGATCACACAGATTCTGCTCGGCGGGGCGGTGGCTGCCGCGATCGCGCCGCCGGGCCATCGCCGCGCGGCGCTGCTGGCCGGCGCCGCTCTGGGCACGCTGCCCGACCTCGACGTGCTGCCGATCAACCTGCTGACCGACGACCCGGTCGAGCGCATGACCTGGCATCGCGGCGTCAGCCACTCGCTGCTGGTGCTGCCGTTCGTGGCGTGGGCGGTGTGGGCGTGGTGCCGCGGCCGCGGCGGCCGGGTCGCGCAGGCGCCGCGGCGGTGGTTCTGGGCGATCCAGCTGGCACTGCTGACGCATCCGCTGCTGGACGCCTTCACCGTCTATGGCACCCAGCTGCTGTGGCCGTTCGCTGCGCGGCCGGCGATGTGGTCGAGCGTGTTCATCATCGACCCGCTGTACACCGCGTGGCTGCTGGCCGGCTGCGTGGTGGCGTGGCTCGCGCGCGGGCGGGCGCTGGGCACACGGGTGCTGGTGGCGGGGCTGGCGTTGAGTTCGGCCTACCTGGGCACGTCGGTGCTGGCCAAGTGGCAGGTCGAGCGCGTCGCCGAGCGCTCGCTGGCGGCGCTGAACCTGCAGGACGCGCCACGGTTCTCGGTGCCGACGCCGTTCAACACGCTGCTGTGGCGGGTGGTGGCGATGACGCCGGAGGGCTTCGTCGAGGGCGAGTACTCGCTGGTCGCCGACCGCGGGCCGATCCGCTTCCGCGAGTACCGCACCGACGTGGGTGCGCTGGCGGCCGTCTACGACTACCCGTCGGTGCAGCGGCTGGCGTGGTTCAACCGCGGCTTCATGAAGGCCGAGCGGCACGACGGGCAACTGGTGCTGAGCGACCTGCGGATGGGGGCGGAGCCCGACTACACCTTCCGCTTCGTGGTGGCCGAGCATGACGGCGAGGGTTGGCGCGAGGTGCCGGCCCGGCAACTGCAGTGGCCGTGGGAAGCGGGCCGCCAACTGGCCACCCTGTGGCAGCGCATCTGGACGCCGGGCACGGTGATGGAACCCGACCGCCGTCCCGACGCCGCCGGCGCTGCGGCGACCGTCGGCGCCGCTCAGTAGACGACCGCGCGCGCCTGTACGAACGAGAAGAAGAACACCGCGTTCGGGTCGTTCTGCACCTGCCGCATCTCCTCGCGCACGCCGGCGACCACCTCCGGCGTGACCTTGCCGGCGGCGACGAGCTGGTCGGCCGCCGACAGCAGCAGCTCCTCCCAGAACGCGATCATCGCCTTGCGCCGGGCCGGCTCGCGGTTGTCGAAGTGGAAGGTCTTCACCTCGGTGGTGACGTCGTGGAAGCCGCCGGCCAGCAACAGGTTGCCGAGCTTGGCGCCGACGAACGGATCGCCGCCGCTTTCGATCTGGAAATCGTTGAACGCCATCCAGTAGCGCCAGGTGTTGGGCGAGTACGGATCGAGCAGGAACGAGGCGTTCATGACCTCGGTGACGTACACCACCGAGCCGGGCTGCAGCACCCGGCGCACCTCGCTGAGCGCGCGGGCGGGCGCCGGCACGTGCTCCAGCACCCAGCACAGGAAGGCGCCGTCGAAGCTGCGCGGCTCGAACGGGAGGTCGGTGGCGTCGGCCTGCTGGATCGCGTAGCGGCCGTCCAGCCACGGACGGGCGCCGAGGTTCGCCCGTGCCGCGCCGATCTGCGCCGGGTTGAGGTCGACGCAGGTGACGTGCAGGTCCGGGAAGCGCCGCAGCAGGATCTCGGTCTGCGCGCCGACGCCGCTGCCGACCTCGAGCAGGCGTTTTGCGCCGGCGTAGTCGATGTCGCGGAAGACGACCGGCTCGGCCATCCGCGCCTGCTTGACCAGGCGGGCCTGCTCGGTTTCCGAGAATCCGTGCAGGTAGGGGAAGTCGGTGGCGCTGCAGGAGTCGATCATGTCGGTAGCGGAGTGGGCCGGGCGCTCAGGCGGCGGCCGGCAGTTCGGGGGCGACGCCGGCCACGAGGGCGTCGAAGTAGTCGCGGGTGAGGCGCAATTGTGCCTCGGCGCTGTCGGCACGGTTCACCACGGCGCGGAACGCGGCGTTCTCCGGCCGGTCCTTCGCGTACCAGCCCAGGTGCTTGCGGGCGATGCGCACGCCGGACACCTCGCCGTAGAACTCGTGCAGGTGCTCGAGGTGGCCGAGCAGGAGGTCGCGGACCTCGGCCAGGGTCGGTTCGGGCAGGGTTTCACCGGTGGCGAGGTAATGGGCGATCTCGCGGAAGATCCACGGCCGGCCCTGCGCGGCGCGACCGACCAGCACCGCGTCGCAGCCGGTGTAGTCGAGGACCTCGCGGGCCTTGCGTGGCGAGTCGACATCGCCATTGGCCATCACCGGGATCGACAGCGTCGCCTTGACCTCGGCGATGGTGTCGTACTCGGCCACGCCCCGGTACTGCTGGTCGCGGGTGCGGCCGTGCACCGCCAGCGCGGCGATGCCGGCGGCCTCGGCGATGCGGGCGATCTGCAGCGCGTTGCGATGGTCGGCGGCCCAACCGGTGCGGATCTTCAGCGTCACCGGCACGTCGACCGCGCCCACCACCGCCTCCAGGATGTCCGCGACCAGCGCCGGCTCGCGCATCAGCGCCGAGCCGGCCCAGGCGTTGCAGACCTTCTTGGCCGGGCAGCCCATGTTGATGTCGATGATCTGCGCGCCGTTGTCGACGTTGTGGCGCGCCGCGTCGGCCATCACCCGCGGTACGGTGCCGGCGATCTGCACGCTGATCGGGTCGGGCTCGCCGTCGTGGTCCATGCGGTGGCGGGACTTGGCGGTGTTCCAGAAGCGCGGGTCCGACGTCGTCATTTCCGACACGCACAGCCCGGCCCCGAGGCGCTTGCACAGCACCCGGAACGGCTTGTCGGTGACCCCCGCCATGGGGGCGAGGACCACCTTCGGGTCGATGGAATGGGGGCCGATGCGCATGGCGCGCATTCTAGTCGCCCCCGGACGGGACGGCTCCGGGGCCGTCAGGCGGCCGTCAGGTCGGTGATGGCCGCTGCGGGGGCGTTGTCCTGCACCGAACGGATGCCGTTGTCGCGTCCCGACGCGTCGGCGTACATCTCGCTGCTGCCGATGACCTGGCCGTTGGTCGCGGTGAGGGTGAAGTAGTGCTTGCCGTTGCTGGAGGTCTTGCGCTGGAAGCGCGCATCGTCGGCGCTGTTGCGGCGCACCGATTCGATCCCGTTCTCACATGACGAACGGGCCGAGTAGCCCTCGCTGGTGAGGATCACCTGGCCGTTGCCGGCCTTGAGGTTGAACTGGAACTCGCCGTTGCTGCGGCGCGAAATCTCGAACTTGCCTGCCATCACTTCCTCCTCGCTGGGGCGGATGCCCGTGGTCACTTTCGTAGAGCCTGCGTGAGTGCCCGCCAACCTGACTACAAAAGTGCCGGCCGGTCAACGCTTGCCGCGGCGGCGTCGCCAGAACAGGAAGCCGGTCACGAGCAGGAACGCCGGCAGCAACCCGGCCAGCGCGGTCGCCCACTTGTAGACGGCGCCGCCGACCGAGCCGATGTGCAGCGGGTAGATCGCCTCGGTCATGCGCGCGCCGAGGCGCTGGCCGGTGGCGTCGTGCGCCGCCAGCACGCGGGTGCCGGCGCGGTCGATGTAGACCAGGCTGCGGCCGTTGGGATGCCATTCGCCGTGGCTGCGGGCGCGGAAGGCGATGACGTCGCTGCCCGGGTCGGGCGCGCCGGTGCGGGTCAGGCGGGCGTCGGGCAGGGCGGTAGTGGCCAGGGCGAGCACGCGCGGCCAGTCGGTCGCACGCGCTTCGGGAGCCGCGCGCTGCGGCGCGGCCGGCGGAGCGTCGCCGCCGAAGGTGCCGGTCAGCACCGCGCGGAAGCCGGCGTGGTAGATCATCCCGACCCCGGTCAACGTCGCCAGCAGCAGCAAGGGCAGCAACAGCACGCCGCTGCTGCGGTGCCAGCTCAGCCAGCGCCGCACCGGCGGGCCGCGGTGCATTTTCAGCTGCGCCAGCCAGCGTCCGGCCTTGGGCCACCACAGGTACAGGCCGGTCAGCAGCAGGCCGACCGCGATCCAGCCGACGACGCCGAGCACCTGCTTGCCCGCGTCGCCGCCCAGCAGTTCGATGTGGAAGTCGTGCAGCCACATCAACCAGTCGTCGTCGGCGCTGCGCATCAACAGCAGTTCGCCGGTGGCGGGGTCGAAGTAGCCGCGCCGGCCGTCGCCGAAGTAGCCCTGCCAGGTCGGCACGCCGTCGGGTTCGGGCAGGTGCACGCTGCCCAGGCCGCGGGGTTCCCACTCGCGCAGGATGCGGGCGAGCACGTCGCCGTCGGCGCGCAGTTCGTGGCCGGTGAGCTCGGGGTGCTGCCACTGCAGGAGGTCGTCGTGGAACACCAGCACGCTGCCGCTCAGGCCGATCAGCGCGAACACGGTGCCCGCCACCAGCCCGACCCACAGGTGCAGCCACGACAGCGTCGCCCGCAGCCCGCGTGGCCATGCCCGCGTGCGCGCCATCGCCGGCCGCGCGGTGGCGACCGGGTTGGCGGTGGCGGTGGCGGGCGTGTCCATCAGGCGGTCGATCCGGCGATCAGAACCGGTGCGACCAGCTGGCGCTGAACACCCGCCCGCGGCCGGCGAAGTAGTCCTCGTCGCTCGGACGGATCTGCGAGCTGTAGTGGATGTACTGGCGGTCGAACAGGTTCTCGATGCCCAGCGCCAGCGTGCCCACCGGCAGCCCGACGTTGGCCTGCAGGTCGAAGGTGGTGTAGCCCTCGAAGCGGCTGTCGACCACGCCGCGGGTCTCGAACTCGCGGTCCTCCGCGTGGCTGGCCTGGACGCGGGTGGAGAGGTTCGGCAGCCACTGGTGCTGCCAGTACGCGGTCATCCGGTCGGGCGAGATGTTGGCGCCGGGCAGGTCGCTGTCGAGGCGGCCGTCGGCGTTGCTGTCGTAGCGGCCGTCGGCCTGCGCGTAGGCGACGCCCAGCCGCGCGGCATCGTTGAGCTGGAAGCCGACGCTGCCCTCGAAGCCCTCGATCTCGGTCGCCTCGCGCTTGACCTCGTAGCTGCCGGTGGCGGTGTTGAACGCCAGCCGCGAGCCGAAGTCGGAGTCGGAGCGGTAGGCGGCCAGGTGGACCAGCCAGCGGCCGTCGTCGTAGTCCAGCCCGAGCTCGCGGTTGTCGGCGATCACCGGCGACAGCGACACCAGGGTGTCGACGCTCTGGCCCGGCTCGTCGACCGCGCGCAGCACGCGGCCGATGTCGGCGACGCTGTAGCCCTCCGCATACGAGGCGTAGAACTTCAGCGCGCGGGTGGCCTCCCAGACCACGCCGAAGTTGGGCAGGGTCTCGCTGAAGTCCGGGCTGCCGCCCTCGACGGACTGCGTGCCGTACTGCGGCAGGGTCACGAAGTCGTCGACCTCGAGTTTGGCGCGCTCATGGCGCAGGCCGCCGGTGAGCAGCACCGGTCCGAGGCGGTACTCGGCCTGCAGCAGCGGCGAGATGCTCTGGTAGGTGGTCGGCGGAACCCAGCCCAGGTCGCTGGCCAGCTGGCGCTGCTCGGTCTCGTCGCGGATCAGGTCCAGGCCGAGCGTCAGCCGCAGCGGCAGGTCGGCGATGTAGCCGCGCGACCAGGTGAATTTGCCGCCGAGTTTCTCGGCGTTGATCTGCGACTGGTCGTACCAGATCTCGTCGCTGCCGGTGTTGAAGAAGTCGACATAGGCGTTGCTGCCGTAGCGGCCTTCGAAGCGGGTCCAGAACAGCTGGGCCTGGAACTGGCCGCCGGCGAGGTCGTGGTCGCGGTAGTCGAGGCTGGCCGAGCTGGACTCGTTCTGCGGCGGTTCCAGCGGCTGGTCGCCACGGGTCGCGGTGGCCGGGATGCCGAGCTCGTAGTCGCCATCGACCACGGCGTAATGGCCTTCGCCTTCGAGCCGGTAGTGGTTGGCGGTCAGCTGCAGCCGGCGCTGGTCGTCGATCGCCCAGTCGCCCTTGGCGAACAGGTTGCGGCTGTTGGCGTCCATCAGGTCGCCCTGGACCGGCTCGGGCGCGATCGAGTTGCCGTCGGCGTCGTAGTACAACCCTTCCTGCGCATACGACAGGCCGCCGACGAAGTCGAACGCGCCTTGCTTGGTGCCGAACAGGTACGAGGCGCGGTAGCCGGTACCGTCGTCCTCGTCGGGCATCGCGGTGCTGGCACCGACGGTGACCTCGTGGAAGCTCTCGCCGTCCTCGCGCGGCGCCCGCTTGGTGATGATGTTGATGATGCCGCCGGAGGCGCCGATGCCCTGCAGCGCGTTGGCGCCGTGGATCACCTCGATGCGCTCGATCATCGCCGGGTCGATGGTGTGGGCATCGCGCGCGCCGTCGCGCAGCGGGGTGGACTGCGGCACGCCGTCGACCATGTACAGCGGCTGGCGGCCACGCACCGACTCGCCGGAGCTGGTCATCTTCTGCCGCGGCGGCGAGAACGCCGGGATCAGGTTGGCCAGCACCTGCGAGATGTCCTGGGTCACCGCAAGCTGCTGCTGCAGTTCCACCTGGTCGATCACGGTGATGGTGTTGGGCAGCGCCGCTTCCGAGTTCGGGATGCGGCTGGTGCTGGCGGAGACCACGACGCGGTCGAGGTCGGTGGCGGCGTCCTGGGCGAACGTCGCCGGGCTGGCGGCAAGCAGCAGTGCCGCAGCGAGGGGAGTGCGAAGCATGGGCGTTCCGGGAACGAGTGAGCCGGGCATGGTAATGCGAATCAGTCTCACTTCACAGTGAGCGGTCGCGAGGGCCACGCTCCCGGCCGTCTACCGGTCGAATTCGTCCCGGCGCGGCATCGCCGATGCGGCGCCCGCGCGTTCGCAGGCGAGGGCGGCGTAGCGGCCCGCGAACCTGACGTGCCGCCCGAACGCGGCGTCCGGGTCGGTCGCCATCGCCGCGGCCAGCGCCCCGCTGAACGCATCCCCGGCGCCGGTGGTATCGACCACCCGCGCCGGCGCGGCCGGCACGCGGAATGCCGCCTCGGCGTCGCCGCGTCGCGCGTCGGCCGGGTGCGACACGAAGCAGCCCTGGCCGCCGAGCGTCACCACGACGGTGCCCCCCGGCAGCAACCTGCGGCACAACGCATGCAACGTCGCGCCGTCGAGCGCCGCCACGGCGTCGGGGTCCAGCGTCTCGCCGCATTGACGGGCCAGCTGGGCGCAGAACTCCGACTCGTTCGGGGTCAGTACGTCGGTCAGCGCCAGCAGTTCCGGCGGCACGTCGGCGTCGGCGGGAGCCGGGTTGAGCACGGTCGTCGCGCCGGCCTCGCGGGCCAGGTCGAAGCCGGCCAGCACCGCGTCCGCCGGTGTCTCCAGTTGCGCCAGCACCACCGCCGCGTGCGCGATCGCATCGGAGTGCGCATGCACGTGCGCGACCGACAGCCCGGCGTTGGCGCCCGGCCCGATCACGATGCTGTTGCGCCCTTCGGCATCGACGTGGATGCCGGCGGTTCCGGTCGGCTCGTCGCTGGCGGCGTCGCGCAGGTCGATGCCGTCGGCGGCGGCGAGCGCCCGCGCCAGCTGGCCGCCGGCGTCGGCGCCGAGCGAGCAGATGAACACCGTCGATGCGCCCGCGCGCGCGCCGGCCGTGGCCTGGTTGAAGCCCTTGCCCCCGGGGCCGGTGTGATAGTGGCCGGCCAGCGTTTCGCCCGGCCGCGGCAGCCGCGGCAGCGACCAGACGTGGTCGACGTTGAACGAACCGATGACGACTAGGCCGGCCACGGTCGCCGGTCTCAGCCGCCGAAGCTGGTCAGCACGCCGGCGATGGTCGCCGTCATCAGGGTCGCGATGGTGCCACCCAGCACTGCGCGCAGGCCGAAGCGGGCGAGGTCCTGCCGGCGGTCGGGGGCGAGGCCACCGATGCCGCCGATCTGGATCGCGATCGAGCTGAAGTTGGCGAAGCCGCACAGCGCGTAGGTCGCGATCAGGCGGCCCTGCTCGGTCAGCGCCACGCCGGGGTTCTGGCCGTTCACGATCTCCGCCAGGTGCAGGTAGGCGACGAACTCGTTGAGCACGATTTTCTCGCCGATCAGCCCACCGACCACGTTGGCGTCCTGCCACGGCACGCCGATCAGCCACGCCACCGGCGACAGCACGTAGCCCAGCAGCGTCGCCATGTCGGTCGGCCGGCCCAGCGCGGCGGAAATCCCGGTGACCTCGCCGATCCACGTCAGCGGCCAGTTGATCATCGCGATCAGGGCGATGAACGCCAGCAGCATCGCGCCGATGTTGAGCGCCAGCCGCAGGCCGTCGCCGGCGCCGGCGGCGGCCGCGTCGATGACGTTGCTGGTGGTCTTCTCGACCTCCATCCGGACCGTGCCGCGGGTCAGCGGCGTCGCGGTCTCGGGGATCAGCAGCTTGGCGACCACCATCGTCGCCGGCGCGGCCATGATCGACGCCGCCAGCAGGTGCTTGGCATAGAACGCCTGCGCCACCGGGTCGCCGCCGCCGAGCATGCCGACGTAGGCCGCCAGCACGCCGCCGGCGATGTGCGCCATGCCGCCGATCATCATCGTGATCAGCTCCGACTCGGTCATCTTCGAGATGTACGGCCGCACCGTCAGCGGCGCCTCGGTCTGGCCGATGAAGACGCTGGCGCAGACGCTGGTGGTCTCCGCGCCGGAGACCTTCATCACCTTGGTGATGGCCCAGGCCATCGCGCGCACCACCGCCTGCATCACGCCGAGGTGGTACAGCACGCTCATCAGCGAGGCGAAGAAGATGATCGTCGGCAGCACCTGGAAGGCGAAGATGAAGCCGTAGGTCTCGATGTCCATCAGGCCGCCGAAGATGAACTCCGAACCGGCGTTGACGAACGCCAGCAGCCGCACGAAGCCGTTGCCGAGCGCGTCGAACACGTCGCGCCCGCCGGGCACCAGCAATACCAGCGCGGCGAAGCCGATCTGCAGGACGATGCCGGTCAGCACCAGCCGCCAGTCGACCTGCTTCTTGTGGTTCGAGAACAGCCAGGCGATACCGACCAGCACCGCCAGACCAAACAGGCCGAAGGCGACCCGTGCAAGACCTTCCATTCACTTCCCCTTCGGCCGTCGCCGTGCTCGACCGCGCAGGTTAGGGCAGCGGGGGCGCGGCTCGCAACAGAACGCCGGTTCAGCTATCGGAAGCGCCCGGCGTCAGCCGTCGCGGGCGATTACCCGGTTGCGGCCTTCGCGCTTGGCCATCTTCAGGCGGCGGTCGGCACGGCGCAGCAGGCTCGACAGGTCCAGTCCGTCGTGCGGACTGGCGGCGATGCCGGCACTGAAGGTCAGTCGCAGCGGTTCCAGGGTGCCGCGTTCGGGGTCGAACGGCTGCTGCCCGAGCACGCGCCGGATCGCGTCGACCCGCTCCCAGGCGGTGCCCGGCGGCTGCGGCATCACCAGCACGAACTCCTCGCCGCCCAGCCGCACCAGCCGCTCGTCGCGCTCGATCATGCCCTTCAGCACTTCGACAACGTGGCGGATCGCGCGGTCGCCGGCGTGGTGGCCGGCCTCGTCGTTGATCCGGTTGAAGTGGTCCAGGTCGATCAGCGCGATGCTGAGGCTGCCTTCCTCCTCGCTGGCGATCTCGAGCAGGCGCGGCATGCGGTGCAGCAGCCAGGTGCGGTTGGGCAGGCGGGTCAGGCCGTCGGTGCCGGACAGCTCGACCAGCCGCTGCATGCGGTAGACGACGGTCGCGGTGATCAGCATCGCGATCGCCAGCAGCATCAGGCGCTGCACCTGCGCGCCGACGGTGACCGCACCGTAGTCGCTCGACAGCAGCTGCTCCGGCGACGCCGCGAACGCGAACACCGACGCGATCAGCAGGCCGTACTGCAGCACCGCCAGCGCGCCGGCGAAAAGGGTGGTGCGGCCGTCGCTGCGCAGCGCGGTCAGGACGATCGCGAGCACGTAGCAGCCCCACACCACCATGCTGTTGAGCGCCGCCGGCAGGTGCACGAAGGCCAGTGCGACGAGCATCGCGGTGGTGGCGCTGACGTCGAACGCCACCGTCGCGAACGGCAGCCAGCGGTAGCGCCGCCGCCGCCGCGCGAGGTGCAGCCACACCTGCGCGAACAGGTTGACGCCGACCGCGCCGCCGAGCCCGACCAGGGTTTCCCTGGCCGTGCCGCCGCTGAGCGCGTTGGCCAGCGGCAGCAGCAACAGCAGCGCCGCGACCACCACCCGCAGGCGCGCGACCAGCAACTCGCCGCCGGCGCCGATCTCGAGCATCACCTCGTCGGGCCGGGCCAGCAGTGCGGACAGGACTTCGCGTGCGCTTCGGCTTTCCATCACCTTCCCCGCGTCCGGCCGCAGCATAGCGTGGGCCCGCGGCGGGCGTCGGGCTCAGCCCAGGCCGCGCACCGCGACCCACACCGCCAGTGCGGCGAACACCGCGGCGGCGACGTAGCGGGCCGCCTTCAGCGGCAGGCGGTCGGCGAAACGGCTGCCCAGCAGCACCACCGGCACGTTGGCCAGCAGCATGCCGGCGGTGGTGCCGGCGATGACCTCCCACAACGGGTCGTAGCGCGCGGCCAGCAGCACCGTCGCGACCTGGGTCTTGTCGCCGATCTCGGCCACGAAGAACGCGATGGTGGTGGCGATGAACGCCCCCCGCGCCGGCAGCCCGGCTTCGTCGTCGTCGAGCGTGTCGGGCTTGAGCGTCCACAACGCCACCGCCAGGAAGCTCGCCGCGACCACCCAGCGCAGCACCTCCGGCCGCAGCCAGTCGGCTGCCAGCGAACCCACCCAGGCGGCCAGCGCGTGGTTGAGCAGGGTGGCGACGAGGATGCCGGCGATGATCGGCCACGGCCGGCGGAACCGCGCGGCCAGCAGCAGGGCGAGCAACTGGGTCTTGTCGCCGATCTCGGCCAGGGCGACCGTGCCGGTGGATACCAGCGCGGCCGCGAACGGCAGGGCATCGGGGAACAGCGAGTGCAGCTGGGACATTTCGACGGGTGGAGCCGGGCGGGCGGACGGAAAGCAACCGCCGCGCGGCCCGGCCCCGGCGGGTATCGCCCTGGGTCATTCGCGCGGTGGTTGCCTTCGGTCTTGCCCCGGATCGCGTGGCGATCCGCCGTGCGCCATGGCCGGCCGGCCAAGCATGTTGACGCACGTCACCGCGGCGGGCGCGGTCGGGCTACTCCCCGGAGGAAACAGCGGCGGCATTGTACCGGTCCGCGGCATGGCGTGGAATGCAGCGCGGCTTACACTGCCCGGTGCCCGTTATATATGGAGTCGCCCCATGCAGTACCGCCGCCTCGGCTCGTCCGGCCTGCAGCTGTCAGCACTGTCGTTCGGCGCCTGGCTGACGTTCGGCGGGCAGGTCGGCCGCGGCACCGCGCGCGACCTCGTCGCGACCGCCTGGGACCACGGGGTCAATTTCTTCGACAACGCCGAGAGCTACGCCAACGGCGAGGCGGAGCGGGTGATGGGCGACGTCATCGCCGACCTGCGCCTGCCGCGCGACGGCTACTGCGTGTCCAGCAAGGTGTTCTTCGGTGCGGCCGCCGACCCGCGCCCGACCCAGCGCGGGCTGTCGCGCAAGCACGTCACCGACGCCTGCCACGACGCGCTGCGGCGGTTGCGGGTCGACTACCTCGACCTGTTCTACTGCCACCGTCCCGATCCGGAGACGCCGGTCGAGGAGACCGTGCGGGCGATGGACGCGCTGATCCGCCAGGGCAAGGTGCTGTACTGGGGCACGTCGGAGTGGTCGGCGGCGCAGATCCGCGAGGCCCACAAGATCGCCCGCGCCCAGCACCTGCACGCGCCGACGATGGAGCAGCCGCAGTACAACCTGCTGCACCGCGAGCGGGTGGAGCTGGAGTACGCGCCGCTGTACGCCGAGCACGGCATGGGCGCCACCACGTGGTCGCCGCTGGCCTCGGGGCTGCTGACCGGGCGTTACAACGACGGCGTGTCGGAGGATGGCCGTTTCGGCTCGCTCGGCCCGCATTTGCGGCGGACCATCGTCGGCGACGAGAGTGAGCGGCGACTCGACCGCGCGCGGCGGTTCACCGCGGTCGCGCAGGAGGTCGGCGTCGCGCCGGCGCCGCTTGCGATCGCCTGGTGCCTGCGCAACCCGCACGTGTCCAGCGTGATCCTCGGCGCCAGCCGGGTGGCGCAACTGGTCGAGAACCTCGGCGCGATCGAGCTGGCCGGCACGGTCGACGAGGCCGTCTGGGACCGGGTGAGGGCGGCGGCGAACTGATCGACGGAGGGCCGCCACGCCGAGGACAACGCCGGGGTTGCACAGGTAATGAGAATCATTATCATCGAGACTCCTTTCACGGAGCTTCGCCCATGGCCCTGCAAATCGTCCCCCGCTCGCGGGTCCTCCACCTGCCGCTGGGCGCCACGCCCCGGCGCGCGCCGTCGACGCCGGCCGCGGCATCGGCCTGCGTGGATACCTGCCCGTGCCAGTTCGACAGCGCCACCCTGCTGCGCGGCACCCGCGAGGTGCTGATCCGCCACGGCGGCGAGACCTACCGCCTGCGTCACACCCGCAACGACAAGCTGATCCTGACCAAGTAAACGCGCCGCGGACACCGCCGGGCCGTGCCTATACTTCCCACCATCAAAGGGAAATGGGGGTGGGGCATGGGACTGGGGACGATTCTCGCGATCGTGGTGGTGTTCGCCGGCGTGGTGTTGCTGTTCAAGGCGGTGCGGATGGTGCCGCAGGGCTGGGAGTGGACCGTCGAAGCCTTCGGCAAGTACACCCACACGCTGTCGCCCGGCCTGCACTTCCTGGTTCCGATCTACCAGGGCATCGGACGCCGGATCAACATGATGGAACAGGTGATGGACGTGCCCAGCCAGGACGTCATCACCAAGGACAACGCCGTGGTCAAGGTCGACGGCGTGGTCTATTTCCAGGTGCTCGACGCGGCCAAGGCCGCCTACGAGGTGGCGCAGCTCGAGGTCGCCACGCTCAACCTGGTGATGACCAACATCCGTACCTCGATCGGTTCGATGGACCTCGACGAGTCGCTGTCGCGCCGTGACGAGATCAACGCCAAGGTGCTGGCCGCGGTCGACCAGGCCACCCACCCGTGGGGCGTCAAGGTCAACCGCATCGAGCTGAAGGACATCGCGCCGCCGCGTGACCTGGTCGAGGCGATGGCGCGCCAGATGAAGGCCGAGCGCGAGAAGCGCGCCAACATCCTGGAGGCCGAAGGCTTCCGCCAGGCCGAGATCCTCAAGGCCGAGGGCGAGAAGCAGAGCGCGATCCTGGAGGCCGAGGGCGAGCGCGAGGCGGCGTTCCGGGAGGCCGAGGCGCGCGAACGCCTGGCCGAGGCCGAGGCGCGTGCGACCCAGATGGTGTCGGACGCTATCTCCGCCGGCAACGTGCAGGCGATCAACTACTTCATCGCCCAGAAGTACGTCGAGGCGTTCAAGGCGCTGGCCGAGGCACCGAACCAGAAGTTCGTCCTGATGCCGATGGAGTCGGCCGGGGTGATCGGTTCGATCGCCGGCATCGCCGACCTGGCGAAGGAAGCGCTCGACCGCCCGGCCGGTGCGCACGCCGTCGCGCCGCCTCGAGTGGGGCGCTGAGCCATGCGCTGGGGCTGGCCGGCGGTGGCGTGGGCGGCGATCGCGCTGCTGCTGATCGCGGCCGAGACGCTGGCGCCGGGCGCCTTCATGCTGTGGCTGGGGTTCGCGGCGGCGGCGGTGTTCGTGCTGGTGCTGCTGTTCGACCTGCCGCTGCTGGCGCAAGCGGTCGCGTTCGTGGTGCTGAGCTTCGTGTCGATCCAGATCTACCGCACGCGCTTCCGCGGCCGCCAGCGACCGAGCGACCGGCCGACCCTCAACCGCCGCGCCGACGCGCTGGTCGGGCGGGTGGTGCCGCTGGAGCAGGCGATCGTTGCCGGCCGCGGGCGCGTGCAGATCGCCGATGCGTACTGGGACGTCGCCGGCCCGGACCTGCCGGCCGGCACGCCGGTGCGCGTCACCGGCAGCGATGGCATGACCCTGCGGGTCGAGCCGGCCAGCTGACCGGCGCCCCGCCGGCGCCGACCATACGGCGCCGACGCGCCCGCCCGCGCGATTGGCGATAATGCCGCCCTCCCCACAGTCGCGTGCACGCCCCATGACCCGGAAGACCATCCTCAACGACAGCCATCGCGCGCTCGGCGCCAAGATGGTCGACTTCGGCGGCTGGGACATGCCGATCCACTACGGCTCGCAGATCGACGAGCATCACGCGGTGCGCAAGGACGCCGGTATGTTCGACGTCTCGCACATGACCGTGGTCGACCTGAAGGGCGAGCGCACCCGGGAGTTCCTGCGCAAGCTGGTCGCCAACTCGGTCGACAAGCTGGCCAGGCCGGGCAAGGCGCTCTACACCTGCATGCTCGACGAGCGCGGCGGCGTGATCGACGACCTGATCATCTACTTCCTCGCCGACGACTTCTTCCGGCTGGTGGTCAACGCCGCCACCCGCGAGAAGGACCTGGCGTGGATCAACCGGCAGGCCGCGCCGTTCGACGTCAAGGTGACCGAGCGCGACGACCTCGGCCTGGTCGCGGTGCAGGGCCCGTCCGCGCGCGACAGGGTCATCGGCCTGCTGCGCGAGGAGGACCGTGCGGCCATCACCAGGCTCGGCCGCTTCGCCGCCCGCACCGCGCAGCTGGCCGACGGCACCGGGGTGTTCATCGCCCGCACCGGCTACACCGGCGAGGACGGCTTCGAGGTCGTCGTGCCGGAAGACCGCACGGTCGCGTTGTGGGATGCGCTGCTGGCGGCGGGCGTTAAGCCGGCCGGCCTCGGCGCCCGCGACACCCTGCGGCTGGAGGCCGGCATGAACCTCTACGGCCAGGACATGGACGAGCAGGTGTCGCCGTACGAGGCCGCGCTCGGCTGGACCGTCTCGCTCGACGAGGGCCGCGACTTCATCGGCCGCGACGTGCTGGAGCGGCAGAAGGCCGACGGCGCGCCGCGCCAGATGATCGCGCTGGTGATGGACGACAAGGGCGTGCTGCGCCACGGCCAGAAGGTGCTGACCGCGCACGGCGATGGCGAGATCCTGTCGGGCACGTTCTCGCCGACGCTGGGCAAGGCGATCGCGTTCGCGCGGGTGCCGGCCGGCGAGATCGCGCTGGGCGCCGCGGGCGGAGTGCGGGTCGACATCCGCGGCCGCGAGGTGCCGGTGCGCGTGGTGAAGTTCCCGTTCGTGCGCGAAGGCCAGCCGCAGGACGGCGTGCTGGCCTGATCCACCCGGCACCGCGGCCGCCGCGCCCCGTGCGCACGCGCCGCGACGCCTTCGCTACACTGTCCGCCCCTTCACTTGACCGCAGAACCGGAGCACCCCCATGAGCGAGATTCCCGGCGACCTGAAGTTCCTGAAATCCCACGAGTGGGTCCGCGTCGAAGCCGACGGGAAGGCCACGATCGGCATCTCCGACCACGCGCAGGGGCTGCTGGGTGACCTGGTGTACGTCGAGCTGCCGGGCGTCGGCGACCGCGTCGAGGCGGGCACCGCCTGCGCGGTGGTCGAGTCGGTCAAGGCCGCCTCCGACGTCTACGCGCCGGTCAGCGGCACCGTGGTCGAGGTCAACTCCGCGCTGGGCGACAAGCCGGAGACCATCAACGAGGACGCGTTCGGCGAAGGCTGGCTGTTCACCGTCGAGATGGACGAGCCGGGCCAGGCCAACGACCTGCTCGACCCGGACGCCTACGCCGAAGTGCTCGAGAACGACGACCACTGACGGACGACCGTCATGGTCGTGCCGGGCATCCGGCACCCCGAATCCGCGTCGGCGACGGCGCGGATTTTTTGTTGCCCCGCATGTCGGCACGACGCGACGGTCGCCGGAATTCCCGCGCACTTTCGCCTTGTGCGTTGCGATACAGGCGCGGCGGCGCTCGCGTTGCCGCCAATGGCGGGTGGCTAAAAATTCACCAACGTGTTCGCGGTGTGTTTTCGCCCGAAGCGTGCGCGTCGCTGCGCCGCGCGAATATTTCGGTTTGCTGCAGGCCGCGCTGCGCCTTGCTATCAGCGTCATTCAAAGGAGCCGGCCCGTGGCGTCCAGTGCACTGTCACGCACACGATGACGGCAAGCGCGTGCACCGGCGTGGTTTTCGCCCCGGCAACCGCCCGAAAAAAATCGCGAGCACTTGTTGACACTATGAAAAACCGTGATTAGGTTTCGCGAAACAGACGTTTCCAACGGAAGCGAGTGAGCAAAGACGGCGCGACAACGCGGGTGACAAAACGGAACTCCGCCAGGACGATCGAAACGGTGGACGCGGCGCTTCTGTCCCCCGCGAAAACGTTCCCCCCGAAGTCGCGAAACCTTTCCTTGCATGCAGCCCGGTCGGCCATCGGCGGATCGGGTTTTTCTTTGCGCGCGATGCGCAACCGGCGCGTCGCCGGCATGCAGGTGGAAGGGCACGGATCCGCTCCGGCATCGATGGTGCCGGCGGTTGGTCGCGGGGTCGCACCCCGCGGCGTTTTGGTACTGGGCTGTACACCCCGATAGACCACTGACGAGGAGCCATCTCATGGCCACGAAGAAAGCTGCGAAGAAGAAACCCGCCGCGAAGAAGGCGGCGAAGAAGACCGCCAAGCCGGCAGCGAAGAAGGCCGCCGCCAAGAAGACCGTGCGCAAGTCCGCGGCCAAGAAGGCGGTGAAGAAGCCGGTCGCCAAGAAGGCCGCCGCCAAGAAGACCGCGAAGAAGGCAACCGCCAAGAAGGCCGTGAAGAAGACGGCGAAGAAGGCGACCAAGAAGACCGCCGCGAAGAAGACCGCCAAGAAGGCGGCAACCAAGCGCCCGGCCGCCAAGAAGGCCGTGAAGAAGACGGCGAAGAAGGCGACCAGGAAGACCGCTGCGAAGAAGACCGCCAAGAAGGCGGCGACCAAGCGCCCGGCCGCGAAGAAGGCAACCGCCAAGAAGGCCACGGCCAAGAAGGCCACGGCCAAGAAGGCGGCGGCCCGCAAGCCGGCAGCGAAGAAGGCCACGGCCAAGAAGCCGGCCCGTCGCGCAACCAAGAAGCAGCAGGCCCCGACCGCGATGCCGGCGACCCCGGCGCCGATGATCTAGGCCACCCGATACCGCAACACTGCAATCAGCCCTTCCCCGCGGCCCAGGCGGGGGAGGGCTTTTTCATTGGTGGGATGCTCCGGGCCGGAGTGGCCGACGCGAAGGCGAAGGCGGCTGCGCCCGATCAGTACGGCGCGGCGGTTGCTTCGGCGCTGCTGCTGCCCGGCGGGTTGCGGCCCTGGCGGGCGTACCAGGTCTGCTGGTCGAAATCGATGTCGAGCCAGGCGGTGGCGCTGGAGCGGATGCCGACCGCGCGGTCGAGCATGGTCGGCAGCAGGCCGGTCGGCACCGAGCTTTCGCCGTTCCACAACACCACGATGCCGAGGTCCTGTTCCGGCAGCAGCGCGATCATGCCGCGGTACCCCTGCACGGCGCCTGCGTGGTAGACCAGCGGCGTGCCGGAGTAGTCGTAGACGCGCCAGCCCAGCGCGTAGCCGGCGGAGTCGAGCCGGGCACGCCGCCACGACGAGCTGCGGGTCTGGTACGGCGTGTCGACCAGCGGCTGGTGCAGGGTCGCGAGCAGCGGCGCGGGGATCACGTCGGGGCGGTGGCCGGTCTGCGCGATCAGCCACTGCGCCATGTCGCTGGCGCTGGCGTTGACGCCGGCGGCGGGAGCGACTTCGTAGTAGGTCGGCTTGGGCATCACCGAGACCCAGCCGCCGCGGCCGCGGCCGCGCACGTGCGGCTTGGCCCAGCGGGCGCTCGACTCGATGCCTTCGAGGCCGAGGCTGGCGTCGTTCATGCCCAGCGGCTTGAGCAGCCGGCTGCGCACTTCCTGGCTGTAGAAGTCGCCGGTGGTGGCGAACACGATGTCGCCGATCAGGCTGAAGGCGACGTTCTGGTAGGCGTAGCAGGTGCCGGGCTGGCACTTGAGCGGCGCGCTGGCGAGGCGTCGGGTCAGGGTGCGGTAGTCGACGTAGCGCTCGAGGTCGCGGTCGAACGCGTTGTGCGACAGCCCGACCCGGTGGCTGAGCAGGTCGGCCACGGTGATCTGGCTGGCGGCGCCCGGCTGGCTCAGCTGGAACTCGGGCATGTAGTCGGTGAGCTTGCTGTCCCAGCGCAGCCGGCCGTCGTTGACCAGCAGGCCGGCCATCGTGCCGGCGAAGCCCTTCGACAGCGAGGCGAGGCGGAACACGGTGTGCGCGTCGACCGGCTCGGCGTCGCTGACATCGGTGATGCCGTAGCCACGCGCGCTGAGCACCTCGCCGTCGTGCACGATCGCCATGGCCAGGCCAGGCACGCGCTGGTTGGCGACGATCTGTTGCGCCATCGCCTCGAACATCTGGACGTCGAACTCGGCCGGCAGCGGCGGCGCGGCGGGTTTGGCGGGTTGCCGGGCGGCCGGGGTCGTGGCGACGGCCGGCTGCAGGGTCGCGGCCTGCGTCGCTGCGGCGGGGGTGTCCGTTGAAGCGGCGTCGCCGCCGGTGCCGGTCGCGGCGACCGTATCGCCACCCCAGGGAAGCGTGGTCTGGGCGGCCGAACCGAGGGTCAGTGTCAGCAGGAACGCGAGCGCACCCAGTCGCCCGCCGATGCGAGGGAGCCGGTTGGCTTCGTCTTTCATAGGTCGTGGTGCCTGCGTATGCTCGGGTTCCCCCGGATCATAGCGCCGGTTTTCAGGGTTACGCGAGCAACTATGTTCAGCTTCCTGATTTTGTTGGGTTTGTTCCTCCTGTTCATGTTCTGGGGCATCGGTCTCTACAACGGGCTGGTGACCGCCCGGAACGCTTGGCGCAACGCCTTCGCACAGATCGACGTGCAGCTGCAGCGCCGGTTCGAGCTGATCCCGAACCTGGTCGAGACCGCCAAGGGCTACCTCGCGCACGAGCGGGAAACCCTCGAGGCGGTGATGCAGGCGCGCGCGGCGGCGGTGTCGGGGCTGTCCGCGGCCAAGGCGGCGCCGGGCGATGCCGGCGCGATGGCCCGGCTCGACGCCGGCGAGCGCCAACTGGAGGGCGCGTTGGGCCGGCTGATGGTGGTCGCCGAGGCCTATCCGGACCTGAAGGCCAACCAGACGATGGCGCAGCTGTCCGAGGAACTGACCAGCACCGAGAACCGGGTGGCGTTCGCGCGGCAGGCCTACAACGACGCGGTGATGGCCTACAACAACAAGCGCGAGGTGTTCCCGTCCAGCCTCGTCGCCGGCAATTTCGGCTTCAAACCGGCGGCACCGCTGTCGCTGCCTGCGGACCAGCCGGAGATGCGGCAGGCGCCGCAGGTGCGGTTCTGACGCCGGCCCGGGTGCGGGCGCTGCCTGCCGACGCGGGCCGATGAACTTCTTCGAACGACAGGCGGCCGCGCGCCGCGCATCGACGCGCCTGGTGGTGCTGTTCGCGCTGGCGGTGCTGGCGATCGTGCTGGCCGTCGATGCGCTGGCCTGGGCGCTCAGCGGCGGCAGCGGCGGCGCGCTGGTCGTCGCGACGGTGCTGACACTGGCGACGATCGGGCTCGGGTCGCTGTACCGGCTGGCGAGCCTCGGTGGCGGCGGCGAGGTGATCGCGGCCCAGCTGGGCGGCACGCCGGTGGCGGCCGGTGCCGTCGAGCCCGACCTGCGACGGCTGCGCAACGTGGTCGAGGAGGTTGCGATTGCTTCCGGCGTGCCGGTGCCGGGCGTGTACGTGCTCGAGCACGAGGCCGGCATCAATGCGTTCGCCGCCGGCCACGGCCCGGCCGACGCCGTGGTCGCGGTGACCCGTGGCGCGCTCGACCGGCTCAACCGCGACGAATTGCAGGGCGTGGTCGCGCACGAGTTCGCGCACATCCTCAATGGCGACATGCGGCTGAACCTGCGGCTGGTCGGGGTGCTCTACGGCATCTCGATGCTGGGACTGATCGGCCGGCACGTGCTGGACTTCGGCCGCATCGGCCTGGGCGGGCGCGACCGGCGCGGTGCCGGCATGGCGGTCGGCGTGATGGTCGCCGCGGCGGTGATGATCGTGATCGGCTGGATCGGGCTGTTGTTCGCGCGGCTGATCCGCGCCGGCGTCAGCCGCCAGCGCGAGCGGCTGGCCGATGCGAGCGCGGTGCAGTTCACCCGCCAGCCGGCGGGGCTGGCCGGCGCGCTGAAGAAGATCGGCGGGCTGCCGGATGGTTCGGTGCTGGTGTCGTCGGGCGATGCCGAGGAAGTCAGCCACATGCTGTTCGGCGAGGGGCTGGGTTTTGAGGGACGGATGGCGGACTGGTTGGCGACCCATCCGCCGCTGGTCGAGCGCATCCGGGCGCTGGAACCGGGCTTCAGCGACCGGCAGCTGGCCACGCTGTCGGCGCGCTGGATGGACCACCCGCCGCACGGCTTGCAGGAGGACCTGCACCTGGGCCTGACGGGCGATGGCGCGCTGCCGTCGGCACGGTCCGAACAGGCGGTCGAGCCGGGCCGGGTGTCGGGCCGGGTCGGCAGTCCCGACCGGGATGACCACCGCCGCGCCGATGCCGTCGTCGGCGAACTGGGCGAGGAGTTGCGCGCACTCGCGCGTGATCGCGACCGGGCGATCGCGCTGGTGCTCGGCCTGATGCTCGACCCGCGTGCGGACGTGGCGCAGCGGCAGCTGTTCGGGATCGGCGCGCGGCTTGGCGAGGCGGTGGCGCGCGACGTGCGCGAGCTGCACGACCGCCACCTCGAGCACCTGCACCCGATGCTGCGGCTGCCACTGGTCGAGCTGGCGTTCCCGGTGCTGCGCCGCCGGCCGCGGCCGCAACTGGACCTGTTGCTGGACGCGGTCGAGGCGGTGTCGCGCGCCGACGGCGAGGTGTCGCTGTTCGAGTACTGCCTCGGCCGCCTGCTGCGGGTGCAACTGCACGAGTCGTTGAGACCGGCCCGCTATGCCACCTTCGGGCGACGCAAGCCGGGTGCGCTCGCCGGCGAAATCGCCACGCTGCTGGCGGTGGTGGCCGATGCCGGCCATGCCGACGAGGCGTCGGCGCGGCACGCGTTCCTCGCCGGGATGCGGCACATCCTGCCCAATCAGCACGTGGCCTACCGCGCGCCGCAGCATCCGGTGCCGGCGCTGGAAGAGGTGTGGCCGACCCTCGACCTGCTGCATCCGCTGGCCAAGCGCGTGCTGGTGGAGGCGGTGACGGTGGCCGCCAGCCACGACGGCCGCGTCAGCGTGGCCGAGGCCGAGCTGCTGCGCACCGTCTGCGCGATCCTGCATTGCCCGCTGCCGCCGCTGCTCGGCGCCGAACCACGGACCCGTCACTGACAGTCGGTCCGCCTTCCGCTACCGTGCCGCATCGCTCGCCCCGCCACCTGCCGTGACCTCGAACGTCTCCAACCTGCGGCGCTTCCGCGTCGCCCTGGCCGAGTCACCGCCGCTGTGGTGGGCGATGCTCTACTTCTTCTGCCTGCTGTGCGGCTATTACGTGCTGCGGCCGGTGCGCGACGCGATGGGGGCCTCGGGCGACCCGGCGACGGTGTTCCCGCGCTGGCTGGTCGAACTGGCCGGCGCGACCGGCCTGGACCTCGGTGACTACACCCTGCAGGTGCTGTTCAGCGCGGTGTTCGTGGCGATGGTGCTGCTGCAGCCGGTGTACGGCGCGCTGGTCGCGCGTTATCCGCGGCGGGTGTTCCTGCCGGTGGTGTACCTCGTCTTCATCGCCTGCCTGTTCGGCTTCTACTGGCTGTTCGACAGCGGCGTGTCGGGGCGCGGGGCGGCGTTCTACATCTGGACCGCGGTGTTCAACCTGTTCGCGGTGGCGGTGTTCTGGAGTTTCATGGCCGACGTGTTCGACAACGAGCACGCCAAGCAGCTGTACGGCTACATCGGCGCCGGCGGCACCATCGGCGCGCTGGTCGGCCCGGCGATCACCCGCTGGCTGGTCGGCCCGCTCGGTGTCGCCAACCTGCTGCTGGTGTCGGCCGGGTTCTTGGCGGTCTGCCTGTTGTGCATCCTCAGGCTGCGGCCGTGGGCGATGCGGCGTGAGCGACGGAGCGGGGAACGCAGCGGCGAGGAGGCGATGGGTGGCTCGGTGCTGGCGGGCCTGCGCCTGGTGTGGAGCGATCCGCTGCTGCGGGCGCTGGCGGTGACGATGGTGTTCGGCGTCGGCGTCGGCACGCTGCTCTACAACGAGCAGGCGGCGATCGTGCAGCGCTACTACCCGACGCCGGAAGCCGCGACCCGCTACTACGCGACCATCGACTGGGCGGTGAACGGGTTGACCCTGCTGATCCAGCTGTTCGTGACGCGCTGGCTGCTGCGCCGCCACGGCGTGGGACCCGCGCTGCTGGTGCCGGCGTTCGCGATCCTGCTCGGCTACTGCCTGCTGACCGCATCGCCGCTGCCGCTGATGGTGGCGGCGGTGCAGGTGGCGACGCGCGCCGGCGAGTTCTCGTTGGCCAAGCCCGGTCGCGAAACCATCTACACCCGGGTCGACCGCGAGTCGCGCTACAAGGCCAAGGCGGTGATCGACACCGTCGTCTACCGCGGCGGCGACCTGACCTTCGTCTGGCTGCACAAGGCGGTGTCGCTGCTCGGGACCACCGCGGTATTCGCGACCGGCGTGCTGGTCGCGCTGGGATTCACCGCGGGTGCGTGGGGGGTGGTGCGGGCGCAGCGGCGGCTGCCGGGCGGGGATTGACGGCGAAGGCAGATGGCTCCTGCCGTCGGGGCAGGTGGCGGGCCCTCGATGATCGGTGGCCCCAAAAGAGAACGGCGGGACATGCCCGCCGTTGTCTCCGGATCGCTGCAGCTCAGGCGACTTCGCGCCGCGGCTCATGCTCCTCGCGATACCCCGCCGAACGCAGCTCGGCGGCGTCGAAGTCGTCGACGCTGATCGTGTCGACGGTCATCTCGCGCAGCTCTTCCAGCTGGCGGCGCTCCTCGGCCGTGATCCAGCCTTCGCGCACGCCCTCGTCGAGCTGGGCGCTGAAGGTCAGCGCTTCGATGTCGCTGCCCTTGATCGCCTTGAGGAACTTGCGCTCGACCGGCTCGGCCAGGATCACCGCCGGCAGGTAGCTGTTGATGCGGCCGGCCGGGTTGGTCGGCCCCGGCGTGGTGAACACGCCGGTGGCGAGGCGGTCGCGCGCCTCGTTGGGCGACATCAGCAGGCTCGCGGCGCGACGGCTGAGGCGGTCGCCCGGCGGGGTGGCGCGGCGACCGAGCGGGAAGATCAGCGCCCACAGCAGCCAGCCGACCGGCCGCACCGGGAAGTTGCGCAGTGCGCCCGACAGCGCCACCTCGATCTTGTGCACGGCATTGAGCAGCGACCACGCCAGCAGCGGGTGGTCGGCCTCCGGCCGGCCTTGGTCCTCGTAGCGCTTGAGCAGCGCACTGGCGATGTAGAGCTGGCTGAGCACGTCGCCAAGACGACCCGACAGCGACTCCTTGAACTTCAGCTTGCCGCCCAGCAGCAGCATCGAGGTGTCGGCGCACAGCGCCAGCGCCGACGAGTAGCGGTTGAGCTTGCGGTAGTAGCGGCGGGTGTAGGCGTCGCCCGGCGCCTTGCCGAAGCGCGCGGCGGTCAGGCCGAACCACAGCGAACGCACCGCGTTGGAGATCGCGAAGCCGATGTGGCCGAACAGGTTGCGGTCGAACTCGCGCACGCGCTCGTCGCCCTCGGGCAGCATCGCCGCCTTCATCTCCTTGAGCACCCACGGATGGCAGAGGATCGCGCCCTGGCCGAAGATCATCAGCGAGCGGGTCATGATGTTGGCGCCCTCGACCGTGATCGCGATCGGTGATGCCTGCCACGACCGGCCGAGGTAGTTCCGCGGCCCCAGGATGATGCCCTTGCCGCCGTGGATGTCCATCGCGTCCTGCGCGACCTGGCGGCCCATCTCGGTGCAGTGGTATTTGGAGATCGTCGACGGCACCGCCGGCAGTTCGCCGCGGGCCACCGCCGCCGCCGAGGCCTCCGACAGCGCGCTGATGGTGTAGGCGTTGCCGGCGATCCGCGCCAGCGCCTCCTGCACGCCCTCGAAGCGGCCGATCGACAGCCCGAACTGCTTGCGGATGCGCGCGTAGGCCCCGGTCACCACCGCCGCGAGCTTGGCGCCGCCGCTGGCGGTCGAGGGCAGGGTGATCGAGCGGCCGATCGACAGGCACTCCACCAGCATCTGCCAGCCCTTGCCGGCGTAGGCCTCGCCACCGATCAGCTGGCTCAGCGGGATGAACACCTCGCGGCCGCGGACCGGGCCGTTCTGGAACGGGCTGTTGAGCGGCATCGCGCGGCGGCCGACCTCCACCCCCGGGGTGTCGCGCGGCAGCAGCGCCAGGCTGATGCCGATGTCGCGCTTGTCGCCCAGCAGGCCGTCCGGGTCGTACATGCGGAAGGCCATGCCGATCAGCGTCGCGACCGGCGCGAGGGTGATGTAGCGCTTGTCGAAGGTCAGCTTGACGCCGACCACGCTGGCGCCGTTCCACTCGCCCATGCAGACGATGCCGAAGTCGGGGATCGACGTCGCGTCCGAGCCGGCCCACGGGCCGGTCAGGGCGAAGCAGGGTACCTCGCGGCCATCGGCCAGGCGCGGCAGGTAGTGGTCCTTCTGTTCCTGGGTGCCGTAGTGCATCAGCAGCTCGGCCGGGCCGAGCGAATTGGGCACGCCGACGGTCGAGCTGACCACGGAGGAGATCGACGCCAGCTTCTGGATCACCTTGTGGTTGCCCAGCGCGCTGAACCCCAGGCCGCCGTATTCCTTCGGCACGATCATGCCGAAGAACCTGTTCTTCTTGATGTAGTCCCACAGCTCCGGCGGCAGGTCGGCGCGCACGTGGGTGATGTCCCAGTCGTCGACCATCCGGCACAGCTCCTCGACCGGGCCGTCGAGGAACGCCTGCTCCTCGGCGCTCAGCGCGGGCGCCGGCTGGTCCAGCAGCACCTGCCAGTCGGGCCGGCCGGAGAACAGCTCGCCCTCGAAGCCGACCGTGCCGGCCTCGATCGCCGAGCGCTCGGTTTCCGACAGTGGCGGCAGGATCTTCGTGTAGAAGCCCAGCAGCGGCGTGCTGATCAGCGGCAGGCGGATCTGCGGCAGCAGCAGCGGCAGCGCGACGATCGCGGTGACCACAGCCGCCACCGCGGTGGCGGTTCCGCTGGCACCGAGCAGCCAGCAGGCCAGCAGCGCGACCGCGGTCAGCGCCACCCAGACCGGCAGGCGCAGCCGGTGGTAGGCCGCGAACGCGCCGACCAGCAGTAGGACAAGGAAGGGAACTGCAATGCTCATTGGACGCTCCAGCAGTGGTGCGACGACAGTGACAGGGTAGATGGCTGCAGGTGGACGGTGCGGAAAGATGAACCGTCCAACATACGGACGAGTATGGTAATCTCCCGCGATCGAGTCAACACCACCCCGGCATCAGTACGCTCCCCCGTCGGTGCCGTACGGTTGTTACAATCGCCACCCTGATGACGACCATGCCCACGACCGCCCCCTCCCGCCCTGAGCGCAACGGCCGGCTCAGCGCCGATGACTGGGGCCAGGCCGCCCTCGACCTGATCGCCGAGCAGGGCGTGGCCGCGGTCGCGGTCGAACCGCTCGCGCGCCGCCTCGGGGTGACCAAGGGCAGCTTCTACTGGCACTTCCCCTCGCGCGATGCCTTGCTGGTGGCGGCGCTGGAGCGCTGGGAGAAGGTCGAGCAGGAAGAGGTGTTCGGCCAGCTCGAAGCCATCGCCGACCCGAGCGAGCGCCTGCGCGCGCTGTTCAACCTGGTCGCGCACGAATACAAGTCGCACGTCATCTACTCCGAACTGCTCAAGGCGCTGGACCACCCGGCGGTGCAGCCGGTGATCGGCCGCGTGTCCGACCGCCGCATGGAATACCTGACCGCCTCGTTCCGCCAGGCCGGGCTCGGCCGTACCGACGCCCAGCACCGTGCGCGGCTGGCCTACGCGGCCTACATCGGCTTCCTCCAGCTCAACCTGCAGCTGCACCAGGCACGCCTGCAGCACGACGAGTTCGACGCCTACGTCGAGCACGTGATGGCGACGCTGATTCCTTCCTCCTGAACGGCCCTGCGGGTCGCTCGCTCCCTTCTCGAAACCACCGGCTGGAGGCCAATGCCGTGAATGCCATGTCCGAAGCTGTTCCCGTCGCCGCGACTGCCGGCAGCAAGCTCCAGGCCCTGAACGCCTGGGTCGCCGAGGTCGCCGCGTTGACCCGTCCGGACCGGGTCCACTGGTGCGACGGCAGCGATGCGGAGAACGCGGAACTGGTGCGGCGGATGGAGGCCGACGGCACCCTGATCCGGCTCAACGAGCAGACCCATCCGAACAGCTTCCTGCACCGCTCGGACCCGGACGACGTCGCCCGCGTCGAGCACCTGACCTTCGTCTGCACCCCCGAGCGCGACGATGCCGGCCCGAACAACCACTGGATGGCCCCGGCCGAGGCGCACGCAAAGATCGATGCGCTGTTCGACGGCTGCATGGAAGGGCGCACGATGTACGTGATCCCGTACTGCATGGGGCCGATCGACTCGCCGCTGTCGCGTTGCGGCGTGGAGATCACCGACAGCCCGTACGTGGTCGCCAACATGCGGATCATGACCCGCATGGGCGCGCCGGCGCTGGCCCGGATCGAGAAGGAGGGTAGCTTCGTCAAGGGCCTGCACTCGACCGGCGAGCTCGACCCCAACCGCCGCTTCATCATGCACTTCCCGGCGGAACTCACGATCAAGTCGTACGGCTCGGGCTACGGCGGCAACGCGCTGCTGGGCAAGAAGTGCCATGCGCTTCGCATCGCTTCCTACCAGGCGCGCAGCGAGGGCTGGCTGGCCGAGCACATGCTGATCCTCGGCATCACCAACCCGCAGGGCGAGACCCACCACATCGCCGCGGCGTTCCCGTCGGCCTGCGGCAAGACCAACCTGGCGATGCTGATCCCGCCGGAGGGTTACCTCAAGGACGGCTGGAAGATCACCACCGTCGGCGACGACATCTGCTGGATGCGGCCGGGCAAGGACGGCCGCCTGTACGCGATCAACCCCGAGGCGGGTTTCTTCGGCGTCGCCCCGGGTACGTCGAAGAAGTCCAACCCGAACGCGCTGGCCTGCCTGCAGCGCGACGCGATCTTCACCAACGTCGGCGTCACCGCCGACAACCAGCCGTGGTGGGAAGGCATCGGCAATGGCCTGACGCCGGTGACCGACTGGCGCGGCGAGCCGTACGACGCCGACAAGCGTCCGGCCGCGCACCCAAACTCGCGCTTCACCGTCAGCGCCAGGTCCTGCCCGAGCTACTCGCCGGAAGCGGAGAACCCGGAGGGCGTGCCGATCTCGGCCATTGTCTTTGGCGGCCGGCGGGCCTCGCTGGTGCCGCTGGTGTTCGAGGCCCGCGACTGGACCCACGGCGTGCTGGTCGGCGCCGCGATGGGTTCGGAAACCACCGCCGCCGCGACCGGCGCGGTCGGCGTGATGCGCCGCGACCCGATGGCGATGAAGCCGTTCTGCGGCTACAACTTCGCCGACTACTTCAGCCACTGGCTGTCGTTCGACAACGGCAGCAACAAACTGCCGAAGATCTTCCACGTCAACTGGTTCCGCAAGGGCGACGACGGCACGTTCCTGTGGCCGGGCTTCGGCGACAACCTGCGCGTGCTGGAGTGGATGATCGGTCGCGTGAAGGGCGAGGCCGGCGCGGTCGAGACCCCGATCGGCAACCTGCCGGCCGCCGGCGACCTCAACCTGGATGGCGTAGAGCTGGGCGAAGAGGCCCGCGCGAAGCTGTTCGGCTTCGAGCGCGACGGCTGGAAGGCCGAGTTCGACAGTATCGGCGAGTACCTCGACACCTATGGCCCGCGCATGCCGCAGGCGCTGAAGGACGAGCAGCGGCGGGTGGTGGAGTCGCTCGACTGATAGCGGCTGCGACCACGGTCACCTGGAACGGGCCCCGAGGGGCCCGTTTCCGTTTGCGGGTCAGAGCTGGTCGCCCTTGAGTTCGCCGATGGCGACCACGAGTTCCGTCACCGCCTCGCGTTCGACCTCGGTCAAGTGCGGGTTCCAGACATCGAACAGCAGTACGACGCGGGTCCGGTCGCTGTTGTTCCAGGCCTCGTGCTCGAAGGTGTCGTCGAAGGTGACGCACCGGCCTTCGCGCCAGTCGTGCCGCTGGTCGGCGATCCGAATGGTGCAGCCCTCCGGCACCAGCAGCGGCAGATGGGTGACGACACGGGTATTGGTGACGCCCGTGTGGGGGAGGATATGGGACCCCGGCCCAAGCACGGAGAACAGCGCCTCCGGTCCGTGGCCCGGGATCCGGACGATGGGGGTCGAGTCCAGCGCGGCTACGGTGTTGGGCGCCCGGCGGCAAGCCTCGGGGTCCCTGCGGCCGTGGCGGTAGAAGAACAGGCCATCCCACTGCGGTCGCTCGGAGCTGCCGCCGAGGTAGGTGGACTTTTCGCCCGGCGGCGGAACGCCAAGGAACGGCACAAGGGGCGCGTCCTCCGCGAGGACCTGCTGCAACTCGGCCTGGAGCCGCGGGGTGTGGGCCTCCAGCTGCTCGTGCCAGGGCAACAGTTCGCGCGAAAAGATCGGGGTCTCGGGGAGCCCTGGGAAGTAGAGGAACGTGGGTCGCTGGTCCGCCCTTGACGGCGCGATCGAGCGGTCACCCAGGTAGCCCGCGATGCACTGGCGCACCCGGGCCACCGCGGCGGCGCCGTGGCGCGCGCTCAACGGTTCGATCAACGCATCGAGCACCGCCGGGAACCGGTCGCGGACGAACGAAATGGCATGCCGCACGGCGGGTCGCAGAGCGGGTGGGGTATTCGAGTCGTCGAGCCAGATGCCGGACGACTGTGCGCCGGTCAGGGCCCGGAGATAGGCGGCGACCGCCTCGCGAGTCCGGGACTGCTGCTCGAGCGCCGTCCCGAGGTAGAGCTGTGCCGGATACAGCGTGGGCTCGTCCGTCAGCGCGGCACGCAGGACCTGCTCGGCCTCCTCGGGTGCGCGCTGGTGAAGCAGCGTCAAGCCCATGTTCTTGCGGGTCGCACTGTCCTGCGGGGCGGCATCGAGCGCGCACTGCAGCAACTGCCTTGCCGACCGGGTATCGCCGCGGGCGAGCGCGGCCATCGCGAGGAAGTTCAATGCTTCCGTGTCCCCCGGAGCGACGTCGAGCAATGCATGGAACGCCGTCGCTGCCCGTGGGTGGTCGCCGCCCCGTACCGCGTCGTGTGCGACCTCGCGCAGTTGCTCGGGTGTGGTGGTGCTGGTCATGCAGTGGACTCCGGCCCGGGATCAATGAAAAAGGGCGGCTCCGTTACCGGAGCCGCCCCGAAACAACCCCTGATCAGACCTCGATCAGAAGCGCTGCACGTACTCCATGTAGATGTAGCTGGAGTCCGGGATGTCGTACTGCGGGTCGAACGAGTTCGCGAAGACCGTGTACGAGGTCGGCGGACGCTTCTTGAACACGTTGTTCATGCCCAGCTTGACGGTTCCGTTCCACGGCAGCTCGTAACGGGCCTGCACGTCGTGGTAGGTGGTCGCGCCGAGCTTGTTGCGCGGGGCCGGGCCGGTGTCGACCCGACGATCCGGGTCACTGCACAGCGGACCGAAGCCGCAATCCTCGACCAGGCCGGAGTAGTAACGGGTGATCCAGGTCACGCCGAAGTCACCCATGCTCCAGTCCAGCGAACCGTTCGCGCGCAGGCGCCAGTTCGGATCCTGGTTGAAGTACATGCCGACGACGTTCTCCGGCTCCGCAGTCTCGGTCTGCTGGATGTCGTACTTGGAGGTGTACGAGGCATTGAGGCCGGCGGTGAACCGGCCGAACGAGGTCTCCGGGAACCGGTAGTCGACGCCCAGGTCGTAGCCTTCCACGTTGATGACGGCGAGGTTGGCCGGCGCCAGGATCATGGAGGTGATCTGGTAGTTGACCGGATCGCGGGTGAACAGCGAGCAGGCGGTCTGGTTACCCTGTGCGTAGCACTCGTCGAGGATGGTGGCGACCGACAGGGTCGACAGCGCGCCTTCGATCTCGACGCTCCACCAGTCGAGGGTGACGTTCAGGCCATCCACGTAGGACGGGCTGTAGACCAGGCCCAGCGTCTCGCTGGTGGAGGTCTCCGGACCGGCATTCGGGTTGCCACCGAACGAGAACGGGTAAATCGTCTGCCCGAAGTAACCGTCGCCACCGTTGGTGCGCTGGATGAAGTCGGCGGGGACGCCGTCAGCGGCACACGCAGCGGCGATGGTCGCGGTGAGGCCCGGGTTGTCGGACGAGCAGATGTCACCGAAGCTCTCGTAGCTGTCGGCGATGCCGCGGTACAGCGTCTGGATCGACGGTGCACGGAAGCCCTCGGCCCAGTTGCCGCGGACCATCAGGTCCTCGAACGGCTTCCACTTGAAGCCAAACTTGCTGTTGAGGGTGTCACCGAAGTTGCTGTAGTCCGAGTAGCGCGAAGCCACGCTGAACTCCAGCAGCTGGGCACCCGGGACATCGGCCAGCACCGGGATCAGCAGCTCGGCGTAGATTTCGTCGAGGTCGTACTCACCGGAAGTCGGCAGACGGCTGTTGCCCGAGGTGTAGCCGGCAGCAACGAAGGCGTCCGGACGGTCGAAGCCGCTCTCCTTGCGCGATTCGATACCGGCGGCGAAGCCCATCATGCCACCCGGCAGTTCGACGATCTCGCCGCTGAGGTTGGCGGTGAAGCTCTCGCTGCGGTTCTGGAAGGCGTCCTGCGCGGTGAACAGGATGGCGTCCAGCTGCTCCTGCGGCATGGTGCCGGCCGGGGCGAGCGGGTTGAACGGCACGCAACCATCAATGATGTTCTGCTCGTTCACGTCCGGGGTTGCCGGATTGTCCGGAGTACCGCAGACCACTCGACCCGAAGCGGGATCAAGGAACGACGGACCCACGCCAGCAGCGACGGCGAGCATGTTGGCGTCGCCGATCTGGGCGTCTTCCTGGTCGGACTTGTTGAAGTTGTAGCCAACGTCCCAGTCGAAGTAGCGATCGGCGAACTGGAAGCTGCCGTTGAAACCGGCGTAGGTGTGGACGGTCTTGACGTTCTGCTGGTAGACGCGGTTCTGCTCGGTCAGGCGGCGGCTCCAGGTCACGTCACGGCCGTCGCCACCGTAGAGGGTGTTGTACGGGTTGAAGTAGCTGTCGCCACTCAGAACCGTGTTGGCAGCGTTGCCCAGCGCCGGGCCGCCGCTGAGCGGGAAGCCGGCCAGCTGCTGCTCCGAGCGGCGCTCGTTGTACAGCGCGTCGGTGACGAAGCTGATGCTGTCGGTGATGTCGAAGCGGCCCTTCAGGTACAGGGCGGTGCGGGTCTGCGGGGTCAGCAGGTAGTTGTCTTTCGCGTAGTTGTAACCATGCTCGGCGGAGCTCCACGGCACGAACTGGTCCAGGCTGTAGCGCTGCTGGCCGGCAGGCCCGGTTCCGGTGGCACCCGGCGGCACGATGGTGAACTCGCTGAAGTCACCCGGGCCGGCGTTCCAGATCTTGCCGTTGGCCGAGAAGCCGCTGCGATCGTTGCGGCCAAACACCGGCACGGCGGACTGCTCGCGGTCGCCGGCCATGACTTCGCCTTCCTCGACGCGCGAGAGGCTGATCACGACGTTGCTGCGGTCGGTGTTGGCACCGAGGGTGGCGGCAATCGAGGTGCGCTCGCCGTCGCCTTCGCTGAACTGGCCGACGTGCGCGCTGGCTTCGGCGCCGTCGTAGTTGTTGCGGGTGATGATGTTGACCACGCCCGCGATCGCGTCGGAACCGTAGATGGCCGAGGCGCCGTCCTTCAGGACTTCGATGCGCTCGACGATCGCCGACGGGATGGTGTTCAGGTCAACCGAGCCACCGAGGCTGGAGACCCAGCGGCGGCCGTCAACCAGCACCAGGGTGCGCGAGGCGCCCAGGTTGCGCAGCGAGATGGTCGAGGAACCGTCGCCGCCGTTGTTGAACGTGCGGTTGATCGAGGGGCCGGCGGCCGAGATGCGGTTCAGCACTTCGGCGACCGAGGTCACGCCCTGCTTCTGGATGTCTTCGCGGCTGAGCACGAGGACCGGCTGCGAGGTCTCGGCATCGACCGAACGGATGCGCGAACCGGTGACTTCGATGCGGTCGAGGGTGGTGGCTTCCTGGTCAGCCGGGGCGGCGTCCTGCGCGAACGCAGTGCCGGTGACGGCGGTGCCCGCGACAAGCGCGAACGAGATCGCGTTGCGGAGCTTGGTGGTCTTCAAGGTCATCTCTCTCTCCAAGTGATTCTTGGTGTCCCATGGGAACCCCGCCGGTGAGGTCAAGAAAGACGCCAAATCCGGCAAGGTCGACCGATGGTAGTCCCCCTTGCGCAAAAATTAAAGTGTCGTTAATAAATATCTTCCTCGCGTTTGGATGCAATGGATTTGCCAATTAATTCAACAACATACACATGAGATCGGCGCGGTAAGCAGCGCTGGCGCGCGGGTTCGACGTTGCGCAGATGAAAAAAATTGCCCGCGACGTGGCGCGGAGGCCCCTGCACAAGCGCGCACGAATCGCCGGCTCAAGCGCGCAGGGCGAAGCCGCCGGGATGGGACCGGCGGCGTGGATGCGAAAGGAGAACGGGCGCCGCCGTGGCGCGGAGCGGCGGAGCGCCGGGACTCAGAGGTCCTGTTCGTAGCGGACGTAGGGGACCGTGCCCTCGTCCTGGTCCGCGCTGTTCGGCGAGAAGGGGTTGCGGCCCCGGGTGACGAGGTTCTCGGCACCGACGGTGAGCTGGCCGCTCCACGGCGTCCGCCAGGTCAGGCCGACGCCGAGGCCTTCCCAGTGGCCGGGTTCGCTCGGCGTGTCGACCACGCGCCCGACGATGTTTGCGCCGAAGCTGCCGATGTCGGCGCCGACGGTGATGCTCTGGCTGCTCCAGCGGTCGGCCAGCGCCGGCACGTCACCGGCGGGGATGAGGCGTGCGCGGGCCCAGGTGCCGCCGATCGATACGGTGGCCTCGTTGCCGATGTTGCGTTCGCCGTAGACGGTCAGCGTGTTCTGGTCGAGCCGGCCGGTCTGGCCGTTGGGGCTCAGCCAGGCGGGCAGGGTGTCGCGGCCCTTACCGACGGCGAGTGCCAGGCGCGTGCCGGCACGGCTGATGCCGGCGCCGATACTCGACTGGCGGCTGGAACCGGGTTTGCCGTCCTGTTCCAGCGCGGCAAGCAGGCAATGGTTGGCGAGGTTGCCGATGGCGGTGGCCAGCCCGGTCTTGCGGTCGCACACCAGGCCGAGGGTGTCCCCGGCGTCCAGCCCGAACGCGGCGTCGAGGGTGGTGCGGCCGAACCGCCAGCGGGCGCCGGTGGTGGCGTTGCCGGTCGGCTCGAGCAGCAGGACCGCTTCAAGCTTGCCGCTGGCGTTGTTCCATACCGGCAGCACGGTGGAGTCGCTGTGGGCCGGCGCCTTGCCGCCCTGTGCATGCGCGCCCGTTGCCACGCCCAGGGCGAGCAGCAGAGCCAGCGGCAGTCGGAGCAGGCGCGAGTCCATCGATATGTAACGACCGGAAACGTCCGGTTTGGTTCCCCGGTGACACGTGGATCGATCTTAGGTCGTTTATGAATCTTTAACAATCAACGGCGCGTGAAGGCGGTCTCACTGGGACCGGTCCGGCGCTTCCAGATCGGCCGCGTGCTCCTTCAGCAACCGGCGGATCTCGTCCTCGGTGAACTCGTAGCGTTCGGCGCAGAACTCGCAGCGGACGCTGGCGGGGCCATCGGCTGCGGCGGCCAGCGCCTCGGCCTCCCCCAGCGACACCAGCATCGACTCCACCCGCTCGCGCGAGCAGGAGCAGGCGAAGGCCAGCGGGCGACTGCCAAGCAACTGCAGCCCGTCCTCGTGGAACAGCCGGTGGATGACGGTCTCGCCGGGCCACTGCAACAGTTCGGCCGGGCCGAGGGTGTCGAACAGCGCCCCGGCGCGGGTCCAGCCGTCCTCGTCGCCGCCATCGCCGGGGAGCTTCTGGATCATCAGCCCGACCGCGGCTTCGTCGTCGACGGCCAGCAGCAGGCGGGTCGGCAGTTGTTCGGACTGGCGGAAGTAGTCCTCGAAGGCTTCCGCCAGCGATGGCGACTCCAGCGCTACCAAGCCCTGGTAGCGCATCGGCTCGCGGCTGCCGCGGGCGGGGTTCTCGATCGTGATGGCCAGCATCGCGTCGTCGCCGAGCGTGCCCAGGTCGCGCGAGACGGGGCCGGGCGGCTCGGCCAGCTGCACGATGCCGCGTACGGTACCGGCCGAGGTGCACTCGGCGAACACCGTCCGCAGCGCGCCCTGGCTGCGCAACTGCACCGACAGCCGCCCCTCGACCTTGGCGTGGCCGGTGAACAGCGCGGCCGCGGCGAGCGCTTCGCCGAGCAGTTCGATCGCCGCGGGCGCGTCGGCCTGCACGTCCTGCATCCGCGCGCGGATCGTCCGCCACGGTTCACCCAGGCGGACATGCACGCCGCGCACGCCGGCGTGTTCGAGCAGGAACCGGGTGATCCGGTCGTCGGACGCTTGGCCGAGGGCGGGTTCGGATGAGGTCATGGGAGGCGGTTCCTTGGGGGCGCATCGCGGATAATGCGTGCAGGCCAGTGACGGATGATCACAGATGGGGATCCAGCCCAGCCGGTGCAAGCGGTGAGCCCGAAGACCCGACCGCGCCGGCGCCGCAGGTGGCTGCGCTGGCTGCTGGCGCTGCCGTTGCTGCTGGCGCTGGCGACGCTGCTGCAGGTGGCGGTGCTGCGGTTCGTCGACCCGCCGTTCTCGGCGTTCATGGCGGCGCGGGTGCTGCAGGCCTGGGGCGCGGGCGAGGGGGCGTTCCGGATCGCCTACGACTGGCGCGACCGCGACGATATCTCCTCGCACCTGCCGGTCGCGGTGATCGCATCGGAGGACCAGCGCTTCGCCGACCACCACGGCTTCGACCTGGAGGCGATCGAGAAGGCGCGGCGTCACAATGCGCGCGGCGGACGGCTGCGCGGCGCCAGCACGATCAGCCAGCAGGTGGCGAAGAACCTGTTCCTGTGGAGCGGCGGCGGCTGGGTGCGCAAGGGGATCGAGGCCTGGTACACGGTGCTGATCGAAACCTTGTGGCCGAAGTCGCGGATCCTCGAGGTGTACGTCAACGTCGCCGAGTTTGGTGACGGCGTGTACGGCGCGCAGGCGGCGGCGCGGACGTATTTCGGCAAGGACGCGTCGCGGCTCGGGCCGGCCGAGGCGGCGCGGCTGGCGGCGGTGCTCCCCAGCCCCAAGCGTTACAGCGCGGCGAGGCCGGGCCCCTACGTGCAGCGGCGCACGCGCGCGATCCAGCGGCAGATGCGGCAGATCGGCGGCACGTCCTATCTCGACCGCCTCGACTGACCGGCTACCATGCCGGGCATGAGCGCCCACGCCGCCACGCATGACCGGTTGACCGTCGTCATCGCCGCCTTCAACGAGGCCGACAGCCTGCCGTTGCTGCAGCCGCGGCTGGCCGCGGTGCTGGACGATCTGCGCGACACCCACCGGCTCGACTGCCGGGTTCTGTACGTCGACGACGGCAGTGCCGATGCGACCTGGGTGGTGCTGCAGCAGCTGGCCGCCGCCGACCCGCGGATCGGGCTGCTGCGGCTGTCGCGCAACTTCGGCAAGGAGCTGGCGCTGACAGCCGGGCTCGACCACGTGGACGAAGGCGGCGCGCTGATCCTCGACGCCGACGGGCAGGACCCGCCGGAACTGATCCCGCGATTCGTCGACAAGTGGCGCGAGGGCTTCGACGACGTGTTCGGCACCCGGCTCGAGCGCGAAGGCGAGGGCTGGCTCAAGCGTGGCACCGCGCACGCGTTCTACCGGGTGATCGGGCGGCTGTCGAAGACGCCGATCCCGGCCGACACCGGCGACTTCCGCCTGCTCTCGCCGCGCGCGCTGGCGGCCCTGCGGCAGTTGCGCGAGCGCCACCGCTTCATGAAGGGCCTGTTCGGCTGGGTCGGCTTCAACCGGGTGGCGGTGCCGTACCACCGCGAGCCGCGCGTCGCCGGCGCCAGCAAGTTCAACTACTGGCGGCTGTGGAACCTCGCGCTGGAGGCCATCACCAGTTTCTCCACCGCGCCGCTGCGGCTGGCGACCTACCTCGGCCTGCTGACCGCGCTGGTCGCCTTCGTCTATGGCGCGTGGGTGGTCGGCAAGGCGCTGCTGTTCGGCGACCCGGTGCAGGGTTGGCCGACGATGATGGCGGTGATCCTGTTCCTCGGCGGCGTGCAGCTGATCGCGCTGGGGCTGATCGGCGAGTATCTCGGCCGGCTCTACGAAGAGGCCAAGCAACGCCCGCTGTACCTCATTGACACGTGGCAGCCGGCGGCGGGGGTATCCTCGGGCAGGGTCCAGCTCGTCGAAGGAGACGGCCATGCGCAACGTGCGGCACCTGCTAGAAGCGAAAGCGCCTGAAGTCTTTGCGATCAACCCCGATGCACCGGTGATCGACGCGATCCGCCTGATGGCCGAGAAGCGCATCGGTGCGGTCCTGGTGATCGACGGCGCGCGGCTGGCCGGGATCCTGTCCGAGCGTGACTACGCCCGCAAGATCGTGCTGCAGGGACGCTCGTCGGCGGACACCGCGGTGCGCGAGATCATGACCGCCGACGTGGTCACCGTCGGCGTCGACGACACCGTCGACCACTGCATGCAGCTGGTCACCCACCGGCGCATCCGCCACCTGCCGGTGGTCGCCGGCGGCGAGGTGCTCGGCGTGGTGTCGATCGGCGACCTGGTCAAGGCGGTGATCGAGGACCAGCAGGTCGAACTCGACCAGTTGCAGCGCTACATCGCCAGCTGAGTTGGTGCCGGCGCGACGCGTCGGCGTCACTTCGCGTAGCGCCCGCCGCAGGACGCATCCTCGCCGGGGCCGAGTTCCAGCGTCGCCAGCAACGCCGCCGGCGGCGCGATGTTCCCAAGCGTCAGCGCGATCGCCGCGCGCAGGCCGATGCGCCCCATGTCGGGTCGCAGGTCGGGGTTGGCGAAGCTGCCGTCGACCAGCAATGGCGCGCGGAACGCGAACAGGCTGCGGTCCTTCGGGCGCGGCTTGATCACCAGGTCCAGCCGCTCGTCCTTCAGGCTGATCGTGCCTTCGCCGATCAGGATCGTGTCGGTGGTATCGAACGCCAGCGAGCGCACCGTCATCAGGCCGTCGTCGACCTTGAAGTCGCCGAACGCGCAGCGCACCGGGATCAGCCGGTCCTCGGTGAGCTTGAACTTGATGATCTCGGCCAGGTCGATGCCGGCCATCTCCATCAGCAGGTTGCTGATGCGGCCGCTGCCCATGCCGACCGCGACCTCGCCGTTGCTGCTGCCGAGCATCGCCGCCACCGAGTTGCCGGTGCCGGCCAGCTGCACGTGGCCGCCGACGCGGCCGATCGCGTTCTGTGCCAGTTCGACCTTCGGCAGCAGGCTCGACAGGTCCAGCCCGCTGGCGTTGACGTCCGCGCGGGTACGGATCGGCGACTCGCGCGCGTCCATGCGGATGGTCGAGCGGATGTCGCCGCCGGCGACGCCGAAGTTGAGCGGGTCCAGCCGCAACAGGCCGTTCTCCAGGTAAAGGTGGGCGTCCATGTCGTCCAGCGGCAGCGACGGCGAATTGATGCGCGCGGCGCGCAGGCGGACGTCGGCGTCCATCGCCTGCAGCTTGTCGAGCTGGTACGGGGTGTCGGGCAGGACGCGTCCGCTGGCCTGCTCCTGGGCGGCCTTCGCGGCCAGTTCGGGGTTGGTGGACTCGCTGCCGCCGGTGTCCGGCGCGCCGCCGACGAAGCCGGCGAGGTCGTCGAAATCCAGCCGGCTGGAATGCAGGTCGGCGCGCAGGTACGGGCGTGGGCCGCCGGTGTCGACGTTGGCGTCGCCGCCGAGGTCGCTGTCGCCGACGGTGCCGTTGAAGTCGTTGTAGAACCAGGTGGTGCCGTCGCGGGTGAAATGGCCGTCGAGCCGGTACGGCGGGGTGTCGGGCAGGGCGATGCCGAGCAGCGGGTAGAGGTCGGCGAGGTTGCTGCCGCCGAGCGCGAGTTGCAGGTCGAAGTCGCGCAGCCGCAGCGGGTCGAGCAGGGTGCCGCGGGCATGCGCGCGGGTGTCGCCGGCGCGTGCGCGGGCGTCGATCCGGTAGGGGCTGTCGGGGTTCTGCAATTCGAGCGGCGACTCGGCCTCGCCCTCCAGCGAGAACGCGTTGCCCTGCCAGCGGCCGCCGCCCTCGACCACGATCGGCGGTGCGCGCCCGTCGCCATCCGTCGCCCCGTCCTCGGCCTTCGCGGTGGCGACGTCGACCTTGATGTCGGTGTCGTTGGCGGCGTCGACGAAGGCCAGCTTGCCGTCGTCGATCCAGACCCGGCGGAACTCGACGTCGGTGTCACTGCCGGGTTCGCCGAAGTTCCAGTTGCCGCCGTGCTCGCCGGTCTCGAGGTTGAGCCGTGGCGCTGACAGGCGGATGTCGGGGATCAGCACTTCGCCGCGGAACAGCGGCTTGATCGCGAGGGCCAGTTCCAGCCGGCGCGCCGAGGCCATCACCGGGGTTCCGGCCCAGTCCGCGTTGCCGAACGCCAGCCCGTCGGCGGTGATCACCGGGACCCAGCCGAGGTCGACGTCGAGGTCGCCGCCGATCTCGAACTCCCGGCCGGTGCGCGCTTCCACCTGGCGCTCGATCGGGCCCTTGAACCAGTTCCAGTCCCACAGCAGTACCAGCACCACGATGGCCAGCGCGAGCAGCGCCAGCGCGGTCAGCCACGGGTGGCGCGTGACGTGCCGCCACGGCGGTTGCCGGGGGCCGTCGTTACCGCCGCCCGGTGCGTCGCTGCCGCGCGGATCGGAGCGTTTGCCCGGCGCGTCCGCTGGCGTGTCGGTGGCCATCCGCCGCGGACGTCACTCGGGCCGGCAGGCGAGCGGTCCGGTTTCGTCCTGGCCAAGCACCGCGCCGTCGTCCTCGACCGAGAACTCGAGCGCGCCACCGGTGAACAGCGGCGGGCTGCGGTCGGCGATCCGTTGCAGTTCGACCGTGCGGCCGTCGGCGGCGCTGGCGACCACGGTGTCGCCCATGACCGCGACACTCCAGCCGTCGTCGCAGCTGTAGCGCATGCTCGCGGTATCGGTGTCCACCATGGCGGGGTCGACCGGCGCGGCGTCGGGTTCGGCGCTGCAGCCGGCCAGAACGACGGCGCCGAGCACCGCCGCGAACAGCAGTTGTCTGGGGAAGGCTGGCATGTCGGTCCACTCCGGGTGCGGGGTCGAGGCCACCTTCCGCAGCGGCCGGTCAAACGCGGGTGAATGCGTTGTTGGGCGTTCAGGACGCGCCCGGGGCCCGCCGCCCGCACCGGGATGCCTCGCCGTCGCGGGTCAGTCGCAAGCGGTCGCCCTCGCGCTCCAGCGCGATGGCCCGCCCGACGTACACGTCGCTACCCGGCATGGAGGCCGACTGCGCGCGCGGCAGCGTGAGCGTGGTGTCGTCGGCGAGGCGCACGGTCGCATCGTAGTAGCCGAAGCGCACCTCGATGACGTCGCCGTTGTCGCAGTGGTAAAGCGCCGGGCCGCTGTCGATGGCGGGCGTGTCGATGGGGGTTACGGGCGCGGGTGAAGGTGTCGCCGCGGCCGGGCTGCTGTCGACGGGGGGCGGTGCCTCCGGTGCGGCGCAGGCCAGCAGACCGGCACCGACCAGGGTGCCGACGACGGACAACGGTGCGGGGCGATGCGGCATGGGCGGTCTCCGTGCGGAGGACGCGCCGAACCTAGCGCCGCCCGCGCCTGCATCGCGTGAGCGGCGGTGCTGCAGACTGGCTCAGTCGACCGCGACCGTGTGCGCGTGCTCGCGGGTGGCGAGGAACTCGACGTCCGGCGAACGCTCGGACGCCAGTTGCAGGTTGACCCGGGTCGGCGCCAGGTAGACCAGTTCGCCGGCCGCGTCGATCGCGAGGTTCACTGCGTTCTTGTCGCGGAACTCGTCCAGTTTCTTCTCGTTGCCGCAACGCACCCAGCGCGCGGTGGCGATCGTCACCGGCTCGAAGATCGCGTCGACGCCGTATTCGTCCTTGAGCCGGTACGCGACCACGTCGAACTGCAGCACGCCGACCGCGCCGAGGATCAGGTCGTTGCTCATCAGCGGCCGGAAGAACTGGGTCGCGCCTTCCTCGGACAGCTGCGCCAGGCCCTTCTGCAGCTGCTTGAGCTTGAGCGGGTCGCGCAGGCGCGCGCGGCGGAACAGTTCGGGCGCGAAGTTGGGGATGCCGGTGAACGACAGCTTCTCGCCCTCGGTGAAGGTGTCGCCGATCGAGATGGTGCCGTGGTTGTGGATGCCGATCACGTCGCCGGAGTACGCGGTCTCGGCGATCTCGCGGTCGCTGGCCATGAAGGTCAGTGCGTTGGCCAGCTTCATGTCCTTGCCGCTGCGCACGTGGAAGGCCTTCATGCCGGCCTCGAACTTGCCCGAGCAGATCCGCATGAAGGCGACGCGGTCGCGGTGCTGCGGGTCCATGTTGGCCTGGATCTTGAACACGAAGCCGGTCAGCTTGTCCTCGGTCGGCGCGACCTCGCGGCTGGTGGTCGCGCGCGGCCGCGGCGACGGCGCATGGCGGACGAAGAAGTCCAGCAGCAGCTGCACGCCGAAGTTGTTGACCGCCGAACCGAAGAACACCGGGGTCTGCTCGCCGGCAAGGTACTTGCCGATGTCGAACGGATGACTGGCGCCCTGCACCAGTTCCAGCTCGTCGCGCAGTTCGGCCAGCGTGGCCGCGCCGATCGCCGCTTCCAGCGCCGGGTCGTCGATCGACTTGAAGATGGTCGAGTCCTGCCGGGTGAAGTTGCGGCCCTGCTCGTACAGGTGGACCTCGCCGCTGACCAGGTGGACCACGCCCTTCAGCCGCTTGCCCATGCCGATCGGCCAGGTGATCGGCGCGCACTGGATGCCCAGCACCGACTCGACCTCGTCGAGCAGTTCGATCGGGTCGCGGCCCTCGCGGTCGAGCTTGTTGATGAAGGTCATGATCGGCGTGTCGCGCAGCCGGCAGACCTCCATCAGCTTGATCGTGCGTTCCTCCACGCCCTTGGCCACGTCGATCACCATCAGCGCCGAGTCGACCGCGGTCAGCACCCGGTAGGTGTCCTCGCCGAAGTCGGCGTGGCCCGGGGTGTCGAGCAGGTTGACGATGTGGCCGTCGTAGGGGAACTGCATCACCGACGAGGTCACCGAGATGCCGCGTTCCTTCTCCAGCGCCATCCAGTCGGAGGTGGCGCTGCGGCTGGTCTTGCGCGACTTGACCGAGCCGGCCATCTGGATCGCGCCGCCGAACAGCAGCAGCTTCTCGGTCAGCGTGGTCTTGCCTGCGTCGGGGTGGGAGATGATCGCGAAGGTGCGGCGACGCAGGGCTTCGATGGAAACGTCGGACATGGCGACGGCGCGCGGGCGCGCCGGAAGGCTGCAGGGAGGGCGCGGATTATAACGGGAGCCCGGAACTGCCCACCCAGTCACACAAGCGGCGGTTCAGCCGGCGCCGCGTCCGCCGATACCGCAAGCGGAGGCGGGACATCCGCAGGCGAGGGGGAATTCAGGGTGCAGATTGTCATCGTGGGGAACGGGCACGGCGCGGCCAGCGAGCTCGAACAGGCACTTTCGGACTTCGGGCTGGACTGGAACACGCGCTGGCTGGACGACGCCGGCCCGCTGCTGGACGGCGAGCCGGGCACGGTCGACGTGGTCGTGTGCGGGATGCAGGTGGGCGACCGCCGCGGCCCGGACCTGCTGGCCGCGCTGCGCGACCGCCATCCCGAGGCGGTGCGGATCCTGCTGCTGGACGACGGCCAGGACGCCGACGCGCTGCGTTCGATGGCCAGCGCGCATCGCCTGCTGCGCCGGCCGCTGGACGCCGGCGAGCTGATCGAGGCGGTCGAGAGCGTGGTCGAACTGCGCGAACTGCTCGACAACCCCGCGTTGAAGGAGGCGATCGGCCGGGTCGAGTCGCTGCCGCCGCCGCCCAAGCTCTATCTCGACCTGACCCAGTTGCTGCGCGACCCGGAAACCAGCAGCGCCGAGGTCGCCGAACTGCTGTCGCAGGACCCGGTGCTGGCCGCCAAGATGCTGCGGCTGTGCAACTCCGCCTATTTCTCGGCCGGCCGCGTGGTCACCGACATCCGCGCCGCCGTGACCCGGCTTGGCCTGCAGAACACCCAGCAACTGGTGCTGGCAACCGAGGCCTTCGGCACCCCGGCCGAGGTCGACGGCATCGACCGCGAGGCGATGCAGGCGCGCGCGCTGCGCACCTCGCGGTTGGCCGCGCAGATCCTCGGCGGCTCCAGTGCCGAACTGGCCGCCACCGCCGGCCTGCTGGCCGAAGTCGGCAGCCTGCTGCCGGGCATGCGCTCGACCCTGCCCGACGGCACCGAGCAGAATCCCGACGCGCCGCACTTCGCCGAGGCCGGCGCCTACCTGCTCGGCCTGTGGGGCCTGCCGATGCCGATCGTCGAGGCGGTCGCCAACCACCACCAGCCGGGGCGGATGCGCATGTCCGGCTTCTGGGTCGCCGGCGCGGTGCACGTAGCCGCCGCGCTGGTGGCCGGCACCGAGGTCGACGAGGCCTACCTGCGCTCGGTCGGCCAGATCGACAAGCTGCCCAAGTGGCGTCTGCTGGGCGAGAACCTGGCCGAGGCGGCGTAACCGGTCGCAGCTGAATCGCCTGCCGCGCCGAGGTCGAGCAGGCCCTCCGGCCCGGCCATTCGGAACGGCAGCGACAGCAACCGCATGCCGCGGTTCACCTGCACCACGAAGTGCAGGTGCGGCCCGGTGCTGAAGCCGGTGTTGCCGGACAGGCCGACCTGCTGGCCGGCGCGCACGCGCTGGCCGCTGCGCACCATCACGCCGCCGGGCTGCAGGTGCGCGTACAGCGCCATCGAGCCGTCGTCGTGCAGGATCCGGACGAAGTTGGCGCGGCCGGCGTAGCGGTCGCGGTCCAGCCCGGTGCGGCCGAAACCGCCCTCGGTCTGCATCACCACCCCGTCGCGCGCGGCCAGCACCGGCGTGCCCTCGGGCGTGGCGAAGTCGACCGCGTAGCGGTTTTCCGCGTCGCCGTGGCTGAAGCTGCCGCCGTGGCCCTGGTCGATGCGGGTGCTGGGCGCCTGCAACGGCAGGCGGTAGACGACGTCGCGCGGGGCCGCGCTGGGGTGGCCGGGCAGGCTGTCCATGCGCAGTTCGAACGCGGTGGCGCGGGCCGGGTCGGACGACTGCAGCACCGCCACCAGCGCACTGCCGCCGGCGGCCACGGTGGCCCGCGCGGGCAGGGCGGGGCGGCTGTCGACGTTCTCGCGGCGGCTGTAGTGCAGCATCACCTCGATCGGGCCGGCCAGGCGGTTGTCGGCCCAGGCCTGCCAGCCGCCGTCGACCGGCTCGATCCGCAAGCCGGCGATCGGGGTCGGCTCGCTCGGCACCGCGAGGGTGGTGACCGGCGCCTCGCTCGCCGGCCGGCGGTCGCCGTAATGGGTGATGCCGTCGGCGTCGGTCCAGCGGTAGACCTGCCCGGCGTCGGCGCACACCGGCGCCATGGCCGCGACGGCCAGCGCCAGCACTGCAACCGGGCCGCGCAACCGCTCCACCTCAGCCGCCGCACTCCGGCGCCAGCCCGAGGCCGCGCGCGATCTCCTGCAGGTCGAACGCGACCACCGCGGTGTCGGCGTGCACCGCGAACAGCGCGCCGTGCGGGAAGGTCGGCGTGCTGGCCGCGTGCAGCGCGACGCCGTCGGTGAACGCGGTGCGGGTGCCGCGGAAGCTGCCGGCCGGACGCAGGCTGTCGCGCTCGAACAGGTGGAACAGCGTCCGCGGTTCCAGCTGGTCGACCGCCAGCCAGTAGCCGGTGTCGGCGCTGCAGGCCCACAGCGCCACGCCCTCGGCCTCGGCGGCGAACACGTCCTGCGGCAGGCTGCGGCCGGTGGCGCGGCCGTCGAGGTGGTACTCGCGCAAGGTCGAGCCGACGCCGCCGTCCGCGGTCGGGAAGCGCTCGTCGGCGATCAGCAGGCGGTCGCGCGAGGGGTCGCCGGCGATCGATTCGACCACGTGCAGCGCGCTCGCGCCGGTGTCGCCGAAGGAGCCGGCATGGCGCGCGCTCAGGTCGCCGTCCGGACCGAAGCGGACGTGGTAGCGGCGCACGCGCTGGTCGAGCTCGGCCGCCGGCGGCACCACGTCGAACCGCTCGCCGTACATGAAGCTGTCGGTGACGTAGAGCTCCAGTTCGCCCGGCGCGGGCTCGTTGATCCACAGGCCGTACGGGCTGCGCAGCTCGGCCTCGCCGAAGCTGCCAAGCGGCTCGAAGCCCGGCAGCGCGAGCACCTGCACGCGGCCGTTGTCACGCTCGGCAACGAACAGGTGGTCGCCGTGCACGGCAACGCCATTGGGACGGTCGAACTGCCCGGGGCCGGCGCCGGGCCCGCCGAAGGTGCGCAGCAGCGCGCCGCTGTCGGCATCGAACACCAGCAGGCGATCGGCGGACTTGGATGTGGCGATGAGCCAGGTGCGGCCGTCCGGCGTGACCCAGGTGGCGAGCGAGTCCAGTTCGTCGTCGGGCGCGGCGGGACTGAGGTAGTGCTCGGTCAGCGTTACCACCGCGGGCGCGGGCATGGCGGCGTCGGGCACGACGACGGCGGCTGCGGGAGCCGGCGCATCGACGGTCGGCGCGCGGCTCGCGCAGGCCGCCAGCAAGAGGATGGATGCAGGTACGAGAAGGCGCGGGTTCATGGCGGCGAAGTGTAAGTGCAGGCGGGCGGGCGGCGGACGGTGGCGTATGGTCAATCGCTTTATCCGGATAAAGCGATTGACAGACTGGAATCGCGGGCGCAGACTCCGCCGCATCCATCGAGACCGGCTGAGGGACAGGCCCTTTGAAGCCGGGGCAACCCAGCGGCGTGCAAGCGTCGCGAAGGTGCCAATTCCTGCGGACGCCGGCGTGCCGGTCTCCGGAAGATGGTTGCGCGCGATCCCGTCGGGGAACGCGTGTTCCGTCAGCTCGATGGCCTCCTCCACGAACAGGAAGCCGCCATGAGCCTGCAGACCCATTCCCTCCCGACGTCCCGGCAGCGCAATAGCGCCGCCCGGCCGTTCCCGTCGGCCACGCCGCGCCCCCGCGCGGATGTCCCGCCCGCCGTGCGCGGCGAGTTCGACGTCATCCTCGATCTGCGCCACGCCGGCCGCCGCACGGTGACCCTGCGCTACGAGCGCCTCGGCGACCCCTCGCTGCCGGTGGTGTTCGTCGCCGGTGGCATCTCGGCCGACCGCCATGTCGCCGCCAGCGCCGCGCTGTCGGGTCGTGGCTGGTGGGACGACCAGTGCGGCGAGGGGCGCGCGCTGGACCCGCGCCGGCACGGCATCCTCGCCTTCGACTGGCTCGCCGCCGACGGCTGCCTCGACGTGCCGGTCGACCCGGCCGACCAGGCCGACGCCATCGCCGCGCTGCTCGATGCGCTCGGCATCGACCGCCTGCTGGCCTTCGTCGGCTGCTCGTACGGCGCGATGGTCGGCCTGCAGTTCGCCGCGGCCCATCCACAGCGGCTTGGCCGGCTGGTCGCGATCAGCGGCTGCCATCGTTCCCATCCGCACGCCAGTGCGCTGCGGGCGCTGCAGCGGCGCGCGGTCGCGCTGGGCGCGCTGCAGTGCGACGACAGCCACGGGCTCGCGCTGGCGCGGCAGCTGGCGATCCTCAGCTACCGCACGCCGGAGGAGTTCGACCGCCGCTTCGAGGCCGCGACGGTGGTCGATGGCCGCGTGCGCGTCGGCGCCGAGGACTACCTCGACCACTGCGGCGCGACCTACGCCAGCCGCGTCCCGTCGACCGCGTTCGTGCGGCTGTCGGAATCGATCGACCTGCAGGCGCTGAACCCCGAGACGATCCGGGTGCCGGTGACGGTGGTCGGCGTGTCCGAGGACCGGCTGGTGCCGGTGTCCGACGCGGTGGAACTGGCCGAGCGCCTGCGCGGCGAAACGCGCCTGCACGTGCTGCAGTCCGTGTACGGCCACGACGCCTTCCTGAAGGAGCGCGCGGCGATCGCGGCGATCCTGGCCGAGGCGCTTGCCGACGCACTCACGGACGCGCAGGCCGAGACGGGGGTGGCGGCATGAGCGTCGACCTGCTGCGACCGGCCGCCGGCGCGACGGCGCACGGCTGTACCGCCGCGGTGCGCGCGGGCATCGACCACGACACCGCCTATGGCGCGGTCACGCCGCCGCTGGTGCTGTCGAGCAACTTCAGCTTCGCCGGCTTCAACGACAAGCGCCGCTACGACTACAGCCGCAGCGGCAACCCGACCCGCGACCTGCTGGCCGACGCGCTGTCCGAGCTGGAAGGCGGCGCCGGCGGCGTGGTCACGGCCACCGGCATGGCCGCCATCACGCTGGTGCTGCACACGCTGCTGGAGCCCGGCGACCGGCTGGTGGTGCCGCACGACGGCTACGGCGGCAGCTGGCGGCTGTTCAACGCGCTGGCCGCCAAGGGCGCGTTCGAGTTGTTGACGGTCGACCTGACCGACCCGCGCGCACTCGCCGATGCGCTGGCGCAGGGGCCGGCGGTGGTCTGGATCGAGACGCCGTCCAACCCGCTGCTGCGGATCACCGACCTGCGCTTCGTGATCGAGGCCGCGCACGCGGCCGGCGCGCTGGCGGTGGTCGACAACACCTTCCTGTCGCCGGCGCTGCAGCAGCCGATCGCGTTCGGCGCCGACGTGGTGGTGCACTCGACCACCAAGTACATCAACGGCCACAGCGACGTGGTCGGCGGGGCGGTGGTCGCGCGCGACGCCGAGCTGCACGAGCGGCTGTCGTGGTGGGCCAACTGCCTCGGCATCACCGGCGCGCCGTTCGACAGCTTCCTGACCCTGCGCGGGCTGCGCACGCTGGATGCGCGCCTGCGCGTGCACCAGGAGAACACCGCCGCGCTGGTCGGCCTGCTCGAAGCACACCCGGCGGTGCGCGCGGTGCACTACCCGGGGCGCCCGTCGCATCCCGGCCATGCGGTCGCCGCGCGCCAGCAGCGTGGCTTCGGGGCGATGCTCAGCGTGGAGATCGACGGCGGCGAGGCCGGCGTGCGCGCATTCATCGACGGCCTGCACTGCTTCACCCTGGCCGAGTCGCTCGGCGGGGTCGAAAGCCTGGTCGCGCACCCGGCGACGATGACCCACGCGGCGATGTCGCCCGAGGCGCGCGCCGCCGCCGGGATCGGCGACGGCCTGCTGCGGCTGTCGGTGGGCATCGAGCACGTCGACGACCTGCGCGCCGACATCGCCGCCGCGCTGGAGCGCGTGGCGGCCGTGGTGGCGGGCAAATGCAGCGTGTCCAAATGAACGTCGCGACGCGGGAGATCGAACCCCGCGCGCGTGCGGCGCGCGCCGCGGATGGGGCCGCGCGGATCGCGCTGCTGGGCGTGGGTCAGGTCGGTACCGCGCTGCTGCAGCGGCTGGCCGGTCGACGCGACGAGCCGGGGCGGCTGTCGCTGGCCTACGTGGCCAACTCGCAGTGGGCGGCGCCTCCCGGCTCGGCGTTGCTGCACGAGGCGGACGCCGATAACGGCTGGACGTCGCTGGTCGAGGCGTTGCGGCGCGGCCCCGCAGCGGCGGATGGAGCGGGCATCCAGGTCTTGCCCTGGCGCGACGCCGGCGGCGCCGGCGCACCGTTGCGGGCGGCGGGCGGAACCGGCCTCGCTCCCAGCGATCTCGGCAGCGTCGGCCAGGCACTGGGTGGCGTCGGTACGCGGATCGTCGTCGACGCCACCGCCAGCGACCGGGTCGCCACCCACCACGCCGACTGGCTCGCGCAGGGCATCCATGTCGTCACCGCCTGCAAGCTCGCGCAGGGCACCTCGCTGCCGCGCTGGCAGCAGATCCAGGCCGCGCGCGTGCGCGGTGGCAGCGAGTATGGCGACGCCGCGACGGTCGGCGCCGGCCTGCCGCTGCTGCGTTCGATCCGTGACCTGCGCGCCGGCGGCGACCGCGTCCACGCCATCGCCGGCGTGCTGTCGGGTTCGCTGGCGTGGCTGTTCAACCACTACGACGGACTGCGGCCGTTCTCCGGCTTCGTGCGTCAGGCGCGGGAGGCCGGCTACACCGAGCCCGACCCGCGCGAGGACCTGTCCGGCGAGGACGTGCGGCGCAAGATCCTGATCCTCGCGCGCGCCGCCGGCCATGCGCTGGAAAGCGACGCGGTCGAGGTCGAATCACTGGTGCCGGCGGCGCTGGCGGCCTGCGCGCGGGAGGACGTCGACGCCGCTCTGCCGCTGCTCGACGCGCAACTGCGCGAGCGCTTCGCCGAGGCGCGCAAGGAGGGCGCGAAGCTGCGTTTCGTCGCCCGGCTCGAACACGGCCGTGCGCGCGTGGGGCTGGAGGCGCTGGCCGACGACCATCCGCTGGCGGGCGGGGCCGGCACCGACAACCGGCTGGCGATCTGGTCGGACCGCTACAGCGAGCAGCCGCTGGTGATCCAGGGCCCCGGCGCCGGTGCCGGGGTGACCGCCGCGGCCCTGCTCGACGACGTGCTTCGGATCAGCACTCGATGACGTTCACCGCCAGCCCGCCGCGGCTGGTTTCCTTGTACTTGTCCTTCATGTCGTTGCCGGTCTCGCGCATGGTCTTGATGACCTTGTCGAGGCTGACCTTGTGCTTGCCGTCGCCGCGCATGGCCATGCGGCTGGCGTTGATCGCCTTGACCGAGCCCATCGCGTTGCGCTCGATGCAGGGGATCTGCACCAGGCCGCCGATCGGGTCGCAGGTCAGGCCGAGGTTGTGCTCCATGCCGATCTCGGCGGCGTTCTCGATGCGGCTGACGCTGCCGCCGATCGCCGCGGTCAGGCCACCGGCGGCCATCGAGCAGGCCACGCCGACCTCGCCCTGGCAGCCGACCTCGGCGCCGGAGATCGAGGCGTTCTCCTTGTAGAGGATGCCGATCGCGGCGGCGGTCAGCAGGAAGTCGCGTACGCCCTGCAGGCTGGCGCCGGGGACGAAGCGGTCGTAGTAGTGCAGCACCGACGGGATGATGCCGGCCGCGCCGTTGGTCGGCGCCGTCACCACGCGGCCGCCGGCGGCGTTTTCCTCGTTGACCGCCAGCGCGAACAGGTTGACCCAGTCCAGCATGGTCAGCGGGTCCTCGGTCGCGGCGTCGGGGCGCGCGGCCAGCTCGGCGTGCAGCAGCGGCGCGCGACGGGTCACGTGCAGGCCGCCGGGCAGGGTGCCGCCGGAGCGGATGCCGCGTTCGACGCAGGACTTCATCGCCGCCCAGACCTCGTCGAGGCCGGCGTCGATCTCCGCGCGCGTGCGCCAGACCTGCTCGTTGGCGTACATCAGCGCGGCGATGGTGATGCCGTGGCGGTCGCACTGGGCGATCAGCTCGTCGCCGGAGTTGAACGGGTACGGCACCTCGGTGGTATCGGCGACGATCCGGTCCTCGGCCGCCTCGTCCTGGTTGACCACGAAGCCGCCGCCGACCGAGTAGTAGTCGCGCGTGGCGATCACGTTGCCATCGGCGTCGTAGGCGGTGAAGCGCATGCCGTTGGTGTGGAACGGCAGCTTCTGGCGCTTGTTCATGATGAGGTCGTGCTTCTCGTCGAAGCCGATCTCGTGGCGGCCGAACAGCCGGATGCGCTTGGTCGAACGGATGCGCTCCAGCGCCTCGGGGATGATGTCGGGGTCGATCCGGTTGGGCCAGTGGCCCTCCAGGCCCATCAGCACGGCCTTGTCGGTGCCGTGGCCGCGGCCGGTGAGGGCGAGCGAGCCGAACACTTCGGCGCGCACGCGCGTGGTGCGGGCCAGGTCGCTGCCGTCGCCCGCGCCGCCCTCGATCAGCCAGCGCTCGATGAACCGCGCCGCCGCCCGCATCGGGCCGACGGTGTGCGACGAGCTGGGTCCGATGCCGATCTTGAACAGGTCGAAGGTGCTGACAGCCACGATGCGCTCCGGCCGACCGCGGGTCGGCGTCAGGGGCCGACGCGGGGCGCGCGGCCAAACCGATATTCTACGGCGCCACGCCGGCGCTTCAGGCGCCAGACCGCCGACCGACGCATGCCCGGACCCGACCGCACGCCCGCCACCCATCCGCGCCTGACACTGCTGCAGCGCGACGACTGCCACCTGTGCGACCTCGCGCTGGAGGTGCTGGCCGCGGCGCGCGCGCCGGAGTTCGAAAGCGTGTTCATCGACGACGACGCGGCGCTGGAGGCGCGCTACGGCATCCGCGTGCCGGTGCTGCGCGACGAGCCGAGTGGGCGTGAACTGGACTGGCCGTTCGACGCCGAGGCGGTCCGTTGCTTCGTCACTCCACCGGCTGCAGACGCACCTTCGTGCTGATCGCCACCGGGTTGGGCAGCAGGGTCAGGTCGGCCCAGTCGCCGCCGCCGACGTTGAAGTCGAGCCGCTGCACGGTCGCCTTGCCTTCCAGCAGCGCCGGCGCGCCGTCGGTGAAGCTGAAGGTGAGCGTCACCGGACGGGTGGTGCCGCGCAGGGTGAGCTCGCCGTCGGCGGCGTAGCGGCCGTCGCCGAGGTCGCGGAAGCCGCGGGCGACGTAGCGCGCCTGCGGGAATTTCGAGGTGGCGAAGAAATCGCCGCCCTGCAGCGTGCTGTCACGGTCGGCGTTGGCGGTGCTCGCGCTGGCCAGCGGGATCACCACGTCGAGCTTCGCGGCGGCCGGGTCGGCGGGGTCGAAGCTCAGCGTGGTGGTGAACTGGCCGAAGTGGCCGCTGAACACCTCGCCGTCGTACTGGGTCGCGAAGGCGAGGGTCGAGCCCGGCGCCTGCACGTAGTCGGTGGCGAGTGCGGGCGTGGCGGCCAGCAGCACGGCGGCGCCCAGCGCCAGGGAGCGGAACGGCGTGGAACGGGACATCAGGAACCTCCGGAAGCGGTGCGGCGGCGACGCGGCAGCATCCGCCGCAGGGTGTCGTCGCGCTGGAATATGTGGTGATAGAACGCGGCAGCGACGTGGCCGATGACAACCAGCAGCAACAGCCAGAACAGCCATTCATGTGCCTCGTGGCCGAAATCGGCCAGTTGCTCGTTGGGCGCGCTGAGCTTGGGCACCTCGGCCAGGCCGTACCAGCGCAGCGGCCGCAGCCCGCTGGCGGAGTCGTACAGCCAGCCCGACAGCGGCATGGCGAGGATCAGCAGGTACAGCAGCCCGTGGGTCGCCGACGCCAGCCGTGCCTGCCATACCGCCGTGCCCGGCAGCGGCCGCGGCGCGCCGGCCACCAGCCGCCAGCCGATCCGCAGCACCACCAGCGCCAACAGGGTCAGCCCGGTGGATTTGTGCAGGTCGTAGACCCAGAAGTACTTCGGCGTCTTCGGCAGGCTGTCCAGTGACAGCCCCACCACCGACAGCACCACCAGCAACACCACGATCAGCCAGTGCAGCAGCTGGCTGACGGGACCCCAGCGCTCGGGCGTGTTCTTCCAGTTCATCGTTGTTCCCCTGTGGGTGCGGTTTCGGCCCGGGGCGTGTCCGCCGTGCCGAACAGTCGCTCGGCGAAGCTGCGGCTGGCGCGGGTGGCCTCGGCCTCGATCCGCAGTTCGACCGCGTCGCCGATCATCGACGACCACGCGTCGATGCCGTAGTCGCTGCGGTCCAGCGTGGCGGTGGCGGAGAACCCGGCGGTGCGGCGGAACGGTGGCATCGGGTGGCGCTCGACCGCGTTGACGGTGACGTCCAGGCACAGCGGGCGGGTGGCGCCGCGCAGGGTGAGCTGGCCGCAGACCTCGGCGTGGTCGTCGTCGCGGGCGGTGACGGTGGTCGATACGAAGCGCGCGGTCGGGTGGTCCGCGGCGTCGAGCAGGTTGCCGGCGAGGACGGCGCGGTTCCAGTCGGCGTCGCCGAGGTCGAGCCGTGCGAGCGGGACTTCGACCACCAGCCGCGCGCCGCTCCAGTCGCCCGGGGTGTAGAGCAGACCGCCCTCGCTGCCGGAGACGGTGCCGATCGCCTTGGAGAAGCCGGCGTGCGACACCGCGAACATCACCCGGGTGTGGACCGGGTCGAGCTTCCACGCGGCGGGTTCGGCGGCCGGCGTGGCCGTGCTCCACGCCAGCGCCGGCAGGAGCAGGGCGAGCGCGAGGCCGGATGCGGTCGGAGCGGGAGCGGCGTGCATGGCCGGGATTCTAGGCGCAGCCAGCGTGACGCGTCGTGCGGCCGGCATTACGCAGCGTTGCACCGGCGGCGAGCCACCCCGGCGACTTGCCGCGGGCGGCGCGATCACCGACGCTGTCGGCGGGGACGCGGCCTGGCCGCGGCACGACCATGGAGGGGACGATGCGCGTTGCGAACCGTATGGCGGCGGTGGCCGCGGGACTGCTGCTGGCCGCGGTGTCGGCACCGGCGTGGAGTGCCGTGCCATCACCGGCGCCGTCGATACCGGAGATCCCGACCCTGCGCCACATCGATGTCGCCGACGGCCTGCCGTCGAGCAACATCAACAGCCTCGCGCGCGACGCCGACGGCTACCTGTGGCTGGCCACCAACGATGGCCTGGCCCGCTACGACGGCATCGGCATGCGGGTCTGGCGCCACGTACCAGACGACCCGTCGTCACTGCCCGGCAATTACGTCACCGTGCTGCACGTCGACCCCGACGGTTGCGTGTGGGTCGCGCCGGAAGGCCGCGGCCTTAGCGTTCTGGATCCCCGCGTCGGCGACGGCTTCCGCCACTACCGCCAGGCGACCCACCAGTCGATGGGCAGCGACGAGGTCTGGGCGATCACCAGCCAGGGCGACGCACTGTGGTTCGGGACTTTCGGCGGCGGCCTGCACCGGCTCGACCCGGACGGCAGCATCACCCGCTACATGCCGGTCGATGGCGACCCGCGCAGCCTGCCGTCGGACATCGTCCTGTCGCTCAGCGTCGACGCCCACGGTGACCTGTGGGTCGGCACCACCGCCGGGCTGGCACGCTGGACCGGCGACGGATTCGAGCGTGTCGCGCTGCCGGGCGAGAAACCGACGCCGACGATATTTTCGGCAACGCCGGTCGGCGACAGCCTGTGGGTCGGCGCGAGCACCGGCCTGTTCGAACTGACCGCCGAGCGCCGCTGGCGGCAGCCGGCGTGGTCGGTGATGTTCGAGTACCCCAACGCCGTCTTCGGGGTGCTGGCCGGCCGCGGTGGCGAGCTGTGGCTGGCCAGTCACCGGCAGTTGTGGCGTGCGGCGGCGGGCGCGGTGCCGGTGCCGGTGCCGATCGGTGCCAAGGGCCCGGTGCTGCCGATGTACCAGATGCTCGGCCAGCCCGACGGCGCCATGTGGTTCCCGGTGTCCGGCGTCGGACTCGGTTACCTGCCGCCGGACTGGCGGCGGATCGCGCAGTTCCGCGGGATCGAGGATGGCCTGACCGCCGGGCTGTACGTCGCGGTTGCGGTGGCGCGTGGCGGCGGCGCGTGGCTGGCGGGCGAGCGTGGCCAGCTGGAGCGGATCGGCCCTGACGGCGTCGTGAGGCCGCTCGCCGCGGCGTTGCAGGACCGCCTCGGCGGCCTTCCGGCGCTGTCCCTGCTGGAAGCGGCCGATGGCACCGTGTGGCTGGGCCAGCGGCGCGCACTGGTGCGGATGGACCCGGAGCGCGAGCAGCTGTGGAAGTGGACGGCGGAAGGCGGTGATGCATCGCTGGGCGGCCCGGCCGACCTGCTGGCGCAGGCGCCCGACGGCAGCGTGTGGGTGTCGTTCGCCGGTGCAGGAATGCAGCGGCGCGATCCGGCCACCGGCGAGGTGCTGGAGACCGTGCATGCCGGACCCGACCAGGGCCTGGGCGTTGGCGACAACGAGGCGATCGCGTTCGATCCCGATGGCCATCTGTGGGTCGCCAACGGCAAGGGTGTCCTGCGATGGAACCCGGTGGGCGGCCGCTTCGAGCAGGTGCCGGGCATCGAGCTTGAAGACCGCGTGTTTGCGCTGGACTTCGCCGCGGATGGCAGCCTGTGGCTGCAGCGCCTGTCCGGCCTGGAGCATTACGAGCGTGCCGGCGCGGCGTGGCGGCGTACCGCCCGGGTCGATACCGCGCAGGGCATCCCTGCGGCCGAGGCGTCGGGGCTGCAGGTCGACCGCGACGGCCGGGTCTGGCTGGCGACCAAGCGCGGCCTGTTCCGCTGGGACCCGGGCAGCGAGCACGTGCGCCGCTTCGGCCTGCCCGACGGCCTGACCAGCCAGGAGTTCGTCGAGCGTGCGCTGGTGCTGTCCGACGACGGCGTGCTGACCGCGGCGCTGGCCGACGGCGGCGTGGTGATGGTCGATACCCGCGTGCCCGACCCGCCGGCGCGGGAGCCGGCGCTGCGCTTCGACCGGGTCGAGGTGCGCCGCGGCGGCGACTGGGTCACGCTCGACCGCACGGCACCGCCGCGGCTTGCTGCCAGCGACCGCGAGCTGCGTGTGCAACTGCGGCTGCTGTCGTTCGACGACCCGAGCGCCAACCGCTACTTCACCCGGCTGGAAGGCTACGACGAGGGCTGGGTGTCGCACGGCGCCAGCGGCGAGCGCGTGCTGGCGGGCCTGCCGGCGGGCGACCACGTGCTGCACGCGCGGGCGTTCGACGCCGCCGGCAACGCCGCCGCCGAGCAGGTGCTGGCATTCACCGTGGAGCCGCCGTGGTGGCGCACCGGCTGGGCCGCGGCCGGCGTGCTGGGGCTGCTGGTGCTGCTGCTGTGGGCAGCCGCAGACCGCTACCGCGCACGCCTGCGCCAGCGCGAGGTCTGGCGCCGCGCCCAGCACGAGCACGAGGTCGCGCGGCAGGCGTCGCTGGCCAAGACCCGCTTCCTCGCCACCCTCGGCCACGAGGTGCGCACGCCGATGACGGGCGTGCTCGGCATGACCGAGCTGCTGCTCGATACCTCGCTGGCACCGCTGCAGCGCAACTACGCCGAGTCGATCCGCGGCGCCGGCGAGCACCTGCTGCGGCTGGTCAACGACGCGCTCGACCTGGCCCGGATCGAGTCCGGCAAGCTGGCACTGGCGGAGCAGCCGTTCGACCTGCGCGCGCTGGTGCGCGAGGTGTCCGCGCTGACCGCGCCGCTGGCCCGCGCGCGGGGGTTGGAGTTCCGGCTCGATGTCGCCGCCGACGCCCCGCGCGGCCTGCGCGGCGACCCGGTACGGGTGCGGCAGATCCTGCTCAACCTGCTTGGCAACGCGGTCAAGTTCACCGGCTCGGGCTGGGTCGCGTTGGAGGTGGGCGGGCAGGCGCGCGACGGCGTGCTGCTGCGGGTCGCCGACAGCGGCCCCGGCCTCAACGCCGAGCAGCAGGCGCGGCTGTTCCGTCGCTTCGAGCAGGCCGATGGCGCGCGCACCGCCGCCCGCTACGGCGGCAGCGGGCTGGGCCTGGCGATCTGCCAGGAACTGGCCGCGGCGATGGGCGGAACGATCACGGTGGACAGCGCGCCCGGCGAAGGCACGTGCTTCGAGGTATGGCTGCCGCTGCCGGTGGCCGAACCCGGCGAGGCCGCGGCCCCCGGGGTCGAACCGCCGGCCACGTCCTCGGCGCGTACGGTCCTGCTGGTCGAGGACGACGCGATGGTGGCCGAGGTGGTCAGCGGCCTGCTGCGGGCGCAGGGCCACCGGGTGGTGCACGCCGGGCACGGCCTGGCGGCGCTGGCGGAGGTCGCGACGGAGCGCTTCGACGTCGCCCTGCTGGACCTCGACCTGCCGGGCATGGACGGGCTGGCGCTGGCGCGGCAACTGCGCGGGCAGGGCTTCGATGCGCGGCTGGTGGCGATCACCGCGCGCGCCGAGGCGGAGGTCGAGCTGCTGGCCCATGCTGCCGGCTTCGACGCCTTCCTGCGCAAGCCGGTGACCGGGGCGATGCTGCGCGAGGTGCTCGAAGGCGACGGCGAGCTTGCGCGGCTGGTGGTGGAGGCCGGGCCGGCGTCCTGACGGACCGCGCGGCTCCGGCGCAGTGCCGCCTCAGCGTGCGCTGAGCGCGTGCACCGCCTCCACCAGCACCGCCACGTGGTCCGGGTCCATGTCCGGCGACATGCCGTGGCCGAGGTTGAACACGTGGCCTTCGCGCGAGCCGCCGTTGCCGTCGCGGTAGCTGTCGAGCGCACGGCCGACCTCACTGCGGATCGCCTCGGGGCTGGCGTACAGCGTCACCGGGTCGAGGTTGCCCTGCAGCGCGACCCGGCCGCCGGTGCGGCGCGCGGCCTCGCCCAGCTCGATGGTCCAGTCGACCCCGACCGCGTCGGTGCCGCTGGCGGCGAGGTCGGCCACGTGCAGGCCGTTGCCCTTGCCGAACAGGATCAGCGGCGCGCGCGCGTCGCCGTCGCCGTCGCCGCGCTCCAGCTCGCGGGCGATGCGGGTCAGGTAGCGCAGCGAGAACTCGCGGTACATCGCCGGCGACAGCACGCCGCCCCAGGTGTCGAACACCTGCAGCGCCTGCGCGCCGGCCGCGCGCTGCGCCGACAGGTAGGCGATGACGGCGTCGGTGGTGACCTCCAGCAGCCGGTGCATCGCCGCCGGGTCGTTCAGCGCCAGCGACTTGACCCGCGCGAAGTCCTTGCTGCCGCCGCCTTCCACCATGTAGCAGGCCAGCGTCCACGGGCTGCCGGAAAAGCCGATCAGCGGCACGCTGCCGTCGAGTTCGCGGCGGATGGTCGACACCGCGTCCATCACGTAGCGCAGGTCGGTCGCCATGTCGGGCACGCCGAGGCGGGCGATGTCGGCGGCGTTGCGCACCGGGCGCTCGAACTTCGGGCCCTCGCCCTCGACGAAATACAGCCCCAGGCCCATCGCGTCGGGCACGGTGAGGATGTCGGAGAACAAGATCGCCGCGTCCAGCGGGAACCGGCGCAGCGGCTGCAGGGTGACCTCGCAGGCCAGCTCCGGGTTCTTGGCCATCGCCAGGAAGCTGCCGGCGGCCTTGCGGGTGGCACGGTACTCCGGCAGGTAGCGGCCGGCCTGGCGCATCAGCCAGACGGGCGTGCGGTCCACGGGCTGGCGGCGCAGGGCGCGCAGGAAGCGGTCGTTGCGGAGGGGGCTGGTCACGGCGGGGGTCCTCGAAGGCGCGGAAACGGGGCGCGTCGCGGGCCGGGCGGGCCGGCGGCGTCGCGCGATGGCGCGCATGGTACGCGGCGGCGGCGGTCGGCGTTCCCGGGCGGGGCGGGACGCAGCGTCCCGTAGGGTCAGCGGCGGCCGTCCATGCCCTGGCTGAACATCACCTGGAAGCCGCGCTTGAGCTGCTGGTCGCGCGCCTGCTCCAGCGCCTGCTGCGCGCTGTCGCGGTCGAGGAACTGCTCGCGCCGCACCTGGCTGCGCCCGCCGATCTGGCCGGTCTCCCGCACCAGCGTCCAGCCGCCGAGCAGGTCCGGCTGCAGCATCAGCTGCACGAAGCGCGGAGCCTCGGGGCCGTCGGGACGTTGTTGCAGCAGCAGTCGCATGGACGGGGATTGTACGGGCACCGCGTCGCTTTCCGCCGTTGTCCGCGTAGGAGCGACGTGAGTCGCGACCCACTGACAATCGGTTTCGCTGCGGTCAACGCGATCCCGCGTTCGCTCGCCCACGGTCCTGCTACCGATGGTGGGAGAAACCGGCCGACCACTTGTCAGTGGGTCGCGACTCACGTCGCTCCTACAGCTCCCCCTTCGGACAGGACCTCCAGCACGGCGTCGTCGGCCACGTTCGCCACCACGCGCGCCGCGCCGGCACGGTCCCACAGGATGAAGCGGATACCGTCGGCGTCGGCCTTCTTGTCGAGCCGCATCCGCTGCAGCAGCGCCTGCGGGGACAGCCCGGCGGGCAGGTCGGTCGGCAGGCCCAGTCGTCGCAGCAGGTCGCGCAACCGCTCCGCGTCGGACGCCGGGGCCAGCCCCAGCGCGGTCGACAGCCGCGCCGCCAGCATCATGCCGACCGCGACCGCTTCGCCGTGGTTGAGTCCGTCGGTGCTGCCCGCGTAGCCCTGTTCGGCCTCGATCGCGTGGCCGAAGGTGTGGCCGAAGTTGAGCAGGGCGCGCTCGCCGTGCTCGAACGGGTCACGCGCGACGACATCGGCCTTGCAGCGGCACGAACGCGCGATCGCCTCGGCCAGCGCCGCGTCGTCGCCGGCGAGCAGGGCGTCCGCGTTCGCCTCCAGCCAGTCGAGGAAGCCGGCGTCGAGGATCGCGCCGTACTTGACCACCTCGGCCAGTCCGGCACGCAGTTCGCGACCGGGCAGGGTGCGCAGGGCGACGGTGTCGGCCAGCACGGCCACCGGCGGGTGGAACGCGCCTGCGAGGTTCTTGCCGGCCGGCAGGTCGACCGCGGTCTTGCCGCCCACCGACGAGTCGACCATCGCCAGCAGCGTGGTCGGCAGCTGCACCACGTCGATGCCGCGCATCCAGCAGGCCGCGGCGAAGCCGGCGAGGTCGCCGACGACGCCGCCGCCGAGCGCGAGCACGGTCGCGTCGCGGGTGGCGCCGAGCCGGGCCAGCGCGTCCAGCACTTCGCCGAAACGCTGCAGGGTCTTCTCGTGCTCGCCGGCAGGCATCACGTGGCGGGCTATCGAAAGCTCCGGCCGGGCCGAGCGCAACGCGTCCTCGACCCGGGCGGCGTACAGCGGCGCCACGTTGGTGTCGCTGACCAGCAGCACGTGGCGGCCGCGCAGCGGGGTGGCCAGTCGGGCGCCGTCGTCGAGCAGTCCCGGCGCGATCGCGATCCGGTACGGCCGCTCGCCGCCGACCTCGACCGTGCGTTGCGCGCTCATGCCGCGGCCCCGCGCTGCCAGCGCTGTTGCAGTTCCGCGGCCAGCCGCTGCGCGGCCGCGGCGGCGTCAAGGCCGTCGGTGTCGAACTCGAGATCGGCGACCTCGCGGTACAGCGGCCCGCGGGCCTGCGCCATCGCCTGCAGCACCTGTTCGCGGTCGGGCCGCTGCAGCAGCGGGCGGGTGTGGTCGCGCGCAAGCCGCTCCAGCTGCTGCGCCGGCGATACCTGCAGGTGCACGACGAAGCCGCGCCGGTGCAGCAGCCGCCGGTTGCCGTCATCCAGCACCGCGCCGCCGCCGGTGGCCAGCAGCACGCCGTCGTCTGCCAGCAGTTGCGACAGCATCGCCGACTCGCGGCTGCGGAAGCCGGCTTCGCCCTCGCATTCGAAGATGGTCGCCACGCTGGCACCGGTGTGCTGCTCGATCGCGCGGTCGCAGTCGGCCAGGCGCAGGCCGAAGCGCTCGGCCAGCCGGCGGCCGATGCAGCTTTTGCCGGCGCCGGTCGGGCCGACCAGGATGAGGTTCGCGGCGGGGTTCATGTGGTGATTGTAGGGTCGGGCGGCGCGGCGTAGCGGATTCTTAACGCGGTCCGTCCCAGCATGGCCGGCACCGGCCGCGCCCGCGGCCGGACCGACAGAAGGAGAACGCCATGGCAGTCGCGAAGGTCATCGAACTCAACGCCTCGTCGTCCAAGAGCATGGAGGACGCCGTGCAGACCGGCCTGCGCAAGGCCGCCGAATCGGTCAAGGGGATCAAGGGCGCGTGGGTCAAGGAGGTCAAGGTGGTGACCGACGACAGCGGCAACATCACCGAGTGGCGGGTCGACATGAAGGTGACCTTCGTCGTCCAGTGACGCCTGGCCGGACGCGCGGCGTGCAGCCACGCCGCCGTCCGGTGACAATGCGCCGATGGACACTCCCGACCTGCTCAAAGACGCGCTCGCCACCTTCGACGAGCTGTTCGCCCAGGCCCGCGCCGCCGGCGAGCCCGACCCGACCGCGATGGTGGTCGCCACCGCCGGCCTCGATGCCCGCCCGTCGGCGCGCACGGTGCTGCTGAAGGCGCACGACGCGCGCGGCTTCGTCTTCTACACCCACCTCGACGGCCGCAAGGGCCGCGAGCTGCAGGCCAACCCGCAGGCCGCGCTGCTGTTCCACTGGCCGCGCGTGCAGGAAGGCGTGCAGGTGCGGATCGAGGGGCCGGTCGAGCTGGTCTCCGACGCGGAGGCCGACGCCTACTTCGCCAGCCGGCCGCGCGGCAGCCAGGTCGGAGCGTGGGCGTCCAAGCAGTCCGAGACGATGGAGACCCGGCAGCGCTTCGAGGAGCGCATCGCCGAGGTCGAGGGCGAGTTCGAGGGCCGCGACGTGACCCGTCCGCCGCGCTGGTCGGGCCTGCGCGTGCGGCCGATGACGATCGAGTTCTGGTACGCGCGCGGCCACCGCCTGCATGAGCGCACCGTCTACGAAAGCGACGTCGCCGGCATCTGGTCGAAGCGGATGCTGTACCCGTGATCGGCCCGCGGCGCATCGTCTGCCTGACCGAGGAACCGACCGAAACCCTCTACGCGCTGGGCGAACAGGACCGCATCGTCGGCATCAGCGGCTTCACCGTGCGGCCGCCGGTCGCGCGGAAGGAGAAGCCGAAGGTCAGCGCCTTCACCAGCGCCAAGGTCGGCGAAATCCTCAAACTGCAACCCGACTTCGTGGTCGGCTTCTCCGATATCCAGGCCGACATCGCCGCCGAGCTGGTGCGCAACGGCATCGAGGTGTGGATCGCCAACCACCGCAGCGTCGACGGCATCCTCGGCTACATCCGCCGGCTCGGCGCGCTGGTCGGCGTGGCGGAACGCGCCAACGCCTATGCCGACGAGCTGCAGCGCGGCCTCGACCACATCGCCGAAGCGGCCGCGCGGCTGCCGCGGCGGCCGAAGGTGTATTTCGAGGAGTGGGACGAGCCCCTCATCACCGGCATCCGCTGGGTCGCCGAACTGGTCCGGATAGCCGGCGGCGACGATGTGTTCCCCGAGCGGTCGGTCGAATCGCTTGCGAAGCAGCGCATCCTCGAGGACGCCTCGGAGGTCGTGCGCCGGGCGCCGGACATCATCCTCGGCTCGTGGTGCGGCAAGAAGTTCCGGCCCGGGAAGGTCGCCGCCCGTCCCGGCTGGGACGCGATCCCGGCGGTGCGCGACGGCGAACTGCACGAGATCAAGTCGCCGATGATCCTGCAACCGGGCCCTGCGGCGCTGACCGACGGCGTCGGCGCGATCGCCGCGGTCATCCGCGACTGGGCGGTCCGCCACGGCTGAAGCGCGGCGGCTGAACCGCGACGAGCGTGCCTTCACACCGCCTGTGGCATACCTCCGCCGTCCAAGACGAGGGAGTCCGCCATGTTCCGCAGGTTCGTAGTCACCCCGCTGCTGGTCGTTTCACTGACGCTGTCGATGGTCGTCACCCCCGCGACCGCCGGCGTCATCAGCACCCAGCAGGCGCTGTCCGCCGAGTTGCGCGCGGCCAAGGAGACCCAGGTCCGCCAGTCGCTCGCGCGCGACGACGTGCGCCTGGCGATGCAGCGGCTGGGCGTCGACCCGGCCGACGCCGATGCACGCATCGCCTCGCTCAGCGACGCCGAACTCGTCCAGATGCAGGGCGAGCTCGACCGCCTGCCGGCCGGCGGCGACGCGCTGGCGGTGATCGGCGTGGTGTTCCTGGTGCTGCTGATCCTGGAGCTGGTCGGCGTCACCAACATCTTCAACCGGGTGTGATGCCCGCGGCGCGGACGCGGGTCCGGGCCACGGCGAAGGCAAGGGCGGCGGCGGGCCTCGCGCTCGCCGCCGCCGTGCTGTTGTCGGCCGGCTGCTCGATCAACCCCGACTGGAAGCTTGCACGCGGCGACACGCCCGCGCCCGCGGTGCTGCTGGACGTGCCGTTCCACCCGCAGACCGAGTACCAGTGTGGCCCCGCGGCACTGGCCACCGTGCTCGGTGCCAGCGGCGTGACAATCAGCCCCGAGGCGCTGGTGCCGCAGGTCTACCTGCCCGGTCGCGAGGGCAGCCTGCAGCTGGAACTGGTCGCCGCGACCCGCCGCGCCGGACGTATCCCGTACCAGATCGAGCGCGACCCCGACGCGTTGCTGGCCGAGGTCCGCGCCGGCCACCCGGTGCTGGTGCTGCAGAACCTGCTGGTGCGGACGGTGCCGAAGTGGCACTACGCGGTGGTGGTCGGAATGGCGCCCGCGCACAACCGGGTGATCCTCAATAGCGGCACCGAGCGCGGGCTGGAGGTGCCGGCGCCGAAGTTCCTGCGCACCTGGGACTGGGCCGACCGCTGGGGCCTGCTCGCGCTGGAGCCGGGTGAGCTGCCGGCGCGTGCCGATGCCGGGCGCTACCTCGCCGCGGTCGCCGATTTCGAGGCGGTTGCCGGTGCCGAAGCCGCCACGCCCGCTTACGCGGCGGCGCTGGAGCGCTGGCCGCACGACCCGCGCGTCCACCTCGCCCTCGGCAACCAGGCCTACGCCGCGCAGCAAACGCGACAGGCCGCCGGCCACTACCGCCGCGGGCTGCAACTGGCGCCGGACGACGCCGTGCTCGGCAACAACTACGCCAGCGTGCTGGGCGAGCTGGGTTGTCGCGCCGAAGCCGCTGCCGCCATCGCCCGCGCGCTGGCCGGCAGCGGCACCGACGGACGCTGGCGCGAGCAGCTCGAAACCACCCGCGCGGAACTGGCGGCGCAGTCCGGCAAGCGAAGCAAGAGCTGCGTGGAGTTCCGCGGGACGCCCTGAGTTCCTCGAAAGGCGGGACCTGTGGTTCCAGGGGCGGCCCGCCGCCGCGCCTACCGCGCCGGGAAGTCCCGGCTGAACTGCATCGTCGCCGGCGCCGCGCCCTCGCGCCGGATCTCCACGTCGAACATCAGCGTCTCCGGCAGGTCCACGCGTACCGTCCCGACATGGTCGACCAGGTCGCCGGCATGCAGTTCGCGCATCGCGACGGGGTGGCGGTTGCCGCGCAGGTCGGTCGCCGTCGCGGTGACCACCGCCGGCACCGACACCTCCTGCATCTCGGGGCCCTCGCGCACGCCGACCAGCAGCATCACGACGTCCTCGCCGCGCTCGATGCCGTAGCGCGCGGCGACGGTGTCGTCCAGGGTCGAGGTCTGCATCACCGTGGCCCGGACGGTGGCGTCGCCGACCTGCAGGGTCGCCTCGCGCGGTGCTGCCGGTGCGTCGGTCGCGGCCGGCGGCGCAGCGTCGCAACCGGCCAGCAGCAGTGTGGCGGCGAGCAGGGACGGCACGAACAGGCGTGCGGCGCGGTGAACGGAAATCCGGGGGATGCGCATCGGTGGCTCCTCAATCGTTGGCGGCGGACAGCTCGCGTCCGCGCCGGGTGGCGGCGGCGATGGCGCGGTCGACCAGTTCGCGCAGGCCGCCGGCCTCGAAGGTCTCGATCGCAGCCTGGGTGGTGCCGTTGGGCGAGGTGACCTTGCGCCGCAGCACGTCGGCCGGCTCGTCCAGTTCGGTCAGCATCCGTGCGGCGCCGAGCAGGGTGTGGCTGGCGAGCTGCCGCGCGGTGGCCTCGGGCAGCCCCTGGCGCACGCCGGCAGCCTGCATCGCCTCGGCCAGCAGGAACACGTAGGCCGGGCCGCTGCCGGATACCGCGGTGACCGCGTCCATCTGCGCCTCGTCGTCGATCCAGACCACCGGCCCGACCGCCTCGACCAGCTCGCCGGCCTGCGCCTTCTGCACCGCGTCGACCTGCGCGTTGGCGAACAGCCCGGTGATGCCGGCACCGAGCAGCGCCGGCGTGTTGGGCATCGCCCGCACCACCGGGACGGCGCCGCCGAGCCAATCCGACAGCTGGGTCGAGGTGATGCCCGCGGCGACCGAGATCGCCACCGGACGGGTCGCCTGGGCCACCGGCGCCAGCTCGTTGCAGACCGTGCGCATCACCTGCGGCTTGACCGCCAGCAGCCAGACCGCGGCGCCGTCGACGGCCTCGGCGGCGGTGGCGAAGCAGCGCACGCCGAAATCCGCGGCCAGCGCCCCGCGCAGCGCCTCCACCGGCTCGGCCACCCGGACGCAGCCCGGGTCGGCGCCGCGCGCGATCATCCCGCCGATCAGGCTGCGCGCCATGTTGCCGCCGCCGATGAAGGCGATCACGGGGGTGTCGGTCTGGACAGGTGCGTTGGCCATCGGGGGTGCCTCTTTCAGGATCAACGCCCAGTGTAAGAGGGCGTGCGGCGTGACGCCCGTCGCAGGCCGGGGCTGGCCGGTCGGGGGCGGTGGCCGCGTTCCGCCAACACGGGGATTCGCGTTCAGCCGGACGGGCGGCACGCGGCGCCGCCGGACAGGTTCCGGAACCGGTTCAGCGAGGCGCCGGCAAGGCCGCCGGTGCGACCGGAAACCTGTGACACCGGCCTGCATCGGGGCCGCGGATCGGGGGCTATACTGCCGGGCAGGGGCAATCCCGTGCATGGTCGGGCGCATCGGCGCCGGCGGGCACACCATCATCGCAGTGCGGGGGAGCACGCATGGATATCGCCGAGCTGTTGGCGTTCTCGGTCAAGAACAAGGCATCCGACCTGCATCTGTCGGCCGGCATGCCGCCGATGATCCGGGTCGACGGCGACGTGCGCCGGATCAACATCCCGGCGCTGGACCACAAGGCGGTGCACGCGCTCGTCTACGACATCATGTCGGACAAGCAGCGGCGCGACTTCGAGGAGTTCCTCGAGGTCGACTTCTCGTTCGAGATTCCCGGGCTGGCCCGCTTCCGCGTCAACGCGTTCAACCAGAACCGCGGCGCCGGCGCGGTGTTCCGCACCATTCCGTCGGACATCCTGTCGCTGGAGGACCTCGGCACGCCGCGGATCTTCAAGGAGCTGATCGACCAGCCGCAGGGGCTCATCCTGGTGACCGGCCCGACCGGCTCGGGCAAGTCGACCACGCTGGCGGCGATGATCGACCACATCAACAAGAACGAGTACGCGCACATCCTCTCGGTCGAGGACCCGATCGAGTTCGTGCACACCTCGCAGAAGTGCCTGATCAACCAGCGCGAGGTCCACCGCGACACCCACGGCTTCAACGAGGCGCTGCGCTCGGCGTTGCGCGAGGACCCGGACTACATCCTGGTCGGCGAGTTGCGCGACCTGGAGACGATTCGTCTCGCGCTGACCGCCGCGGAAACCGGCCACCTCGTGTTTGGCACCCTGCACACCTCGTCGGCGGCCAAGACCGTCGACCGCATCATCGACGTGTTCCCTGCCGGCGAGAAGCCGATGGTGCGCTCGATGCTGTCGGAAAGCCTGCGCGCGGTGATCTCGCAGGCGCTGCTGAAGAAGGTCGGCGGCGGCCGCACCGCGGCGTGGGAGATCATGGTCGGCACCCCGGCCATCCGCAACCTGATCCGCGAGGACAAGGTCGCGCAGATGTACTCGGCGATCCAGACCGGCCAGCAGGCCGGCATGATGACCCTGGACCAGCACCTGCAGGACCTGGTCAAGCGCGGCCTGATCCTCAAGCCGCAGGCCCGCGAGTACGCCAAGGACAAGCGCCTGTTCGACTGAACCAGGCGACCGCCATCGGCCGCGGATGCCCGCGGTTGCGAGAGGAAACACGGTAATGAGCACGACTCCGAACACCCCAGGCCAGAACGCCCCGAACTCTCCGACCGCCGCGGCGCCGGGCAGCATCGACTTCACCTCGTTCCTGAAGCTCATGGCGCACCAGAAGGCGTCCGACCTGTTCATCACTGCCGGCATGCCGCCGTCGATGAAGGTCAACGGCAAGCTGCAGCCGATCACGCAGAATCCGCTGACGCCGCAGCAGAGCCGCGACCTCGTGCTCAACGTGATGAACCCGATGCAGCGCGAGGAGTTCGAGAAGACCCACGAGGCCAACTTCGCGATCGGCGTCGCCGGCGTCGGCCGCTTCCGCGTGTCGTGCTTCTACCAGCGCAACCAGGTCGGCATGGTGCTGCGCCGGATCGAGACGAAAATCCCGACGATCGAGGAGCTCAACCTGCCCCCGGTGATCAAGACGCTGGCGATGACCAAGCGCGGCATCATCATCTTCGTCGGCGCCACCGGTACGGGTAAATCGACCTCGCTGGCGGCGATGATCGGCTACCGCAACCAGAACTCGACCGGCCACATCATCACCATCGAGGACCCGATCGAGTTCGTGCACAAGCACGAGGGCTGCATCATCACCCAGCGCGAGGTCGGCATCGACACCGACAGCTGGGAGGCCGCGCTGAAGAACACCCTGCGCCAGGCGCCGGACGTGATCATGATCGGCGAGGTGCGCACCCGCGAGGGCATGGACCACGCGATCGCCTTCGCCGAAACCGGCCACCTGGTGCTGTGCACACTGCACGCCAACAACGCCAACCAGGCGATGGACCGCATCATCAACTTCTTCCCGGAAGACCGGCGCAACCAGTTGCTGATGGACCTGTCGCTGAACCTCAAGGGCGTGGTCGCGCAGCAGCTGGTGCCGACCCCGGACGGCAAGGGCCGGCGCGTCGCGATGGAGATCCTGCTCGGCACGCCGCTGGTGCAGGACTACATCCGCGACGGCGAGATCCACAAGCTCAAGGAAGTGATGAAGGAATCCGTGCAGCTGGGCATGAAGACCTTCGACCAGGCCCTGTTCGAGCTGTACCAGGCCGGCGAGATCAGCTACGAGGACGCGCTGCGTTACGCCGACTCGCAGAACGAGGTGCGCCTGCGCATCAAGCTGGCCCAGGGTGGCGACGCGAAGACGCTGTCGGCCGGTCTGGACGGCGTCGAGGTGGCGGAGCTTCGCTGAGCGGCGGCTCCGTGGGCCGCGCCCGCGTCCGGCGTTACAGCCCCAGCACGTCCAGCCCCTGCTCGAACCGCACGTCGATCGGTATGCCCGCCGCGTCGAGCCGGCGCAGGTCGGCTTCCAGTTCCGGCTTCACCACGCCGAGGCTGTCGGTCATCCGCCGGGCCTCGGCATAGTCGCCGTCGCCCTGAACCGTGAGCAGCTTGGCGCTGAGCTTGTTCATAGCCTCGCGCATCGCCTCGAACTCGACCCGGTAGCGGCCGGTGGCCTCGTCGCGGGTGAAGGCGCCGGCATCGGCGAAGTAGTTGAAGCGCAGCATGTTGGCCTTGCCGTGGGCGTCGCTGGCGCCGAACCGCACCGAGCGCAGGATGCCGGCCAGGAAGGTCACGTAGCTGTCCATCAGGCGCTGGTCGGTGGAGGTGGCGACGTCGGGTTCGCCGGCCTCGCCGCCGTCCAGCTCGCCCTGCCGGCCGAGCGCGTCGACCATGTACAGCCCGAGGATGTCGGCCTTGCCCTCCTCGAAGCTCGACGCGTACTCCTTCAGCGCGTCGCTGACGGTGCCCTTGCCGTCGAGCGTGTTCTTGATGCCCAGCCCGTGGGCGACCTCGTGGAACATGGTGTTGCCGAAGAACGCGTCGAAGGTGACGTGCTCGAGCTGGTCCTCGGCGATCAGCACCTTCGCGATCGGCACCAGGATCCGGTCGAACTTGGCCTGCATGACGTTTTCCAGCTGCAGCCGGCGGGTGCCCTTGGCCAGCTGCACCACCTCGTCGTTGGGCAGGTTGATGGCGATGGTCTTGCCGCCGACGTTGGCGCTGCCGCCGTAGTAGACGGCCTGGTAGGCGCCGAGGTCGGCGTCGGAGCCGGGCGTCTCGGCCTTGTAGGCGTCGTCCACCGGCAGCCCCTTCTGCAGCGCCGGCAGGAATTCGGCGAAGCGCGCCAGCCGCTCGCTCCAGGCCTGGTCCTTGATCAGCACCAGGCCCTCGTAGGCGGCCTTGTAGCCGAACAGCTGGTCCTCGTAGGTCTCGATCGGGCCGATCACGATGTCGACCGGGTTGGTCTTCATCTCCATCCAGGCCATGTCGCTGGGCCGGAAGTCGTCGCTCAGCAGGGCATCGGCGCGCATGCGCAGGTAACCGGCGAAGCTCTCGTCGTCGCTGAGGTCGGCGGCCTCGCGCAGCAGCGTGGCGGCGCGCTCGAGGTCCCCGCGGTAGGCCTCGTGGTAGGGCACCGTCACAAGCACGCCGTTCTCGCGCCGCAGCAGGGTGTAGGCGGAGGTCTTGGCGGGCAGGTCGGCGGCCTCGAACGCGGCCTTGCTCATGTCGACCGGGTAGAACGTCCCGCCCGGCGGCCGCGGCTCGACGCCGTCGATGAACGGCGTGTCCTCGTTGAGCCGGTCCCACGGGCCGAAGTTGATCCGCACCAGCTCGCGGGTGGCGTCGTCCGGCGCGCGCTGCAGCAGTGCCTCGCGGTCGCCGTCCCACGACTGCCGCCACCAGAGGTCGTCCATCACCTGCGCGGCCTGGACCAGCGTGGCGATCATCCGCCGGCCGCGGGCGTCGAACGCAGAGAGGTCGGCGTCGAGCCGGACCACGGCGTAGTCGTCGGCGTGTTCGCGGGCGTAGGCGCCGGGGTCGGTGGGCGCCTGCGCGGCGTTGCCGGTCGATTCGGCGGGCGCCGGGGCCGGCGGCTGGCAGCCCGCGACCAGTGCCGCCGTGCAGGCCAGCAGGAGGGCGTGAAGGCGCGGACGGGCGTTCGGGCGGGTCGAAGGCATCGCGGTCTCTCGGCGGGGCGTCGGGCGGAAGCCATCCTACGCCAGCGGCCCGGATGCGCGGATCAGGCGGGGCAGGGCGACCCGGTGCGTTGCAGCAGGGCGCGGATGGTCGGCGGCATGCGGGCCAGCGCGTCCTTGCACACATAGGCATCGGCGCCGGCCATCAGCGCGGCCTCGGCGGTCAGCGACTCGACCGGCGCGCCCGAGCAGAACACGAACGGCACGCCCGGCGCCGCCGCACGGACCCGTTGCAGCGCCTCCACACCGTCGAAGCCGGGCAGGCCGAGGTCGGACACCACCAGGTCGTAGCCGCCCTCGACCAGCGCCGCCTGCAGGGTGGCCTCGCGGTCCACCCGCAGCCAGCTGGCCTCGATGCCCGCGTCCGCCAGCTCGATCGCCAGCAGCTCGGCGTCGTCGGCGGAGTCCTCGACCAGCAGGATCCTCAGCGCAGGCACGGGCGGCTCCGCGGCGTCACTCGGCCGGCGCCTCGTTGAACACGGCCCAGAACTGCCCCAGCGTCTTGACCGCGCTGAAGAACTGGTCGACGTCGACCGGCTTGACCACGTAGGCGTTGACGCCCAGGTCCCAGCTGCGGGCGAGGTCGCTCTCCTCGCTGGACGAGGTCAGCATCACCACCGGGACGCGCCGCAGCGACTCGTCCTCGCGCATGCGCTGCAGTACTTCCAGGCCGTCCATGCGCGGCATCTTGATGTCCAGCAGCAGCACCGCCGGATTGCCCTCGGGGCGGTCGGCCCACGGGCCGCGGCGCAGCAGGTAGTCCATCGCCTCGACGCCGTCTTCGACGTGCACCACCGGGTTGACCAGGTGCGCCTCGCGCAGCGCGTCGAGCGCCATCTCGGCGTCGGCGGGGCTGTCTTCGGCCAGCAGGATGGTGCGGATGTTGCTGCTCATGTGCGGGGTTCCTGCTTCTGGTTGGGGTCGAGCGTGGCGGGAAGGGTGAAGTGGAACGTCGCGCCGGCGTCGGGCTCGGCTTCGGCCCATATCTTGCCACCGTGGCGCATCAGCACGCGGCGGACGCTGGCCAGGCCGATGCCGGTGCCGGGGTACTCGGACGCCTTGTGCATGCGCTGGAACACGCCGAACAGCTTGCCGGCGTACTGCATGTCGAAGCCGGCGCCGTTGTCGCGCACGCTGAAGTGGTGGCTGCCATCGTCCAGGCGTTGGTGCGAGACCTCGATCACCGCCGGGTCGCGGTTCGCGCTGTACTTGACCGCGTTGCCCAGCAGGTTGAGCCAGACCTGGCGCAGCATGTTCTCGTCGCCGACCAGGATCGGCAGCGGCGCGATCCGCCACTCGATCCGGCGGCCGGGGCTGTCGGCCTCGGCGTTGGCGTCGAGGATCGCGCGGGTCTCGGCGGCCATCGACTGCATGTCGACCGCCTGCAGCCGCATCGCGCTGCGGCCCAGCCGCGAGTAGACCAGCAGGTCGTCGATCAGGGTCGACATGCGGCGCGCGGAGCTGCCGATCACGTCGATGTAGTGGCGCGACTTGTCGTCCGCGTTGTCGCCGAGGTGGCGGCCGAGCTTGTCGGCGAAACCGGCGACGTGCCGCAGCGGCGCGCGCAGGTCGTGCGAGACCGAGTAGCTGAAGGCCTCCAGCTCGCGGTTGACGTCCGACACCTGCTCGACCTTGCCCTCCAGCTGCTGGTTGAGCTCGCGGATGCGGTTCTCGGTCGCCTTGGCCGCGGTGATGTCGCTGATGGTGAGCAGCACCACCCGGTCGTCGCGGTCGGGCAGGGGCATCCGCCGGGCGTTGAGCAGCATCACCCGCTCGCTGCCGTCGCGGGTGGTCTGGTGGTGTTCGTAGTCCCACAGCTCGCGGCCGCGCACGAGCACGTCGGTCAGCCGCTGCAGCACCGCGGCATCGCTCCAGGCGCCGCCGCCGACCTCCGCCAGCGGCTGGCCCCGCAGGTCCTCGTCGCCGTCGCCGGCTGCGTCGCCGTAGAGTTCGGCGAAGGCGCGGTTGTGCATGATCACGTGGCGCCGCTCGTCGACAAGCGCGATCGGCTCGCGCACGGTCTGCAGCACCGACAGGGCGCGGGCGTTGGCCCGGCGCGAATCGCGCTCGCTTTCCAGCCGCCGGCGCGAGTGGCGCTGCGACAGCCAGACCACCAGCCCGAACAGCAGCAGCTGGGCGAACATCGTCGCCCACATCAGCCATTCCGCCTGCTGCCGCAGCCGGTCGGCGCGCGTGCGGCGGACCTTGAGCCGCTGCGACTCCTTGGCGAGGATCTGGTCGGTCAGTTCGCGGACCGGGTAGCGCACGACGATCTCGCCGACCTCGGCCGGAATCCCGTCGGAGGTGTCGGCCAGCAGGTCGTCGACGAAGGCGGCGCGCCGCTCCAGCAGGCCCTTGAGCTCGCCCACGCGCAGCTGCTGGTCGGGGTCGTCGCGGGTCAGCTCGGCCAGTGTCTTGAAGCCGGCGGGGATGCGGGCGGTGCTCTCTGCCAGGCGGGCGCGGATCAGCGGCGTGTTGATGCCCGACACCAGCGCGAGCAGGGCCGCCTCGTTGTTGCGGATGTCGTAGGTGAGCGCGTAGATCGTGGTTTCCACCCGGCGCGTGTGGTCCACCTGGAGCGCCGCCTCGGCGCTGTCGCCCAGCACATCGGCCAGGAACGCGAAGGGCAGCAGCACGATCGCGATGATCGTCACGCCCAGCGCGGGCAGGTGCCATCGTTCCCGATTGTCGACGCCGGTGTTCGGCACGGTGCCCGCCTCCCCTGGGAACCCGTGCAGTCGGATGGTTCCGGCCGATGATCATCTCCGCTCGCCAGCCCGCCCGCAACCGGCCGCCTGAACGGACCGCTCGCATGGCGCGGGCTAGAATGCCGCCCATGAATCCGACCCCGACTCCGCTGGCCAACCAGTTGCTGATCGCGCTGCCGTCGCTCGCCGAGACCAACTTCTCGCGCAGCGTCGCGCTGATCTGCCAACACGACGAGGACGGCGCGATGGGCATCGTCGTCAACCGGCCGTCGGAGTACACCCTCGGCGAGGTGCTGGGGCAGATGGGCGTGGACGGCGGCAGCGACGCGATGAAGGCGCAGATTGTGCTGGCCGGCGGGCCGGTGCACCCGGAGCGTGGCTTCGTGCTGCACGACGGCGGCATGCAGTGGGACTCGACGCTGGCGATCACCGATTCGCTGTTCCTGACCACCTCGCGCGAGATCCTCGAGGCGATGGCGACCGGCGACGGCCCGGCCAACGCGATCGTCGCGCTCGGCTGCGCCGGCTGGGGCGCCGGCCAGCTGGAGCAGGAGCTGACCGACAACGACTGGCTGACCGCGCCGGCCGACGCCGAGCTGCTGTTCGACCTGCCGCTGGATGCACGCTGGCAGGCCGCGGCGGGGCGCATCGGGGTCGACTTCGCCCACCTGGCCGACTACTCCGGCCACGCATGAGCGCCATCGGCACCAGCGAGGGGTCGGGCATACGCCGCGACGGCACCGTGCTCGGCTTCGACGTCGGCGCGCGCCGCACCGGCGTCGCGGTCGGCAGCGCGTTCGGCCATGGCGCCCGCGCGCTGGCGGTGATCGACGTGCACGGCCACGGCCCCGACTGGGTGGCGCTGGACCGCCTGCTCAAGGAGTGGCGGCCCGACGGCCTGGTGGTCGGCGACCCGCTCACCCTCGACGACGGCGACCAGCCCGCCCGCGCGCGTGCCCACGCTTTCGCCCGCGAACTGCGCCAGCGCTACCGGCTGCCGGTGGTGCTGGTGGACGAGCGCGCCAGCTCGATCGAAGCGGCGCAACGCTTCGCCGCGGATCGCGCCAGCGGCCGCAAGCGCCGCCGCGATGCCGATGCGCTGGACGCCGTCGCCGCCGCGGTGATCGTCGAGCGCTGGCTGACCGCCCCCGACAACGCGGTCGACATCGACCGGCTCCCGCCACCCTCCATCACGCCCGCCTGAGCACCCGCATGACCGCCGACAGTCCGACCCCTTCGCTCGCCCACCTGTTGACGCTTGAGGGCCTGCCGCGCGCGCAGCTGGAAGCGCTGCTCGACCGCGCCGCGCATTACGCCGACGGCCACGACGACCGCGCGGTGCTGGCGGGCACCGCGGTCTGCACGCTGTTCTTCGAACCCTCCACCCGGACCCGCCTGAGCTTCCAGCTGGCGGCCCAGCGGCTCGGCGCGGACGTACTCAACTTCGACGTCTCCACCTCGTCGACCCGCAAGGGCGAGACCGCGCGCGACACCCTGCGCACCATCGAGGCGATGGGCGTGCGCGGCTTCATCATCCGCCACCAGGACGACGGCGCCGTGGCTGCGCTGGCCGAGGCCGCCGCGCCCGGCACGGCGCTGGTCAACGCCGGCGACGGCCGCAGCGCCCACCCGACCCAGGGCCTGCTCGACATGCTGACCCTGCGCCAGGCCAAGGGCGCCGACTTCAGCGGGCTGAAGGTGCTGATCGTCGGCGACGTGAAGCACTCGCGGGTGGCGCGCTCCGACCTGCATGCGCTGCACGCGCTCGGTACCGGCGAGGTCCGCGTCTGTGGCCCGCGCGCGCTGCTGCCCGACGACGCCACCCTCGACGGCTGCACCGTCAGCCAAGACCTCGACGCCGCGCTGGAAGGGGTCGACGCGATCATGATGCTGCGGCTGCAGCGCGAGCGGATGGACGAAGGGCTGGTTGCGTCGATCGACGAGTACCACCGCGACTACGGCCTCGATGCCCGGCGCCTCGCGCGTGCGCGGCCGGACGCGTTGGTGATGCACCCCGGGCCGATCAACCGCGGCATCGAGATCACCGACGAGGTCGCCGATGGCCCGCAGTCGCTGGTCCTGCGGCAGGTGAGCAACGGCGTCGCGGCGCGCATGGCCGTGCTGGAGGCGCTGCTGGGCGGCGGCCCGGCGCGGAGCTAGGCGCCAGACCGGTTTCAGCCTTCGGGGTCGGGCGGCGGAAACTCATGCCGTACCCGCAGGAACCGTGCAAACCGCGGCACGCCGTTGGTCGTCAGTCCGTTGTGGCGGTATGTCACCCACGCTCCCAGCGGCGGCGGGTCCGCGCGCTGCGCATCACTGAAACCGCTGCCGAGCCGGAACCGCAACCCGTCCGGCCGCTCGACCACCAGCGCCCCGAGCATGCCGGTGTACTTGCCGGTGCCCGCCGTATGCCCTACCACGCGCGCTTCGGCATCGTCGTAGGGTTTGTATTTCAGCAGCCACTCGCTGCGGCCGGCGCCGTAACGCGCGTCGCGATGGTGCAGCATCAATCCCTCACCGCCGGCGGTGACGACAGCGTCGAACATGCGGTCCAGCGCCGCGGCATCCGCGACCCGGTACTGCTTTACCGGCTGCAGCCACGGCACCGCGGCCTTGCCCAGCAATGACCGCATCGCCTCGACGCGCGCGCCGAAACGGCCGCCATGCGCCGGCAGGTCGAACACCATGAAGCGCAGGCCGCGCCAGGCCGGGGCGTCCGGAGTACCGAGCCGGACCAGCACGCTCACGTCCTCGAACCGGCCCCGCCCGAGCCACAGTTCGCCGTCCATCGGCGTCGCGGGCCAGCCTTTGGTGAACCACGCCGGCGCGGCTATCGGCTGCCCGCCGCGCGTCCACAGGCGCTGCCCGTCCCAGCGCCCGCGCACGCCGTCGAGCTTCTCGCTGACCCAGTACTCGTCGACCGCGATCCCGGCCTCGTAGGTACTCGCGAGCATCACCCGCGGCGGCGTGGCGGCCACGCAGACCGCCGGGACGACGGCGAGGCAGAGTGACAGCAGGAGTTTCGGGAGCGACATGGCCTCGTCCTTGAGGGATGCGCGCGGGAAGGAGAGGGCGTCGCGGCATCGACAGGGAGAGCCTGTCACGTCGCCATAGCGGAAGGGATCATCCTGTGTCCGGGCGCGGGGTCGGAATAATCCGGTGCGCCGCCAGGGGGGGGCGATCAGTTCCGGGGATCAGTGCGCCAGGTACGAGCCGGGGGGGGCATTGGTCCAACACTAGAATCAAGGCGAGCCGCGAAGCGGCCGCGGTTTGGATGATCTGTTAGACCTGCGGCCGGCCACCACTACCTATTCTTTCTGTAGAGATGAACAGCGATAACAGCTGCTACTCCAACCGAAATAGATAGCGCAGCAAGAGAGTTAAATCCATTCTTCAGCAGGTAGTGGACGATTCCGCGCTCTTGGCCAACACGCAGATAAGTTGTCCAAGAGAAGAAGCCCAAAACTACGAGAACGAGACCCGCTCGTCTCCACTGTGCTTGATGCTTCATGGCCTCTCCACGACGGTCTAACGCCTTATGTCTTCCAGTTTCCCTACT